>NZ_JAUBVZ010000023.1:0-23760 GCF_036702805.1 Microcoleus sp. A006_D1
CTTATTTCGCCAAGAGTTGTCAAGCTTTTTGGGAAACTATTTTTGACTTTTTTTGAAACCTATATACACCAAGGGTTTTAGCTGTTCATACTGGCTGAGACCTCCGATCGCCCTTTCTGCTTTTCCGGATGTCACCTGTTTTGGGCGGTAATGGTAAGGTTTTTTCCGGGGACTCTGCCGCTAATGGGTAGAATATCTCTACAGAAAGATGTTCTATATATATGTGTGTTCGATCGCCCTCCCATGAAAAAACCGGCTCCTCGTCCTACCGCCTTGTTCCTTACCTGCGCTTCACTGCTGATGGCTTGCAGTCAGACCAACACTCCTCAGACATCTACTAATACAGCGTCTCCAGGTACTTCCTCATCTCCCACAGCTTCGCCAGATGGTGCGGGTGCAGGGAACTCTGCCGCTATTCCGGTTGGGATTGGGGTGGCGCAAACTAGCAATGTGGCTTTACTTGGCCAGGAACAGGTGGCTGGGGCGAAAATTGCTGAGAAGTATTTTAACGATAAGGGCGGTGTAGATGGAACGCCGATTAGACTGGTGTTCCAAGATACGGGTGGAGATGAACAAGGGGCGATTAATGCGTTCAATACTCTGATCAATCAGGATAAGGTTGTGGGTATTGTGGGCCCAACTCTATCACAGCAGGCTTTTGGTGCAGATCCGATCGCCGATCGCGCCAAAGTTACTGTGCTCGCACCCTCCAACACGGCTAAAGGCATTCCCCAGATTGGCGATTATGTGGCCAGAGTCTCCGCGCCTGTCGCCGTGGTAGCACCTAACGCGGTGAAAGCCGCCCTCAAGCAAAATCCCAATATCAAGAAAGTAGCCGTGTTTTTTGCTCAGAATGATGCTTTCAGCAAATCTGAGACTGAAACTTTCCAGAAAACGGTTAAAGAGATGGGGCTGGAATTGGCAACAGTCCAAAAATTCTTGACTACTGATACAGATTTCCAATCTCAAGCCACTAATGGGATCAATGTCAAGCCCGATTTGATAATTATTTCTGGGTTGGCCGCAGATGGAGGTAATTTAATTAAGCAATTGCGGGAGTTGGGCTACAAAGGCGTTATCATTGGCGGCAACGGTCTGAATACTTCCAATGTATTTACTGTTTGCAAGGCTCTTTGCGATGGGGTTTTGATTGCCCAAGCATACAGCCCGGAATATCAAAATGAAATTAATAAGGCTTTCCGCGATGCTTATCGCGCTCAATATAAGAAGGAACCGCCTCAGTTTAGTGCTCAAGCTTTTACTGGCGTACAAGTTTTTGTTGAGTCATTAAAGGCAATTAATGCTAAGTCGAAGGTTAGCGAAAAACCTTTAGCAGAATTGCGTACAAATTTAAATCAGCAGTTGTTGATTGGAAAGTATGATACGCCTTTGGGGGAAATTTCTTTTACGCCGGAAGGTGAAATAAATCAAAAAGACTTTTATGTGGCACAAATTAAAATGGAGGCGGATGGAAATAACGGTAAGTTTGAGTTTCTGAAATGAAGTTCGGCAACAGATTTTGTAGCGGATTTAACGGATGTTAGGAAGTTCGGCAGCGGATTCTGTAACGGATGTAACGGATGTAATGGATGTAATGGATGTTAAGAAGAAGGAGAATTGTTAGTTTGTCGATCGGTGAATGATTTAATTTTGATGCCTAATTCGTGACTGGCGATGGATTTAACTCTGTTTCTGCAACAATTTCTGAATGGTTTGTCGATCGGCAGCGTGTATGCTATTTTTGCGCTAGGATACACGCTGGTGTTTTCTATTCTCGGAATTATTAACTTTGCTCACGGTACTGTGTTTACCTTGGGTGCCTATTTCACTTATGCGCTGATGGGTGGTGCTTTCGGTTTTAATGGGTTGTTGGCTAATGCTAGGATTCCCGTGCAGTTGCCTTTTGCTGTGGCGCTAATTTTGGGTAGTACGCTGGCTGGTTTGGTGGGAGTAATGATTGAAAGAGTTGCTTTTTCACCTTTGCGCCGCAGAAACTCTGATCCTCTGCTGACGATGGTGTCGAGTTTGGGGGCTGCTGTGGCGATCGCAAATATCATTCAGTATCTTGTCGGGGCTGAAATTTACACTTTTCCTGCTAATACTTACGGGAATTTGCCGGCAGCGATTAACTTTGGTACGGCGGATCAGCCGATTCCGATTCGCACTGTGCAAATGGTGATTTTTGTGGTGGCTGTTGCGATCGTAACTGTCCTAACTTACTTGATAAATTTCACTAAATTTGGTAAGGCAATGCAGGCGGTGGCTGAAGATGCTACTACTTCTAGTTTGTTGGGGATTGATACTGACAGATATATTGTTTTGACGTTTTTTGTGAGCAGTTTTCTGGCTGGTTTGGCGGGGAGTTTGGTGGGTTCTAGTGTGAGTATTGCTGGGCCGTATTTTGGGATTGCTTTTGGTTTGAAGGGTTTGGCTGTGATTGTGCTTGGTGGGTTGGGGAGTATTCCTGGGGCCGTTGTGGGTGGGTTTATCATTGGTTTGGTGGAGGCTTTTGTGCCGGGAGATTTTTCGGCTTATAAGGATGCTGTGGCTTTTGGCATATTGTTTGTAATGCTGTTGGTTAGGCCGCAGGGTTTGTTTGGGCGACGTTTGATTCAAAAGGTGTAGAATGATTCGGCGATTGAAATCGCTTCTACACAAACGAAGTCCGCGCAACGCGAGACTAAGAAATAAATAAAGTTATGGATACATTTTTTACTACTTACGGTTTTTTGATTGTCTCGATGTTGTTGGGTGCAATGTTGGGATTGTCGCTATATTTGCCTTTAATGACTGGACAATTATCTCTCGCTAGCCCCGGTTTTTATGCTTTGGGTGGGTATATTGCGGCGATTTTGTCTACGACGGTGTTTCAAACGACGGGGGGTTTGTTTCCGCTGCCGTTGCTGTTATTGGAGATGATAATTGCAGGGGCTGTTTCGGGGTTGTTGGGTATTTTGGTGGGTATTCCGGCGCTGCGGTTGCGGGGGATTTATTTGGCGATCGCAACTATTGCTTTTGTGGAAATTCTACGGGTTTTATCCCTCAATCTGGATATCACTGGCGGGGCTGTGGGGATTTTTGGGATTCCGCAGCCGTTTGGAACACCGATCGAGTATTTGTGGATTGTACTGCCTTTGCTGCTGGTCAGCATGGCGATTCTGTACCGGCTGGAACGGATTCGGGTGGGACGGGCTTTTGCGGCGATTCGGGCTGATGAGTTGGCGGCGGATGCGATCGGCATTAACCCGACTTTTTACAAGGTTCTGGCTTTTACGTTGGGTGCTATTTTAGCAGGCGTTGTTGGTGCGGTTAGCGCGCATTTTCTCAATACTTGGAACGCCCGTCAAGGTACTTTTGATGCTAGTATTATTTACTTGACTTCTGTGTTGATTGGTGGTAGCAGAACTTTTGTGGGGTCGGTTTTGGGCGGGATGGTTTTTACTGCTTTGCCGGAGGTTTTGAGGGGAATGGCGACGATTCAGGGATTGCCGGTTTGGTTGGCGCAATTTCTGCGGGATGGGCGGTTAATTGTGTTTGGAGTGTTGATTGTTTTGGGGACGATATTTTTTCCTCAAGGGTTGGTGACGCCGGAGTTGTTGAAGAAGTGGAAGAAGGACGATCGCACTTCTGTTTAAAAACAGATAGCGTTAGGATTTCGCCCCATCCTCATCAATGGGCCTGTCAACGATGTACAATGGTTAAGATTTTTATTATTTGGGAAGAATCATATTACTTTTGCTTGACTAGGGCGTTATTGTTGGTGGAATCCGAAGCTTCTGCTTTGAACCGATCGCATAAGTTTTGTGCCATAAGTTGAGCAACTTGCTCATGACCTTGACTATTCCAATGACCGTCACAGCGCATAGCATTGGGAAAGCCATGTACGCAAGTTTTATTGGTTTCTGCATACTCTCGCAATCGCGGGACTGTATCCAATGTCGTAATATTAAGGCGATCGCCAAGGGCTTTGATTCTCTGATTGGGATAATACAAGTCCTTAATGCCCAATCGTTTCACATAGCTTTGACGCATCATAGGCTCAGGATTGACTTGAACTCCCGAACTGAGAATCAAAATCATAAATTCTGCCTTTTTTGCCTTGACTTCCTGACTCATTAGTGTAATTAATCCTTCTGTCACTTGCCAAGCCTCTTTCCATACTGGATCGATAGGTTCTTGAAAGTTATTAGCGGCTCGTTTTTTGTCTGCGGCATCAACTAGACGTTTCTTATTATTTAAATCAACTTGTCTGACTAACCGCAAAATGCGTGAACGATTGACCCACCAAGTCGGAAGATAATCAACAGATGAAAACTCCAAATAGTTATGTTCTCTTGGTGACATTTTCAGCCATGACATATCTGCAACTAATTCCCCATTTTTATAGACGAAAAATGGCTTACGTTGAGAAAATTCAAGTTTTTTTGAATTATTAATAATATCGTTGCCAGGAAGAAAAGCTAAGAGCACTAAATCGGGAGAATATTGCCAGACTTTATGGCGCAGAGTCATTAGTTGTTGATCCGTCCCATAGCCCTGAACCCCGAAATTAATTACCTCAACTTTGCGATCGCCTAAAGCAGTACATTGTTTATTGAGTTGCTTTCTCATTTTCCACCAAAAAGTATTTTCCATCGGCACTTGTAAAGCTTCGGCAAAGGAATCTCCCAACACCGCGATCCGAAAAGTTTTTGGTGGTTTCTCTTTCGTATGTTCGCGATCGCGTAAACCATCTTTATTCGCTTGGATGAAGGATCTATCCCCTTCACCCTGCCACTCGAAAGATGCGCCCGGTTTCAATGACCAACCAGCGGGATCGTCTAATCTGTAACTATCAAAAGAGACAGAATCGGTGGGCTTTTTTAGACCTTTAATTCCCCCCAGATGAAGAGCTAATTCTCCCACGAAAACACCCGCCATAATTCCCCCCAAAATTAAGCAGAGTTTTTGCCCCCATAAACTTAAGTTTTTCATATTATTTCTCTGGTATATACAAAATCGGATATAAATGCCTGCGAATATATCAAAAAGACAATCCCTACCAATAATTACTGTTTTTTAGGGGCTGATTTTATAATTTTCACTATCATATACCGATCGCCCAAAACTGCAAAGCGAAAAAAGACGGAAAAAGACGGGTATTTATCAAATTGGGATAAAGACGGAAAAAGACGGATCAACTCGGCTATACTAACTCTAGTTCTCTGACACCCCTACTGATGAACACCGCCGATATCTTGGAATTTGTAGATGAAGCGCTCAACGCAAAAACAGGCAAACATCTCAATGACTTGCAGCGTAAAATTATCGAGGGAATACTGAATCGACAAAAGTATTCTGATATTGCAGATACTTACGGTTGTACGCCTGGTCATGCTAAGGATATAGGTTACAAGCTTTTGCAAATGTTATCTGATGTTTTTGGTGAACAAATTGATAAAGGTAATCTTGAATCTGTTTTAGAACGGCAATTAAATCTGAATATCAATTTGGGCGATCGTAATACTACTAATTTTGGTAATAGCAACACAACTAACTATATCAATGCTTGCTCAGAAGTACCCACTACTGCCACCGATAAAAGTCAGCCTCCGAATCCTGAATCTCAGGGCAACAAGAATCAAGTTAAGATTGAAGCGGTGGGTAAGTTACGGGGGCTTGGCTTGAGCGATGAGCAAATTGCAGAAGTGCTAGGCTTAGCCTTGGAGGTAGTGAAGCAGATGGATTGATAAATAAAGAACTTTTTAGAGGTATAAGTTTTATGTTTGCAGTTGTCACGCCAGAAAAAATTCATTTACCCCCAGGAACAGTTATGAAGTTTCCTGGTACTTGGCAAGATTATCAGGCTCTTGTGCAACAATTAGGAGACCGTCAGATTCCGCGCATCAAGTATCGACCAGGAGAGATTTTGTTAATGTCCCCTTTACCCGTACACGGACGACAAGCTCATATTATTGCAATGGTGGCAATGGTTCTGTTAGATTGCTTGGGGCGAGAGTATGAAGCGTTTACACCGATTACGATGGATTTGCCGGAGGTAAGGGGCATTGAACCGGATTATTGTTTTTATATCGATAATTGGGCGGCGATCGCAGGTAAAGACCGAATTGCTTGGGGTGTCGAACCACCGCCGGATTTGGCGATCGAAGTGGATGTCACTAGCTACACGGATGTGAATGATTACTTGCCTTATCGAGTACCGGAAGTGTGGTTGTTCAAGCAGAATCGGTTGAGGATTTATTGCTTGGAAGGCGAGGGCTACATCGAAACTTCTATTAGCCGTTTTTTTCCCAACTTTAACATATCAGAACTTGTTTTGGAGTGCTACCAAATGTCGCGCGATCGCAATACAAGCGTTGCGATTCGAGAGTTGCGCCGAAAAGTTGAGATGGAGAACTATTGAATCAGTCCCCTCTCTTCGGTTTTCAGTGAGAACTTCATACCAAATCCGGGCTTTAAATCGCCTAATTCTTCAGTCCGCGCAGGCGGACTTCGTTTGTATAGTCGCGATTTCAATCGCCGAGTCCTATTTTGATTATGGCTAATTCAATCTAAATAATATTCTGCCAAATCTTAATAGTTTTATCACTGCTGCCGCTAGCCAAAAACTCTCCTTCCGGGCTAAAATTAACGGAGTAAACCGAATTTGTATGCCCGGAAATATTACAAATTTCTCCACCATCTTTAACTTTCCAAATTTTAATAGTTTGATTGCTGCTGCTGGCAATCATCTCGCCATCGGGACTAAATGCGATCGAATCAACATACCAAGAATGACCTGCAATTGTTAAAACTTCTTGCCAATCTTTGACCCACCAAATTTTGATAGTATTATCGTGACTGCCGCTGGCCAGAAACTCTCCGTTTGGACTGAAAGCTAGACAGCGAACGCAGTCTGTATGACCTGTCAGCGTCCGAATTAGCTTGCCATCTTTGACTCGCCAAATCTTAATGGTTCTGTCCCAACTACTACTAGCCAGAGTTTCTCCATCTGGGCTAAATGCGACAAAATAAACTAAGTTGATGTGACCCGCAAGTGTGCGGATTTCTTGCCCGTCTTTGACGCGCCAAAGCTTGATTGTTTTGTCCCAACTGCTGCTAGCCACAGTTTCGCCATCGGGACTAAAAGCTAAGCCATAAACTGAGTTACTGTGACCTGCAAATGTGCGGATTTCTTGCCCATCTTTCATCCGCCAAAGTTTGAGTGTTTTGTCGTGACTGCTACTAGCAAGAGTTTTGCCGTCAGGGCTGAAAACTACTGTATGAACAGAGTTAGTATGTCCTGCGAGAGTCACTATTTCTTGCCCGTCTTCTACTTGCCAAAGTTTGATTGTTTTGTCATCACTGCCGCTGGCGATAACTTCTCCGTTGGGACTGAAAGCTACAGAGGAAATTAAGTTTTTGTGTCCGGTTAATGTGTGAGTACATTGCCAGTTATGGGTTGGCTGTGGGGGCGGATTGGGATTGGCTGCGGGTTTGACTGGTTTGGTAATTGTTTGGGAAATCGTGAGGTTTTTTGCTGCTTCTGGATTCAGTTGTGTTAATACTTCAACAGCCGTTTGATAGCGGCGGTTGGTAGCATTTTCAATCATTTTATCTAAAATTTCTCCGAGTTCTTTACTCACCGAATTGTTGCTTAAATATTGCCGCCAAATCCAGGCATCCTCGCCGGGATCGAAGAGATCGAAGGGGGAAACTTGAGTTAATAAATACAGGCAAGTTACGCCTAAACTGTACAAATCGCTGGTGAAAAATGCTTTGCCTCTGGCTTGTTCGGGGGCGATGTATTCGGGGCTGCCGATGCTGGTTCCTGTTTTGAGTAAGGCTGTACCTGTGGCAATTTTGGCGGCGCCAAAGTCTACTATAACTAATTGTTTGTCGGCGCGGCGGATGATGTTTCCGGGTTTGATGTCTCGGTGAATAACGTTGTGGGAGTGGATGAAGTGCAGGACTGGTAATAAGCTATTGAGTAAGTCTTGAATTTGATTTTGTGTAAATGTGCCTTCTGCTTCTACAATTTGTGCTAGGTTTTGTCCGTCGATAAATTCTTGGACTACATATTGTCGGTTGTCTTGGATGGAATAGGCTAGTAGTTCGGGAATTTGAGGGTGTTTTCCTAATTCGTCCAATCGCATTGCTTCTTGTTCAAAAAGTTCGGCGGCTTTTTTGCTGTTGCGATTGCTGGCTGATGGGATGAGTTGGCTTTCTGCTGGTAAAAATTGTTTGATGACGCAGCGGGGTTTTGAGGGTTTGTCTTCGTCTACGGCGAGGAATGTTCTGCCAAAACCTCCTTGTCCGATCGCCTTTATGGCCCGATATCTGTCGCGCAACAGCAGTTTTGACCGACAATTTCGGCAAATTTTGGCTGCATCCGGGTTTTGGGGCTTGGAACAGTTGGGGTTTAAACAGTAACTCATTCGATTTTAGATTTTGGATTTGGATTTTAGATAGGACGTACGGTTGAAACCGCGTATACACGAACGAAGTCTGCCTCCGCAGACTAAAAAAAATGTGATTTTAATTGCAATGTCTTCAACCCGCGGAGGCGGGTTTTGTTTGTGTCGCCGCGGTTTCAACCGCCCAGTCTTTTATTTTAGAAATTCCACATGACGGGATTGTCGTCTAAATGATCGGTGACTGTTCGCCCGATCGCGTCAATCTCTTTTAAGTCCTCCTGACTCAATTTTACCTCAGCAGCTTTCGCGTTATCGGCTGCTTGTTCAGCATTGCGGGCGCCGACAATTGCATTGGTTTGCGGCTGTGCAATCAACCACGCTAATGCTAAATTGCCCAAGCTTGTTTGGTGGCGATCGGCAATTGGTCTGAGTTGAGTCAATGCTATTTGCACTCGTTCATAATTTTCTTTGAGGAACAGCTTACTTTTGGCGCGGTGGTCGCCTTCTGCAAATTTGTGGTCGGGCCCAAATTTACCTGTTAATATTCCTTGAGCTAGAGATGAATAGGCAAGGATTGAGATATGATTTTCTACACAGTAAGACATGGCGTCTTTTTCTACCCAGCGCCAAAACAGAGAATAGGGCGGTTGCAAGCTGTCAATGTGTCCGTATTGGGCGGCTTCTGCTATTTGGGCGCGGGAGAAGTTGGAAAGACCGATCGCCCGAATCTTCCCCTGTTCCTTTAATTTGTTCAGCGCGTCCATTGTTTCGGCAATGGGTACAACTTCGGAATTCCAAGTGCCGGCGGGCCAGTGGATTTGGTAAAGGTCGATATAATCGGTGTTGAGGTTTTTTAGCGATCGATCGCACGCTTCGACTACCAAATCGGACTTGAGGTGATTGGCGAAAACTTTGCTAGCATAGATTACTTGCGATCGCACATCGGAAAGTGCTTGACCGATAATTTGTTCCGAATGCCCTTCTCCGTAAACCTCAGCCGTATCAAAGGTAGTAATACCAGCCTCAAAAGCGGCGCGCATGGCTTTGACAGTTTCGGCATCCTCAACTCCCACCCACATCCGTTTGCCGGCTTGCCAAGTCCCCATAATTATCGGGGTAATCTGAATTTCCGATTTCCCCAATTGTCGCTTTTCCATTACCTAAGTCCTCATTTGGATTTTTACGATTCACCTTCAAGCTATCTAATTTTAACAGAAAAAAGTAGGGTAGTTGCTTGGAGGCACAGATTTTGTTAGGATTGTTGAAAATAGGAAAAATTCGATGAAATCAACTACTCGCGCGCTAAAAGAATGGAATGTAGCTGTTAACGCTTTGGCAACAGGGAAAACGATTGTGCTGTTGCGAAAGGGGGGAATTCGCGAGCAAGCAGGACAGTTTAATGTGGCTGACAAGCACGTTTTGCTGTATCCAACTTTTGAACACCAACAGCCTGATTTATTAAAGCCGGATTTTGCGAATCAGGTAGAAACTGTAGAATCTGGTTGGCATCCAGAAACTATTAAGATTGGCAGTTGGGCTGAGATTACTGATGTTTTTTTGGTGGCTTGGGAACCTGCAATTGCGGCGCTGTTTCCTTACCATATTTGGAATGAGAAATTTGTCGGCGATCGCCTGAAATGGAAACAAAATCAGCCAATTTATGTTTTATTGCTGCGTACTTATCGGTTAGCTGAGGCGCAACAAATACCGTACATCTCTGAATACGGCGGTTGTCGCTCTTGGATAGATTTGGCTGAGCCTATTTCGCTGGAGGGGAGTGAAGCTGTTTTGAGTGATCGAGAATACATTGCATGCTCAAATGAAATCCGCAATCTGATGGCGAATCCTCCGAAGGCAGATGGTTCGCAGAAAATCACAACTCTGACGGTTTAAACTTTTGGCACCCCTAACTTGCTGAAAGTAAAGAGGATGTATTAGTATTGTTTTTAAGAATTTAAACCGGGGTGGTTGGGTTTTATGGGTGGCAAGAATAATGCTTTTTAAGCCTGTAGAAAAAATATACTCTCTTGGTTCGGCTGCTGTTTTCCAACTATCTGTCACAAATTATCGCTGTACGATCGCTCCGATCGATGTTCGCCACTGGCCCGGAAGCACCGAAACGCTACAGGATGGCTGCTGTGACATCGCCATGAAGATCGATCGCTCTGCCAAGGAAGGTGGGCGATGAGTCAGATCGAGCGTACTGTGTTGATTGTCGATCGCAGCCCGGAAGACTGCCAGATGTATCGGCAGTATCTGCTGCACGATCGCGAATACCAGTACAAAATCGTCGCAGCGCAGTTAGGCCAAGAAGGGTTGGCGCTGTGGGAAAGGCACCAGCCAGATCTGGTGTTGCTCGATTATCGGCTGCCAGATATGGACGGTTTGGAATTTATCGCCCAACTGCGAACCAAAATACTATCGCAGCGATATTTGCCTGTAATTGTGGTAGCGGGGTTCGGTAACGAGACGATCGCAGTCCAAGCCATCAAAGCCGGCGCCCAAGACTATCTAATTAAAGGACAAATTGCACCGGAGAGTTTGCGGCTGGCGGTGAAGGGGACGATCGACAAAGCGCAATTGCACGCCAAACTGCAACAAAACGAAGAACGCTTGCACCTAGCGTTGAAAGCTGCTTGCATGGGTACTTGGGAGTGGCAAATTCCGAGCAATTGTGTGGTTTGGTCTCCTCTGGTGGGGCCGCTTTTTGGTCTACCGGCGGGAACTTCTCTGGCAAGTTATGAAGATTTTATCCAACTCGTGCATCCCGAAGACCGCGAGAGTGTTGTCGCCGCCGTAACCCGTACCGTTGAGACAGGCATTAACTATGAAGTCGAATTTCGCACTGTCTGGGCCGATGGCTCGCTGCACTGGATAGGGGAGTGTTGCTAGATGTCAACCAGCGTTGGTTAGATTTCACGGGGTTGACGCTAGCACAAGCTCAAGCTGAAGGTTGGCCGGCGGTTGTCCATCCTGATGATGTCTCTACTATGGGCGATCGCTGGATGTCTGCTCAACAAGACGCCAGCCCTTATCAAGCCGAAGGTAGAATGCGGCGCTACGACGGCCTGTACCGCTGGTTTTTGCACCAAGCTATTCCCGTCAAGAATGAATCGGATCGGGTGGTCAAATGGTTTGGTACGGCGACTGATATTGAAGACCAAAAATGCTTGGAAGAGCAGCGCGAGACTATCTTACAGCAGGAAAAAGCTCTGCGCGCAGCAGCCGAAAAAGCTAACCGCAGTAAGGATGAATTTTTGGCTGTGCTTTCTCACGAATTGCGATCGCCCCTGAATCCGATCTTGGGATGGACTCAACTGCTGCAAAGTCAAGCATTGAATGCGGCTCAAACTGCTAAAGCTTTAGACACTATCGAACGCAATGGCAGATTGCAGATTCAATTGATTGATGATTTGCTGGATATTGCGGGGATTATGCACGGCAAACTGAGCTTGAATGCTGCCCCGATGAATTTGAAATTGGCTGTGGAATCTGCCATTGATACGGTGAAAACGGCAGCCGCTGCGAAGTCGATCGAGATTCATCCGGTGCTGTCGGAGTTCGGGCTGGTGTTGGGCGATGCGGTGCGATTGCAGCAGATTGTCTGGAACTTGCTTTCTAATGCGATTAAGTTTACTCCGAATGGTGGCAGAGTGGAGATTCGGCTGGAGCGATCGGGCGAGCGGGCGCTGATTGCCGTCAGCGATACTGGTAAAGGCATCCACCCTGACTTTTTGCTGTCTATTTTTGATTCTTTCTACCAGGAGGATGTGTCTCTGACGCGCAAATACGGCGGGCTGGGGTTGGGATTGGCGATTGTCCGCCACTTAGTGGAAGCACACGACGGGACAATTACCGCCCAGAGTGGGGGCGAGAATCAGGGTTCTACTTTTACGGTGAGTTTGCCACTTTTGCGCCCTGAACTACAGATGAGATTAGCAGAGGAAGTGCGATCGGCTTAAAAACCTCCCAAAGTTTGTAGTGAGGACTTCAGTCCTCCTTAACACTTTTCAATGTACTTTTCGAGAGGCGCCCTTCCACCAAACCCAGCCCAAAATCGGCAGCTAATGCCATCACAGCCGCCGGAATTGCCCCAGCCAAAAGTAACTGATTGTTGACTGTTGCTACGCCCCGAAAAATAAACACCCCCAAGCCGCCGGCACCAATTGCTGCGGCAATGGTTGCTAGCCCGATCGCAATTACCGCAGCAACTCGCACCCCCGCCAGAATCACGCCCAGCGCTAGGGGAAGTTCCACTTGCCATAACAGTTGCATATCGGTCATTCCCATGCCTGTGCCGGCCGCCACAATCGCCGGATCGACGCCGACAATGCCGGTGTAAGTGTTGCGGATAATCGGCAGTAGGGAATAGAGTGTGAGGGCGATGATTGCCGTGCGATCGCCTATTCCGCCCACAACGGGCACGGGAATTAGCAAGCCAAACAAGGCTAAACTGGGAATTGTTTGCATAATATTCGCAAAGCCCAAAATCGGCTTTTTCAATTTTGGTTTTCTGGTGATTAAAATTCCCAGGGGAATCCCCACCACAATCGCGACAAAAATGGCCACTGTCACTAAATACAAGTGTTCGATCGCGCGCTGAATTATCTCAGCGCCATAGCGATTGATAAAAATTATCATCGGGTAATTGGTTATTCCTGATTGCTGTCAATCTTATAAATCATTTTCCATTTCAGGACTTGGTTCACCAGGATAGAAGCGAGAGTCCAGAATTTCCTCTAAGCTGTAAAGGCAGTTTGGAGGAAAGGTTTTGAGAGGTAAATCGGTTTCTCCTACTGCCAAATCTCTACCGTTTTGATAAGCTTCTTGGAAAGCTTCTTGCAAGTAAGGTTTCAGACTTGGGTTATCCTGTATCAGCCTCTGAGTGTCCCGCCGCTGCACTCGAATTGTAGACAGCCAGCTACGACTGCGCTGCTGGGGCTGATATTGCCACTTCAGCAAATGTCCTAGCAAAATGCTCAAACGATTTCTAAGTTCTTGACGTTCCTGTTTGCCCAAAGATTCAATTTCCTCAATTAAATTTGACAAGTCAAGTTCACTCCACTGACACTTGCGAAGTAACTTGGCTTGTTCTTGCGTCCAAGCATAGAAGTCTGTCTGGTAAAGACTGTGCATCGTTTGATTATCAGCTTAGTTACTAAAACTATATTATCAAAAATTTGCTAAAATCATTCAAATCTAGCTACTTGCAAACATTCAAGAAATGCGCGAGCTTCTGGATGCTGAGATTTCATAAAATCATCCGGCGATGCCAATTCAACCAACCTTCCATCTTGCATCAAACCAATTTTAGAAGCTAACAAAAAAGCTTCTTGAATGCCGTGAGTCACAAAAATCACTGTTTTGCCCAGTTGCTGCTGCAATTGACGGAATTCCCGCTGCAATTCCAGGCGAGTAATGGGGTCTAAAGCACCAAACGGTTCGTCCATTAACAGCACCGGAGGGTCTGCTGCAAGTGCTCTGGCGACGCCTACACGCTGCCGCTGTCCGCCGGATAACTGATGGGGATAGCGTTTGGCGAAGTGCTGGGGATCGAGGTTGACTAATTCTAACAGTTGGCGGACGCGAGATTTAGTGCGCGAGGTTTCCCAACCTTCCAGTTTCGGGACTAAACCGACGTTTTGCTCGACGGTAAAATGGGGAAACAAACCGATTTCTTGAATTACATAGCCAATTTTTCGCCGCAGTTGAATTGCATCCCATTGAGTTGTCGGTTTTCCCATGACAAGCACTTCGCCGCTGCTTGGCGTCAGTAAATTGTTAATCAATTTCATCGTAGTAGTTTTGCCGCTACCGCTGCGTCCCAGCAATACTAAAACTTCTCCTTGCAGCACTTTAAAATTGAGTTTTTCTACTAAATGCCTGCGATTGAGGCGATATGTAACATCGAGGCATTCGACAGCAACTTCATGATTATTGAGAGCCATGATTAGTTTCGGTGATGTTGATTTCAATTAATCGTCAATCGGCTAGCATCGTGGGACAGTTTAAAATCTAAAATTGTCTTGGTTTTGCCATTCTAGCAATAATGCTCGACATTGGAGGCAAGTTAATTTTTTGAGCAAGTCGCGAATTCCGTCTGGGGTGACAGGATATGCAGCACCGATGAGGTCGGGGTTTACGGTTGCTGTGGGGTGCAATTCTGCTACAAAACCGTAGAGTTTTTGATTGGAGAATGAGCTGTTGATTGCCCAGCCTGTGGTGTTGATTGGTTGGATGCGGGCGATCGCACTTTCGGTCAAGCCTAGTTCTTTTTTGATTATAGCTGGAACTGCGGCTGCTGGCGTTGCGGATTCTGGTACGCGACCGCCGGGAAAATCTAGGGTTGCTGCTGCTACGCCGGGGCGATACATCGGTGGGGGAAATAGCAATTTGTCAGCTTGAACAGTCAATATTACTACTGAATCTGCTCTTTCTACTCGCCAATATTCTACTGTTTGTCCTTCGGTTGTTTCGAGATGTTCGGCGATTAGTTTTACCCAATGAGAGTTGATTTCTACAAATCTATCTAGGGTTTTCCAGGGGGATTTTTCGGTTGGGTTCATACTATAAGGAAGTTCGGCAACGGATTTTTTAACGGATGTAACGGATGGATATTGCATGAGGATCAGAAACCGGGTTTTTTGCGTCTACTTCGTTGCAGCCCACAGATTCGGTAAAAAACCCGGTTTCTCAGAGTCGGAGTGCGTCCAAGACTGAGGAATTAAGAACCTCCTAGCCGTCGGGTGCGGTTGCTATGAATCAGACGTTTTTACTGATCGTAATTGATAATTGTCGATCGCCCAAATAGCCGATCGGGCGATCGAGCTTTGAGCCAGTTTTCCGATCTCGATTGTAAATTTTTGCTACAACTATACACATTCGCCTAGAGAATTCCGTAGCATAGACTACATAATCAAATTTATCTGCGCCTTCGCTCTGCGTTGTTCAAACCTCGCAAGGAGTGCAGACCCCTAGCTCGACAGGAGTAGTTATGCAACTGCAAACAGATATTCGTAATTGGCAACCACCAGCAAGCGCTGCAAGTGTGCGCAACTGGGAAAAATTTGGCTGCGCGATACCTGCACCCAAATTGGCTGCTTCCATGTGGGTCAAATTGTTCAATCCGCCAACAGCATTCAGTTTTGACGAAGCGTGGCTGTTGTGTCAGTGTTCGGAGGAAAAGTGGCTAGCTTGGATTCCTGATTATGGGGAAATTTTGCTAAGTACACATGAATTTTGCGCTACCTAATCGGGAATTATGTCGTTTCCGCTGGCATCGGAATAATCATTTTCGGAGTGCAGCGCGAGCTTAAGAACTCGTGATGAGGCATAATTATGATAACCGGACATCAGAGAAGTCGTCATAGATCAGACTTGAATTGCCTAAATTTTTGATAGATAGATCAACCGCAGATGCGAGGCAGATCAACACAGATCAACGCAGATAATGTTAAGATTGTCTGCGAGTGAATGCAATGCAAGTCTATATTAATTGAAATTTCGCCAACAAAAAGAGCAATAGAAAACCTATTACTCTTTTTGTGCAAAAACACTCTCTAGTTTTTACTTTCAGACAGCGGAACTTACACGCTTATTTGCAAACTGCACGGTTATTTGCGTTTCTGACAATCGTGCCTACTTTGCCATTAATCTGAATCGGGTTCTTGGTACTGGCTCGAATCAAGCGGGGCTGTTTACCCAGACATTCTTTGATTGATTCTGCCCAGGTGGTGAGAGAGCGGGTGTATTCTGTACGAGTCGCTGGCGCGCGAAACTCATCGGTAATTAGGTGATCGCTGGTGATGCTAGTGTCAGTAGCAACATTGGTAATAATTGGAAAGTCAAAGGCTCTGGGTAAGGTTCTGTCAGGTATTTTGCCCGGTAGCATCTGGTACTTCATCGAGCCGCCCTTGTAGTCAATACCTGCTTGGGGCGCTGTTTGAGCGAAGGCGGGAATAGGCAAGCTTGCTACCAATACGGTGCAGCAACTCCAAAATAATTTCGATTTCATCCGATTCATCTCCTCAACTTTATGACGGTTAGCATTAATTAGATAGTCTCCAAAAACATTAGCTTCAATTTATAAAAAATATGATGCTAATGAGCTTTTAATCTGGAGTTTAATCCACCTAATTTATTACTATACATCTTCAAAGATGTTAAAACTGGTTGGTCTGACAAACTGTAGAATGGTTTCAGTTGAGTTGGACATTTACACATCTGAAGTTGTTACAGCATTGAGGACTCGGTTTTACCAGAATGATTCATTTTTGATCGATGTTATTGGAACTTTATCAAATTTTGTCTCAAATATCAAGTTTTGCGAAGCAGGTATCACTTTTAATACTGTCCAAGCGGCTCGATCGCGCTTCCTCGTGTTACGAGCTATACCAGGGCTTTGAAAGATGCTACAGTGCATCGATGGGCGTTTGAGTGTTTTCAAGCGACAATAGGCAGAGAAGGGGCTTGAAAATAGGTGATTTTAGTGGAAGATAGTAAATTTATAGACGTATCGGAAATCATGGGTGTTCCCGCAGCTCCGGCGGGCTACAAGTCGGGCTTTGTGGGTATTATCGGGCGGCCGAATGTCGGCAAATCCACGCTGATGAATCAGTTGGTGGGGCAGAAAATTGCCATTACTTCGCCGGTGTCTCAGACGACGCGCAACAGGCTGCGGGGCATCCTGACTACGGATGAGGCACAAATTATTTTTGTCGATACTCCGGGAATTCACAAGCCGCACCACCAACTGGGTAAGGTTTTGGTGCAGAATGCCCGCACTGCAATTCAGTCTGTGGATGTGGTGCTGTTTGTGGTGGATGGTTCGGTGGAATCGGGTGGGGGCGATCGATATATTATCGAAATTCTCAGCAATTGCAAAATTCCGGTGATTTTGGGGATGAATAAGCTGGACGAACAACCGGAGGATTCCGTGTTGATCGATCGCACTTACGAACAAATTGTCAATCCTGAGTGGCCTGTCGTCAAGTTTTCGGCTCTCACGGGCGGTGGTGTCGAACCGCTGCAACAATTGTTAATCGAACATCTGGAGGTTGGGCCCTATTATTATCCGCCCGATTTGGTCACAGACCAGCCGGAACGCTTTATTATGGGCGAGTTGATTCGGGAACAGATTTTGCTGCTGACGCGGGAAGAAGTGCCGCATTCCGTAGCAATCGCGATCGACATTGTTCAAGAAGAAGCCAAAATTACCCGTATTTTGGCGACGATTCACGTGGAACGGGATTCCCAAAAAGGTATTTTAATCGGTAAAAGCGGCAGTATGCTCAAGTCGATCGGCAGTGCGGCCCGCGAACAGATTCAAAAATTGATTGAAGGTAAAGTGTATTTAGAGTTATTTGTCAAGGTGCAACCGAAGTGGCGGCAGTCGCGCACTCGTTTGGCGGAATTGGGCTATCGCGTGGAAGATTGAAACTATTGAAGTTCCATCCAAAGAAGAACAAGAAAAAATAGCTGATTTTTTGACAGCGATCGATAAAAAGATTGAAGCCATTGCCCAACAAATCGAATTAACTGAACAATTCAAAAAAGGGTTACTGCAAAAAATGTTGGTGTAAATCGTTAAAATAGTACCAAAGCTAACGGGAGCATCTCATTTTTGCAAAAAGCATTTTTTTACATTACAGTGCGAGCGTCCCCGCTCGCTCCTACCTACGATACGCGAGCGGGGACGCTCGCACTACAAATGCAAAACTGAGATGCTCCCAAGCTAACCAAGGAATGATTTCCCATGATTGCCATTAAAGAAAACTTTCCCGCGCTAACCCCCGAAGAATACTTTGCTTGGGAAGAAAAGCAACTCGAAAAACACGAATACATCGACGGTCAAGTTTATCCTATGGGCATCTGTGGGATGAGCGGCGGCAGTAAAAACCATAGCTTACTTGCTGTCAAATTTATCACATTATTTAGTAATCATTTAGAAGGGAGTAGCTGTGACACCGCAACTTCTGACCTAAGAATTAACATTGTCGGCACAAATAACTACACCTACCCCGATGTCAGCGTCACCTGCGACGATCGCGATAAAACCACAACCCAATATATTACCTATCCCAGCCTCATCGTTGAAGTTCTCTCTCCTAGCACCGAAGCATACGATCGCGGCGGCAAATTTAGAATGTACAGTAAAAATTCAGCCTTACAAGATTATTTATTAGTCAGTTCCACCAGCATCGAAATAGATTTGTATCACAAAAAAGATACAGGTGAATGGCTGATCATCAACTACCAAGCAGGCGACACCATAGAACTCAAAAGCATTAACCTAAGTTTTGCGATCGAGCAAATTTATCGAAACCTCGACCTTACCCCAGAAACAACACCTTAAAATTGAAAAAGCTTGTTACAAAAAATGTTTGTGTAAATCGTTAAAATAGTACGAAAGCTAACCAAGGATAAACCCATGTTAACTCTAGAAATGGCAATCCAAAAAATCCAACAATTCCCCCCCGAACAGCGCAATAAAGTTATTGAATATATCGAATTTCTGGAATTTCAAGCCCATCGACAAGCTAAATTTCCCACTTATAGCAATTCTGTTTGAAGCTACACAGAATGGGAAGCCTAAAATCCTTTCCTGTAAATGAGACATTCTATGAAGCTTCACAGAACAATTGTATTACCGAGTGTTTCTTATGAACTACCGAAACCACATCACGATCGAAGCAAATAAACGCGGTGGTAAGCCTTGTGTACGCGGCTTGCGAATTACGGTTTATGAAGTGCTTGAGTACCTGGCTTCCGAGATGACCGAAGCAGAAATTCTCGATGATTTCCCCGATTTGACGCGAGAAGATTTAAAAGCCTGTATTGCTTATGCTGCTGACCGTGAGCGTCGGTTTATGACTGCGACATTATCGGCATGAAATTACTTTTTGATGAAAATTTGTCACCCAAGGGGTATTTTTTCATCATTTTTTATAGGATAGGAAGGATTAATTAGGGAAACTCAAATGGCAATTAACACTTCTTTAGAGGAACGGCTTGCAGCAGTGGAAGCAGCGATCGCACAGTTGCAGAAGCAAATTGTGACTTCTCAACCGACGAATTGGTTGCAACAAATTATAGGGTCTTTCAAAGATGAACCTGCCTTTGAAGAGCTACTTGCCTATGGACGAGCGATTCGCCAAGGGGATGAGTCTCTCCTCGAAGCTCAAGATGAGCTATGAAATATTTACTGGATACGGATCATCTGAGTATTCTTCAACGTCAAGCAGGCATAGATTTTAGCAACCTTTCGACGCGCATGGCTCAGTACGCGCTATCAGATTTTGCCGTATCGACTGTAACGTTTCATGAACAGATGCTTGGCTGTCACGCTTATATTAATCGTGCTCGTAACCCGGATGACGTAGTGAGAGGGTATACAATGATGGCGCGGCTCGTTAGTGACTTCAAAGTGTTGCCCCTTGTCTCATTCGATGCAGGTGCGGCTACAACATTTGATCGATTACAGTCACAACGGATTCAACTGGCAAAGATGGATGCTCGGATCGCGGCAATTGCCATGTTCCGTGGGTTGATTTTGTTAACCCGTAATCATAGAGATTTTGGTAAAGTAACAGGGTTATCGATCGAAGATTGGACAGTTTAAAGCGTCAGTAGAAATAGTAGTCAATCCCGTTGTTCTTTGAATATTCATGCCTTCATACAGCCGATCGCCGAGAGTGTGCGATCGATTCTAAATGCTCTCTCATCTAAAATATAATAAAAATAGCTTTTTTCAGTGCGACGGCTTAAGTGATTGAGTCGAATCGTGCGGCGAACTCGATCGAGGAAAGGAGATTCTGATGGGGAGTAAGAAGGGGTTGACATACATCCTCGATCTGCGGTATTATTCGACTATATCCAATATTATATGGCAACTGCGATCTAATTAAGTTAGGCTGCAAAATACTCTGGGTATTCTTTATTTAGAGTGATTTCCTGTACTCAGGAATTTCCTAGCACTCTAATTTACCGAAAGGCGCAGTTATTCCAAATACTAAATAAATAGGTTGGTGTGGGAGCGGTGTGAAATGATCCATTGGGACATAGAAGATAGAAAACAGCTCATCACTCTGCTTAAAGATTTACCAGAGTTAGGAACGGAACGCTCACGTCTACAAATCCTGGAATCAACAGGTTTGAAACAATTAGTACCTATGATTGACCTTTCGGGTACCTCATTTGTAGCTGTCAGTGAGATTGTTAGCTATCTATCCCAGTATGGGCGATTAACTCATGACCATGAAGCATTAGGATTATTTCTCAATACTCTCAAGGGTTTTGTAGGTATACAGCAGCAAGAGTTTCTTGATGGATTACTAACAAAATATGACATGATGACCCCGATATCTGCTATCCCTAGCATCCGTCAGTGGCAAGGTGGGGAAACAACAGCAGATGTTTTAGAAAAGATTATTGGGGATAATACGCTACGTCCCATTGCTTTTTTACAGCAAGGGCTAGAGGTGGCAAGATCAGTTGCTTACATTGCCGTCCAATCTGGTCATGAGCGTTGGTCAGGGACAGGCTTTTTAGTAACTGAGAATCTATTACTGACAAATAATCACGTTTTACCAAATTCTGATTTATTACCAAGTTCCATATTTCGTTTTAATTATGAAGATGATTTCCAGGGACGCGCTCAGCCCGCTCATGAATATTATTCAAAGCCTAATGGAGTGTTTCACACAAATCAGAAATTAGACTATACCTTGGTGCAACTAGATGGAAACCCTGGTCGGAAGTGGGGATGTTTGCCTTTGTTCCCAAGAAACATCAAGCGCGGAGGGCGAGTGAATATCATCCAACATCCTGCCGGACGACCTAAAGAAATTTCCTTTCAAAACAATTTTGTTCAGTATGTCGGGGGGGATGTTGTGCAATATATTACCTCTACGTTGAATGGTTCTTCTGGATCGCCTGTATTTAATGATGGGTGGGAGGTTGTTGCCCTCCATCATGCGGGTGGTCATATCCCTGAACCCACAACCCAACAGCGTTATTTTAGAAACGAAGGCATATTGACAGAGAAAATTATGTTTGATTTGCCCCCCAAAATCAGGGAAATGTTGAATGTAGAAATTAATTAGAGCCTCAAAGTATCAAAATGACTAGGAAAACTATGTCCTTGAAATCCGAACTGTTAAAGTTTTTGTCACAGCGAATACCGAATACACAAACAGTTCCTCAGCGAAAAGCATTACTAACCGTTCTGGGCTTTGAACGGTTGAGCCGCCGAATCAATTGGGGAGAAGGAGCTAGTTTAGTCTTTTTTAATGAATTACTTGAATTGTTGTGTTCTGAAGGGCAGGTCAGTCTAGGGAATTTCTTAAGAGGGCTAGCAGATTGCGATCTGGTTGGTTTGGAGGACAGGCGCGGACTTATTTCGTTTGCCGAGCGTGTTGACACTTTAACCCTTAATGGATGGAACCGAGAATTTTTGGGAGTTTCTGATGATCAGCAACTAATTAATCCGATTTCTAAGTCTCAAGTGGATAGCTCTGAAAGTGATCAATGTCCCTATAAAGGCTTATTTGCATTTCAGAAAGAGGATTCAAAGTTTTTCTTTGGACGTGAAAGATTTGCGGGAATAGCGATCGAGTCATTAAAAAAACAGCCATTCTTGGCGATTATTGGCAATTCTGGAATGGGTAAGTCCTCAGTAGTTTTTGCTGGTCTGATTCCTGAATTGATCAAATTGGGAAACTGGCAGTTTCTAGCTTTTAGACCTAAAAATAACCCCTTTATGCAACTCGCTGAAGGATTATTAAGCTTTTTGCATCCTGCTCTGACTAATAAAGATGAACCACAGTTTATTCAAGAACAGGCAAAATATACGGAGAGCTTAAAAAGTGAAGAATTAAAATTAACAGATATTTTAGGTGGTGTGTTACCGAAAAAGCATCCTCAGCAGCGCCTACTAATTGTTGTTGACCAGTTTGAGGAACTTTATACTTTATGCTCACCAGATGATCGTAATTTATTTATTGACAATTTATTGGGGCTTATTGATTCAGAGAAAAACAAGGAAAATCCTGATGTGGTGGTTGTCATTACTCTGAGAGTGGATTTTTATGGGTTTGTCCTCGATTATCAGCGTTTGGCAGAACTCTTACAGAACTGGAAGCCAGAAACTTTGATTGGCATGAGTCGAGAGGAGTTAGCGTTAGCTATTGAAAAACCAGCAGAGGTCGTGGGCTTAAAAATTCAAGATGGATTGACGAAAATTATTTTGGATGAGGTGATCAACAATCCCGGTGAGTTGCCCTTGCTGGAATTTGCTTTAGGAGAACTCTGGAAGCAGCGCAAGGATGGTCAGTTAACTATTGCTGCGTATCACCAGATTGGCGGCATTGAGAAGGCTCTAGCTAATTATGCTGAATCGGTTTATAAAAAGTTTGAGGGAAAACAACCGCAAATCAAGCATATTTTCACTCAACTCGTTCGATTTGGAGAGCAAACAGAAAATACTCGTCGTTTAGCTACCTATGAGCAAATTGGTCAAGCTAATTGGAAATTAGTAACTCAACTAGCGGATAATCGCTTAGTTGTCACGGGACAAAATACACGCCAGCGGACGGCTGAAGTCGTCCATGAGGCTTTAATCCGAGGTTGGGAACGCTTGCAGCAATGGATGGTGGAGGATCGGGATTTTCGCCAGTGGCAAGATCGACTACGGTTTGGGATAAAAACTTGGGAGGAAACAGAAAGAAGTAATAGTGCTTTGCTTCGAGGTGCGCTATTGGTAGAGGCCGAAGACTGGCTAAAGGAAAAGCCTGAAGCCATTACCGATGCACAAGAGATTGAATTTATCAAGGCCAGTCGTCAATTTCAAGAACAAGAAGATATTGAACGAATTCAGGATTTACTGAATTTATCTCAAAAGGAATTACAGTTAAAACAACAATTAAGTTCTTTAGTGGTTGCGGTTAAAGCAGGCATCAAATTGCGTAATATTCAGGAACCTTCAGAGGAGTTAAAAAGAAACGTTGTTGAAAGACTAGAGCAAGGAAGCTATGAAATTGTCGAGCAGAATCAACTTGTTGGACATAACGGTGAAGTCAATGGAGTTGCTTTTAGTCCAGATTGTTCAATAATTGCTTCAGTGAGCGATGACCAAACTGTTAAACTTTGGAAGTCAGATGGTCAGCTCTTAGATACCTTTAAAGGACACAATAATGACGTTCTTCGAGTCACCTTTAGTCCTGATGGTCAAATTATTGCCTCTGCTAGTGCTGACAGAACTGTGAGATTATGGAGTCTGGAGGGGACACTCTTGAAAACTCTAGAAGGACACTCTGATCGCGTTTATGGAGTCAATTTCAGTCCCGATGGTCAAATCATTGCCTCT
>NZ_JAUBVZ010000023.1:23860-83478 GCF_036702805.1 Microcoleus sp. A006_D1
GCTAGTGCCGATCGAACTGTGAGGCTGTGGAGTCTGGAGGGAACGCTCTTGAGAACTCTAGAAGGACACCTAGATCAGGTCTGGGGAGTCATTTTTAGCCCTGATGGTCAAATCATTGCCTCTGCTAGTGCCGATCGAACTGTGAGGCTGTGGAGTCTGGAGGGAACGCTCTTGAGAACTCTAGAAGGACACCTAGATCAAGTCTGGGGAGTCATTTTTAGCCCTGATGGTCAAATTATTGCCTCTGCTAGTTTGGATAAAACTGTGAGACTGTGGAGTCTGGAGGGAACACTCTTAAATACCCTAGAAGGACATACAGATCGGGTCTGGGGAGTCAGTTTTAGCCCTGATGGTCAAATCATTGCCTCTGCTAGTGGTGACAGAACTGTGAGATTGTGGGGTTTGGAGGGGACGCTCTTGAAAACTCTAGAAGGACACCTAGATCAGGTCTGGGGAGTCAGTTTTAGCCCTGATGGTCAAATTATTGCCTCCACTAGTTTCGACAGAACCGTGAGGCTATGGGAGATTGAGGGAAAATCTTTGGAAATTCTAGAAGGGCATACAGATCGAATCTGGGGAGTCAGTTTTAGTCCCGATAGTCAAATCATTGCCTCTGCTAGTGTTGATAAAACTGTAAGGCTGTGGAGTCCGGAGGGGATGCTTTTACGAACACTAGAAGGGCATACAGATCGAGTTTATGGAGTCAGTTTTAGCCCTGATGGTCAAATCATTGCCTCTGCTAGTGTTGATAAAACCGTAAGGCTATGGAGTCTGGAGGGGACGCTTTTACGAACGCTAGAAGGACACATGGATCAGGTTTGGGGAGTCAGTTTTAGCCCTGATGGTCAAATCATTGCCTCTGCTAGTGTTGACAAAACCCTAAGGCTATGGAGTCTGAAGGGAACACTTTTACGAACGCTAGAAGGGCATACGGTTGGTGTATATGGGGTCAGTTTTAGTCCCGATGGTCAAATGATTGCCTCCGCTAGTGGTGATTGGACTGTAAAGTTATGGAGTTTAGAGGGGATACTTCTGCGGACCCTAGAAGGACATACGGAGGGGGTCTTTGGAGTTAGTTTTAGCCCTGATGGTCAAATTATTGCCTCCGCTAGTTTAGATAAAACTGTGAAATTGTGGAGTCTGAAGGGGACGCTTTTACGAACGCTAGAAGGGCATACGGTTGGTGTATATGGGGTCAGTTTTAGTCCCGATGGTCAAATTATTGCCTCTGCTAGTGCTGACAAAACAGTGAGATTATGGGATATCAATCCTGACGATTTAATTTTAGATTTAGATATTAAACTGGATAAGTTGCTCAAAAAGGGTTGCCTCTGGATTCGTGATTATTTGAAAACAAATCCTAACGTCAGTGAAGGCGATCGAAATCTTTGTGATGGTTATTGTTAGAAACTTCGGAGGAAATTTCGGCAACTCAGGCTTAGCAAGCTATTCCAGTTAATGCTGGGCTTTGCAGAACCTACACAAAGAATAGTCTGTAGAATATTTTAGTTGGCGATCGTGGCAGTCTAACTATTCAAATGCAGCGGACGGTTTGAGAGGTATTGATGGTGAGTACGAAGGTGTCTACCGCCACTGATTGGGAGTGTTATCTCGTAAACGTTGCCTCACCTTGGATATGGTTCGGAATCTCGATCGAGAATTAAGGATTCCGTAGGAGATTCCGATCGAGCTTTATCCTGGGAAAAAACTTAGAAACCTGAAGCCGAAGAAAAACCCGCCCTAAAAGGACGGGACTTTAGCCCTCCCCTACACTCCGCTAATTACCAACAACTCTCAAGGCAACTCTACGGAATTCGGTTTGGCAATGTGAGGCAAACCCCAGCCTAATTTTTCCCGCAAAATGTGGAAAAACTCAAAGGATTGTATCCGAACAAAACGCGCTGGGTAGGGCGATCGCTCGATTTGCACCCAATCCTCCGGCAAAACATAACATCCGCCGTTCCCATCTACCACCATTACCAGGCGATTCGGACTCGCCGGCAAAATTTTGACCGGTTCGGTGTTGGAAAACACCAAAGCCCGCGAAGCCATCGAATGGGGGCAAATAGGCAGCAATTGCAGCACCGGTATTCCGGGAATAATTACAGGCCCGCCGGCAGAAAGGGCGTAAGCTGTCGATCCTGTCGGAGTCGAGATAATTACTCCATCTGCGGCAATGTCAATAGAAGCGTGATTCCCGATCGCCACTTCAAAATGACACATACAAGTCAGCGGTTCGCGGTGCAGCACCATTTCATTGAGACAAAGGGCTTCCCAGAGGCAGTCGTTGTCCCGAAACAGTCGCACGGCGAGCATTGACCTTTCTTCTATTTCGTATTCTCCGGCGATCGCCTTTTCCAAAGCTTGCGGGAGCAAGTTGAGGTAAGTTTCTGTTAAAAAGCCCATGTGACCGGTATTGACAGTCAGCAGCGGCACTCCGATGGGAGCAACTTGGCGAAATGCCGACAGCACAGTACCGTCGCCGCCCAAAACCACTGCAAACTCCATGTCGCTGTCAAAACCGGGGGGGACGAGTTGGTCGATCGGAGTATGGCACATCGGGCGATCGGGGCTAGAATAGCCCAGAATACCTCCAGAACCAGAAACCGAACACACCTCCCAGCCGCGGGCAGTCAGCTTATCTTGCAACTCTGCGGCGATGCGACAAGCCACAGGTTTAACATCGTTGTATATAATCCCTGCTTTCGGCACTTTAAAATGTAAAGGGCATTTTTTGTTTACTCCGTTTTTTAGTCTTAAGCTGCTCGTACTCTATTTCCTTGAGCTTCTTCATAATCAGATTAAAGTATTCTTCGAGATAAGACTCCAAAGTAGTAGTTTCTTTGGGGTCGATTCCGAAGACACTGTAAACGTCATCCATCGGAGCTTTCAAGGGTTTTCCGGCTGCCAAAACTTCTGAAAAAGCCAATCTGTCAGCTACGTTCCAACTCCACTGAAAGAACTTAGCAAATTGACGAGTAGCCTGCAACAAGGCATCTGGCGTGCGGGTGATTTTGGCTTGTTTGCCAGAAAGCCGCTCGCACAACCGCACAATTTCCTCAGCATCCCAAGCTCGATTTCCCACCACCGGAAAGGTTTTTTTCTCGGTTTCGGGAACGGTAAGAGCTCGGACGGCAAACTTTGCCACGTCCTGAGTGTTCATATAAGCAAGGGCTGACGGCTTGTTGGGCAGCCAGACTCCCTGACCATCCAAAATTGGCATTGCGTACAGACTCAGCAGTCCTTGCAAAAAGCCGCAAGGTCTCAAGATTGTGTAATCTAGACCGGATTCTGCTAAGAATAGCTCGGTACAGCGCTTGATTTCCAACAAGGGAACTTGGGGATATTTCTCGGCATCGAGAAACGAAAAGAATATGTAACGCTTGATGCCTGCTGCTGCTGCTGCTTGGATTAGCGATACTTTTCCGTCCCAGTCTACTCTTTTGATGCTGACAGAATCTGCCGCGCTGGCTGTTGCTGCATCGATGATAGCAGTGACGCCTTCTAGTGCAGGAATCAAGCTGTCGGGCTGGCAAAGGTTCCCCGGTACGAGTTCAGCGCCCCATTCTTTCAAAAAGGCCGCTTTTCTGTAATTTCTGACTAAACAGCGCACTTGGTAGCCCTCGTCTAGGGCGCGGCGAGCTATTTGGCGGCCGAGGGTGCCGGTGGCACCTAAAATCAATAAAGTCATCTAGGGATTAATGATGAATCTTAAACTTTCTATAAGATGGTATCAGGTTTTTGTGATGTTTTTTATAAAAACTTAACAAAAGCCGGAATTTTTTCTCATTAAGCGATCGGGCAGGCAGGCGGCGCGTGGTAGAAAGCCCAAGGCGTCCGGCATCGGGGATGAGACAGCAGTCTGTGAAAAAATCTGCGATGGAAAATGCCTGCTTATTTATCGGCCGCTAAAAATTTTGCTTTGGGCCTTGATACTTATGTCTTTGCAACGATGTGTTTTAATAACTCAGGACTAGGAGAATAAATTTGAATAAACCGGGTTTTTCTAATCTTGCTAATGGTGCTGCACGATGTTTTTTGGTAGAAAAACCCGGTTTCTGCGTTTGCTATGACTTACTCTTCGCCGCCTTGGAGTTTGAGCAGTAGGAGGCCTCCACCGATACCGACGAAAATTAGGGAAAAGGACAAAAAGGTTGCGCTGAGAAATTCAGGGTTCATTTGTTTTAGAGTTCCTTGACGATTGCAGATTCATTAATTAAACATAATTTGACATTACCCGCTATCTCATCAACGGGGATTCTCAATTCAGTCACTTACCTTAAAATTAACTATCTCTTGCGAGCAATTCCTGAACTATTTGATCGTACCAAAGTAACAACCAAACAGTCGAGTTTAGACAATCTGTGCGGGTTCATCTGAATCAAGCTTACTAGGATACTGGCCTAGAGTTGGGGCGTGTCCCGCCCTACTTGTTGAGCGAAAATTTTAGTTTTGCTGGTTTCCGGGTCAAGTTTCGCTTGGCGTACTGTTTTTAGAGTGGCTGGGTATCCCACTTGAGATTACTACTTATTGACCAATCGTTCCACTTGCCGATCGCGCTTTAACGTATCAACGCTGTTACAGCCTGTGTCATGGTAAGTATTTTACTGTATCGAGCTACCTTCGATCAACGATCGGCATCGCAGAACTTCACAGCCTTTGTGAAGGACTGCGGCGAGTTTTGCTCCGCCGCCTCGGATTAGCGGGGTTTTCAGCATTTTTCTCGGGTTTTTGGGAAAGCAGCAGGCTAAATGCTAGAATTTTAGTGCCCAAATTCCGGTATTTTGTAGGAGAGAACTGCCTTGAGTCTCGATCGGGAATCAAAACTAGCTGTAACTCTGGGAGATCCGGCGGGAATTGGCCCGGAAGTGATTCTCAAGGCCTTGGCAGATCCCGCTGCTGCTTTGATGGTGACGGTTTTTGGTTCTAGGATGATTTTGCAGCAAACTTACGATCAGTTGCGATCGAGCCATCCAGCAGCATTCGCGGCAAATCCCGAAACATTAAACATTATTGATATTGAACCAGACAGCAAATGGGGCCCGATTGTCCCGGGTGTGGGGAATGCGGCGAGCGGGGCGGCTAGCTTTGCGTATATGCAAAGGGCGATCGCCCGTACCCTCGACGGGGAATTTTGTGCGATCGTCACCGGCCCAATTTCCAAAACTTGCTGGCAAGCAGCAGGTTACAATTATCCAGGACAAACAGAACTCCTGGCAGAAAAAGCCCAATCGCAGCGGTTCGGAATGCTGTTTGCCGCCACATCTCCCCACAGCGGTTGGACGCTGGTAACTTTACTCGCTACCACACATATTCCCCTGCGTCAAGTACCCGATGCTTTAACTCCAGAATTGCTGAGCGAAAAACTAGAATTGCTGGTAAAGTGTTTGCGGGAAGATTTTGGGATAGAAAGACCGAAAATTGCGATTTCGGGCTTAAATCCTCACAGTGGCGAAAATGGCAAACTGGGAAATGAAGAGCAAGACTGGATGATACCTTGGTTGGAAACGCAGCGCGATCGCTTTCCTCAAGTGCAGTTAGACGGGCCAATACCCCCAGATACCATGTGGGTAAAACCAGCTAAAGTTTGGTACGGTTTAGCCAAACAAGCTCACGACGGTTACTTGGCAATGTACCACGACCAAGGCTTGATTCCCGTTAAAATGATGGCATTCGACAAAGCAGTCAACACCACAATTGGCTTGCCTTTTGTCCGCACATCTCCCGATCACGGCACAGCTTTTGATATTGTAGGTCAAGGGATTGCCGATGCCTCCAGCATGAAGGCAGCATTGCAGTTGGCGGCCCAGTTGGCTAGTCGCAGAGCGGCAGTTAAAATAGGGCGATAGCTTTAGCACACCTGACGCTGCTAAAAATTCTGTCATTTCTATTGATTTTCGCTGGCGCGAGGCGACAAGCAAGTTGCTCATTTTAGTCGATCGGTTAAAATCAGATTTTGGTAGCAGACTATGGCAGCATCTAATGATAATTTAGGCAAAATATATCAGTCAGAAAAAGAGGTATCTGATGGAACTCTGGCAATTCCTAACGCGGGAGAGCAACTTCAGGAGTTGCTAACCATACTGACTGAATTGCAGTTAGTGAAAAAAACCAAAAAGGAGCCCCGCGAGCTGAAGTTACCGCCCTCCGAAAAGCCGGTGGATCGACTTGAGGATGAGGAAACGCGTCGCAAGAATTTGTCTTTTCTGATCGAATCACCGGCTATTGTACCGGAGGTTTTGAATAATAATGAAGAGATCCCATCCCAAAGACTACCAAAAAATAATCAGGAACAGGGTTTATCAGGTTTATCTAGAACTGTGGCGGCGAATGTCGAAAAAAATTATCAGCCCTCGGAGCAAGAGCTAGAACAAGCAGTGGAGCAGTTTAAGCGGTTGCAGCAACTGCTTTTTGAAAGAGATTTGCCAGAATTTTATACTAAGGTTTTCAGCGTGGAACAAAGGTTGGATTTTTTTGAGAAGCTGATGTCTGAACCTAAAGAGTTGATGAATTTACTGAGACCGTTAATTCCGGAGTTAGTAAGAGAAGAATTAGAGCGGTTGAAGTCGGAATTAAATAAGGCGATCGAACTAGGCAGCAATAATAAAATTAATCGTCTCGAATTGCAGGCAAAATTAACGAGTTTGGAAAATCAAATTGCTGACTTCAACCAGCAGCACTTGTCTAATTCTGAACAGTTAATTAAACGGTTGATGCCGATGGTGGGGGATCTGCTCACCCGCAAGGTAGAGGATTCTAAGTTAGAGGTAACTTCGGCGATCGCACCGACAATCAATCAAGTGATTCACAATCAAAACGGGCTGGAAGAAAAAGTAGTAAGAATTGAAGATAAACTTGCGAATATTCAGCAGCGTTCCCAGCACCAACCAGAAGATTTAGTCAAGCAGCTAGTGCCGATAGTTAACGAGTTGCTGAACCGCAAAATTAGTGAATTAAAGTTAGAGGTTGTAGAAGCTGTCACGCCCTCAGTACAGGTAAGAATAGCTTGGGTAGAAATAGAAGAAAAAGTATTGAGCATCATTGAGCGCCGTCTGGCGGCCCAACAGTCACAAATTCAGACGCCAGAAGAGATTAGGGCGATGCTAATGCCAGCAATCACTGATTTGCTGAACCGGAAAATCGATGAATCAAAATTAGAGGTAGCAGCGGCGATCGAACCTTTGATAGAATCAGCGATTCTGCAAAGAGAAGTTCAAGGAAAATTGAGCGACGTAGAAAGTAGACTAAATAATCTTCAGCGACAGCAAAGAGCTCAGCCGGAAGAAATAATGGCAAGGTTGATGCCGTTAATGATTGAGTCGCTGAACCGGAAAATTGACGAGACAAAGTTAGAAGTCAAAGAGGCGATCGCACCGGCTGTCAATACGGCTCTTCAAAACAGCGGTATTGCAGCACAAATATTGCAAAATGAAAGTAAGATTACCGAAGTTCAGCAGCAAGTTTTAGCTGAGATAGAAGGGTTGATGGCAAGAATCATGCCCGCGATCGCAGAGATGCTGTCCCGCAGCATCCGGGAAGCAAAGCTAGACATAGAATCTGCGATCGCCCCCGCTGTGGATGCCATCATTCAGAATAAAAGGATTGATGAAAGACTCGGACAGATCGAACAGAAGCTGGTGGCGATCGAACACCGAATTTATGAATCGACAGACTTGTTTACCGATTTACTCAAACCTTTGATTGACGAGCTGATGGTTAGCCATCACGCGCAACTAGAAAAGTCTGTCATCGAATCTATTTTACCATTGTTAGATCAAGTTGTAGGTTACAATCACCAACTCAACGTTAAAGTTGAGGAACTAGATCGCAAATTAACTGATGCGGAATGGGGAGGCGATCGGGAAGAATTAATGAGCCGAATTAAAATACTCTTTCCCGAAATGATGATCCAAACAATTAATGAGTCGAGAAAATCATTTACCGAAACCATTACTCCGATAATTGATGAAGTAATTAATACCAAAACCCGAGAAAACAGGCACTCGATGGGAGTAGCCATATCGCCCGCTATTCCTGTGGGAATCAGCCACAGCATAAGTGAATCGCCCGATGAAATTGCCATGGCGATCGCGCCGGAAATGGCCTCTGCTATCAAACAGCAAATTCATCTCAAGCGAGAAGCCATGTCGGATGCGCTCTATCCGATAATCGGCAGCACAATTTTAAAATACATGGCAGAGATGATGCGGGAGATTAATGAAAAACTCGAATCATCTTTAAGTCCTGAGGGAATTACTCGCAAATTCAAAGCCAAAATGCAGGGAATTTCTGAAGCAGAATTGCTGATCCAAGAAACAACACCGCTGACTGTTAAAGCTGTCTTTTTAATCCAAACAGCATCGGGCTTAGTAATTTCAGCAGTGCAGGACTCTGAACGCGAACAGCTAGAATCAGACATGGTAGCGGGAATGCTGACTGCTATTCGCGCTTTTGTCAACGATTGCATATCTCAGTCAGGAACTATTGCAGAAATTGATGCTATAGAATACGGCACATCTACGATCGTATTGGAAGTAGCGGGTTCCTGTTATCTAGCAGTAGTGATGCAAGGAGAAACCCGCCAGTGGTTTAAGTACAAAATGCGAGCAATATTCAAAAACATTCTTCAAGAATACGGGAGTCAAATTCAGTTATTTAACGGCGATCCAACCACTGTACCGACAGAAGTAAACTCGAACTTGCAAAAATTAATCGTCGATACTGAGGTAAAAGTTAAATCTTCTAAACTTCCAATGTTACCAATTATCGGTTTGGCAGTGTTAGCTTTAATTGGCGTACCTTGGGGTATTCATCAATACCGCAGCGGAGTCGCAGCCCGCTTAGAAGCAGATACGAATTTAGCTTTACAATCGGCTCCCGAGCTATCTGTTTATCGCCTCGCGGCAGATGTTAAAGATAAAGTGTTGGAGATTTCGGGACGAGTGCCGAATCAAAAGCTGCGATTGAAAGCACAAAAAATCGCTCAGCAAGCCGCTCCAAAATTCAGAATTGACAATAAAATTATAGCCGTTGAAGTACCTGCTGATCCGGTTTTAGCCGAAGCCGATGTCAAGCGGACTGTGGCTCTTTTGAATAAAGTAGAGAGCATTAATATATCGGCTCGCTATGCAGAGGGAAAAGTCGCCGTTGCAGGTAGCGTGAGCAAAGCGGCAGATGCTCAGAAAATAACTCAAGCTTTTGAGAAAATTCCGGGGGTGAAGTCTGTAACAAATACAGTGGGAATCGTAACTCAACCGCCATCACAGGTAATAGAAGTTCGCCTTTATTTCGGTACTGGTTCGGCAATTTTATCGCAAAAAGAGATAGCACAAAAGCTTGGAAAAGTCAAGGAATATATGGAGGAAAATAGCACGAATAATTTGAGGATAATTGGCTACAGCGATTTTAAAAGCAGTCCTGCGGAAAATCAAAAGTTGGCGCTGGAAAGGGCGATAAATGTGAAATCTGCTCTGGTTAAACAAGGGATAAATGGCAATAGAATCCAAGTTGCTTCTACTAAGGGCCGTCCTGAAGGTGTGGAGGCGAATCAACCGCTGTGGCTGAGCAGATTGGTAGTATTTGAGGTGGTAAATTAAATTGGGGAATGGGTAATTGGGAATTGGGAATTGGGAATTGGGAATTGGGAATTGGGAATTGGTAAATAAGAGTCGGCGAATGGAATTCGCGACTACACAAACGATGTCCGCCTCCGCGGACTGAAGAAGAAGAAGTCGGCGGTATTAAAGGCGGATTTGGTGTGATGAATGATTTTTAATTTAATCGAACTCGCCCGGAGGTAAATGCTTGTATTCGATCGCCCGCCAAGCATACTAACAAGCGGCCGCATCCGTCAATACCCGCCGCTTGTCCGCAGATGGTTTCGGAGGGAAGTTCGATCGCCACATTACAGCCAATCAGCGCATCGCGGCGGCGCAATTCCGGCAAAAGCCGCGCTAAACCGGACTTTTCGGCTGGCTTGTCGGTGGTGGAAAACATATCGGCTAGTTCGAGTAAATAGTGTCGCAGTCGATCGAGCAAACACAATTCATCGGGCACATTACCAGCAATAGAATGCAAGCTTACCGCATTGCCGATCGCCCTTTCATCCAATCCCGCAGCCGCGAAATCTACGCAGCGGTTGATGCCAATTCCCACAACCGCCCGAGTGCCGAAAGTCTTGCCAGAAGTGGCTTCGCAGAGAATTCCGGCTAATTTTTGGCGATCGATCCAAACATCATTCGGCCATTTCAGGCGCAGCATATCGCGACATTCGGGCACCAAATCCTCGATCGCGTAAATGACAGCCAAACCGACTGCTAAACTGAGTCCGGGTAACAGATTGGGGTTGAGGTTGTCGAGTACAAAACTCGCCGTTAAAACACCTGTTGGGGAGTGCCAAGTGCGATCGTGTTGCCCGCGCCCGCTAGTTTGCCGCTTAGTAAATATTACATCTCCGTGGTGCAGTTCGACCGCGCGGGCGATCGCCCAACTGTTGGTACTCGGGCAGGTATCCAACGAGTGCAGCCAGTGAGGCACTAACTCGCGATCGACGGCATTTATCAACTCAACTCCATTCTGTTGTAATTTGTTGAGTTCTCTCATATCATTTTATCTCAAAAATTACTATTATCTTCGCTGGTTTATTATATAATTTAATTTAAAATCTATCGCCATTTTTTTCTCTTTGATAACTTAAGCACAGGAAATCAGAAACCCAATTTCTTCGTAGATAGCTAGTTGCAAAACCAATATTATTGCAGAAAACGGGTTTCTATAACCTGAGCTGTATCGTCGAAAAAAGACACGCAATTCCTACACAATTTACGCTGCTGATTGCCCTTGCATTTCCAGCAACTCAGGAATCGTCACAAACCGATATCCCTGCTGTTTCAAACCAGCAATCATCTCCGGTAAAGCCTTAATAGTACGAGATCGATCGCCCCCGCCATCGTGCATCAAAACGATCGCTCCCGGCTTCGCACCCTTCAACACATTCTCAACAAAAGCCGACGGTTGAGCGCGCGGATCGGTATCCGCTGAAGTTACCGACCACATCACCACAGAATAATTCTGTTCCTTAGCATACTTAGCCAAACCATTAGTCAAAACTCCCCCCGGCGGGCGGAAAAAAGTAGTCTTAACTCCCGTCGTTTCGTAAATAAGTTTAGCCGTGCGATCGATTTCATTAGCCGCCGTCGCCGCATCCATCGGATCGTACCAGTGATGCCACGTATGATTGCCGATCGCGTGACCTTCTGCCACAACTCGGCGAGCAATTTCAGGAGAATTTTCGATAGATTTACCTATCCAAAAAAACGTTGCTTTAACATCATTTTGCTTAAAAATATCCAGCATTTGTTCCGTCGTTTCCGGCCACGGGCCATCATCAACAGTTAAAGCAATAACTTTCTCAGAATCTTGGACTTTGCCCTCAAAAACAGTTGTTCCCTGAAACTGTTCTGGCGGCACAAAAGTCAAGAGTTTTTCTTTGGATTCCAATACGGTGAGAAGTTCCTCAACAGTGCGATCGAGATTAAACGCTGTGCGATCGTCCCCAACCTCCTTTGTTAATGGATTTACGGTTAGGGATTGGTTGAGGTTCTGCACCGCAGCGATTGCGGGGTTGTCGCTTCCTTGTTGGTTTTCTGGCAGCAGCATACCGATGATAAAGCTAATCGTAGCCGCTGCAAGGGCGATCGCCACAAAACGCCAGTGTTTTCTAAGTCTTTGAAACAGATGATTTCCGGTCACTTGGGATTCCTTTCACTCCACACTGCCGATCATGATAATGGGAATTTCAGGGAAAAGAAACCTAATTTTTGAGAAATATGTCTGGGCGGGGATTGACAGCGGGGTCAAAGCGGGCAACAGGAAATGGGCGATGGGAAGCGGGCGATTCACGGCGGGCGATTGAAATCGCGCCGACACAGACGAAACCCGAGCTCAGAGGGGTTGAAGAAATTTAGAAGTCGCCGTGGAGGTTGAGTGCGATTCAAACGCAATCTGCTTTTCCAGAAGTGCCACCCACACGCCGCGAGAATTAAGAGACATCGGAGTGTAGTACAGTTTCAGCATCAGATTTACCACGCGCTACAACACCAGTTTAGCAGCCCAATGTCTTGAGTATTCGTGGATTTGGGTAGGTGGGAGTGTTGGGAGAGGGCGATCGACCTCCATTGAAAAAACCCAATTTAAAAAAAAACTTGTATTACCCCCTTGACAGTCTTGTAATACACAATGTAGTATAAATGTATGGCGAAGGGGAAAGAGCTTCAAAGCTTTACCTCAAGAGCAATATGAACTTTGAAAACTGAATAGATAATTAATCGTGTCACATAATTGCGGACATTGGCGGTGTAGACTCCGGCAACAAAAGCCCGATCGGGTTGTAGTACGCGGAATCAACCGCCACCCCGTCCCAACTTCAGTAATTCAAGAACAAAATATTGTTCATTTGCGCGGGGGTATAGCTCAACCGGTCAGAGCAGTCGCCTGTCGAGCGAAAGGTTGCGAGTTCAAGTCTCGTTACTCCCGTCAAAGTCCCGTAGGCAAAAGTCAAGCCGTCTGCCCCTCAAGCAGAAGATTGCGAGTGCAAACCTCGTCGGGACTCCCAGGTTAGGTGGCTGAGTGGCTCAAAGCGTCGGTCTGCAAAACCGAATTTCGCGGGTTCAAATCCCGCCCTAACCTCTGTTCCTATTGATTCGCAGGAGCAATCTAAAATCGCAATCTAAAATCGCAAATTCCCAATCTAAAATCTAAAATCTAAAATCTAAAATCGACAGTGCTGTAGGCAAATGGTTTAAGCCGCTTGGTTTTCACCCAAGTGATTTGCGGGTTCAACTCCCGTCAGCACTTTGTGTGGGTCGTTGGCAGAATGGTTTTGCAGCCGCCTTTTAAGCGGATGGATCGAGGTTCAATTCCTCGGCGACCTACCAAATCTCCTATCCTGGGTCGGTTCTCATATTGGTATGAGTAGCTGTCTGTAAAACAGTAGCTTAAAGCGTTGCTGGTTCGATTCCAGCCCGACCCATTTGCAATTGTATTAATATGCAATTGCGATCGTGAGAATGTGTTGTAACTGGACAACAACTCAGTCTGCGCAACTGAAGATTTGGGGGTTCAAATCCCTCCGTTCTCGCTCAATTGGAGAGGTGGCCGAGAGGCTTATGGCGCTTTCCTGCTAAGAAAGAGCGGTTTAACACCCGCCGAGGGTTCAAATCCCTCCTTCTCCGTTTTCCCCCGATAGCTCAGTTGGTAGAGCGCTTGTGTGAAGAACAAGAGGCCGTCAGTTCGACACTGACTTGGGGGATTGCGTTGCCTCATAGCTCAATGGTAGAGCTGCACGCTGTTAACGTGATGGTTGTAGGTTCGAGTCCTACTGAGGCAGCCATTTTTTTATAGGAATTACGCACGGGTGGCCAGAAACCGGGTTTTTTTACGACAATTCTTCGCTGTAGTCAGTAGATTAGCTAAAAAACCCGGTTTCTCTGCTCGGAAATACGCAAGTCCTGTTTAAATTGCCTGGTAGACAAATTGGTAAAGTCGCCTGTCTCTGAAACAGGAATTTATGTAGGTTCAAAGCCTACCCCGGCATTCAATTATTCGGAAGTCGCCTAATTGGTATGGCACCGCTCTTTGAAAGCGGAATAATGCAGGTTCAAACCCTGCCTTCCGAGTTCTGCTTTTCTAATAGCAGTAATGATGATGCTCCTGTAGCCCAACTGGCAGAGGCCGCAAGCTCAAACCTTGTGTGTTACTGGTTCAAATCCAGTCAGGAGTACCAATTTTTCAACTAAGTTTCTACTTGCTCTTGTGGCGGAATTGGCAGACGCGGCAGACTTAAAATCTGTTCTATTTTAGATTGTGAGTTCGAGTCTCACCGGGAGCATGAACGGGATGTGGCGCAACTTGGTAGCGCGGCGGCTTTGGGAGCCGAAGGTTGCAGGTTCAAATCCTGCTATCCCGACTTTACCCCTGTGATGTAATTGGAAAACATCACTCGCTCAGAACGAGTGTTTTTGCAGGTTCAAATCCTGTCAGGGGTACTTGGCTAATCGCCAATTTCTGTTATTTGCTCTCGTGGCGAAACGGCAGACGCGCTAGTTCGAGAACCTAGTTTTATACAGGTTCAAATCCTGTCGGGAGCATGAATATTTAATAAATATCGGAGGGACTTATATATGGGGTCAGAAACCGGGTTTTTTACGAAAAATTTTCGCACTAACCCACAGATTAGATAAAAACCCGGTTTCTTTAGTCTGAGCGCATAAGTCCTCTTAATCTGAGATATTGCACCTGTGGCAGAAACCGGGTTTCTGGCAAATACTTTACATAAAACCCGATATTTTTTGTCAGAAACCCGGTTTCTCAAAGCTTGTTGAGAATTGTTCAAGATGTTAGGTTAACCAAACAAACTTGCCCTTGTAGCCCAATTGGAAGAGGTGTCTCGCTTAGAACGAGAAGGTTGCTGGTTCGAGGCCAGCCAGGGGTATTTGGTGACATTGCGGGTGAAGTAGCCTGGGTAGGCTTGGAGGTCTCATAAGCCTCTTCATAGCAGGTTCAACTCCTGCCCCCGCCACCAAAAATGCAGGTGTGATGTAATTGGCAACATGAGGCTCTTGTAAAGCTTTTATGCGAGTTCAAATCTCGCCACCTGGTTGGGAAAGTGCGATCGCTCTTTAAGCAGGATTGCGATCGCCACCTTCCCAAATTTGCAGTTGTCTTTCTGCTGCAACAAAACAGTTGACATACGGCGTGGGATACACAAAATAATCGTAAGCCAGAGCCATTTGCCGCGCGGCTTCGCGATAAGGAACTCGGCCGATTCCAGTTCCCAATCCCGGACAAACGACACTCTCAATTTTACGTTCTGCGTGTCGGTTGTAGCGCCGAATTGTTAACAGCATTGCCCACGTTGCCACATACGGAATGTCTGTTCCTACGACAGACATCGGTACGCGCATGGTGGGAGTATGAGCGATAAAAGGATGTTTGGGATGGTGAGTTTCGATGATAAATGACGTGCCAACTGGTTGTTCGCCTAGATAGTCTTCCAAGATATGCTGCTGAACCCTAACCATTAGAGAATGACCGAAAAAATCAACAATGGCTGCATCGATACCGCCATCCATCATGCCAAATGAATTGGCGGGACTAACCAAACAGTCATACTCGGTTAAATCCTCGAAACGTTTGTTGGTAATTTCGACATTGGGTAGGTAGAAAAAATGCTCTTGGAATGCGGCGAATAGTTCGGGATTGGGTGCTGTAAGTATAAGTTTCACTTGTTTTATCTCCGCTCCTAGTTTAGCAAATTACTAATGGCGAGCGCACTCATTTTTCCAAAAACTTGCCATAATTGAGGTAGAGTAGTTCAAGGTTAAACTATGCTAGCAACTGACAACACCTCAATGGGAAAAATTATTACCACACTCACCGTGACTAACCGCGCCGATCAAAATGTCGCAGCCAGAGGATTTATGCCTTCCGACCAAATCCGTTCAGTCACTCTAAATAATGTGCTAGTTGATACAGGTGCAACAACATTGTGCTTGCCTGCAAGTATCATTGCGCAACTTGGTTTAGAATTGCTCAAAGAAGTGGATGTAGAGACGGCAAATGGCATTGGCAAAGCCAGAATTTTTCAGGATGCTAAAATTTCTTTGGTAGGACGCGAAGGTACGTTTGAGTGTTTGGAATTGCCGGGAGGTATGAATCCTTTATTAGGCGTGATTCCTCTGGAAGCGCTGGGAATTGAATTAGATTTGAAAAATCAGCTTTTAGTAACTTTACCCATCAGTCCAACGCAAACTTACTTGACAATTTTGTAAAGGCTGTATGTTGAGGTTAAACAGATAAAATCGCTAAACTAATTGCGGATATGGTGTAACGGTAGCATTCGAGTCTTCCAAACTCTAGGCACGAGTTCGAGCCTCGTTATCCGCTTGGCTAAATAAACAGTTGATAGTTGATAGTTGACAGGTTTTATAACTGTTGACAATTGACAGTCGGACGTAAGCTGAAATATCAAATTTGTTTGCGGGTGTGATGTAAAGGTTAGCATCTGAGTATGCCATTCTCAGCGCATGGGTACTCTTCGAGAAGGCTTCGCCTACGAGTCCCATCATCCGCTTTGGTAAAAACGAGGTTTTATTTAATCTAAAATCGAAAATTGCCAGATATTTTAGGTTTTATTTAATCGAAAATCGAAAATCGAAAATCGAAATTTTCTAGTCCTGAGCTTCGATGGTAGAGCGTTTGCCTTACAAGCAAGAGCGGGGTAATATCCTGCCAGGACTACCAATTTATGGGAGTGTAGCTCAATGGATAGAGCGCCGCGCTTCGGACGCGGATGTTGTGGGTTCGAGTCCTGCCACTCTCGTTGTTTTTACTTTAATTTAAGGAGGTTGATTCCATTGAATGGTTGATTTTTTATATTGCAAAACTTACGTATTGGATCGAAGAAACCGGGTTTTTCACCGAATTTGCGAGTAAAAACGCGTCTTTTCGCAAAAAACCCGGTTTCTGGCCACCCGTGCGTTAGTCCTATTAATATCGCAAATCAACAAAAAATACGGGAGTGTAACTCAACTGGATAGAGTGTCGAGCTTCTACCTCGAATGTTGTGGGTTCAAGTCCTACCACTCCTACTGAATGGGTTCGTAGCTTAACTGGAAAAGCATCTAGCTGGCCGCTAGAAAGATGTCGGTTCAAATCCGACCGCAATCCACCAACCTTGGGTCTGTAGCTTAATCGGAAAAGCGCTTAGTTCGCAACTAGGAAAATGTCGGTTCGAGTCCGACCAGTATCCACCAAAAAAGGGGTCATAGCTCAATTGGTAGAGCGCTTGCTTTGCACGCAAGAGGTTAGGAGTACCCTTCGGGAAGGCTTCGCCTACAATTCTCCTTGATTCCATGCGGTGTCTGAAGCCAAACTGGTAGCGGCGCTGGTTTGTGGAACCAGTAATAGCGGGTTCGATTCCCGTCAGGCACCCCTTGGAAGATGCCGCTAAATGGTTGGCAACTGGTCTCGAAAACCAGGGTACAGGCAACTGTAAGGGTTCGATTCCTTCATCTTCCTTTTAATTTCAAATCCGGTTGATTGCACCGATCATTGTAGGGACACAGCACTGCTGTGTCCCTACGGATAGGTTGCGGTGTGGCAGGAATTTGATTCACCACCGGAAGCCGAGAAGCGAGGCGCTGTGCTGATAACGCAGAGGTAGGAGGGGCAGTACCTCCCCGGTGGATTTCCTATGTTTTAGCCATAGGAATCATGGATATTTTTAATCATGGAAGATGCCGCTAAATGGTCAGCAACTTGTCTTGAAAACAAGGGTACAGGTAACACCTGTAAGGGTTCGATTCCTTCATCTTCCTTAATGAAATATTCTGGGATTTTGCAGATAGATTTGTTATCCTGTAAGTAGGTTGACATATATATTACCTGTCCGAAGAGACAACGAAATAATCCCAAAATCCTGCGATTGCTTCGTTCCTCGCAATGACATTCTTGCATTTATTTATGTCCACCTACTTAGCACTAGGAAATTTGGGGAGGTCGCCTAATTGGAATGGCACCGTAAAAACTAGGGAAAGCGGCTCTCAAAAGGACGATCGCGTTTGTTGAGTAGGGTAAAAAGTTGCTTCGCGACGTTCCCTGAAACCGCAAACTGGCAGCGGGTTGCAGATGCACTGAAAGGAATTAACAGTCCGAGATGGGGGCAGTTCCCGTCTGCTTGCGGGCAGTAAGGAAGCGCGTTTCCTGAAAGTTGCTGTCGATCGATGCGGGTTCGAGTCCCGTCCTCTCCATTCGTGATTCAAAAGCGACGAGTTTCAACCCGTACTCTGACAGTTAAAGCATAGATACTCGGCAGTTAACCGACTCAAATGAATGCTTTACGCCCTGGCACGGGTTTGAACCTCAGTTGCTGTTAAGGTTGACATCGCGATCGCAACTGCCGATCGGCCGCAGTCTGGTCATCAATTGCTTCAGCAAGAAGCCATTATTGTTCCAAGCTGTATAAGGAGTAGCCCCTTGTCCCTTCAGGCACAAGGTTTGTCGGGCTTTGTTGTGGCAAATAGTTGCCAGCAGGCTAACGACAGCCACTAAGCCGAGTTCATCGACAAGGGCTTCGAGTTCATCTTGAGTCATAAGTACACCTCCAGGGTTGACTATTTCCCTAAAGGATAGCATAATGGGGTAACACTGGGTACTAAGTGGGGCTACTCGGTGGTATCTTTATCATCAATGAGCTTATATTCCTTGATAGTTGCCAGGAGCATCAGTTTAGACATGGATATTCCTGACTCGTCAGACAGCTTCTTCAGCTTTTGATGGATTCGGTTGGGCATTGTGACTTTTATGGTTTTGGAAGCTTCATCTTGTTCGGCCATTTTCAGCAGTCATATTTAGTTGACATCAGCTTATCTTCTTTCGGAGTACCGATCGCCCTTTGCGACGATCGACTGTGGGGATGCGGGCGATCGCGCACTTGAAAAGCGCTACTGCTAGGATGGTTTCAGCCTTGGTGATTCCCCAAACTTCTTAACCAACAATATTAGATATGAGAAAACTCATATATTACGTTGCTTGCACCGTTGACGGGTTTATTGCTCGCGAAGATGGCTCATTTGATTGTTTTCCGATGGCAGGAGAGCATTTCGCCGATTTGTTCGATCGCTTTCCCGAAACTATTCCGGCGCACCTTCACGAAGCACTAGGCATTCGCGCAGGTAACAAGCAGTTTGATGCTGTTTTGATGGGACGCAAAACCTATGAGGTAGGGCTAAATGTGGGTTTGACTAATCCTTATCCCAGCTTGAAGCAGTATGTCTTTTCGCGCAGTATGCAAGCAAGCCCAGATGGGAATGTTGCACTGGTTTCGGACAATGCTGTTGAATTGGTTCAGGAATTGAAGCAGGAAACGGGTAAAGATATCTGGCTGTGCGGTGGCGGTGAGTTAGCGGCAACGGTTGTTTCTGAGATTGACGAGATGATTGTCAAGTTGAATCCGGTAGTGATTGGGGCGGGAATTCCGATGTTTGCGAGGGCGATCGCACCTACTAATCTGGAATTGGTCGATCGCAAAATCTACAGCAACGGCTTCATGTTGCTGCATTATCGGTTGCAGAAATGACGTGTTTGGGCGATCGCATAAAATTATCTGCGTTCATCTGCGTTCATCTGCGGTTAAAAAGACAAAATATTTTAGGTTAAATTTATGAGGAATTTAAAAGACTTCAACTATTATCTAGTGCTCGATCTTGAAGCAACCTGCTGCGACAAAGGATCGATCGCCCGAAATCACATGGAAATTATCGAGATTGGTGCAGTTATGGTAGATTCCACAACCCTAACAATCGTTGATGAATTTCAAAGCTTCGTCAAACCCATACGCCATCCGATTTTAACCGAATTCTGCACGTCATTAACATCGATCGCCCAAACGCAAGTCGAGATCGCCCCAACTTACCCCGAAGCCAGTACCCTGCTGAAAAATTGGCTGTCTGGTTACTCAAACGGTGTATTTGGTTCCTGGGGCGACTTCGATCGCAAACAATTTAAACAGGATAGCAATTTTCATCAACTCCCTTTTCCCATTGCTTATCCCCACGTCAATCTCAAAAAAATGTTTACAGAAACCCAAGGTTTGCCAAAACGACACGGCATGGAAAAAGCCTTAGAACTTGCGGGTTTACCTCTAGAAGGAACTCATCACCGAGGAATTGATGATGCTAGAAATATCGCGAAATTGTTGCCTTATATTTTGGGTCAAAAAATGACGGGAGCGCGATCGAAATGGTAATGCCGGGAGATCGCGTTAAGATGACTGTGGATTTGATGCAGGCGATCGCGATCGAACAAGGTATGCGTTTTGCCATTCGCGAGGGCGATCGTACCGTCGGTGCGGGTGTCGTATCCAAGATTCAGCGGTAGCATTTGGCTGAATTTATAAGTAGCATCCAAGCCATACCTATTCGGGTAATTGGCTTTTCTGTTTGCTTGTTTATTGTGTAAAGCGCCCTCAATCACGAAATCGCAGCCGATCGCATTTTTTGCAGTTCCGGCAATTTGAAAGCCAAAACAATATCTGCTTCAGGAATTCCCGCCGCCATCAACTCGTAAGCCACTCCATCTTCCGTACCATCGTGTTCGATCCAAAGCTTGTTATCAATAATTTCAATGTGGATCAAATTTCCGTAGATGCGATAACCGTTTTGCCAGCCTGTTTCGACTAACAAATAGCGATCGCACTTTTCGTCTAATACTAATTTAACCTCAGCTAGGTCGTCATTACCGAGAAAATCGATATATTCTTGGAGAAGTTTTTCAACAATGTCGCGATATTCAAGGTTCACTGAATCCATTGCACGATCGCCTCCTCTGCTGGCTCGAAGCTAACTAAACCAATGATACCATCAGTAGCTTACGGGCTTTTAGCTGGAGTCGATCGCCCTTACAGAAAACTCGCCAGCGGGCGATCGGCACAAAGATTTACAGAAATAGTTGATTTTTCAGAACAGTTGTGTTATAGTAGGCTAGATGCGGGAGTATAGCTCAGTTGGTTAGAGCAGGTGACTCTTAATCTCAAGGTCGAAGGTTCAAGTCCTTCTACTCCCATCGTTATACAACATACTACAATACCAATCCCGCAAGCTGTGGCGATATCGTCAATCTTCAAAAGTTGGAAGGTAAATATGAGCGTAAATAGCTACTTAATTGCCGGCGAAACATTTAGTATTGGAAATCAATCCGATCGCTCTCAATCCTCTCTTTCCGACCAGGAAATCAACGAGAAATACAAGAGAGGTGAGATCAGAATAGTGACTGAGCAAGCTCGTTATCCCCTTGACAGCATACAAACTATGCTTGATAGCAAGCAGGGAGACAGTAAAAAATATATCTTAAATCCTGAGTACCAACGTAGAAAAAGGTGGGATAACACTCGCAAATCTCGTTTAATAGAATCATTTATAATGAATGTACCTATTCCTCCTATTTTTCTTTATGAAGTAGATTATTCTATTTATGAAGTAATGGATGGACAACAAAGGCTCACAACTATTTAGGATTTTTATAAAGGGAGATTTGAATTAAAAGGATTAGAATATTGGCGGGAACTTAATGGAAAAAGATATGACGATCTACCTGAACAAGTTAGAAGAGGTATAGACAGGCGCTATTTATCATCTATCGTATTGTTAGAAGAAACAGCAAAAACCAAAGAGGAAGCCGAAAGTCTCAAACGAATAGTTTTTGAAAGATTGAATAGTGGGGGTGAAAAACTAACACCACAAGAAACAAGAAATGCTTTACATAATGGCAAATTTAATCAACTGTGCATGAAGCTTGCCAAAAACGACCTCTTTCGTAAAATGTGGCAATTACCTTTAGAAAGCGAGGTAGAAGATTTACTACTTAAAAGCGAAGAAGAGCTAAAACAATCAGAATTTTCAGCGAGATTAGCATTATATCGCAAAATGGAAGATGTTGAATTGGTTTTACGATTTTTTGCTTACAGGCATTTAGATAAGTTAAAGTCCCCTATCGATGGTTTTTTAGATGATTATCTGAGACAAGCCAATAGCTGGCCCGATCGAGTTTTGAACGATCTTGAATCTGTATTTAACGAAACTCTTGAGTTGGTTTATACAGTTTTTGGTGAGACTGCGTTTTTAGCTCCTTCAAGATCCCAAGAATCTAAGACACCGAGAAAGAGTGTTTACGATCCCTTAATGCAGGTTTTTTCAAGAAATTTGACATCCAAAAATCGCATAATAGAAAATGCGGAAACCATCAAGGAAACAAGATATTCAGACGAACAATTGTTATTTTCCAAAACAAAAAATAGAGATATTTTTGATGGGAGGTATGGCGATCGAAAGGATGTCGAAAATCGTATAGAATATTTTAATGAATTTCTACAAAGCTATATTTAATAAACTTGGGTAGAAATTTATGAATCTAACATGATTGGAAGGCTTCAAAAAAGAAGTCAATCAAATAAGAGAATATTTGAAACACATTCAGTATGTAAGTGATGTAGTTGGTTATGGTATTTCAGAAGAGGATAATGAACAAATCAAGGCTTTGCTAAATAGGTTAAAAGAACATGATAGAAGTTTTAGAATAGATCAACGGGTATTTGAATATAAAGCAGCTATTATTTCACTTTACGGGGTGTTGGAAAAATATGTTGAAACTTGGATTAAGGAATATCTTGATTCACTTTCCCGTTTAGTACCTGAGTATAACCAAATAGATAAAAAAATTAGAAATAATCATTTTAAATTTTCTTTAAAACTAATAAATACCATGATAAGTAGAGAAACTCCAAAATATCAACACCTTACCAAAGAGAAGGTTTTAAGAAAATTAAATACTTGTATTGTCAGCCCTACAAACTATCAAATCAATACAGAAGCATTTGTCTTGTTATCGGGAAACTTAAAACACAATAAAATTGTAGAACTATTTAAACTTTTAAATGTAGATTTGAACGATGAATTAATTAAGAATGAAAGCCTAAAGCAAGAAATTGGGTTACAACTTAATCAAATTTCAAGAATAGATAAGGATATTTTGTACAATAAAATTAATGACTTAGTTGAAAGGAGAAATCAAATTGCTCACGGTTCGGAAACATTGGATATTTTAGGCTTTTCTGGATTAGAACCTTATATTCAATTTTTAGAAGTGTATTGTCAAGCCATTTTTGAAACATTATTTGAAAAAATTATTAAACAAGAATCAATACATACTTTTCAAAAGATAGAAAAAGTTTTAAAAATATTTAGTAGTAAGATATTGGCATTTGAAATCGAAAATTATACGATCAAAGTTGGGGATATGGTGATAGTTGAAACTGCTGAAGGAAGATTATACAAAAAGCCTATTTTGGAAATTCAATTAGATAATATGACACATCAAGAACTTACAATTTCCGAAAATACCAATATTTCTGTGCGTGTTGACCATAAAATCAAAGATAATCAAACATTTTACATAGCAAAAAAATAATTCCAGACACCAACAACGCAGCCAATCTGTCATGCTTACCTAAGCACGCCAATCGCCAACACATCGGGATCGCACAAACCAACCTAAACAGCCAAAGCCTTAATACTTTCCTGAACATGAGGAGCGATTTTTTGCCAACTCTTAGACTAGATTATAGACTTTCTTCTGGACAGGAATACGAATCACAAACTCCGCCCCTGTGCCCGGAGCTGAAAAACACATTAGTTCACCGCCATGTTTTTCGGTGATGATTTGGTAACTAATCGCCATTCCCATTCCGGTTCCCTTACCCACAGGTTTGGTGGTAAAAAATGGATTAAATATCAGTTTTTTGATTGATTCGGGAATTCCGCCTCCACTGTCGGCGATCGCAATTTCCACCCAGTCTAAATCAATCATAGATGTAGAAATAGTAATTTGACTTAAATTTTCTTTTCTTTCTTGTTGAGTTGTTTTAGCATTCACCTCATCAATGGCATCAATAGCGTTGGCAAGAATATTCATAAACACCTGATTTAATTGTCCCGCATAACACTCCACCAACGGTAAATTGCCATAATTGCGAATCACCTTAATCTCTGAGCATCCTCGATTATCCTTCAGACGGTGTTGTAAAATCAGCAATGTACTATCTATACCCTCGTGAATATCTACTGACTTGAAATCTGATTCATCCATGCGCGAAAAATTTCGTAACGACAACACAATTTTACGGATACGATCAGTTCCAATGTTCATGGATTTCAGAATTTGGAGTAAGTCTATCTGCAAAAAATCTAGATCAATTTCATTTTCTTTCTCTTGAATTTCCGCGACGGGATGGGGATAGTGCTGCTGGTATAGTTGCACCAATTCCAGCAGGTTTTGCGAATATTGCTGAATATGTGTGAGGTTGCCGTGGATAAAGTTAACGGGGTTATTAATTTCATGGGCTACACCCGCTACAAGCTGTCCTAAGCTAGACATCTTCTCAGCATGAACAAGTTGGGCTTGAGTTCGTTTAAGTTCGATCAAGGTCTGTTCTAACTGACGCTTTTCCTTGACTTCCCTCTGTGAATCTTCTAGCTCATGGATGATTTGTCGGAGAAAAAACTCCTTTCTTTGATTGATTTGTTCCAGTTCCAAACAGTTTTTTTCGGACCGTTCTAACTTTTTTATCAAAATTCTTTTTTCTTTTTCTAACTGCTGAATTTTGGTAAAATCATCTATCTTTTCTGATACCACAGTCTTATTCTCCTCCAAGTAGCAAAGTAATAAATGTCTCATTATGAAAACAGGAGATTTTCTGATTCTTGAGAGGAGAAATTTCGCCATTGGTGTAAAACCCACAACTCGGCAATGCCTGGGTTAAGCAGGTTTGAGTTAGCGCATATTCTTCTTTAGTCCGACTACCTAAAATTTGTCGCCTACCAGCACAGGAAAAATACAGAGCAGCCGCAGGTACTTTACCTGGATAAGTTTCTAAGGCTTGCATCATAGATCTTCGAGATGCAGTCAGAATGTTATCATGGGTGGTTTCGGTAATTTGAACGATCGCACCTTCGGGAATGTCCCCAAAAAAGGTCACACTTCCGACGGCTGGATCGTAAGCTCCACTGGGCGCTCGCATATAGTAATGACTTTCATCTACATCAAACACGGCCAGGGGATATTCTGAGGAAGGCGCCATTTTTCCTAAGTAGTGATGATAAAATTCTAGAGCGGGTTTGCGATCTATTTCGTACAGGATATTTTGAGAGGCTTTGGTCACTATACCTTTTTTACCAACTGGATTCCACCCACTAGCAACACCATGAGAAAAGAGAATCTCTCCAGAGATTAAGAGAATGGGAATCGCATCGCTACAAACTTCTGTGCCGAAGAATTGATAGGTTTGTTGGAAGCGCCACTGATCCGCCGTGAGTCCGCCAAAAATCGGGACTTGTTTTCCTAAAGCTTGATTCAAGCTATCTAAAATCAAGACGGCACTTGCGGTTAGACTTTCTGGGAAGGTAATACAAAGTTTAATTGGATCTTGATGCCCTGTTTTTGCTTGAACAATAGCAGTTTGAATCGCCCTCTGCAAGTCCTTGGAAATCCCTCGTCCAATCCCAGCACGGATAGTAATTCGATCGGAACAAAATAGCATGAGCATCAGCGAATCTTGTTCAAATCCTAAAACAGAAGACATTTCTCCATCCGTTGTGCCACCAATCAGTTGAATTTCGGGATATTGCTGATGAATTTGATGCAAAATTAGGCTATGATCGAAATCAATGGCAGCAAACAAGATACCTGCTTGAGGAATTTCGCCTGACAGGGAATCATGACATTGCTCTAGCACTTCTGTTATTGCCGCTAGAGAATCAGGATCGTTGCTATGACAAACGACAGATTTTAACATAGGTCTGCTCCAGTATTTTTGACACTAAATGATTACAGAAATACACATAGTTGTTACCTACTATTATATTCCTAATTTAGTCTTAATTTTACACAAACTTGACGGCGATCGCACCCTATGTACAATCGATTTATAGCGAATGCTCTTTTCTGAGTATAGCGAAAATTTCCACCTTGTCAATTTTAAATAGAATTTACGCATTAAGACGAAAAAAACCGGATTTTTTACCAAATTTGTGGAGTACCACGAAGAATTGTGGTAAAAAACCCGGTTTATGACCACCCGTGAGATCATATCCGTTAGATGATAAATTTTATCTTAGGGATTGTTTTTAGGGGTGCTTCGCGGATATATTTGATAAGTCTCTACAAATTATATCAACCCGCCCAACCCCTAAAATTCCGATGCAGGCAGATTTGATATGATTGATATCAAATCCGGGTTAATCATCCCTTTATGATTAACCCTTCAGCATTGCTTAGTGCCTCGTTTGACACAAATCCAAAAAGGGGTTAACCAAGCCGGATTTAGTATCAGTTTTATTTAAAAAATGTTGCGATAATCATCATGTAGACGCGAGTGATTAAGTGCTAAAGTTGTAGCGATATCAGGTTCACCTAGCCATCAACCTAACTATCTGCACGCTTATAATTCATCACCAAATCTAACCGAGATCAAGAACTTGTCGCCGATTCCCGCACGTAGGAATCCACGGCTTTATCATTGGCAAATCTGGTGATATTTTCTACACAACGCGGATCGCCCACAGAAGCAAGCGCATTCACAATTGTCACCTGTACTGCCACATTATCCGTCGTTGTCAGCGATTATACCAAAATTTCAAACGCAGAGGAGCCCATCTGTCCCAAGGCTATCACCGCTGCAATATGCACCACTGGATTCGCGTCATCAATGGCTGCTTTTAATCCCTGCAAACCCACTTCTGGGAAAGGTAATTCTGGATAGTTAATTGCAATTTTTGCTAATACTTTCGCTGCACTTCCTCGCACTGTAACATTTTCACTGTTTAACAATGGGTCAACTACTGCTGGTACGGCATCTTCACCGCACCCAAGACTTTGACTGCCGCCCGCCGATAGGTGACATCTTCGTCATCTAAAATAGCCACCAGTTGAGAAATTGTATTTTCATCGCGGGAATCGGCTATTTCAAACATTGCCCGATCGCGCCTAGGAGGATTCGGGTGTTTTAGTTTTTCAAACAAAGCGTCTGTTGTCATAATTTAAGGCTGTTGGGGGTGGGCAGTTGGCAGTAGTCAGTAGTCATTAGTCAGTAGTCATTAGTCAGTAGTCATTAGGCTTAATTAAGATAATTAGGATTTTGCTGAGTTATGAGCTTCTATAGCCTTTCTCAGAAAGATGAGGTACGCGAACGGCATAGGGCTATGGGCATAGGCCTCCGTGGGCATAGGCCTCCGTGGGCATAGGCCTCCGTGGGCATACCTCACCACGCTTGAGAACCGCTATATGTCTATTTAAACACAATAACAAGCCCAGGAATTCTTTGCCCTTACTTCACCGAAATCGGTAAAGCAACGATCCAAGAGTTCCTAGACTTGTCGGGGTATAAACTACCCAGTCACGACATTACAAACCTGTCTAATTAATTAGGACAGAGAGTTGATGGCGTAGTCAAGAAGAGCATTGTACTCAGTCAAAGCTTGAGCAGACATATCGCGAGGAGCGCAACCGCGGTTACGAGCAAAGCTTAATGCTTCAACGTAAGGAGAAGTAGGCAAGCTCAAAGCGCGATAAACTTCGCGTTGACCAGCAATACCCCATTCATCAAGAGGGCCTGTGCCGCCAACAACTAAGCAATATTGAACCAAGCGCAGGTAGTGCTTGATGTGGCGCTGGCATTTTGCTTTGAAAGTATCGGTGGAGTTAGCTTGACCGAATTCGTTCAAGTAAGGATACTTTTTGATGCAAGCATCATAAGCTTCTTTAGCAACTGCATCCAGGTTGTTGCCCAGTTTTTCTGCGGCTTCTAAACGAGCAGCAGAGCGTTGGATAGAACCTTGTACTGATTCTAAATCTGAGGTGCTGAGGGCAGAAATATCACCGACGGTGGAGGTGCTGGCATCGGCTGATACTACAGCTCTCGAAAAAGCGTCAAGCATTGAGTTCTTCTTAACTTAGACGAAAAATTATTTTTTATCTCTGTTGGTCAACTTGGTGACGAACTTGATGGTTTTGAATATATCTTTGGGCTGATTCCTTCGTCTCATTCCTGAGAAACAAAGTAACAATTTGTTACTTTTGTCGCTAAAACTACATTTTCCTTGTCAAGAACAGGCAAGATGCCTGTTCCACAAGACATCAAGTTGCTTGTAGGGTGGGCTAAAGAGCCGGCCATTGAAAAACTTATTGGCAATGGTGCAAGATGTTATTTTAACTCACATCCTGAGCTGACAAGCTATGTTAATTGTGTCGATCAGACCCTACGCGGGTGATAGTGACTTGGAAGCGATCGCCGATTTAATCAATATTTGCGAAAAGGTCGATCGGCTCGATGAAGGCACTTCCATCTCGGAATTGCAACAAGAATTTAACCAACCGTCCCGAGATTTAGCGCGCGATATCTGCCTTTGGGAAGATGCCAGCGGCAAATTAATCGGTTTCGCTTTGTTGTCGATTTCTGAACCTGGGGAAGTCATCGACGGTTCGCTGTGGTTTCGCGTCCATCCCGACGCGCGCTGCGGGGATGTGGAAGCCGCAGCAGTGGCTTGGGGTGAAACGCGGATGCACGAGGTTGCACAAGAGTGGGGCGCGCGTGTGAAGCTGCGATCTGGGGCTAGGGCACAGAATGCCGATCGCATTTCTGTGCTGGAAAGTTGCGGTTTTATAGTCGATCGCTATTTTTGTCGCATGGCGCGATCGCTTTCTGAACCGATCGCAGAACCCCAATTACCAGAAGGTTTTGCGCTGCGTCTATTCCCCCGCGAAGAGGATGCGGAAGCTTGGGTAGAAATGTTCAATCAGTCGTTTATCGATCACTGGAATCACCACGATTTAACGGTGGAACTATTTAAACACGGCTTGACCCAACCCAGTTACAGAAAGGATTTAGACTTGATTGCAGTGGCTGCTGACGGGACTTTTGCAGCTTTCTGTTATTGCGAAATTAGCCAGGAAGAGTGCGATCGCACCGGGCGAAACGAAGGCTGGATTGCTTGTCTCGGTACGCGGCGCGGTTTCCGCAAAATTGGATTGGGACGAGCTATGTTGCTGGCTGGTTTGCAGCGACTGAAAGCTGCCGGTGTCGAGACTGCTATTCTCGGCGTCGATACTGCAAATCCTTCCGGTGCATTGCGACTTTACGAGTCTGCCGGCTTCCACAAAATTCGCGATAGCATTTCTTATGTTAAGGATGTTTGATCGATTTGGGTGCAGGGTTTAAGAAACCCGGTTTCTCTGTGTATGCCTCGTCACTAAACAATATTTCTCGTAGAAACCGGGTTTCTGGGCCCGAGTGCACAGTTGGCGATCGCACTTCAACTCAAAAAACCGGGTTTTTTAGTGCATTTGCGAGTCATAACACAATATTTTCCTCAAAAACCCCGTTTCTACAACCTCTGTAAGTTTTATCTAAAAAACTTTTCCTACCCCCTTGACACCTCTGTAGTATGCCTGTAGTATAAAAGTATGGAAAGCGCAGGAGAGCCAAAAACCTGTATTTTCCGTACCACTTCTGAACCTTGACAACTAAATAGCGATCGAGATTTCAAGGAACATCAATTTGAAAGTCTTGCAATACAGACTTGATTGTCATGTTGTTACTTTTCACGAGACTGTTCGGTTACAAGCTGACTCGACCTGAGTCAGATATTGTACCAAGTCAACCGAATTCCCACGAATTTCAGGCGGATGCAGAACAGAACAATTGCGATCGATTGCGATCGGCAAAAAAAACTGAAGAAATCCGCCATCTCAAACAAGCTTACCATTTAGAACGGCGTTTGTTTATGTAAAAATTCTCGTGTTGGCGCAGATGCTAATTCTGGAAAATTTTACCAATTAACTCCCGGCTAAAGAGCAGACAAGCTACCAATCCCAAATCCAAAAATTCTAAATCCAAAATCGCTTAAGGAGGTAACAGTTATGGTTCACATTCGTTTTGAAGGACGTTCCTATGATGTGGCAGAAAACCAACTGGGTATCACGGCAGGAATGAGCGACAAGGCAATTGGGGAACGTCTAGCAAATCATTTTGATGTCAAGAGCGATCGCTTCGAGTCTTACGTGCTGGATCGTCGTCCCAGCGGTGATTTAATTGTCCGCCCAGAAGCCGTTTACGGCTAGGAATTAACTTTTATTCCGCGCCCCAATTCGAGAAGCCTACATACTTCCAAAATGTCCAAAGCCTTTCATACTTGCGCGGAACAAAAATTTGATCGGCGATTAGGAAGCGCATCCTAACAAAAGAAGCTTACAAACTGGTAACGTTCGAGCGATCGAATAGTAGGTTCAAATCCTATCGTCTTCTCCTGTTGGAGAGGATTAGCTTCTCTGACTTGTGCGCCTCCTCTTATACCTGAATTTTTTAGATTTAAAAAACAGCTACACCGCACCCCAACAATTGAAGCTTACACACTTTTTGGTCTGATAAACCAGAGGTTATAGGTTCGACTCCTATCATCCCCAGCTTGGGGATGTAGCTCAATGGCAGAGCGCTATAGTCAAAAGCTTTGATGACTTGTGCGGGGTATCTGTCAGGTAGTGAAAAAACACTTCGCGCCCTAACTGAGGAAGCTTACATACTCGCTCTTGGTAGAGCAATTCCCTCTTAAGGAAAAGGTTGCAGGTTCAACTCCTGCGTATGAACAACGGCTTTCTTGACTTGCGCGAAGTGACTTTCACTACTATAAAAAAGCAAGTTAGATATGAAAGTGGTGAGGTAGAAAAATTAAATTATGAAAAATAAAACTATAATTTACCGATCGCCAAAGGAGATAGACAGCCTGATTCATGCTTTCCAAGAATGCAGCCTGCCGCGAAATCAATGGACTCACGCAGCACATTTAACCGTTGCCCTTTGGTATCTGTTTTATGATTCAGAACCAGAAGCAATAAATGCGATTCGGAATGGGATTAAACGTTACAACTCGGTTCAGGGAATTGAGATGACCAAAGATGGCGGATATCACGAAACCCTAACGCTGTTTTGGGTGCAAACTGTTCGTCGGTATCTGGCCGAAGAAAAGCAGAATCGATCGATCGTACATCTGGCTAACGGTTTGATTGAACAATATGCCGATCGCACTTTACCATTTCGCTATTACACGCGCGATCGCCTGATGTCTTGGGAAGCTCGGATTAATTGGGTTGAACCGGATTTAAGGGCGATCGAACTCAAACAAGTTTCCCTGAAATAATTTTAAAATAGCAGTTGTTGCCGCGCCCCAATCCGGAGAGCTTACATACCAACCCTATCCAGGTTCTAAAAACAAAGCTCCCCAAACTTGCGCGGTGACTATGACATTCATTGCTAAGCGTGCAACAACTGCCACCCGCAGATTTTTTGGATATTGATTAAACATCTCCAGAAAAGCAAGTCTTGAGCGGGCTAGAAGCCCACTCCACAAAATTTATGGAGAATGTCTAAGCTAATCAGCATTTAAATTTCATGTCAAGAAATAATCAAACTCTTGTGGGGTGGGCTTTGAGCATCGCCCGAAATTTAAATATCGAAAAGGGAGGTAGCACCAATGAATTTATTAGAGCGCGATTTACGTTTAGAAATGCTCAACAGTCTGCTCACCACACCTCACCGCCAACTGGAAAAGGTGACAGAAATTCACAAGTTAATTATCGAATTAGACCCGATTTTTTACGGTCATTTAGCAGTGTGGTATCAGCGTCACGGCGACGTGCGCGATCACAAGGAAGTTTTTGCCGGAAACTTGCTGACTTCGGCCCTGACAGAGCACCGAGATGCCGGGTTTATGATGCTGCAAGAGTTCCCTCCCTACGAGGTTTCGCGGGTTGTGGACTTTATGAAGCAGCACCAGAATAAGCTGCCTCGGAGTGCGCGCACTGCTGTCACTCGCTATCTGCGATCGCGCGAAAAGAATGTACAGTTTTTCGATCGCGCCGCCATCCGCAACCGCAAGGCGATGAAGCACTTGTACGCCACTCTGCACGTCAAGCCGAGCGATCGAGCTAATGCTATCCTGTTTAAGGACAATCCGCCGGAAGACTCGCTGGCATTCGTTTTGAAGCAGTTAGCAAAGGCGGCGACACCTGCGGAACAGGCGAATTTGATTGTTGAGTACAAGATTCCGTATACGATCGCAGTTGGTGCAGTCAAAATGCTCACGCCAACGGTGTTAGCGGCGCTGATTAACTCGATGTCGCCGCAGGAAGTGATCAACAATCTGAAATCGATTCAGTCTCGCGGCGCGATGGATCACCCGGAAGTCAAGCTGTTGATTGACTCGAAGCTGGATGAAGCCGCCAAGTGCGATCGGGTTTCTGCATACAAAGCGAGTGTGGCGGGCGATAGCGCGAACTTCGACGCAGCCACGACGGCGAAGCTGGAAGCGGTGACAAACGAACAGGTAAAGAAGCGTGGCAAGATTGTCAAAGCCACCGGTTTGTTGGTTGACAAGTCTGGTTCGATGGAAAGTGCGATCGAAGTTGGTAAGCGTCTGGCTGCTTTAATTTCCGGCATTTCCGAGGCTGCGCTGTTCGTCTACGCCTTTGACACCATGCCGTACCCAGTGCAAGCAAACGGCAGCGAATTGACCGATTGGGAGCGCGCATTCAAGCACATTCGCGCAGGCGGCGGCACAAGTTGCGGTTGCGCGGTGGAAGCAATGCGGATCAAGAAGCAAGTCGTCGAGCAGTTCATTATGGTAACAGATGAAGGCGAAAACGCTGCACCTTATTTTGCAGATGCTTATCATAATTACTGCCGCAGTTTGGGGGTAATTCCTGATGTGGTAATCGTGCGAGTTGGCGCTTACTGCGAATATGTTGAAAAACAATTGAAGGAAAAGCAAGTGTCGGTGGAAACGTTTACGTTTGCTGGCGATTATTACTCGCTGCCGAACTTGGTGCCGATGTTGTCTCGTCCTTCGCGGCTGGAGTTGTTGATGGAAATTATGGATGTGGCTTTGCCAGTCAGGGATGACAAGTGATATAATTTAGGGATTGCCCGTCAGTTATGCTGGTGGGCAATGCTCACATTTTTTAGTCTCGTATGTCAACTGAAATTACATACATTGAAGCTGAAGCAAATTTAGAAAACTTCTGCACTCGCGCTGTTGAAACTGGGGAATTAATTGTGATAACCAGACATAATGGCAAAAATGCAGTTTTGATTTCTGAAGCAGAATTAGAAAGTTTGCTAGAAACGCTTTACTTATTGCGTTCTCCTGCTAATGCAACTCGCTTGTTAACGGCACTGAAACGAGCTAAATCAAGAGTCACTCAACCTCAGACGCTTGTGAGATTTGCACAAAACTTGGGCTTAATGAAGAAGCCGATGGACTCGATCCGTTGGCAGAGATTGAATGGTAAATGGTAATTCGCCAGAGAGATATCTATACTCTAACATTAAGAGGACAGCTCGGTGACTTCAATATTAATCAAAGATTTAGCAACCGAATTAGAGCTTTTCACCGAAGATCCTGTGGAAATATTTATTACCAGTGGGGTAAGTTGGCAACAGTATGAAGAAATACTCACTCAACTGGGAGATAGTCCTTGGTATCGGGTTACATATTTAGAAGAAGTCCTGGAAATTATGTCCCCAAGTCGCCGTCACGATCGAGATAAAACCAATATTGGGATGCTGCTAGAAGCGTATTTTCAAGAAACACGGACTCGGTTTTGGGGATTGGGTTCAACTACATTTCGCATTCAAGCAAAAAAGGGCGGTACAGAACCGGATGAGTGCTATTGTATTGATACAGAAAAAGAGTTTCCCGATTTGGCGATCGAGGTTGTACTAAGCAGTGGTGGTCTGGATAAGCTAGCTGTTTACCAAAAGCTCGGAGTCAAAGAAGTTTGGTTCTGGAAAAATCGTCGCTTTGAAGTTTATCATCTGCGGGAAAATGAATATGAAAAAATCCAGCAAAGTGAGTTGTTACCCAATTTAGATTTATCACTGATCGCAGAGTATGTACAACGCCCCGATCCCCTTGAGGCGGTGTTGGAGTTTCGGGAAATAGTTAGACGAAATTTAGGGAGAAGTTGAGATTTAATATTGTTTTTGTTGGCATCGAAATCATAATTTTCCGAGTAGTGCGAGCGTCCTCGATCACGATTATTTGTGGCGATCGAGGGCGCTCGCACTACTGTATAATTCCAATCTAACCATATTTGATATTACTCCCAAACATCTCCCTCAACATCCTCAAGCGGCAACTTTTTCCCGATTTTCAATTCTTCTCTAGTTTGCTCGATAATTTCCAGTAACTCTGGATTGGCGATGGATGACACTAACTGAGAATCCGCAGCAGCCAAAGCAGCGCGCAGCTTGGGCGAAGTGAGTGCGGGATATTTCTCTAACACCTGCTCTTCTGTCCATCCCGCCGCAAAGAGTCCCAACAAGAATTCTACAGACAATCGAGTTTCTGGTGCTGCGGGTTGATTTGCGGCAGTTTTCTGGTTGGGATAAATGAGCTTTCGCCAGTCCATTGTTTTACTTAAACGATTTGGGAAGACTCCGCCAATTATAGTACATTTGGGCACAGTAGAAACACGGGGCTCGTTGATTGACTCGGTAAATTGATACCGCAGGTATGATTATTTTATATTGAAGAATTGAATAATTGAAAAATTGGCAATCACTGATGACTTAAGGGTTTGGAGCTTGGCTTGAGATTGAAAAATTGGAAATCACTTAAATTGTTATCACGATCGCAGTGCAGCATTTTCTTGTAGACTAGACTGATGGGTGCCGATCGGGCGATCGTCCTTTTTCCTTTTGTTCGTTTCAATACCAAATCGCGTTAGCGAAACTTGCAGAAGAGAGGATCGCACGCCGATCTCAACCGACTGTGCAACCCACTGTGCAACCACAGTACAACTACTTTAACTTCTTAAAACTATGGGAAAAAAGTCGAAAGCCAAAAAATCCCTGGTCAAAACATCCACTTTGCTCAGCCAGCGACTGCAAGAAGCTCTCGATCGAGGCAGTAAAGTTTGGATTAAAACAAATAATAGTAGTTTTGGCGGTATCCCTATTAATTTGTTTGGGGAGTTTGCCGAACTTTTGGTGATAGTTCCCCCTAACGAACAAGCGGAAAATACCGATGCTTACGGACAAGTTACGTGGCTGATTCGACTTTCAGATATTATTGCACTTGCTTATCCTACTGAATACTGGTCTAAAGATAGATTAGAAAGTTTGCTGCCACCCGATGCAGTTACTTCGGAAGTAGGAGATTAACTGAGTAAGGTGCTTGTGGCGCACCCTACTGGTTTGTAGTGAGGACTTTAGTCCTTAGAATCTGAGGACTAAAGTCCTCACTACAAACCATTTTTTTCGCGGAAATAAACCGACATAATAGGGCTATTTTATCAGCTATTTTACCAGCGAAAATATACACCCCTCCGACCGATTGTTATCAGTTCAATTACTTGTTGCAAGCTGAAAGCTGGATTTTACAATTACCTCCTTCCAGTTCGCTACAAGCCGCGAGAGCTTGAGCTTCTGCTGCTGCTTTATCGTCGCCCCAGCCTGCACCTGCTCCTCCCTTGCCTACTGAGATCGCTCCACAATTATTGGTATTAGATGTCAGGGCTTGGCAATCGTTAGCTCCTTCGCTTTGTTGATTGCAGGCGGCTACTGCTGCGTCTAGTGCTTTCTTCTCTGTAGCATGATCCCAACTAATACCCGTGGCATCAGAAGTCGGAGAATAAGCAGTAGCTCCATGAGTGTTCTCAGCCATAGCTGCCTGGGCAGACGCTAACATAGGAACTGTCAAAGCTGTCAGTACAACCAACTTAGAAAATACTTTTTGTAGCATATTTACTTGAGATTTCTACACTATTAAGTTTGGATGATAGCTCAATACTATTGTAGGACATTTATTAATGTCAAGTTTTTTTATAAATGTTTATAATTGCTTAAATTAAGATTAGGTTATGCAAACAAAAGCCAGATTACGGAGGTCAATCCAGTGGCAGATATCCGCAAAATCCTCAGCCAACTCGCGGCGCAAGAAGGGCAACTACTCAATACCCAATTCCTGGCTCCCTGCGTGCGGGGGGGAAGGGTGCGAACAAGGGTTAGCTCAATGGTTTATACTTTTCAACCCTCACCGCAAAACTTTGAAGGATGGGCTATTTTTAGACCGATAAATGAGAAAATTGCTGCGGTAATTGAGGAGGCTAGTTTGCCGCAAGTCGCAGAGTATTTGCAACTGTTTGTACCGATTCGCTTGCATTTGGCTTGGGTGTTGCAAGGGCAAACTTGGCTGGCTTATCCGGTTAACGAATCTGATGCTAAACAGCGCACTGGTGTTGCTAAACCCGTACCAGTCCATTTAGTAACTGAAGGCTCGCAGTTCGAGCCGATTGTGGCGCGGTGGGACGGGGATTGTTTGTGGTTTGAAGATATTGACAGGCGCGCCGATCCGCTACCTTCGGAAAAGTTGAAAACAGCTTTAAAAAATTTAATTGTGCCTCAAGAAGTTCGCTTTAAAGGCATGACGCCATCCATGCGAACTGTTTACGAATTGGTGTGCCGAAATATTAAACATTTAGACCCGAATGTGCAGGCCGAACAGCGCTTGCAGCGCGCTTTGAAGATGGGCGGCGGCGAATTGCGGGATTTTAGGGATCGCGCTGATTACTGGCTGGTTGAATGGACTAGCGGGAGTGGAGAACATCATACTTCGGCGATCGCCAAAAATGACTTAACTGTAATGAGTGCTGGCATTTGTCTCAGCGGCTTGGACAATGATTTCGACTTGCAGTCATTAGTCGGAGTAGTCGAAAATAGATAAAAATCATCAATTCTGTCAACTGTCAACTGTCAACTGTCATGAGTATATTTTTTCACGAACAACTTTACAGAACTTCCGCAGTGATGTCGCTGGTTAAAAATTTCCCGGTAACGGTGTGCGGCGCGGGTGCTTTGGGTGCGAATATTGTAGAGAGTCTGGCGCGATCGGGCTTTTGTCAGTTAAAAGTCATCGATCGCGATCGCATCGAAGAGCGCAACCTTTCCACTCAACCATATTATCGATCGGATATCGGCGCATTCAAAGCCAAAATTCTCGCCAACAACCTCTACCGGGCTTTATCCGTCAGCATTAACGCGCACTCAAAGGAATTGACACCCGCGAATGCCGATCGACTGCTTGCCAACAGCGCCGTGGCGATCGATACTTTTGATAACAGTGTCGGGCGCCAAGCAGTCAAGGATTACTGTGCGAGTGTCTCCATTCCGTGCTTGCACGTAGGATTAGCTGCCGATTACTCCGAAATAATTTGGAACCAACACTATCGGGTTCCTTCAGCAGCGAATGATGACATTTGCGATTACCCGCTGGCGCGAAACTTGGTAATGCTGACAGTTGCAGTAGCCTGCGAAGTAATTGTTACCTTTGCGGCTACCCAAGAGCAACAAAATTTAACTTGCACGATCAAAGATTTTGCAGTAAAGCCCCTTATATTGTAGAATGTCTGTTGACTGTTGCCAGAAACCCGGTCGAGCGAGATTGGACGCCTCCATCCCAGAAACCCGGTTTCTCACTCTCAAACAATCGTCAGTCGATTTTAGATTTTAGATTTTAGATTTTAGATTGACTCCACAGATGAATCTGGGAGCTTGAACAAAAGTCTAAAATTTTGGGATAGTCCACGACTTTAGTCGGCGGCTTGTACCCCTTTCTTGCGGGTCAAACTTGCAGAAAACGCTTGAGAAAATTAACAGGGAAAGTATGGTTGGATCGCAGACTTTTTATTATTTAGTAGCAGTTCTCGCCTTATTAGTTTTGACTGGCGCCAATGCAGCCAATTTTTCAGCGGGCGCGGGCGACGCAGTTTGCCCCACTAATGATTGCCATGAACCAGCAGTCAGATACCATAAAAGGGTTTTAAAACACGGATCGAGAGGGGAAGATGTGAGGAAACTGCAAAAATTGTTGAACGCGCGGGGTTTGTGCCCGCAGCCGATCGCACTTGATGGCATTTTTGGCAAAACAACCCTAGATGCAGTGAAGAGATTTCAGCGACAAGCGCACCTTCCTGTAGACGGAATTGTGGGAGGCAAAACTTGGGATAGACTGTTTGCTAGTTCCTAAATTTAAGCACCGGACAACAACAGTTCGTAAGTTATCTCTGCCAATCATTAATCGCTGCTGTATGTAGTTGCACACAAAGCATATGTTATGCAACTACATACCCATAAATTGCAATCAAAAATCAATCGGACACTAGATTGCTAATGAATGAAGTTTTAGATTTTTGGTTTGGTCGATCGCACTCTCCAGAGTTTGGCAAAGTTCAAAAGAAGTGGTTTGAGAAAAATACTGATTTTGATACGGAAGTGCGAGCGAACTTTCTACAGCAATACGAACTAGCAGCCTCCGGTCAACTCGATTCCTGGCAAGATTCCCCGGAAAACTGCCTAGCATTAATTCTACTGCTCGATCAATTTCCGCGCAATATGTTTCGCGAAACAAGCCAAGCCTTCGCCACAGACAGCAAAGCCTTAGCCGCCGCCCAACACGCTGTTAACAATCACTTCTATCGCCAATTGCTGACTGTACAAAAATGGTTTATTTACCTGCCTTTTGAACACAGCGAAAACTTAGAACACCAGCAAAAATCTGTGGAACTATTTCGCCAACTCAGCGGCGAACCTGACAGCAATTCAGTCATTGATTTCGCAGTGCGACATTTTAAAATAATCGAGCGTTTTGGCAGATTTCCCCACCGCAATCAAATTCTCGGACGCGAAACAACTCCCGAAGAAGCAGAGTTTCTCAAACAACCGGGTTCAGGGTTTTAGAGTAATAGGTTTGGCATAAGGTGTTGGGCAAATAAACATGGCAGATTTGGGACGGGCAAGATGCCCATCCCACAACCAAAAAAAAATTGTGGGATGGGCAGATTTGGGACGGGCAAGATGCCCATCCCACAACCAAAAAAAATTGTGGGATGGGCATCTTGCCCGTCCTCGCTGTTTTTGCAATCTTGTCTAGCCGCGATACTGAACCCGATAAATCCGGTTATTCGCTTCCTCAGTAAACAGCAAACTCCCGTCAGGTAAAACCAGCAAACCAACAGGGCGCCCCCAAGTTTTCGGCCCCGACGGATCTGTGAGAAAACCAGTTAGAAAATCCTCATAATAACCTTGAGGGCGTCCGCTTGCCGCATTAAAGGGTACAAACACGATTTTATAACCAGTTCCTGCGTTGCGGTTCCAACTGCCGCGAAACGCCACAAACGCCCCGTTCAGGAATCTTTTGGGAAACGTTTTCCCGTCGTAAAACTGAAGTCCCAAAGCCGCCGAATGCGCCTGAAACAGCACGTCCGGCATCAATGTTTTAGCTGCTAAATCAGGTCGATCGCTATTGCCATTTTTGACGTGGCGCGGGTCGAGCAAATTCGGCTTAAAATAAGCGTAAGGCCAGCCGTAAAACTCGCCTTGACGAATTCTGGTCAGGTAATCCGGCACCAAATCATCTCCCAAACCATCGCGTTCGTTGACTGTGGTGTAGAGTTGATTGGTTTTCGGGTGAAAATCCAATCCCACGGGATTTCGCAAACCGGAGGCAAAAGTTTGCTGGTTTGTACCGTCCAAATTCATCACTTGCACAGACGCCCTCGGCAGCGGTTCGGCATCGGCGTTAGACTGGGAACCAACTGATACGAAAAGCTGGCGGTTGTTCGGGGAAGCGACAACATTTCGCGTCCAGTGTTGGTTGTAGCCGCCGCCCGGTAAATCGGCAATTTTTTGCCCTGTTCCTGTTAATTGTTCCTGCCCTTTTGTGTAGGGAAATCGGCGGACTTCAGCGGTGTTTCCGAGGAAAAAATAGCGATCGGCAAAAGCCATACCAAAGGGAATATTTAACCCATTTTGGGCGCTGGCAAAAGTCATGTTCACCTCAGCAACGCCGTCACCGTTGGCATCCCGCAGCAGCCTAATCCGATTCTGCCGGGTTTCTGTTACCAAAACATCCCCTGTCGGCGTCAAAGCCAGCCATCGGGGAGCGTCTAAATTGTCAGCAAAAACGTTGACGACAAAGCCAGGTGGCACTCGCAGCACTGGCGATGGGGGAATCGGTACTACTTGAGGAGGTTTTGAGGCGCTGGCGCTAGCGAAAGGCTGCGGCAAAGCAGTTGCAACAATGCGGATTGGCTGCGGCGAAAGCGGTTTGGTCGGTACAGTTTGATTTGTTGTGCGAACATTTGTCAGCGGTACAGGGGAGGGAATTTGCGCCAGCGGACTTGGGACGGGTATGGGAGTCGCTGTGGCATCTATAGCTCGATCGCACCCAACCAGCGGCAGCAGTAGAATTAGCAACAAGAAACGCAGGTAATACATAGCAGCTATTTCTCAACAATTGCTGGACTATTCTGTTATTCTAACTCCTCTTAAAAAGCGAAGCCACCGCGCGCAGTGGCTTCGTTCCGTTTACAGCGGTAACTCTACCAAAGTCCTCTCACAGGAGCCGGACGGGGAGCGGGAGCCGGACGCGGAGCCGGAATTGGAGCGGGAGCCGGAGCCGGACGGGGAATCGGACGAGGAGCGGGAGCCGGACGAGGTGGCGGTTCTGGGGCCGGACGCGGTGCTGGGGTGGCGGGACGAACAACCGTTGTGGCTACCACCTTATAGTTGGGGATCACGACGATATTTTCCACCTGAGAGCCGGCTATGCTGGCTCTGACTTTCATTCCCGGTACCAGGCCGAGAATTTTCAGGACGCATTTTTGAATCCTGAGAGTCCTGTACGGCGCGTTTTCTTCGCGAATTGTTACTACGTCGCCAACAATACTTTTGACAAAACCGACAACGGTTTGGGTGTTTGCTGTTGTGGTGGTCTGCGTTTGGGCTATTTCAATTGCAGGGTTAGCCATCGCAGGATGCACTGAGACCGCCGAAATTAGCACCGACAGGGTTGCACCTGTCAATAATTTGATGTTCTGAAGACGCATTGAAACCTCACATTAACTGCTATTCAGGGTCGGGTTTGCTTCCGCTGCGCGAAAATCCCAACCTCTTGACCTCATCCAGTTTAATCCCCGGAGTAGGAAATTTAGGACAATCTCAAAAAAGATTATCGAACGAGTATTGAAAGACTAGATTTTACATCATAAGTTCCGAATTTACAACAAGTTCAGCGCTTCGCATCTCTAGAGTGTTGGCGTGATATATTGAGTTTGTTCGATCGACTGTTGCCGTTTTTTTGCGCCCACCTAACTGTTGCTGCACGGCCGGGAAACTCTGCCAAAAGACAGATTGTGCTTTCCCGATGCAGCCGCCTCATAGTTTCAATTCTCGATCGCCAGCCTGCCACAGTTCAGTTGACCTGGGACAGTTGACCTGGGACAGCTACCTCTACCTGGAAGTCCGAGGATTGAAGCAATGAATAGTCTTCTTTTAATTTCTCCTTCAAAGGGTTCCGGCTTTAAACCAATTCTTTGGAGTAAAAAATCAAATGAGTCGGAGGTAAAGTTTAATCATTGTCTTGCAGGATTTACGCATCAACTGGGTTGGCTCGCGAAAATCTCTCACAGAGTGCGATCTATCCCAGTATAAAAACCGAGTTGTTTTGATATTAGTGCGTAAGTTTTGTGTTGATTTATATCAAATACGGTAACACCAAAATAATCTTCAAGTGCGATCGTCCAGATCGCGCAGCCGAAACCAAATTACAAGTTATCCGTTGTGAACTTTCAACTAAAAACGGCGCAATATTGACAGTCAAAAAGCCATCTCAAAACTTGAGTGAGCGGCTGCGGTTTGCGGATAATTAGATAGGAACTTTGTAGGAACTGCTGGTGAGGAATTTAGCGAACAAAAAAATGGTAAACAGCAAATTTTTATTTAACAAGTTAATTGTGCTGAGTTTGAGTGCAGCGGCGCTGTCTGTGGCGCTACAGCAGCAGGTGGCTGCCGAACCTGCTGCTAATTCGATTAATAGGGCGATCGCCCAGCAGCGCTCAAAATCCGAGGTAAAATTGCCGAATCTGGGAGCCCCGGAACTGCCGCCCCTGGGCGAACCGTCTCGGTATCTTCCCCAGGAACCAAAAGCTGCGGAAAATCCGATGGAGGAAGTACGTTTAGTGCTGAGATTGCGAGAACGCCGCGTCTATGTTTACCGCAAAAATAAGGTGCAAGCGAGTTTCCCGGTGGCTGTGGGGAAACAGGGCTGGGAAACTCCCACGGGCAATTTTAAAGTTATGCAAATGATTAAAGATCCTGTTTGGGAGCATCCTTGGACAGGAGAACTTGTGCCCGCTGGCCCGGACAATCCGCTGGGCACTAGGTGGATCGGGTTTTGGACGGATGGCAAAAATGTCATCGGTTTTCACGGGACTCCTACTCCAGAGTCGATCGGGCGAGCGGCTTCTCACGGTTGTGTCAGAATGTTCGATAAAGATGCCCAAGCTTTATTTGAGAAAGTCGCAGTTGGTACTCCGGTAATAGTTGAAAAGTAATTATTGGGAAACTGGGGTATTTGAAAATATTCAGCAACAGGCAAGATGCCTGTTCCACAAAGAGTTAAATAGATTGTGGGGTGGGCCGGAGAGCCCGCCCCCTCTCTTAGCAACAGGTAAGATGCCTATTCCACAAAGAGTTAAATAGATTGCTGGTATTTTTCCAGCAATTCCGGGATATAATCGTAGCCATCAACACCGATCGCCGGAATGATATTCGAGCGACTTTTTGTCAAAGATTGTTTAAAAGCGTCCGCCCCCATTTGTCCGCGCAAAATTGTCAGCAAACCAGCCGATTGACGCCACTCCATCGCCCCAATTTGCTCCAAAGTATACATCCCCAAACTACCAGCAAATATCGCTTGTTCTAGTTGATTCATGCTGTAATAAGCTTGAGCCAAATAAGCCAAATTCAGACCTTGCAGATACAAATCGCCCGAAAATTGTGCAGCTTGCCAACCTTTGACCAAATACTCGATCGCTTCTGCCGGATTTTCCAAGGCAATTTTAGCAATCCCGAGACTGCTGGAACAAAAAGCTTGACTTTGCCTGTCTCCCAATTTTTCAGACAGCAACAAACCTTGCTCCAAATAGCTGATCGCACTCTCATAAACCTCCGGTTCCGCCTCCTCCAACTGCCGCGCTTGAAACACCTCGCTGTAGCCCAAATTAGCCAGCGCATTTGCCTCACCTTGCCGCTCTCCCGCTTGTCGTGCCATAATTAAAGCCCGCTGACTGTAATTAATCGCTTCTTGATAATTTTTTTGAGCAACATAATTGCGGCTGATGTGATTGAGATTGGCAACTTCGCAAGCTTTATCTCCTTCCAGACGGGCAATTTCCAGCGATTCCTTGTGCAATAAGATCGATCGCTCATAGGCCCCAGCCGCCTGCATCGAATAACCCAAAAGTGTCAGAATCCGAGCCTTAGCTTGAGTACCCTCAACACGGCGCAGAGGTTCATCTAAATAATCCAAAGTATGCCGCAGAGCTTTACCGTCAAACGATGCAAAAATCCCGCCGTAAAGCGGAAAGTATTCTCGCTGAGAAAACGCGCGCAAAATTTGCAAAGTCACTTGAAAACAAGCATTTGCCAACTGCTCGCCGCTCTTGGTAGAATTATTAAATCCACTAGCTAGCTGACTCCAAATTACCGAGAAAGTAATGTAAGTAGAAATCGAAGCTTTTGTTGACACTTTGGAATCGTAAACTTGCTTGTCGAACCATGTCGCCAATGCCCGCTGCAAGCACTGCAAAATAATCGCCAATTCCAGTAACGTACCTAATTCTACATTAGACTGCTTTGCTGCAAATTCAACAATAGAATCACCCCTGGCAATAGTCTGCAAAAGAGCGTTAGCAAAGGCACTATTCACTTTTTTTGCCCAAAAAGCCCAAGGCCCATTTTGTTCGGGACTACCGGCGAATCCTAGCTGCTGCGGTTGATAAATCCAGCCGACGAGTTCCGGTTCCAAGCGCTGCCAAGATTCTAAACCTTTGGCAATACCGGCGGTGATTTGCTGCAAATCTCGCTCGGTTTCGGGATTGGTAGTTTGCAGCATTTGTTGGTGTACAGATTTTGACAATTGCTGCAATTGATCGAGAGTCAGCGGATGTTCTTTATTGGGATCGATTATTTGCAATATTGCCAGGAGGCGGCCGTTGGATTCGGCGGTAAGGATTTGTTGGATGGAGGATGCGATCGCGCGATCGACTCGGTTATCCTTCTGCCAGCGTTCCCATTCTCCTTGGATGGTTTTTAGCGCTCTGAGGCTACGATTTGCCTTGGCTTGTTTGATTTCGTCCTTTTCATTTCTGAGCAGGTTTTCGGTGGCATCTAAGCGTTCGCCGAAACAGCGCTCAAAAATTTCGCCGGTGCCGGTGCCAATGTCTTGCACCAGCATTTGATATACTTGTTCTTTAGAGCGAATTTGACCTTTTAGGGTGATTTCGACGATTTTGTCGATTAGGGCTAAGTAGCGATCGCGCAATGAAGTAGATTCTGGCATAAGTTATTTTTAGTTAATAAATTTTTATTGACACCGCGAGCCGTATTTCACGCTGCTACTTAATTTTACAGTTCATCTGGATTAATGCCCATGTCTCGCAGGCGATCGGCCAATCGATTTGCTCGCTGTCTTTCTGATTCAGCTTGCTGTCTTTCTGATTCGGCTCGCTGACTTTCTAATTCAGCCCGCCGACTTTCTGATTCAGCCCGTTGTCTTTCTGATTCAGCTCGCTGTCTTTCCGATTCAGCCCGTTGACTTTCCGATTCAGCTTGCTGTCTTTCAATTTCAGCTTGCTGCCTTTCAAATTCAGCTCGTTGGCTTTCCAATTGAGCTCGCTGTCTTTCAAATTCTTCAGGAGTCAGAACCAAATTGCCATTAATATCATACCAGCGCAGCCACAACCTTTGATTTTGCAGAAAAGCACCTTCCCACAAACCCAAACTCAACTGTATTTCCGGTATCCAGAATCGAAAACCTGTTAACACTTGTTCGCGGTAACGGTTGCCAATTAAGCGAAATACTCTCAATTGGTTGTTGTATTTGCTAAACACAAAGTAATAGGGAATCTTCAAAATTTTCTCGTAAACCTGCCACTTAGTCGGAGGTTTGTTTGGTTCTGATTCTGTCAGCCCCAAATCTTCATCTTCCGTACTTGGTGATAGAAATTCGATCGCAATTAAAGGATTGACTGCTTCGTCCCAAATCACATAACTTTGGCGCAAGTCTCTGTCTTGATAAAATCTCGAAACGCCCACAACTAAGTACCAATCGGGTCTTTTGTACCAATTGAGGTGGTTGGAGTCGTAGTATAGATTCAGATCGCTGGCCGAAAATACGCGATCGGCTGGATAATTAGGGGGAATGCAGCTAGCGCACAAAAGCTGTGCTTGCCACTGATGATATTCGTCAGGCAAACCGGGTTCCTCCGGGTCTTCACTGGGTAGATCGTACATCGTCGGCAACGCTTTTGCTTGGGAAGATTGCGAATCTGGTATGTACATTGTTATATGATTAGCATAAAACTACAGTTCATCTGGATTAATGCCCATTGCTCGGAGGCGATCGGCTAAACGATTTGCTCGATCCCTTTCTGATTCAGCGCGTTGACTTTCTAATTCAGCCCGCTGACTTTCTAATTCAGCCCGTTGACTTTCAGATTCAGCCCGTTGACTTTCAGATTCAGCCCGTTGACTTTCTAATTCAGCCCGTTGTCTTTCAAATTCTTCGGGAGTCAAAACCCAATCACCACTAGCATCGTACCAGCGCAGCCACAACCTCGAAAAACCTTCATAACAACCTTCCCACAAACCAATACCTAACTCTAATTCCGGTATCCAGAAGCGCGAATCAGTTAAAACTGGTTCGCAGTAAAGATTATCAATCAATTGAAATACTCTCAATTGATTAGTGTAGCGACTAAAAACAAAGTAGTAAGGAATCTGCAAAATCTCTTCATAAACTCGCCACTTAGTCGGCGGTTTATTTCGCACTTCTGGTGTGATTCCCAAATCTTCATCTTCAGTTCCAGGTGACAGCAGTTCCACTACTACTAGAGGACTAATATTTTCTTGCCACATCACGTAACTGAGGCGCAAGTCCTCACCGCGATAAAATCTCGAAGCCCCCAAAACAACGAACCAATCGGGTTTTTTATACCAATTGAGATGATTGGAATCGTAGTAAAAATTGAGGTTTGTCGCTATAAAGATTTGGTCTAGCGGATGGTTGCGAGGGCGGCAGGTTAGGCGCAGCAGTTCGGGTTGATAGTCGTGGTATTCGTCAGGTAAACCGGGCTCCTCCGGGTCTTCACTGGGTAAATCATACATCGTAGGGAGCAGTTTTGTCTGGGAATGCTGCGAATCCGGTATGTACATCGTCATAGGATTACCCTGGCGAGACGGCTTGAGGAGATTGAGGCGGTACGGCAATGGAGACATTATAGCGCGCTGCGATTTCTTTCGGCAAAAAGTCAGTATCTCTTGCACCGGGAATCTTGGCCAAATAACAATCACGAACTGCTAACATAAAACCTTTAATTGCCTCTGGCGAATTTTGAAAGTCTGCATCTATTAGAAAATCGCGCCACTTCCTTTCATTTTCACCATAAATATCGACTAAATGCAATCCTGCTAAATACTCGGCTACGGGGTCAAGTACAAACCGGACATTCTCTTTGCTAGGAACATTCGTTTGCATCAGGTGGAGTTTTTCTTGGAGATAGTTGAAGCGTCTTTCCACATCTTGTGAATGGAATGCAGATAGCGCATTGATGGCATCGGTCATCTTAGTGCTAGTGGGTCGATAAGTGAGTTTGAGGCATTCCCAAGCGAGCAATTTAGCATCTTCGTGAACGGTGATATCTGTCAATTTATTTTCTACCATGTCCCGGTTCAGTTCGTTCAGGTAGGACAGCATTAAATCTGGTATATTTTCAGGTAACTTACCCGTTTTGTTGCCTTCCATTTTCGCGACCAACACATCGGCGTACAGTTTGGCAAACAATACAGTTGTACTTCTGCCTTGAATTCTGATTTCCTCTAAGAGTTTAGCCAAGTCGCCGCAGGCATAATGAAATTGCGAACCGTTAAAAAGATTTAATTTTCCTAGCTTGTCTAAGTATTTTTCCATGAAAGCTGATAGTTCCGATCCCTCAATTCGCAACGGGTGAAGCGTGTTTTTGTTGGCTTTACCCATTGTGGAATCAAGTCGCGAAGTCACAACCAAAGCATTGATGGGAAAATCGGCAGCATTAGGGTCAATTTCCTTTTGGGTTGTTTCTGCCATTTCTGAAAAGTGGTCGGCAATTACCAGAATGCGGCGCTGTTGTAGCAATTTTTGCAGCAGTTCTTCAGCAATGGGGGTGGGATGGTTGGTGATAGATTTTAGTTGACCGCGTATGGCTTCAAAAAAGGGATTTTTGCCTTCGGCGACTTTACTGTCTAGTTCTTCTTCGATCAAGATTGGAATCATCAGGTGTTTGCAGAGGCGTTGGGTTTTATCGCGTTCCATTGCCCAATCGGCAATTTGACAAGCGATGCTAGTTTTGCCGATACCGCCTTCACCCCAGATGAGCAGACAGATTCGCTTTTTGGTAAAAATTGCTGGCAAATCTTGACCTCTAAGTTGAGGTAGTTTTTTGTCGTCTAATTCAAAAGAAACTGGGATGTAAGTAGCGCGGCTTTTGACTGTATTTCGTTGAGCAAATTGTTCGCGGACTGTTTCGATGTGGGCCGAAATCCAGGAATCTAGAACTCTGGGACGGTAAATAAAAATACTGATAAAGGTAAGGTCGCGAATTCGCACGGGAGCACCGCCCCATGTTTCAGGTAGTTTAAATTCGTAGGGTTTGAGTGCGTCGTTGATTCGCAGCAGCCATAGGGGACGCAGCCGGAGGATTGCAAACCACAGGGAGGGGAAGAAGATTAGGTAAATTATTGTTGCTGCTACCCATTGATTCTGGCTAATTAAATTGAATAAGTTGGCGTTTTGTTCGGCTTTGAGATTCTTGATATATACACGGAGATTTGCGATAGTTCTCTTCTTTACCGACTCATCGTCTACTGAAACATATTGATCATCACGTTCAGCCTCATACGGTTCCAAAATTTTTAAGGCTGACTCTAGGTTTAATACAGCCTGATTTAACTGCGATGGGGTTAGCGTATTTGCCTTTTCTTGAAGGCTAAGAGCAATGTTCTCCAAAGCATAGATGGCATTGCTACGTGGTTTATCGGAATCTTTCAGCAAGAGAATTAGCTGCGGCACAGCAGTTTTAGCTTCTGCACCCATACTCCCCAAAGCATCGGCGGCACTGTGACGCACATTTATATCGGAGTCTTTCAGCAAGAGAATTAGCTGCGGCACAGCAGTTTTAGCTTCTGCACCGATTCTCCCCAAGACACGGGCGGCATTACTACGCACGTCTGCATCGGAGTCTTTGAGCAAAAGAATTAGCTGCGGCACAGCAGTTTTAGCTTCTGCACCAATATCCCCCAATACATCGGCCGCATTACGACGCATAAATATATCGGAGTCTTTTAGCAAGGGAATTAGCTGTGGCATAGCAGTTTTAGCTTCTGCACCGATTCCCCGCAAGGCAAAGGAGGCACTAAGACGCACGTGTGCATCGGAGTCTTTCAGCAGGGGAATTAGCTGTGGCACAGCAGTTTTAGCTTCTGCACCGATTTTCCCCAAGACATCGGCGGCACTGCTACGCACCTCTGCATCGGAGTCTTTCAACAAGACAATTAGCTGTGGCACAGCAGTTTTAGCTTCTGCACCGATTTTCCCCAAGACATCGGCGGCACTACTACGCACGTCTGCATCGGAGTCTTTCAGCAAGAGAATTAGCTGTGGCAAAGCAGTTTTAGCAGCTTCTGTACCCATATTCTCCAAAGCACGGGCGGCACTTTTACGCACATCTGCATCGGAGTCTTTCAGCAAGGGAATTAGCTGCGGCACAACAGTTTTAGCTTCTGCACCAATATTCCCCAAGGCAAAGGCGGCACTTTTACGCACATCTGCATCGGAGTCTTTAAGCAAGAGAATTAGCTGTGGCACAGTATTTTTAGCTTCTGCACCCATACTCCCCAAGGCACTGGCGGCACTACTACGCACGTCTGCATCGGAGTCTTTCAGCAAGGGAATTAGCTGCGGCACAGCATTTTTAGCTTCTGATAACTCTTTCGATACATACCTATATCCATTCATGATTTTTCCTAACACGTTGACAGCATTACGGCGTACCTTTACATCCGAGTCTTTCAATGCTTTGACAAGGGCAGGAATAGCACGATTGCCATTTCTTTCGAGAACTTGAGTAACACTCCGGCGGAGTAGCAAATTTTCCTCTCGCAAAGCTTCAATCAAAGCAGGAATAGCTGGTTCACCTATTTTTCCTAACTTTTTAATAGCTGCATCAAGTTCCTTTTCATCGTTGCTCTTTAACTTCTCAATGAGGGACGAAATCTCTTTGGAACTAGCTTTTGCTGCGCTGACACTTTCTGCCCCAGCGCTGCGAATCAACAGCAAAGGCGATGTGAAAGATAAAAACGAGAGGGCAATTACGGCAACTAATCTTTTTCGGTAGCGCGTCGTCATGAGCCAGAATCCTTGTATTTGATGAGCCGTATCAGCCATTTGAATAATTGTATCTACATTCTGATCGCACTGGTTTTCTGAATCCGGGCGATCTAAATTTGTGGTTGTCAGCGGCGAATCTATTTTAAATGCTGCCAAGGGCGAGCATCGAATCTTCCCAAACCAACCAGAAATGATTTACGTGTAACTTTTGCTGGGAATTTGGATATATGAATCAGGCATTTCATGCTGCTGATGAATAGCAAAGAAACGGCGCTCAATTTCTTTAAGCACTGCTGCATCATAATAAATCATACCGCAATCCAGACAAATCTCAACAGGCGTGTTAGGAACTAGCAAGTATTTACCTTTGTGACTGTAAAGGTAATTGATTTTACGTTCTTCATAGCGGTTGCTACCGCAGGTATTGCATCGGATTTCTCGCATGAGTTTATCCTCTGGTTCTAGGGTTAATAAAATTTGGGGGACTGGGAATATAGACAGTTATAATTGCTATTCTTTCACCGCGCCAGCCGCAGACTATATGAATGGCTATCTCACCTGCATAACCTAATACTAAACAACTTTCACCTCGACCAGTATTAGGATATTGCTCAAGAATCTCTCCCTTGAGCAAAGCTTCCTCAACCTGAGTAAAGGTTAAGTCATCAGCCTGACGCTCGATATCTCCATGAGCTGTATAAACATATAAATTTTGGCGAATTTTTGCTTGAATTTCCTCGGCTTCCATTTATACTTAAGTCTAAGGCATAATCACATAATCACTATTTTATCATATTTGATGATTTCCGAACCACTTACCCTCTCAAAAAGCACTCCTGTTTTAGAAGCCCAAGGATTAACTCGCCGCTTTGGCGGTTTAGTTGCCGTAAACGATGTATCTTTTACAGTTCAAAAACACGAGATTTTTGGATTGATTGGCCCTAACGGCGCTGGCAAGACCACTCTGTTTAATGTAATGACTGGACTGATACCTGCTTCTAGTGGCAATCTGATTTATCAAGACGAAAATATTTCTAAATTGCGGCCTTATCAAATTGCGAATAAAGGTATTGCCAGAACATTTCAAAATATTCGGTTGTTTGGCGAACTTTCTGTTTTGGATAACGTGGCGATCGCCCGACACATCCACAGTCGCCCTGGAAATCCGGTATTATCACTACTATCGGGGATTTTCGGCTTACCAGAGTCTAACGCAATGGAGCGCCAAACCCAGCGGAAAGCCCTGGAATTGTTGGATTTGGTCGGATTGGGCGATCGCGCGCAGGAACAAGCCAAAAACCTACCCTACGGCGACCAGAGGCGCTTAGAAATCGCCCGCGCCTTAGCCCTAGAACCGACAATCTTGCTGTTAGATGAACCTGCGGCGGGGATGAATCCCACGGAAAAGCACAAGTTAAGTGATTTCATCCGGGAAGTGCGCGCACAATTCAATTTAACTGTAATATTGATCGAGCATCACGTACCGCTAGTGATGGGATTGTGCGATCGCATTGCGGTGTTGCATTTTGGTCAGCTTATTGCCTTGGGTGAACCTGCTATTGTCAGGAATGATCCGGCTGTAATTGAGGCTTATTTGGGAGATGAGAAATAACTCATAAAACCCGGCGATTGGAAATCGCGTCTACACAAACAATGTCCGCCTCCGCGGACTAAGACCATCAACAAATTAAGTTATATGAAATGCAAAATAGCGCACCCAAAACTACCCAAAATATCCTTTTAGAACTCAAAAATCTCTGTGTAAATTACGGCGGAATTCAAGCCCTCCAAAATATCAATTTAACTGTGAATGCGGGCGAAGTTGTCAGTCTCATCGGCGCTAACGGTGCGGGGAAAAGTACGACGCTGAGAGCAATTTCTAAAATAGTTAATTTGCGACAAGGACAAATCATATACAGCGGGCGCGATATTACGCGCCGCCAAGCTCACGAAGTGGTAAAATTGGGAATCGCCCACAGTCCAGAAGGGCGAAGGGTTTTGGCGCAGCAAACGGTGTTGACTAACTTGGAATTAGGGGCTTATGTGCGATCGGACTTCGCAGCGATAAAAGCCGATTTAGCCCGCCAATTCGAGCTATTTCCGCGCCTAGCAGAAAGGCGCACTCAACTAGCCGGAACCCTCAGCGGTGGGGAACAGCAAATGCTGGCGATCGCCCGCGCGCTCATGAGCCGCCCAAAACTGCTATTATTAGACGAACCGAGTTTAGGCTTAGCACCTGCGATCGTCAAAGAAATTTTTGCGATCGTTCAAAACCTGCGCTCTACGGGCGTTACAATCTTGTTAGTCGAACAAAACGCTAATTTGGCACTCCAAATTGCCGATCGGGCTTACGTACTAGAAGCTGGTAACATTACCCTTACAGGTATAGGATCGGATTTGTTAAACGACGAGCGAGTCAGGAGCGCATATTTAGGTTGACTTGGTTAATTTTTGGAATTCTCACCGCTTTTTTTGAAGCAGTAAAAGACGTTTTCAGCAAGCAAAACCTGAAAAAAAACGACGAATATGTCGTAGCTTGGTCGTTAGCATTTTTTTCAGCAGTCTTTTTAGCTCCCTTTCTATTCTTCATAGAAATACCGCAATTAAACCCGCAATTAAACCCGCAATTTTGGATAGCCTTGTTAATCGGAGCAAGCCTCAACTCAGTTACAGCTATCCTCTACATTAAAGCGATCAAACTGTCAGATTTATCCCTAACCGTGCCGCTGGTAGCTTTAACACCGTTATTCATGCTGCTAACTTCACCGTTAATTGTCGGCGAATATCCCAACTTTTTTGATTGTATTGGAATTTGTTTCATAGTCATGGGCTCCTATCTATTAAACATCAAAGAAAAATCCCAAGGATATCTAGCCCCCTTCAAAGCACTCCTGCACCAACCAGGGCCAAAATTAATGTTAATCGTAGCATTTCTGTGGAGTATCACCTCAAATTTTGACAAAATAGGAGTGCAGAACTCTTCCCCGATTTTTTGGTTATTTTCTTTATTTACAGCCATGAGTGTGTTATTGTTGCCAGTTTTACTGCACAAAACCCCTAAGCCCAGCCGCAAAATTATGCAGCACTTACCGATGCTAATAACAATGGGTTTTGTCAATGCTTTAGGAGTGATTTTTCAGATGCAAGCTTTGACAATGACTTTAGTAGTGCAAGTAATAGCGGTTAAGCGTACCAGCGTATTAATGGGTGTACTGTTCGGTCATTTCATTTTTAAGGAAAAAGATATTCAGCAAAGATTGTTGGGAGCTGCTATCATGATTGTGGGAGTTTTCTTTATCACCTTATGAATTTTTGTAGGTCAGCGGATTTTAGCAAACAAAATTTACCCACTACACCCAAGAAACCGGGTTTTTACGTAATCTGTCGGTAGCTGCGAAATATCTTCGTGAAAAACCCGGTTTCTGACCGCCCATGTGCCATAATTAAATCATTTAGACTGATTATATAGGTAAAAATTAATGCACAAAATAGCCGCGACACCCGGAGGTTGGAACCCTCAATCAGAAGGAGTAATTTTTATTCAGCAAACCCCAGCACCAATTGTGTTTATTAGTGCTGCTGACACCGACATTCAAACACTCGCGGCAGCCTCATCCAAAATGCCCGCAAATTTCCCGAAAGTGCGCGCCGTAAATCTGCTTCAGTTACAGCAACAACTAACCATTGATACCTACGCTGAGGAAATTTTAGAACGCGCAGAGGTGATAATCTTAAGGCTGTTAGGCGGGCGTTCTTATTGGTCTTACGGGTTAGAAGTTCTGCGGGAAACGGTGCAGAAAACTAATGCAGCACTGATTGTGATGCCTGGTGAAGATAGTCCCGATCCAGATTTAATTAGTCATTCTAATGTATCGCTGTCCGCAGTTAATCAACTGTGGCGTTATTTCACTGAAGGTGGAGTGCAAAACTTTGTTAATGCCCTCAAGTTTACTGCTGATACTTGTCTGAAAACTTCTTACAATCCGCCGCTACCTCAAACAGTTTCCCGCGTCGGGATTTATGATTGGGGCAGGCGCCCGGGGGCGTGTCTTGAAACTTTCCAACCAGATTCCGATCCCCCTAAATCCCCCTTAATAAGGGGGACTTTGACAACTTCTTGCTCCCCCCTTATTAAGGGGGGCTGGGGGGGATCTCCGGGTTTACCAGCCCAGGTTAAGGTAAGTGGGACTTTGACAACTTCTTGCTCCCCCCTTATTAAGGGGGGCTGGGGGGGATCTCCGGGTTTATCACCACACGCTAAAGTCGGAATTTTATTTTATCGCGCTCATTACTTATCAGGAAACTTGGCACCAATCGATGCACTTTGTCAAGCTCTAGCAGAGCGAAACTTAGCACCAGTTCCCGTCTTTGTGTCTTCGCTGCGGGAACCAGATTTGCAAATAGAATTGCTGGAATATTTCCAACCCAAAGACTCCGAACCAATTCAATTATTGCTCAACACCACAAGTTTTGCTGTCTCGGGTTTCAACAGTCAAGAACCGGAACAAAATAGTTTAAAATCCTTAGATGTTCCTGTATTACAAGCCATCTTCAGCTGTGGCGGTTTGGAACAGTGGGAAACTGAATTGCAAGGACTTTCGCCTCGGGATGTGGCGATGAATGTGGCATTGCCCGAAGTAGACGGTAAAATCATTACTCGGGCTGTTTCTTTTAAGGCGGTACAGACTTGGAACAGCGAATTAGAAACAGATGTGGTAGGATATGTCGCAGCGGGCGATCGCATTTCATTCGTAGCAGATTTAACCGCGAATTGGGTGAAAATGAAACAAACCCCAGCCGCCAACAGACGCATCGCCATAATTCTCGCCAATTATCCCACCCGCAACGCCCGCTTAGCTAACGGTGTCGGCTTAGATACGCCCGCTAGCTGTGTGGAAATCCTCAAAGCTATGCAGCAAGCAGGCTATCAAGTTGAAAACATTCCTGCTAGTGGCAATGAGTTAATTGAACTCCTGACTTCTGGCGTGACAAATGACCCGGAAGGACGCGAATTGCGGCCTGTTAATCAATCTTTGGATTTGGCAGAATATGAAGAATATTTTACTACTTTGCCGCAGGAAGTACAAGATGGCATTTGCCAAAGATGGGGATTAGCAGAAAACCATGCACAAGATTTAATCACTGATCACAAGTCTTTCGCGATTCCGGGAATTCAATTCGGCAATGTGTTTGTGGGAATTCAACCATCGCGCGGATACGAAATTGATCCAGCGTTAAATTACCACGCGCCAGATTTGGAACCTACCCACAATTATCTCGCTTACTATTACTGGCTGCGCGAAAAGTTGGGAATTGATGCGATCATTCATGCGGGAAAACACGGGAATTTAGAATGGCTTCCGGGTAAAAGTGTCGCATTGTCTAATAAATGTTATCCCGAAGTCGCATTGGGCGCGATGCCGAATTTTTATCCGTTTATTGTCAACGATCCGGGGGAAGGTTCCCAGGCAAAAAGACGATCGCAAGCTGTGATTATCGACCACCTCACCCCGCCGATGACTCGCGCCGAACTTTACGGGCCGTTGCAGCAGTTGGAGGCCTTAATCGACGAATATTGCGAAGCCCAAAGCTTAGATCCGTCGAGATTACCGATGATTCGCGATCGCATTGTAGCCCTCACCAACCAGGAAAATCTAGATAAAGACTTAGGCATTCAACTCAATAAATCGGAATTTACCGAGTTTATCACCCGCACCGACGGCTATCTTTGCGAACTCAAAGAGTCCCAAATTCGCGATGGATTGCACGTGTTCGGGAAGTGTCCCGAAGGGCGACAGTTGCGAGATTTGATAATTGCGATCGCCCGCCATCCTAGCACAAATCGTTCCGGCTTAACCCGCTCCCTAGCCAAAGATTTAGGCTACGACTTCGACCCCTTAACCACCGCAGGCGATTTAACAGCCGAACTAGAAGAAAAAGCCGCTGAATTAGTAGATAATTTAATCCAAAACATCAGCGTTCATCCGCGTTCATCTGCGGTTAAAATAGGAGAAGCAACCCAACAAGAATTAGATTGGATTGCCAACTATCTTTTACCCTCACTCCTCCAAACAAACCAAGAAATTACTAACCTGTTGCGCGGACTAGATGGGCGGCACATCCCCAGCGGTGCATCCGGCGCGCCCACCCGCGGCCGACCTGATGTATTGCCCACCGGCCGCAATTTTTACTCGGTAGATATCCGCGCCATTCCCACAGAAACTGCTTGGAGAGTTGGCAGAGTTGCGGCCGAAACTTTAATCGAAAGATACACTCAAGAAAATGGTGAATATCCCAAAACTTTGGGTTTGTCTGTGTGGGGAACATCGACAATGCGGACAGGGGGAGATGACATCGCCGAAGCGCTAGCATTAATCGGAGTTCAACCGATATGGGATGGGCCTTCGCGCCGAGTTGTAGATTTTGAAATTTTGCCTGTTGCTGTTTTGGGACGGCCGCGCGTTGATGTTACTTTGCGGATTTCTGGCTTTTTCCGCGATGCTTTTGCTAATTTAATTGATTTGTTTGACTCCGCAGTCAAAGCTGTGGCAGCTTTAGATGAACCACCAGAAAATAATCCTTTAGCAGCACAAGTTAAGCAAGAGATTTTGGATTGGGAATCGGCGGGTTTGAGTCGGGAAGATGCGGAAGTGCGATCGCAATTTCGAGTCTTTGGTTCAAAACCGGGGGCTTACGGCGCGGGACTTCAGGGCATAATTGAAGCTCAAAACTGGACAGACGATGCAGATTTAGCCAAAGCTTACATTAATTGGAGCAGTTACGCCTATACTTCCTCTAGTTCTTCAAATTTACCGGGAGAGGTAACAGGAATTAAACAGAGTGAATGGGGACTTTCTGCACCCGAAGCATTTGCACAACGCCTCGGCCAAATGCAAATAGTTCTGCAAAACCAAGACAACCGCGAACACGATATCCTCGACTCTGACGATTATTATCAATTCCAAGGTGGAATGACTGCGGCAATTCGCAATTTGCAAGGGAAAAATCCTGAAACTTATTTCGGAGATAACTCGATTCCCGAAAATCCGAAAGTGCGACAACTGAAAGAAGAAATTGCGCGGGTTTATCGCAGCAGGGCGGTAAATCCAAAATGGATTGAAGGGGCGATGCGCCACGGTTATAAAGGTGCTTTTGAAATTGCCGCCACTGTCGATTTTTTGTTTGCTTATGATGCTACGGCAAATTGTGTAGAAGATTTTATGTATGAAGGAATTGCACAGGCTTACATTTTTGATGAAAAAGTGCAGGGATTTATCCAGGATAATAATCCTTGGGCGCTGCGAGATATGGCGGAAAGATTGCTAGAAGCCCGCCAGCGGGGGTTGTGGCAGAGTGCTAATCAGGATACTCTTGATAAATTGCGATCGATCGCCCTGCAAGCCGAAGCAGTCATCGAATCCCATACAGACATACGCAATTAACCTCACCAGACCGTTTGCGGTAATATCTACTAATGTTTCGCCAACGGTGAAAGCTGTATGATTCGCCGCTATATTGCTACCCTGAGCACTAACATCTTAAAACGTACTTGCGCCGCAGTCGCCGCGATCGCGCTAACAGCCGGATGTTCGCCCCCCAAGCCGCCCAACACCGCAGCGGCATCTAGCCCGATCGCATCATCCGCAGTCCTAGCGCAGCCGCCAACCTCTGTGTTAGCTGGAAACCCCAACAAAACCAAAAAATCCATCAGCGTTCCCTCATGCCCCCAAAACGACGGCTTTGCGGAGTCAATTAGCTTTGCCAGCCAAGCTGCTAATTTGGCTCAATCAGCCAATTCAAAACAAGAGTGGGACGAAGTAGCCGCCCTGTGGGTGCAGGCTGTCGCTTGGATGCAAGCGGTTCCCCCCGGCAGTCCCAGACGGGCGTTTGCCGAGAAAAAAGTCATCGAGTACATGAAAAATCTAGTTTATTCCCAACAGCAAGCGGGCGCAACCCGATCGCAAGCAAGTACAGTTAGCTTCAGCAGCGATTTACTAGACGGACAGCTAGAACTATACCTATCCTACGTTGCAGCCGTCGGGCCGCCAGATGTTTTGATTGTCGGTAGTTCCCGCGCCTTGCAAGGTGTCGATCCCAAACAGCTAAAACAATCTTTAGCAGAAAAAGGTCGATCGGGCTTAAAAGTATTTAACTTTGCAGTCAACGGCGCAACTGCCCAAGTAGTTGACTTTCAACTGCGGCGGCTTTTGAAGCCAGATCATTTGCCTCAAATGATTGTCTGGGCGGATGGTGTGCGCGCATTTAACAGCGGCCGGGACGATCGCACTTTTAATTCGATCGTCGATTCTGAAGGCAGCCAACTTTTAGCAGCAGGCGTTCGTCCTCAACTCGCGTCCGATGAACAGAATGTAATTCCCCAGTGTTATAGATTCCCGCAGCGCTGCGCTAACAGCACTTTCCGCCGAGCACAGGTATCTGTCGATCGACCTTTCAGGGGCGGGCAAGATGCCCACCCCACAGTCAAATTCATGTCTAGTGGAACAGGCATCTTGCCTGTTGCTTTCAGGGGCGGGCAAGATGCCCACCCCACAATCCAATTCCTCTCTAGTGAAACAGGCATCTTGCCTGTTACTAAAAATGCGCGGCGGACAACAGTAGCAATTAGACAAGTTAGCGAATTAGCAGATGCGATCGACTCCAACGGATTCATGACTATCTCGGGCAGTTACAATCCCAACACTTATTATCGACAACGTGCTTACGTTTCAGGTAGGTACGATCGCGACTACGAAGACTTCAACCTCGGTGGCAAACAAGCAACAGCCTTTAATTCACTGGTAGCATTTACCAAAACTCGCAAAATCCCCCTAATTTTCGTCAATTTGCCCCTCACCGACGACTACTTAGATCCAACACGTCGATCGGCAGAACAGCAGTTTCGGCAGCGAATGCAGCAACTCTCGCGGCAAAAAGGCTTCGCTTTCCGCGACTTGTCGCAGCGGTGGCCGAACCGCAACGATTACTTTGTTGATCCCAGTCACCTCAATCGCTTTGGGGCGATCGCAGTTTCTCGCATCCTCGCCGCCGATTCTAGCATTATCTGGCCGCGCCCCAAATCCCGAATCACCGACGGATGATGCAATTTCCTCGTTACCAGGCTCTGCCTGGTAACACAGATCCGGAGGCTCTGCCTCCAAATTGTGAACAATGCTGCAAAATATAAAATAGACTTATGGCGCAAATCTTTAATTGATACGGAAACCGCAGATAAACGCAGATAAACGCAGATAATTTTAAGATTGTTTGCCAATGCTTGCCATTCAAGTCTCATCTAAAATCTAAAACCTAAAATCTAAAATCGATTCATTGTGCAACTAAAACAAGTAATTATCGCCCACAAAGCCAGAGACATCCTCAGCCAGCGGTGGGCAGAACAATGTGCCCGCCAGTTAGAAAGTCGCGGGTGTCAAGTTTTAATGGGCCCCAGCGGCCCAAAAGATAACCCATATCCGGTGTTTTTAGCTTCTAGTAACAGCCCAATCGATCTAGCGGTAGTGCTCGGCGGCGACGGTACAGCCCTGGCTGCGGCGCGGAATTTGGCTGCTGACGGCATCCCGATTTTGGCGGCGAATGTGGGGGGACATCTGGGTTTTTTAACCGAGTCTTTTGAGGATTTCCAAAATACTGAGGAGATTTGGGACAGACTAGCCGAAGACAGGTATGCTGTGCAGAAGCGGATGATGTTGCAGGCGACGGTTTTTGAGGGCAACAGAACCAATCTGGAACCGGAGAGCGATCGATTTTTGGCACTGAATGAAATGTGCGTCAAACCTGCTTCTGCCGATCGAATGCCGAGCTGTATTCTAGAAATGGAAGTTGACGGCGAAGTAGTCGATCAATATCAAGGCGACGGTTTAATTGTGGCAACTCCCACCGGTTCGACTTGCTACACCGCATCCGCCAACGGGCCGATTATCCATCCAGGGATGAATGCGATCGCAGTTACTCCGATTTGCCCTTTAAGTTTATCAAGTCGGCCTGTAGTTTTGCCACCCGGTTCAGTCGTCAGCATTTGGCCTTTAGCGGATTACGAACCCAGTACAAAACTCTGGATGGACGGCATTTTAGCTACAGCAATTTGGCCCGGACAGCGCGTAGACGTGCGGATGGCAGAATGCGAAGCCAAATTTATCATTTTGCGAGAAAACTATTCTTATTACGGCACTTTGAGGGAAAAACTTCAGTGGGCCGGAGCCCGAATTCGCTACAGCAACAATCACCGCAATTAATCCAAATCATCCACAATCAACCATTAAGCGGTAGGGGCGGGTTTAGCCAAAAAATTGTGAAATGACAAACAATCTACAAACAAAACCCGCCCTCCCTCTCCACCATTAAGCGGTAGGGGCGGGTTTAGCCAAAAAATTGTGAAATCACAAACAATCTACAAACAAAACCCGCCCTCCCTCTCCACCATTAAGCGGTAGGGGCGGGTTTAGCCAAAAAATTGTG
>NZ_JAUBVZ010000023.1:83578-97963 GCF_036702805.1 Microcoleus sp. A006_D1
AAATCACAAACAATCTACAAACAAAACCCGCCCCCACCCAACGCAAAATCCACAAACTTGGTGCAATATATCAAGCGTGGAGGGCGGGTTTTGAATAAAATTACTGGTTGGGATGTGATGGATTGTGGCTAAACCCGCCCCTACTTTAAATCCAATTGCAATCCCAAATCTCTAATTTTTCCATCCCATTTACAGATATTATTAGGATGCAATTCATCCCGGTCTTCCCAATTCATAGGATTGTTTATAATGTATTCACGAATTCTCTGCAATGATTCTTGACTGCGAATAATATGTTCATAATAACCGCGCTGCCATACAGAAACACCAGTCAGTTTGCGATGTCTATTAATACTGCGGGCTGAAAATGTTTTGAAACCACGAATAATTTCTGGAAGCCCGTGACGCTGGGGGCGGAATTGATTTAGTCTAGCCGACAAATCATTATTCGCAATTACTTGGTGTTCGGTTAATAGAATAATGCCATGAACGTGATTAGGCATGATGACAAATTGATCTAATTCAACATGGCGATGATGTTTAATCAAATTATCCCAATATAACTCAATGATTTCACCATAACGACTTAACTGCATTTGGCCGCTGACAATATCGCCAAATAAATTTTGGCGCTGCCACGTACAAATAGTGACAAAATATGCTCCGTTTTGTGTATAATCGTATCCTTTGAGACGAATCGATCGACGATGATGTTTGTCTGGATCGTATTTCATAATCAGTGGAGAGGGCGGGTTTTGAATAAAATTATTGGTTGGGATGTTATGGATTGTGGCTAAACCCGCCCCTACCAATATTATTTTACTCAGAACCATAGGAATAGATCAACCCGCCCCGATCGAATATCCTCCGATTTACAAAAACCCGCCCTCACCCAACATACAATTTCTGTACTCTGTTAAGATCTCTCAATATCTTGACAAACAGCCTGATCCATGCAGACTCTCAAAAAATCAACCCGACCTTTCGATCCTCAAGATACATATCCCTGTCCCGTGTGCCGCACCGGTGAAATTGCTACCATGCCGATGATGGAGGCCCTGGCTTGCAACTTCTGCCAGCATATTTTTACCGCCAGCGAAGAAAGACAATCGCTGAAAATGGCCGATCGCCAACCGCCCGTAACATGGCACTGGAACGGCAAACAATGGATAGGAGCCCACCTCGAAGGCGTAGAATTCGGATGGCCCTACTTTGCAGCGGCGATCGGTCTCATCTTCCTTCCCACCACCTTGCTCGGACTTTCAGCTTACTACTTTCCCCCGATTCCCGGCAGCCGCTTGTCGTGGCTGCCCGCAGCTTGGACGGGTTTAGCTTTTTTGTCCCATTTAGGCATTGTGCTGTGGTTGGTAGCTGAATTTTATCAATTCCCCGTGGGCACTTACTTCAGGGCTTGGGGGCGCAGGATTCGCCGCCGCTAGCTGGATGCTCTGTGACGGGCGATCGACCAAGGGCCGCGCACCAGCATCAATTCAGCTAAAATTAGAGGCGATCGCAAAACTCAATTCCCAATCAGCACCACTAAAGTTATAATCGTGAGCTATTCTAAATAGTCAGATACGAGCGCATAGCGATTTGTGAGGAGAGCGATGAACATACTTGGAATCTCGGCGTATTACCACGACAGCGCCGCAGCCTTAATTCGCGACGGAGAAATTATCGCCGCAGCGCAGGAAGAAAGATTTTCCCGCAAAAAGCACGACGCCAGATTTCCTAAGAATGCGATCGCCTATTGCCTAAAAGAAGCGAACATAGAACTACGGGAACTCGATCGCATAGTCTTTTACGACAAACCTTTAGTCAAATTCGAGCGCCTTCTCGAAACCTATTTAGCCTACGCACCCAAAGGTTTTCGCTCTTTCCTAACCGCCATGCCCATCTGGCTAAAAGAAAAGCTTTACCTCAAAACCATGCTCAGAAGAGAGCTCGCAGAAATGGCAAACTGCAAAACCAATAAACTGCCATCTCTGCTATTTACCGAACACCACCAATCCCACGCAGCCTCAGCATTTTTCCCCAGCCCGTTTCAAAAAGCCGCCGTTTTGTGCCTCGACGGCGTGGGCGAGTGGGCAACAACCTCCGTTTGGTTGGGAGACGGTAACGAGCTTACACCTCAGTGGGAAATCGATTTTCCCCACTCATTGGGTTTGCTTTATTCAGCTTTCACCTATTACACAGGCTTCAAAGTCAACTCTGGTGAATACAAACTCATGGGTTTAGCGCCCTACGGCGAACCCAAGTATGTAGACAAAATTCTCACCCATTTGATCGACCTCAAAGATGACGGAACTTTCCGTTTAAACATGGATTATTTCAACTACACTGTTGGCTTAACCATGACAAATCGGAAGTTTGACGAACTATTTGAAGGGCCGCCGCGTCAAGGTGAAGGAAAATTAACTCAGCGAGAAATGGACATTGCCGCCTCCATTCAAGTTGTTACGGAAGAAGTTGTTTTGCGACTTTGCAGAACAGTTAAAAAAGAATTGGATGTCGATTATCTTTGTCTCGCGGGCGGCGTTGCTCTTAACTGCGTTGCTAACGGCAGGCTTTTGCGGGAAGGTATTTTCAAAGATATTTGGATTCAGCCGGCGGCAGGAGATGCTGGCGGTGCTTTGGGCGCGGCTTTGGCTATTTGGTATCAGTATTGCGAACAAACTCGTACTATTGCCTCGGAGCTACCCGCAGTAAATGATATTAAGGAGGAGAGGGCTGAAGTCCATACTACGAGCCAAGCTGTGGCAACTGTGGCGAAGTCTGTGGCTCATTTAACTTGTCACGACAAAATGCGCGGTTCGTATTTGGGGCCACGGTTTACTGACACGGAAATTCTGGAATATTTGGATGCTGTCAAAGCCAGTTATCATCGATTAGATGATGCCGAATTAATGCCGCAGTTGGCGGAAATTTTGGCACAGGGAAATGTGGTGGGATGGTTCCAAGGGCGGATGGAATTTGGGCCGCGGGCTCTGGGCGGGCGATCGATCATTGGAGATCCTCGCAATGCTAAAATGCAGTCCGTGATGAACCTGAAAATTAAATATCGGGAATCATTTCGACCTTTTGCACCGTCAATCTTAGCCGAACGAGTTGCGGATTATTTCGAGATTGACCATTCTAGCCCTTATATGCTATTGGTTGCTCCAGTCAAAGCCAGCCTCCGCATTCCCATGACTGCGGAACAAGAGCAGTTGTTTGGCATTGAAAAGCTTAACATTCCGCGATCGGAAATTCCGTCTGTCACCCACGTCGATTACTCGGCTCGCATCCAAACAGTTCACAAAGAAACCAATCCTCGGTACTATGACTTAATCAGTCATTTTGAAAAGCGATCGGGATGTTCGATTTTGGTAAATACTTCGTTCAACGTCCGAGGCGAACCCATTGTTTGCACTCCCGAAGATGCTTACCGCTGTTTCATGCGAACCGAAATGGATTATCTGGTTTTAGAGAATTTCTTAATTCCCAAATCCGAACAAATTCCTTGGAAACAAGATGATGCTTGGAAAAATGAATTTGAACTCGATTAGTTATTGGTTATTGGTTATGAGTTATTTGTTAGTAGTTATTTGTTATGAGTTCTTGAAAAATGAACCACCAACCAATAACCAATAACCAATAACCAATAACCAATAACCAATAACCAATAACAACTAACAACTCACAACTGACTAATGAGCGACGAAATTAAAAAACTCGATAAAAAAGGTCTACGCGATTTCGGGCTGCTAGTTGGCAGCTTGATTGCGGTGCTGTTCGGTTTAGCAGTACCTTTACTGCGGAGACATTCTATACCTTGGTGGCCCTGGGCGATCGGCGCAGTCCTAGTTGTGCTAGCATTAGTTGCACCGAAATCGCTGAATCCCGTTTATCACGCATGGATGTGGTTTGGACTTACCCTCAACAAGATCGAAACGCCGATCGTCCTGGGGATAGTTTTTTACCTGATAGTTTGGCCGATGGGAGCAATCAAAAAGATTTTCGGCGAAGATGCAATGCGACGCAAACTTAATCCCAAAATGGATACTTATCGCGTCCCAAGTAAAGAAAGAACAAAAGTTAGTATGGAGCGTCCTTTCTAAGTGTTTGAATCAACAATAGATTTTCTCAAAGATTTGTGGGCGTTTATGAAGGAACGCCAAAAATATTGGCTGCTGCCATTAATTGTGACTTTAGTCTTTTTGGGAGCGTTGATTGTCATCAGTCAGGGTTCTGTGATTGCTCCGTTTATTTACACTTTGTTTTGACAGAATGAGCAAGTTGAAGAATTTGGGTGTCAATTTAGGTTTGACACTCGGTGGTTTATTGATGGGGGTGATAATTGGTGAAGTTGGATTGCGAGTTGCTAGAGTTGAGGGATTCCAAAAGATCGGAGATGTTGTAGACTCCGCACCCACTGGTTTCCATACTGCCGATCGCGATTTGGGTTGGAAGCTCAAACCCGGTGCATCGGGCGAGTGGAAGGGCGAAGGTGCGAGTTTTGTGCGGGTGAATAGTGACGGTTTGCGCGATCGCGAACACGCAAAAGCCAAACCTCCCAATACCTTGCGGGTGGCGGTTTTAGGCGATTCTTTCACCGAAGCAATTCACGTACCTGTCGAACAAACTTTCTGGTCTAAATTGGAACGAAAACTAGGCAATTGCAATACTATAAAGGGCAAAAAAAAAGTTGAGGTCATCAATTTCGGCGTCCAGGGTTACGGTACAGCTCAAGAATTGGTGATGCTGCGAAAAAAAGTGTGGGATTACAGTCCAGATATTGTAGTTCTTGCCTTTTTTGTTGGCAATGATGTAATTAATAATTCCCCTAAACTCGAATACGATCGCTACCGACCATTTTTTGTGTATGATACTAGCGGCAAGTTAGTACCGGATATGTCTTTTCGCAATCTGGCGCCGATCGACCGCAACGCAAGAGCAGTTTCATTTGTAGACCGGATGCCCAGTTGGCTCGTCAACAATTCCCGCATTTTGCAGGTGATCAAAAAAGTAGATTTAGACATGAAAAAGCGGCAGTTATCTGCGGATTTTACCGCTTTGAGTACCCAAAACCTCAATCCACCTCAGAATGCAGCTTGGAAAGAGGCGTGGAGAGTGACAGAGGGTTTGATTGTGACAATGCGGAATGAAGTCGTGCAGAAAAAGGCTGATTTCTTGGTTGTGACGATCGGCGATCCGATCCAAGTTGGACGGGATGTCAAAATCCGCAAAGATTTTATGACACAGAATAACATTCAGGATTTGTTTTATCCCAATAGGCGGCTGGAAAAATTGGGCGCGCGCGAGGGTTTTCGGGTACTGAATTTGGCCGAACAGTTCCAAGGTTACACGGAAAAATATCAAGTCTGCGCCCACGGTTTTGATAATTCTGTACCCTGTGGGGGTCACTGGAACGAACTCGGGCATCGGCTGGGGAGTATCATGATTAACCGAAATTTATGCGAAAATTTGCAGCAGTCTCAAGTCCCCAAAAAACAACCGTAATCAGTCAAATTTCATGAAAGATTCAACGCAGATCCAAAAAGGCAAAAATATATTAACTTTAATCGCTGTCAATTTGGCGATCGCCTTTATTTGCCTGGAAGCTTTATCGCTCGCTTTTTACTTTATCAACCAAAAGCAGTTTTTTTATGCCAGAACTAAAGGCAAAGAAAAAGTAGTAGAAGATATCGAACGCCTCGGAATTAGGCTAGATGAATCTATCGTAGAAAGACTGCACCCGTTTTTTGGCTACGTCCTCAAACAAGGTGCTTTTACAAATGAAAAATTAAAATTAAAAGTCAACAAGCACGGATTTTTTTCACTTTACGAATATCCCTTTGTTAAAACCAATAAAAAACAATTTATTATCGGAGTATTTGGCGGTTCAGTTGCCAACAACTTTGCAGTAGATGAATATATAAATCAAAGATTGTCTAAGAAATTGCAGAGTTATCCAGAGTTTGCCGATCGCGAAATTGTGCTTTTAAATTTCGGCAATGGCGGCTACAAACAGCCCCAACAATTACTAATTTTAAATTACTTTCTAGCTTTAGGTCAAGAGTTAGATTTAGTCATCAATATTGACGGTTTTAACGAAGTAGCCCTCTCAAATTTAAACAATAAAGCCCAGCTAGAAATAGGAATGCCCAGCGTTCAGCACATACAGGCGCTGACGAGTTTAGCGAACAACAACTTATCGCCGGAAGCGATGAGTTTAATCGTCCAAATCAACGACAACAAAAAACAGTTGAAAGCAGGTATTGACAAACTACAAAATTGTAAACTTGCGTTGTGTCACGCCGTTACCTCGCTACAGGTGAAACAATTAGTTAACAATTACCAGCAAGCAGTTGTCAAGTACGACGCCCAAGTCAAACAATCCAACTCAGACACGGCAAAGAGCGGTATAGTATACATTCCCAAAGCTGACTCTGTTTTCCAGGATGCTGCTGCTTTTGACAAAATGGCATCGCTGTGGTACGAATCGTCGATGGGTATGAATCAAGTTTTATCAAGTAGAAACATTAAGTATTTTCACTTTATCCAGCCCAACCAGTATTATCCAACGAAGCGAGCGTTTACCGCAAAAGAAAAGGAAATTGCGATTAACAAAGAGAGTCCTTACATTGAAGGGGTGACAAAAGGTTATCCGGTGCTGTTGTCTAAAATCGATGATTTGCAAAAAGCTCGGGTTAATGTTTTTAGCGCCGTGAATATTCTGGACAATACAAAGGATACGGTTTACAAAGATGCCTGCTGTCACTATAATGCAGCGGGACAGGATATATTCACTGAGTATATTTCCAGTTCCATTATTAAAGTAGTAAGGAAGTCAAAATAGATACTTATGAAAGATTTAAAATTGATTAACAAAAGCCAAGAAATCCTCAAAATTGCTTTGATTAACTTGGCGCTTGTACTTGTTTTCCTAGAACTCGGTTCCTTAGGATGGTATTTTGTCAAGCATAAGCAATTTTTCTATACTAGACAAAAGACGCAAAATAAGTCGGCTTTAGGAATTAATTTAGAAGGAGTGCGGCTCAATCAGTCTATTGTGGAAAGGTTTCATCCTTTCTTTGGGTTTATTCAAAAACCAGGGCCAGATTTTCGCCCTGGTTTTAAGATTAACAACTATGGATTTATCTCTCCTTACGATTACCCTTTTAAAAAGATTAAAAAAAATCAATTTGTGATCGGAATTTTTGGGGGTTCGGTGGCTTCCGATTATTCAATTTTTCAAATTCAAAATAAGATTTTACCTCAATACCTAAAACAGGTTCCCGGTTTACAGGATAAAGAGTTTGTAATTTTGTCTTTTGCTACCGGAGGCTACAAACAGCCGCAACAGTTATTAATTTTAAACTATTTTTTGGCTTTGGGTCAAGAACTGGATCTGGTAGTTAATATAGATGGCTTTAATGAAGTAGCACTTTCTAATTTAAACAATAAAAATCAAATTAATCTGGCGATGCCAAGTATTCAGCACATTTCGCCACTGACTAGCTTGGCTAATAATAGCCTTTCTACCAAAGCAATGCAAATAACTCTCAGAATCAAAGAGAATAAAACTAAGATTAAGGAAGGTTTGGAAAGTTTGCAACACTGCTCTTTAGCTGCGTGCGATGCTTTGACTTCTGTTTATGTGCAAAATTTAGTCAACAATTATCGCAAAGATGTGATTGCGTTTGAACAAGAACGCGGCCAGCAACAAGATGGCGAGGGAAGCGTGATTTATATTAATAAAAATAAGTCTGTTTTAGATGATGCTGCTGCTTTTGAACAAATGTCGTGGAATTGGGCGAAAAGTTCGATTTTTATGCACAAAGTGCTGTCTGCGAGCAAGGTTCCTTATTTTCACGTCCTCCAACCGAATCAATATTATCAGACGAAAAGGGTGTTTAGCGATGCTGAGAAGCGGATTGCTTTTAATGAGGAGACTCCTTATACTAAATCTGTTGAAATTGGATATCCGGCTCTGTTGAGTAAGTTTCCTAATTTACAAAAAAATAATATTAATATTTTGAATGGGGTGAAGGTGTTCGATAAGACTAAAGATGTTGTTTATGTAGATAGCTGCTGTCATTACAATCAAGCTGGGGAGGTGGTTTTTAGCAATTATGTGGGTAGTTCTATTCTGGAATCTTTGCGGAAGGATGAGGCTAGGAGTAAGAAGAAATAGATATCAATTCCGGCGCAGCCGGAATGATATAGAGGACACGGCAGTGCCGTTTCCCTACCGCGATCAATTGTAGGGACAAAGGCACTGCCGTGTCCTGATGTTTGAGTTTAAATTTTAGGTTTTCCGATTGCTTGCGGATCGATCGCCCGTTGAGTCGATCGGCATTACCAAGATTTTATCAACTCGGTTCCCGTCCATATCGACTACTTCGACGCGCAAACCGTTCCACTCAAAATGCTCTGCCGCTGCGGGAATTTTGCCCAAATGTGTAATCACAAAACCGCCCATTGTGTGGTAACTTCCTTTGTTTTCTGATGAAATTTCTTCAATTCCAAATATCTCAAGAAAATCTTCTACTGCTAGCATCCCGTCTAACAGCCAAGAACCATCCTCGCGCTGTACGGCTTGCGGATCTGCGGCATCTTCTATTGAGGGAAAGTCGCCAACGAGTTCGACTAAAATGTCGTTTACTGTTACCAATCCTTGAATTACGCCATATTCGTCTACCACCAAGGCAATTTGATTGCTAGATTGCTTGAAAAGCTCTAAAACTTTTAAACCTCTGGTGCTTTCGGGCACGAATAAAGGCCTGCGCAAAGAAGCACTTAAATCGAGGGGTTGACCTGTTAAAGTGCGAGACAACATATCGGTAACGTGTACTAAACCGACAACGTTATCGAGCCCGCCCTGACAAACTGGGAACCTAGAATGACCGCTACCGAGCATTTTTTGGCGGTTTTCTTCAACTGAATCGTCGAGATCGAGCCAAGTCAGATCGGGGCGCGGAGTCATTAAGGCGCTGACTCGCCGATCGCCCAAACGAAAGACTCTCTCTACCATGTCTTGTTCGGCTTCTTCAAAGGTTCCGGCCTCTGTGCCTTGCTCTATTAAAACTTTAATTTCTTCCTCTGTAACTTGCGGTTCTGTTGAAGGAACAATCCTCATCATCCGCAAGATTAAGTCAGTGGTATGACTTAACACAAAAACGGCAGGAGCACCAATTTTTGAGAGCATTCGCATGGGAATAGCGACACTAGAGGCGATCGGTTCGGGGTTGTTGAGGGCCAGCCGCTTCGGCACGAGTTCGCCAATAATTATCGTCAGATAAGTTATGGTTAAAATTGCGATGACTGAGGCGATCGGCTTAGAGTAGGGGGCTATTGCCGGAATTAGCAGCAAAACAGGCTCTACCCTTTTAGCAATGGTCGTTTCTCCGAAAGCGCCGGACAGGATAGCCAGTAGCGTAATCCCGATTTGAACTGTTGGCAAGAACTGATTCGGGGCATTAGCCAGATCCAAAGCTACACGGGCATTGATCGAACCCTGGTTTGCCATCTGTTGCAGTCTCACCTTCCGTACTGAGATGATGGCCATCTCTGACATCACAAACACGCCATTGAGGAAAACCAGCAGGAGAACAATCAGAATATCGGTACTTGGAGACATTTCTAAAATTATTCGGTAGTAACAGCGAAGCGCTCTTCCTGGTTAAAGGAGAAGCTTGCAAGCGGAGAATCTCGATCGCAAAATCGAAATTGTTGTCAGTCTGTCACTAGATTAACGGAACTAGCTCGCTGCGATCGCAGGTTCGAGACATTTAGAGAATGTCTCTAGCAGAAATCTACCCCAGTGGAGTGGAACTGCCAAGAGCCGATCGCTACAATCATAGATGTTTGTCGTACAATCGGACTTAGTAGGCAGCAGGGAAGAGCCTTCGCCCATCGGGGATAAAAATTAACAGCGCATGACTTTCTCTTCGATAATTCGCATCCTGGGGCGATCGCCCCTAGCAATAGAACTTCTCAACAAGCTCAAACGGCATCACTGCGTCCAACTGTCAGGTATCGCCCGTTTGCCGAAAGGATTAGTAGCTTCCGCCCTCGCCCAGCAAGAAGGGCGAAACCTCTTAGTCGTGACAGCAACTCTGGAAGAAGCCGGCCGCTGGGTAGCATCTTTAGAGGCGATGGGCTGGCAAACTGTACATTTTTATCCGACTTCGGAAGCTTCGCCCTACGAGCTATCTTACTCCGACGAGAACGAAATGACTTGGGGACAAATGCAGGTGCTGGCGGATTTGGTGGACAAGGAAGAAAAAAGCGCCACTGTGTCTAAGCCGATCGCCATTGTAGCTACAGAAAGAGCTCTCCAGCTTCACTTGCCACCTAGAAGTGCTTTTGAACCCTACTGTCTGACACTGGATCGAGGCGCAGTGCAAGACTCAAAGATACTCGATAGGCAACTTGCCTCGATGGGGTACGATCGGGTGACTCTGGTGGAAATGGAGGGCCAGTGGAGCCGCCGAGGCGATATTGTCGATGTGTTTCCCGTGGCGGCGGAGTTGCCGGTGCGACTGGAATGGTTCGGGGATGATTTGGAGCAAATTCGGGAGTTTGATCCGTCTTCGCAACGATCGCTCGATAAGGTCGATCGGCTAGTTTTAACTCCAACTAACTTTAACTCAATTATTAAAGCGGTTTTAGCCGAAAAAAATCTCGACGAAATCAACAGCATAGACCCTCTCGATACAGAAAAAGCAGCAGAAAGATTTGTCCGCAGGCTGTTGGGTTTGGCTTTCGATAAACCTGCGTCTTTGTTGGATTATTTACCCGAAAATACTTTAGTTGTAGTTGACGAACCGGATGGCTGCGAAGCTCACAGCAACCGCTGGTTCGAGAATGCACAGGAACAGTGGGAAAATTGCGACGGGCAATCGGAAGTTGCGGATGGGGAAACCGAAAAGTTACCAATTGCTAAGTTGAAAGTGCCGAAAATTCACCGCAGTTTTGCTGAATCTATGGCAGATGTCGCCACTTTCGATCGCCTGGAACTTTCAGAATTAGGAATCGATTCAATTACCCAAAAATTAGATAATTCGGCGGAGGGCGCGCAGTCACCGCCTGCGATTAATTTGGCTTCTCGTCCTGTGCCCGTGATGCCTCACCAATTTGCGAAGCTGTCTCAAATGCTCAGGGAAGAGCGCGATCGAGGTTTTACGGTGTTTCTGGTTTCGGCTCAACCGAGTCGATCGGTCTCTCTGTTGTCGGAACATGACTGTCCGGCTCAGTTTGTGGTGAATCCGCGCGACTTTTTGGCGATCGACAAGTTGCAATTACAGCATATCCCTGTGGCATTGAAGTACAGCGGGCTGGCAGAATTGGAAGGTTTTATCCTGCCGACTTTTCGGATTGTCTTAATTACCGATCGGGAATTTTACGGCCAGCATTCTCTGGCGACTTTTAGCTACGTCCGCAAACGGCGTCGCGCGGCTTCCAAAAAAGTTGACCCGAACAAGCTGAGTCCGGGCGATTATGTGGTGCACCGCCAGCACGGAGTTGGCAAGTTTCTCAAGTTGGAACGCTTGACGATCGATCGAGAAACTCGCGAATATTTAGTGTTGCAATACGCTGACGGTACTCTCAGGGTGGCGGCCGACCAATTGGGCGCGTTGTCGAGATTTCGGACTGTTGCCGATCAGACTCCGGCTCTCAACAAGCTGACTGGCCAAACTTGGGAAAAAACTAAAACAAAGGTTCGCAAAGCTGTTAAAAAATTGGCAGTGGATTTGCTGAATCTTTACGCTAAAAGAGCCAAGCAAGTAGGTTATGCTTTTCCGCCTGATATGCCTTGGCAGCAAGAGTTAGAGGATTCTTTTCCTTACCAACCAACGCCGGATCAGTTGAAGGCAACTCAGGATGTGAAACGTGACATGGAGGGCGATCGACCAATGGATCGCCTGGTCTGCGGCGATGTCGGTTTTGGCAAGACAGAAGTTGCTCTGAGAGCTATTTTTAAGGCCATTACAGCGGGCAAGCAGGTGGCTTTGCTCGCGCCGACGACAATTTTGACCCAACAGCACTATCACACGCTCAAGGAGCGTTTTTCCCCTTATCCGATCGAAGTTGGTTTACTCAATCGCTTTCGCACTGAAACGGAGCGCCGAGAGATTCATAAGCGCTTGGCAACTGGCGAGTTAGACGTGATTGTCGGTACTCAATCTGTGTTGAGCAAAGCGATTAAATTTAAGGATTTGGGCTTGTTGGTGGTGGACGAAGAACAGCGGTTTGGGGTTAAGCAAAAGGAAGCGATTAAATCTCTGAAAACCGAAGTAGATGTTTTGACTCTCACCGCGACACCGATTCCCCGCACTTTGTATATGTCGCTGTCGGGGATTCGGGAGATGAGTTTGATCGCGACTCCGCCGCCGAGTCGCCGCCCGATTCAGACGCATTTATCCCCCTACAATTTGGAATCGGTGCGGACGGCAATTCGTCAAGAATTGGACAGGGGCGGTCAGGTTTTTTATGTGGTGCCCCGGATTGAGGGGATTGATGAGTTGGCGGATAAGTTGCAGGAGATGGTTCCGGGGGCGAGAATTGCGATCGCCCACGGGCAAATGGAGGCTGCGGAACTAGAATCGATCATGCTGACTTTCAGCGCGGCGGAGTTTGATATTTTGGTGTGCACTACGATTATTGAGTCGGGTTTGGATATTCCGCGAGTCAATACAATTTTGATTGAAGACGCCCAAAAGTTCGGTTTGGGCCAACTCTACCAGTTGCGGGGACGGGTGGGACGCGCGGGAATTCAAGCTCACGCTTGGCTGTTTTATCCGAAGCAGAACCAACTGTCGGATGCTGCAAGGCAGAGGCTGCGGGCGATTCAAGAGTTCGCACAGTTGGGTTCTGGCTATCAGTTGGCTGTCCGAGATATGGAAATTCGCGGTTCGGGTGATGTTTTGGGCACGGAACAGTCTGGTCAAATGGAGGCGATCGGTTTTGATTTGTATGCTGAAATGTTAGAGGAGGCGATTCGCGAAATTAAGGGTCAGGAAATTCCGAAGGTGGAGGATGCTCAAATTGACCTCAGTTTGACGGCGTTTATTCCTGCCGATTATATCGGGGATTTGGATCAAAAGATGAGCGCTTATCGGTCTGTGGCTTCTGCTAGTACCGCAGAAGAGTTGCAGCAGATTCGGGCCGATTGGTGCGATCGCTACGGGCCGATTCCTCTGCCAGCCCAGCAACTGATTCGTGTTGTGGAACTCAAACAAATCGCCAAGCAAATCGGTTTTTCTCGGATTAAACCGGAGAACAAGCAACACATTGTTTTGGAAACACCGATGGAGGAACCTGCTTGGAATTTGCTCAAGGCTAATTTGCCGGAACATTTACATTCTCGTTTTGTCTACAGCAAGGGGAAGGTTACTATTCGAGGTATGGCGGTTTTGAGTGCCGAAAAGCAGTTGGATAATTTGATTGATTGGTTGGGTAAAATGCAGGGTGCTTTGCCGGAAGTCCAGCTTTGATTTTGATATAAAATCCCGCTATTTCGCCTGCGGTCAAAATTACAGAATCATACCGATGGAACCGGAGAAAATATTGCTGCTGCTTTGATAATTTTTTGAGCAGCACAAAGGATTAAAATCGTGAAAAAGTTAGTCTGTGTTTTTTTTGCGATCGCGCTAGCACAAGGAGTGCCAACGGTGGTTCAATCTCAACAAATTATTGACCCGATCGACCGGGTTGTCAGTGCAGGATTGATGAAGAAAGATGCCAGTGGCAATTTTAATGCTGAGGGCATTGTCAGTCGTGCCGATTTGGCGGTGATTTTAGTCAAAACTTTTGGTTTGGAACGCCGCAAAACAGCGCAGAAACCGGATATGGAAATGCCGGACGTACCCAAGAGTTACTGGGCTTACAGTGCGATTCAAACTGTTTTGAAAACGGGAACGATGAGGGGATATCGCGACGGAATGTTTTTCCCAAATCAAAGGGTGACTCGCGCTGAAGCCTTGGCGATTTTTGCTCAAGCTTACGGCGTTTTTCAGTTTCCCGACGCCACTATTGCCGAGATTTTAGCTAAGTATCCAGATGCAGGCGAAATCCCTAGTTGGGCTAGAAAGTCTCTGGCTACTGCACTTTATGAAGGGTTTGTAAATGTTGATATTGCAACTAATAAGATTAATCCTTTGAAGCCGATGACTCGCGGGGATATCGCTTACGCTTTGAGCAAGTATTTGGAGCGGCAGGTAAGGCCCACTTCTTTGCCTGTCCCCGACGAGGAACCTCCTAATCGCGGCATGGGAAGGTGAATATGGTAAATTTTATTTGCATGAGAATGGGTAATATCAATTCCGGTTACACCGGAATGATATAGAGGAGACGGCAGTGCCGTGTCCCTACAATGTTATTTTGGGTAGGGACACG
>NZ_JAUBVZ010000024.1:0-47835 GCF_036702805.1 Microcoleus sp. A006_D1
ATTGGAGTAATGAATAGTCTGATTTTAATTTCTCGCCTTTAGGGCTTGGGGCTTTAAACCAATTCTTTCTGGTAAAAGGGCGGTTAGAAACCGCGTCTACACAGGTAAAACCCACCTCCGTGGGTAAAAAAACCTTGATTTTTTCTGAGCCCACGGAGGTGGGCTTTGTTTGTCTGCCCGTAAACTCCGCGAATTCCCTTCGCTGGGGCTTAAGGTAAAAGGGCGGTTAGAAACCGCGTCTACACAGGCAAAACCCACCTCCGTGGGTTAAAAAACCTTGATTTTTTCTGAGCCCACGGAGGTGGGCTTTGTTTGTCTGCCCGTAAACTCCGCGAATTCCATTCGCTGGGGCTATATTTCAGAGAATTCAAAACTGCGATCGAACTTAAAACTCAAAACTCACAACTACTTAAGTACCTTCTGCCTGGGAGGAATTTTCCTCAATAACCGATGACCTGAGTGTCAGCGGGCAGTGCAGTGGCCTCGGAGACCTTTTTAAACACGGTTGCCTGCTCGTTTAAGGAATTAGGCCGCGCCTGTCCGGGATTGGTGCCTTGCAACTGAAGGCGCATTTGACCTTCGGGAGTCAGCTCAAAAACAGTCTGAACGATTTCTGTGCTGCTGAGGCCGACATCCAGGTGCATCGGTTTTTGACCGAGATTAACTTTGTACCTCATTTCTTTGGCGCGGGCGGCTCCGTCGGGGCCTTTAGCCATGAGAAACAATTTGCCTTCTGGGGCAAAGACGAAGGTGAAAGACTGACCGGAGGGGACTGTGCCTTGCCATTGACCTAGGAGTTGCTTGTCGAGGTTGCTAGCGGCCGGGGCTGCTGCTTCGGCAATTGTTGGTGCTGCTGCGGATGCGGGGCCTTGCGCGGCGTTGAAGCTGGCGAGGATGCCGAAGAAGCAAAGGCCACCTGCGATCGCTTTGCCAATCATTTTTGAATTAGACATGAGACCGATCTCAAAATTGGTTATTTGTTTTGTACACTTTAGCGGTAAAACCGTACATTGTTTAGTTTTAATCTTTTTTGTGGGGAGGGAAATAGATTTAGGTAACATCCCATACCACCCGCTGCAATTTAGGGAATCTGCCGCCAAAGTACGCGCGGCGTAGCTATCCCGCGCGTGAATCGCCTCAACTCTCCTGACTCGGCTCTGATTTTGATTGTTGGCGCGAGCACTTCGCCAGCGCTGCGCTCCCCTCAAATCCGGCTGTATCGGATCTGTTGACTGTGAATGCGTTGATTCTTCTCAACGCAAAACACCTTGACAGATCAATTGCTTTCAGAAGTGCGATCGACTGTTTCTGCCGGAGATTCTGGTTGCGATTCTGGCGCGGTTTCCTGTTGTTTTTCAGCGCGTTTCGTTCGCTCCAAGGCTTCTGCGTAAGACCAAGCCACACTCACAATAAAAGCTTTCGCCATGCCGTCCAAATTTTCTGAATCTTCGCTTTCCGGCGGTTCAGGTTTTTGGTTGCCGTCGTTCATCATGTTTTTGTTTGCTCCCGGGCTGGTTTTTATAGCGAGTTTTTGCAGTGTGCGATCGATACCCACAAATTCTGATTTTTCTTGCACCCGCACCCTACATATCTTTGAAGGTATGACCTTGATTACCACAAATAATATCATAAATACGCGGATTCGATGACCGCATCAGAAATAAACTTGGTTCTTCGCTGGTTGCCCGCAACACTGACTCCTGATGAAATCTCTGCTTGTAAGTTTCGATAATTTCATTAATAGCTCGATTTTTTTGCGGGCTACTTTCATAAATCAAAATAACTATTGCTGCTGGAAACAATATAATTTAACATAAAAAGCTGCCCGCTCAAAAACCCAGTTTCTCATGAGAAACTGGGTTTTTGAACGTCAGTCGCAGTTGATTTATCCTTGCCTACTTGCTAGCGTCTGCGGTATTATCCTTTAATTCGCGGATACTTCTGTCAGCGGTGTCTTTGTACATCTCCCCGAATTCTTTCACGGCTGCTCCAGCTTCTTGACCAATCTTCTGAATTCTTTCGCCCGGAGAGTCAGAGGTGGCGCGAGCTTCTTGCCTCCATTCCCGAGTTGTTTGGGGTCTTTCGGGATTGTTGAGATCGGCATTTGAACCGACTTGTGTGCCATAAGCTTTGTTGCTGCGTCCGGCATCAACATTCGTTGTCAGCAGCAGAAAACCGACTAGAACAACACTCAAAAAACTCTTGATTTGAAAGCCCTTAAGCAGGGAACTGATGCGAGCGATGGCTGTAGAAATCAAATTCATCTCAGTAATACTCCCTAAGTTAATTGGTGATAATTCTCAACATTTTTTCATCTAATTGACTCGCTCTAAAATCAGCTAACGCCAGGGCAAGCCAAACTTAAATGCCACTTGCCATTAGCCACATCAATAGAGTTATAGGTGAGCGATGAATCTGGTAAACACTCAACCAATGTGTCAGTCAATTAGCTTTTTCCAACACAAATATCACCTTAACAGCAGCAAAAAACTTCTACCTCTTACTAAAGTCATAACTTAGTTAGAAGTAGAAATAGTATTTTTCAGCACATGGTTAGACTATTTTCAATCAATCATGATATACAGGGCAAATTATGATTGCAAGCGATCGCCAGTTTTGACATCAAACCAGTGCAGCAACTGAGGCGGAAAAACCAGCTCGACAATTTCTGAATTCCACTGGCGGTCATTTGGTAGCAAAACCCGCACCGTTACTGACTCCACACCTTTAACTCGGACGCTAACTAAATTTTGCATTCCCAAGTTTTCCACTAAATAAACCTCACCCTTAATTGCCTCTGGATCGGGCATCTTGCCTGCACCTGCATCTGCAAAGCTGAGGTGTTCCGGGCGAATACCTAAGACAATTTCTGGCGGCACAGTCGGCAGATTTGGTAGTGGAACTCCAGAATCGCCCAACATTGCAAAATTGCCACGGCATTTAAGCACTAGCAAATTCATTTGTGGGCTGCCTACAAAACCCGCTACAAACTGATTAGCAGGACGGTTATAAATTAAGTGTGGCGGATCTAGTTGTTGCACACTGCCATTATTAAGAACTGCGACTTTTGTTGAAAGTGTCATTGCTTCGGTTTGGTCGTGAGTAACGTAGACTACAGGGGCTTTTTGGGAGGAAAATAATTGTTTGAGTTCGGCCCTAACTTTTTCTCGCAATAATGCGTCTAGGTTGCTCAAAGGTTCGTCGAGTAAAAATACTTCCGGTTGGCGGACTAAGGCGCGTCCTAGGGCTACTCTCTGCCGCTGTCCGCCTGATAATTTGCCGGGTTTGCGATCGGCTAATTCGGTCAATCCGAGGGATGCTGCAACTTCCGTCACTAACCGATTGATTTCGCTGTCGGATATTTTGCGGAGTTTGAGGCTCGATGCCATATTGTCGTATACTGTCATGTGCGGATACAGCGCGTAACTTTGAAAAACCATTGCAATATCCCGATCGCCCGGTCTGAGATAAGTGACATCGCGATCGCCAATTCTAATCTCGCCCCGAGTCGGCTGTTCCAATCCTGCAATCAACCGCAGCGTGGTAGATTTGCCGCACCCAGACGGCCCTAGCAATGTCAGAAATTCGCCCTCGCTGACATCTAAGCTAATGTCTTTTACTGGTACAACTTTGGGGCTGTAGGTTTTATTGAGGTTTTTTAGTTGCAGTTTTGCCATGATTTTTTAATTGTTATTGGTTATTGGTTATTGGTTATTGGTTATTGGTTATTGGTTATTGGTTATTGGTTATTGGTTATTGGTTATTGGTTATTGGTTATTATAACAACCCACAAATAACCAATGAATAACCAATGAATGAATGACTAATAACTATCCTTTGACTGCCCCGGCTGTTAAACCTTGAACTATGCGCCGCTGGAACACCAAAACCAGCAAAACTAAGGGTAGGGTTCCTAAAACGGTGGCTGCTGCGATCGGGCCATAAGGAATCTCAAAGACTGACACACCGCTAAGTTGAGCAGTTGCAACGGGAATAGTTTTCATGGATTCGCGAGTGATAAATGTTAGTGCAAATATAAACTCGTTCCAAGCTGAAATAAATGTCAGAATTCCGGTGGTGACTAAGGCGGGAAATGTCATCGGTAGCACGATTTGCCACAGCATTTGAAAAGTGTTGTATCCGTCAACTTTAGCGGCATCTTCTAAATCTTTTGGCAGTTGTTGAAAGAAACTCCGCATGACCAAAATTGTCAAAGGCAGATTGATAGCGGTGTAAGGAATAATTAAGGCTAAATAATTATTGCCTAAATTCAAAGCTTTGACAATTTCCAACAGTCCCAAAAATAGGAGCACCGCCGGAAATAGCGTCACAATTGTCACAGTTGCCAGGATAATTTTCTCGCTCCACAACCGCAACCTGGCTAAAGCGTAAGCTGCGGGAGTTCCTACAGCCAAACATAGCAATGTCGAAGTAATGGAAACAAAAGCGCTATTTAAAATGTAAAGTGCAAACGGGCGGCGCTGGAACAATGACAGGTAATGCTCGAAGGTAATTCGTTTGGGAATGTAGACGTTGGGAATTGCTGAAATATCTGCGTTTACTTTGAAAGAAGTCAGCACTTGCCAGATGATGGGCGCGAGGAAATATGCGACAATTAATATCGCTGAGATGGGCAAGATTAATTGCCGGATGTTAAAGGTTTTTTTTGTAGGTTGTTCGCGGGCGATCGACATAATTTGTACCAATGAAAGGAATGTGCTAAGCTGTTCTTGATTTAGATTTAACTTTGGGGGCACGCGAACCCGCGCATGGGGCAAGAAACCGGGTTTCTATGAGTTTTGCGAACAGGAACGAGAAATATACGAAGAAACCCGGTTTCTGGGATTTGCGATCGCAAACTAACTTAACTTCCACCAATCCAAAATCTAAAATCTAAAATCTAAAATTGACTGGCGCGGGCTCTCGATAAGAGGTAACTGGCGATCGCAACTGCGGCCACTAACAGCAAAAAAGTACACACCACCAAAGCCGCCCCGTACCCAAAGTCTAAATACCTCATTACCGTGCTGTAAATGTAGATAGAAACCGTCTCTGTTGCCCCCGCCTGCCCCCCTCCCGTCATCACCTGAATCAAGTCAAAAATGCCGAAAGCTTGGGCAAATCGAAACAGCAAAGCAATCACAATTTGGGGCATCAGCAGTGGCAAGGTAACTTGACGGAAACTCTGCCAACTACTCGCGCCATCAATGGCGTGTGCTTCGTACAAATCACCGGAAATCGATTGCAATCCCGCTAACAAAAGCAAGCTGATAAACGGCGTAGTTTTCCACACATCAGCCGTAATCACTGCCATCATTGCCAAAGTCGGATCTCCCAGCCAGCTAATGCTCTTTTGAATCAATCCCAAGCGGATTAATATGTCATTAATTACGCCGTATTGGTCGTTAAAAATCCACGCCCAAGCTACACCCATTAATGCAGTCGGCAGCGCCCAAGGCAGCAGGGAAATTGTGCGGACAATGCCGCGCCCTGCGAAGGATTGATTCAAGACTAAGGCAATACCCATGCCGAGAATTAATTCCAGCAAAACAGAGGCGACTGTAAAGACTGTCGTGTTGCTTAAAGTTTGCCAGAAACGCCCGTCGCCTAGCATCCGACTGTAGTTGGCAAAACCGGAAAAAACCAGTTTTAATTCAGTACCGAGGTTTTGGGTGAATAAACTCAGCCAAAACGCGCGCAGGATTGGGTAAGCAAATACTAGCAGCAGAATTATCAAGGCTGGTGCTACTAATATCCATCCGGTTCTTTGTTCGCGCTGTCGCATCTTGTCTAATTGCACATTTCTCACCTTTAATTTATTTTTGGGCGGGCTAGAAGCCCACCCCACAATTTAATTAACTTTTTGTGGAACAGGCATCTTGCCTGTTTCTAACTCTTTGTGGAACAGGCATCTTGCCTGTTTCTAACTCTTTGTGGAACAGGCAAGATGCCTGTTTCTAACTCTTTGTGGAACAGGCAAGATGCCTGTTTCTGACTCTTTGTGGAACAGGCAAGATGCCTGTTTCTAACAGAATAGCAAGATGTCAGTTTTACGAAGCTTTGGCTGGTTTCAAACTGCCTAATAAATTGCGAGTTTCGCTAGCCGCTGCTTTCATTGCTTGTTCCGCACTCATTCTCCCGGTAAAAGCCGAACTCAAATAGCGCTGCAAAATATCAGAAGCTTGAGCGTATTGTGCTATGGGCGGGCGCAAAGCTGGCCGTTCCACTACTTTTAGCAGTTGCGGGTAGTGAGGATATTTGGCGACTATTTCTTTGTTGGTAAATAGGGATTTGTAACTGGGAATTAAACCTGTTTCTAAAATGAATTTGCGCTGGGTTTCCTCGCTGGTAAGGTATTTAATTGCCTTCCACGCTTGTTCAGGATGTTTTGAGGTTTTGGCAATTCCCCAGCCCCAGCCGCCCAAGCAGGAACCGCCTGTTTTACCGATACTGCTGAGCATTGGCTCGATCGCAATTTTGCCTCTCACCTTAGATCCCTCAGCATTTGCTAGCTTCCAAACATAGGGCCAGTTTCGCAAAAACAGCGCTTTCCCGTTTTGAAACAACAGCCTGGTTTCTTCTTCGCCGTAGGTAGTAACACCCGGTGGAGAGATGCCAGAGGCGATCGTATTTTTGAGAAATTCCACTGCTTTAATTGCCTCCGGTTTGTCTAACCCAACTTCAAAAGTTTTAGGGTTAGCCCAGAAGCCGCCGAAACCGGAGAGCACTTCGACAAACATCGCAGATACTCCCTCGTATTGTTTACCTTGCCATACATAACCCCAAGTTATCTTTCCCTGTTTCTGCAAATTTTGAGAGATTTTCACCATCTCTTCAAAGGTTTTCGGCGCTGGAATTCCCGCTTGTTTTAAAATGTCTTTGCGGTAATAAAGCATTCCGGCATCGGAAGCGTGGGGAATTCGGTAAACTCTGCCCCGATACCGCCCGCCTTCGACGTTACCTGGGATAAATTTTGATAGTTGTGCGGGGGAAATTCTGTCTGTTAAATCCATTACCCAACCTGCGGCTGCAAATTTGGGAACCCAAACAATATCCATGTTGATAATGTCGTAGGGCGAGTCGCCTAAAAGAAAGGCAGATGTATAAAGATTTTCTACCAGGTTTGTGTCAAAGGGCCCTTCTACGAGATTGATGCGAATATCGGGGTTTTTCTGTTCAAATTCTTTGACAAATGGTTTCCAGTTAACAATGTCTTGGCCTTGCATTAACATGGTGAGCACGACGGGCTGTTTCGTCAGTGCGGGCAGAATGAATAGAAACAAGACGGCGACTAATGTGACAGCGAATAAGGCTAAAAAACGGGGACGTTTTTGCCTTCGCTGGGGCGGAGAATTTATTTTTTGCATTGGCTTTTGAGAAGTGGCTGTGCGATCGCCTTATTTATCTGATAACTCGCTTTCTTTTGTTTCACGAGATTTAGCGAGTTTGTGCAATAAAAATTTAAGTAAACTTTAGCTTACTTCATAATCGTTGAGTGAAGAGTGCAAATTTTGATTTAACTGACTAGATCGCGAGTTAAGTAAACATCTATCTACAGATAGATATTGAGAAAATTGTCTAATATCGTTGCCGCTGGCATTGGTATGATTTAATCGTTGGGGCGATGCGTGAGTCATAGTCTCAGAGTGTGGATGTAAAGATTTCTCGCTCTCACGCACCCTACAAATAAATCATTCTTATTCCTTATTCCTTATTCCCTCTTCCCTCTTCCTTCTGTCAACTGTCAACTGTCAACTGTCAACTGTCAACTGTCAACTGTCAACTGTCAACTATCAACTGTCAAATCTTCTTTCTAAATACAAAAAACACCGCTCCTCAAAATAGGAGAACGGTGTATAGGGGGTGTTATGGGTTGTTGTCTGGGATTAACCCTAACAAATCGCGATCGGCTGCGGGTAAGCCTTGTGATGGTTAAAAAATTGGCACAAACCTGGACGCAAGTCCGGATCGCGATCGACCTTTACTGTTAGCCCAACCATTCCACAACAGCATCTTCCTTAGTATTGGTGCGACGTTCAGGGGTTTCGCGCTCGAATTTCATGTGGACAGCGCGGTTTTGTTCGCCGTCGGCTGCTACTGCAAAAATCGGATAGTCGATTAAGCCATCTTGGAAAGACATCTGGAAGCGGAAAGTACCGTCAGCATTGAGTTTAATCGGCTGTCCGCCTACGTAGACGGTGGCATCGGGCTCGGTAGCGCCGTAAACTATCAGTTCAGCATCAGCAACTAACCAGAACTGGCGGGGGCGCATCGGGGCGGCAAAGCCAACTCCCGACATACCGACACCCGACATACCGAAACCGGACATGGTGAGGCCCGACATACCGACACCGGACATACCGACACCCGACGCGGTGAGGCCGGACATTCCGACACCGGACATTCCGACACCCGACATGGTGAGGGCGGACATCCCCGCCCCAGCCCACATTCCAACGCCGGAGGGGAACACGTAGGAACTCAAAGCTTGTTCGTGGATGCCGACTTGCTGGATGGAACCGGCGACGTGCTGCATGGAACCGGCGACGTGCTGCATGGAACCGAAGATGGAACCAGCTACACGCATGGATTCGCCCGATTCTGCCATGCCGAAGATTTGTTCGTAGATGGCGTTGCCGGTGCTGTAACCAACACTGGCGCCGTTGGTGGCTTGTGCCATTTTCTTGGCAGGCGGAACGAGTTCGGCGAAGGTTTTGCCAGCCAAGTCTTCTTCCCATTCGAGGGTGATGAATTGGTCTTCAATCCAGTCGCTGGGATAGATGGGCGGGACGCGGACTTCGGCCGATCGCGCCAACACCAACCAGCGGCCGTCTGCACAGCGGTAGCCGATGTCGATCGCGTAGTCCCGATCGCTCACGGGGATTGGCACGTACCATTCGCGCGCCAGTTCGTCGCAGGGATATTCTTGAATGCTGTGCGGGCTTTGGATGTCGAGGTTAACATCTGTAACGTCGTAGATCCGCAGGGCGAGTTGCTGTCCACCTTGGCGGCGCAATTCTTGTTTGCGATCGTTCGAGATGTCCCAGTAAGTGTAGGCCCATTCTGGATCGCGGGGCATTAAAACAACCCGACTTTCGCCGTAGCCGTTGGGCAAATCTGCTAAACCTTCATCCACAGAGGCCAAAGAACCGCCTGTTCTATCTTCTTGACCTAGTTCAAATTTTGCTGCTTCCACTGCTTCTTGTGCCTCTAGTTTGCGAGATGGACTGTATGAAAATTTGTTGCGCTGAATTTCTTGAATTGATGCCAGGAGTTGCGATTTCCGCATCCGGCTGTAGCGAGAGACTCCACATTCGCTAGCAACTCTGCGGAGTTGTCGCAAAGTCATCTCTTCTAATGGTGGGCGTTCTTTTGCCATGAGTTTTTTCTCCTCTAATTTGGGATGGCGGGTTAGATTTTTCGGTTCAACACAAATGTGTTGAATTTTTGAGTTAGAAACTGTTTTAAATGCAAATATTATCGAGCTTCCAAATCTCTCCAACCTTTGAAGCCTTGCTGGTTTTTAGCTTGTCTTGTCCCCAATTGCGATCGGGGTTTGTGACTTTTTGGCTTCGGCGCGCACCGTCCGATCTAAATAAAACTTTATCTGTCGATTCTTGATTGACAAGATCGATTTTGTGAGTGCGATCGGTGCTGCTAGCAACGCTGTGCCGGCAGCACACGCGCTATTCGATTTCCAAAGCTGCTCAATTAATCAAAGCTTTTCTTTGGGATCGCTTTGTGATGATTTAATATTGCAGACAACTTGCGATCGGGTCAAGGGGTCTTTTGCCTCAATCATGGGTACTTATACGCATTTTCGGGCATCTGGGGATCGGTATGTCAAGACTTGATGACAATAAAACGCTTATGGGGATCTATCGCGAGCAATATATCAAGGTTTCATGACAATATGCTCCCAGGGGGTGATTTCCTTTGGGATAGTCCCGCTTCACGGGTTTGTTGATGAGTCTGGGAGTAGCTGTAGCTGTAGGGTGCGTCGCCATTCACAATCCCTTGCATAAAAATCGACAATCTCATAGCGACGCACCAGTGCCATAGCCGCCGAGTATAAACAAACCCCAAAATTATGTTGTAGCAAGACTTCAGAGAAATGGCATAGCTTGATATTTCTGATTCATTGGGGAGTGTCTAGCTGATCAAACAGTTGATTTAAAAAATCTTCCGCCTTTTGCCCTTTGCCTCGATCCATTTGTTCCAAACCCAGTTTAATTCCCTTTAAAGTCTCCAATAACTCCACCGCATCTAAAAGTTTCTGATAGGATTCGGCATCTTGAACAACTAACTCTGCTTTCCCGTTGACAGTTAGAACTAAAGGATGTTTTGTTTGCTTGAGGCGCTGCACAAACTCATTCGTATTACGTTTGAAATCGGTGAGAGAATGTATGTCTCTTGAAAGGTTTATCATAATAATGGCATTAAATTAGCATCTAATTCAATGCTACACCATGCCGGCGGACTTAGTCAATCAAATTTTGATAGTGAAGAAAATAGCGGAATCAAACGCGCTACTATAATAAATTACAGTAGTACGTCAATCCCAAATCTCAAATCCCATGTCCCTAACGCTTTACAACAGCTTAACTCGCCGCGAATCACCTTTCGAGCCCCTCGAACCCTCAAAGGTGCGGATGTATTGCTGTGGCGTTACGGTGTACGATTACTGCCACGTCGGCCACGCCCGCGCTTACATTGTTTGGGATATGGTGCGCCGATATCTGATGTGGCGCGGATATTCGGTGCGCTACGTTCAGAATTTTACCGATATTGATGACAAAATACTCAACCGCGCCCGCGAGACAAATTCCACAATGGAAGCCGTAGCCGAACGCTTCATCGACGAATATTTCGCCGATATGGACAAACTAAATATTCTCAGGGCCGACGAATATCCCCGCGCCACACACTCAATGGATGGCATAAAACGGCTGATTCACGAGTTAGAAAACAAAGGCTTTGCCTATGCGAACAGTGGCGACGTTTACTACAGCGTCCGCAAGTTTGCCGATTACGGAAAGCTTTCGGGCAGAAAGTTGGAAGAAATGGAAGCCGGGGCTAGCGGGAGATTGGAAACAGAAGAAATAGAAGCTCAAAAAAAGCAAGATTCCTCAGATTTCGCCCTGTGGAAAAGCGCTAAACCTGGTGAACCTTTTTGGGAATCATCTTGGGGAAAAGGTCGCCCCGGATGGCACATCGAATGTTCGGCGATGGTGCGCGATTGCTTGGGCGAAACTATTGATATTCACTGCGGCGGTTCCGATTTAACTTTTCCCCATCACGAAAACGAAATTGCTCAATCTGAAGCCGCGACGGGCAAGTCACTGGCTAATTATTGGATGCACAATGCTTTTGTGACTGTCAATGGCAGAAAGATGTCGAAGTCTTTGTACAATTTTATTACAATTCGCGATTTGTTGGAGGGGAATTGGTCGGGAGAACCTGAATCTGACCCCCCCCAGCCCCCCCTTGCTAAGGGGGGGAGTAAGAGTGACAATGAATCTGCCCTTGTTAAGGAGGGGAGTAAGAATCAAAGTGATAAGTCAAAAGCGGTGGAACCGATGGCGGTGAGGCTGTTTGTGTTTATGGCGCAGTATCGCAGTCAGATTGATTTTACCGAAGATGCGATCGCATCTGCTCGAAATGGCTGGAATACAATCAATGAAGGCTTGCTTTTTGGTATCCGATATGCCGACAAACTGAGTTGGGATGTTGAGAAAGTTGGACAATCTACCGAAGCTGTGCAGGAATTCCAAGCAGCGATGGATAATGATTTCAATACTCCCGCTGCTTTGGCTGTTTTGTTTGAACTAGCTAAGGAATTGGGTAAAGAAAGCAATATTTTGGTGCATCAAGGCAAAACTGAAACTTCGCCGGAATTGTTGCAACAAAAGTGGCTGACTTTGGTGAGTTTGGCGGGAGTTTTGGGGCTGGAGGTTCAGCCGGAAGCTGATAGCGATGATGGGGTTGGTGGTTTGAGTGATGGGGAGATTCAGGCGATGATTCAGCAGCGGAAGGATGCCCGGATAGCTAGGAATTTCGCTGAGGGCGATCGAATTCGTAACGAACTTAAGGATCAGGGAATTACTTTGATTGACCAAAAGGATGGTATCACGATTTGGCATCGCGGTTAAAATTTAGAGTTTTTAACTTAATCAAATGTTCGGACGGGCTAGAAGCCCATCCCACAAGAAAAAAACATTGTGGGATGGGCTTCTAGCCCGTCCTAATTATTTTTTAAAGAGGTCTCTTGTTTGCAAATTCGGCAACAGCCGCGACAAATTCTGCGGTTGATTCGTAGGGTAAAACGTTGCGCCCCGGCATTAATAAACCTTCAGCGTTGGGAAAGTTAGCCAAATATTGTGCTAATCTTTCCTCCGGTTTTTCTTGTTTACCCGATTGGCTGATGCTTGAGGCTTTTTCCCCCATGACAACGAGTGCGGGCTTCACGAACTTTTGAATCGTGCTACTATAATCCTGCCGCCAAAACCCCGCTAAAAACGAGTAAACCGCATGACGGCTGTCAGGATTTGCCGCCCCAGCCTGCAAAGCATCCAACCATTCGCTGTCAACATTTGCCGCATCGCCAAACAGTTGTTTTGCAGAAAAAGAGCGCAAAAATTCAGCGCGTCTGGCGTAGCGGTAAAAAGCATTTCCTAAGGGAGAGTCTAACAAATTCCAGACGATTCTTTGCTGTCTGTCTGTCGAATGTTTGTTCATCACCGCCCAAGCTGGAGGCCCGGCGAGGACTAATCCGTGGATTAAATTAGAACCGCTTTCCTGCTGCAATTTTGCTAATTCCAAGGCTACACACAGTAAAGCACCTTGCACGAGTACGATCGCAGGTTTTTTTACTACAGTCTCCAAGAAAAACTGCAACTGTGCCGCCCAATCGCTAGGATAGCAAGCCACAGCGGGCATTTCGCAATCACCGCAGCCCAAAAGGTCGGGATTGTAAATCGGATTTGTGTTGCCTGATTTGTACCAACTTTCGCAAAATCTCTGCCAAAAGACTCTTGACAATCCAACTCCGATGGGATGGATTAATAACAAAGGGATGCTATCTTCTGTCGCAGTAGTTGGGTTGTAAAAATCGTAAGCACAACGATATTTTTGCCATTCGTAAAACAGCGTTGGTGATTTTATAGATGAAATGGCGGACAAATCTTGGGTTGAATATTGTGGTTGCATATCAATGTTTTAATTGTTTATATACTATGCTACGACAATGCGAGTTTGAGCTTGGACATTTGGTTGCGAGTGGGCAATCCTAATCTCTACATTGCTGCCGAGTGCGTTGAGAAAACGAAATAGGCGTTCTGTAGAGAAGTCTGATAATTTACCGCGCATCAATGCTGATATTTTTGGTTCAGCGATTCCTAAGAGCTTTGCTGCTTCAGTTTGGGTTAGTTGGCGTTCCGAGATTAACTCACTGATTTGATGAGCTAGTTCTGCCTTAATCAATAGTTCATCAGGATTCGGGAGCCCTAAGTCAGCAAAGACATTCCCACTGCTGGAATGTACTTTTATTTCTTCAGCCATTTTGTTCCTCCAATTCTTTCCGATCTAAATATGTTTTATAGTGTTCTTTGGCACGTTTAAGCCGAGCTTCAATTAGCTCTATATCTTGCTTGGCGGTAGCAATTCCCTGCTTAGATTTCTTCTGAAAAGCATGGAGAACATAGACTATTCCTTCAAATTTCACCGTGTAGACCGATCTGTAAGTGTCTCCATCAAAATTATCAACAATTTCTAGAACACCAGCACCTTTAAATCCTCTAAGTGGTTTAGCATCAGGATGCTTTTTACCCAATTGAGCGCGGTACAAGGCGAAACCCATGATTTGCTGGACATCTTCGGGAAAGTCGCGCAAGTCGTCGCGGGAACTGCCGATCCATTCAACGGGTTTTAATAGCGAATTCATAATCTTAATTACACTATTTATATCATATCGTTTATTATAAAATCAAGGGTGACACAGGTAACAATATAATTATTTAATCATGTCAGAACAGCGGATTACCATTTCTATACCCAACTTGCTGCTGATTGTAGCATCGTCCTTGCTGCTAGTGCTGCTGTGGCAATTGCGCAGCCTGCTAGTAATTCTGATGATATCAGTTGTGCTCGCCGCGTCGATCGTCCCGATCGTCAATTGGGCCGAAACCATGCGCATTCCTCGCTGGCTGGCGGTGATTATGGTTTATTTAACTCTGATCGGCGGATTCAGCGGGACGGTAGTGTTAATCGGCCCTACAGTCATCGAACAAATCGAGTTATTGCTGCGACAGTTACCAGTTTACGCCGAAAGTCTCGAAACTGTAGCAACTAATCTATTGAGTCGCCTCACCGACGATGCGCCTGCTTTGGTGAGTCAGTTGCTGGATACTCAATCGCTGACTAATTGGCTGATTCGATCGAGCCAACAACTGGTTTTGCGATCGTACAGTTTAACTAGAGGCATTCTCGGCGGTTTCTTCAGCCTAGTTTTAGCATTATTTATTTCAGGTTACATGGTAGCCGATAGCGACACATTAATTAAAAGTTTAGTGCAGTTTTTCCCGAAACCTTGGGACACAAGATTAGCCGCACAAGCCACGCCAATCGGTCAAAGAATGGGGAGTTACATTCGCGGGCGGGTGTTAGTTTCGGGGATTTTAGGGATATTTATTACCACGGGTTTGAGCATTTTGGGAATGCCGGAATTTGCTTTAGGCTTAGGTGCGATCGCAGGTGTGACAAATCTGATTCCCTTCATCGGCCCGGTTTTGGGAGCAGTACCAGCATTAATCGTAGCATTAGCTAAAGGCGGCTGGGTACTTGTGTGGGTATTGCTGTTATTTGTATTTATCCAGAACTTAGAAACTTACGTGCTCGATCCTTTGCTGGTTGGTTCCTCGGTTGGCGTGCATCCTTTGTATCAATTGCTGTCTGTCTTGGGAGGCGTGCAAGTATTGGGAATTATCGGGGCCGTAATTGTGCCGCCTTGGTTTGCGGGAGTAGCAGCTTTGATTGAGAACTTGTATTTAAAACCGAAGCTGAGGAGTGAACATCGAGAGACAATAAATCAAGCTAAAAATAATTCTGACTTACCGTCTATAACACCTTGAACATTCAACACAGTAGACTTGAATTGTCAGAATTCACAAACTATATTGAAATCATCTGCGTTTATAGGGGTTCTCAAAAAAGTGAGGATAGCCCTATGCCCTATGCCCTATGCCCTATGCCCTATGCCCTATGCCGTTCGCGTACCTCATCTTTCTGAGAAAGGCTATATCTGTGTTTATCCGCTCATATCTGCGGTCGATCTATCAATCAAAGACTTAGGAAATAAGTCTAGTATCTAGAAGCCCGCTAACTAATAACTAATGACCAATGACTAATGACTAATGACCAATGACCAATGCCCTGTTTGGCCAATGCCCAATGCCCTGTTTGGCCAATGCCCTGTTTGGCCAATGCCCTGTTTGGCCAATGACCAATGACTAATGACTAAGGATTAATTGCCACTTCAATGCGGCGATTGCGCTGCCGATTAGCATCAGAACTATTATCCACCGAAGGGCGACTTTCCCCATAGCCGATCGCCACCCAATGATACTTCTGACCGAGCACACCCGACAAATACTGCACCACAGCCTGAGCCCGCGCAAACGACACATTGCGATTGTCCGCCGCTTCAAGAGCGTCGTCTGTGTGGCCCGCAACCCGCACCGTCGCCCCCTCGTAATTGCGCAAATCCGCCACCAAATTGTCCAAAATCGCACTGGTTCCCGCGCGCAAAGAAATGCTACCAGTATCAAACAAAACATCGCTGGGCAAAGTTACCATCAGCCCATCCCCTCCAAACACCGGATTATTGCCATTCTGTGGCGCAGTATTCGCAGTTTCAGGGTTCAGACTGGGGCTGCTGCCGATCGCGGGTAAAGCAGGCGCAAGACTTGCCGCCGTTGCTGGCGCAGCCAATTCCTGCGACATCAACTGCAACCGTTTTTCCAAAGTTTCCGTCGGGCGGCTGCTACCCAACTGACTCTCCAAAGCCGCCGTGCGGCCAATTAGCGCGTTCAACTCTCCCTGTAACCGTCTCAAATCCGACTGCAATTTCTCTCTCTGCGCCGGACTGACTTTTGACTGCGGAGTGGGTGTAGCCGTTGGTGCCGGGAGCGCCGGAATTGGCGTTGCTGGTGCGCGTTGCGGGCTGGGCTTCAAATTTTGAGTTAGACGCAGCAATCTCTCGGCAAGCGGCATCTGGGCGGTGTTAGAAGGGTAAATTTGGGCGATCGCCATCCCCAAAACCCAAGCAAAACCGCTGCCTACCCCCAGCAGCAGCAGTCGAAATATCAGCGATAGTACAAACAAACCTTTTCCCCGCGGCTTTGAGACGCGAGGCGGGGGGATTGAAGGTTTTTGGTTAAAAGATGGCGTCATATTGCCTCCCGGACTGTGCACATACCAGATTAATTTCGATACTATCTTACCTATCCGATTTTAGATTTTAGATTGGAGGACAAATCTACATTAGACAAGGTTGCATAAATCTTTGATTGATACAGAAACCGCAGATGTAAGGCAGATGTACGCAGATAAACGCAGATAAATTTTAAGATAGAAGAGCGAATGAATGCAATTGCTCGTCTAATCTAAAACAAAAACCCGGTTTTTCCAAATCTGGGGTTTAGCCACGCAGCATCTGCTGAGAAACCGGGTTTCTAGTCTCCTGCGTGTAAGCCGGAATTTGTTAGATAATGCTGTATAACTTTTGGAAAAAAACCGATGACCGACCCTTTAAATAGCCCTTATCCCGTTCCTTGGGAATGGATTAGTGACACTCACGCTAAGGTGAGCTCGGCTGCGGGCACCGGCCTCCGCTACTATCGCAGTCCTTCCTTAGTTTCAACTAACGGCCAATACGCGGCTTACAGTCGAATTGAGTTGCAAGTACAGCCGGAATTCGCCCGGTGTCGGGTTAGCAGCGTCATGTTTGTGGAAAATCTCAAAACTGGGGAACTGCAAACAGTGGCGGCTGCTTCCCCGCTGGCGGAAAGCGGAATGTATGCTAGCGATGACACAGATATGTCTGGGACGATCGCCATTTTAGTGCCTGTTGCTTGGAATCAAGAGGGTTCCCGCGTTCTCGCCCGCGAATTTGAAGCACTTTTCAACTCTTCCGATATGTCCGACTACGCGGTCATTTGGGACAAAAATGATAATTACACTTATACCGTTGCTCCCGCTCGCAGTCTTTACACTCATGCTGTATTGTTGGGTTGGAGTCAAGTTTGCCCCGGACAAGTTCTGTTTCGCGCCGGCCATTTGGGCGATCGATCTTGGCCTCTTTGTGCAGTCGATATGACCGGCCAAACGGTAGCTGTCAGCGAAGACAAACCCCTAGTTTTCGGCACTCAAGCCAGCACAGACTGGATCGAACCTAAAACTCGTTTTTAGATATTATGGCGGCATATTCTTTGATTTGGCCCACAATTATTTTACTTTCCGGTCAATCTTTAGAGCGATTCATTTTGACTCTGGGGCTGATAGCTGTGGCTGTTATTTTCGGTCTAACAGCTTTTATTTTTATTCGGATTTTCCTCAATTGGTTCCAGGCTAAATTTGAGCATAACCGCCATTTTTTTAGACGGGAGTTTAAAAAAATTGCAGGCAATTCAACTGCTAATCTTTCTGAACCTGAAAACGTTTTTTTAGAACCGCTGTTCTTCGAAAGTGACGGCAATTTAACTGCTGCTATTTTTGGAGTAGAAAGCGATATCTCAGAAGCGCTTGAGCCGGAGATAATCTGCGAAGATTCAGCAGCAGTTGCCCATCTCTACAAGCCGATCGCACTTTGGCACGGTCGCTTAATTTTGCCATCAAACGAACAGCGTCAGCCCTACGGCACAGTATTTTTAGAAGTAATCAATGCCCCGAAAAAATATCAAAATTTCATTGGCAAAACAGCATTTTTACAGTGGAGTACAAATCGCCAAGTACAGTTTTTTGTCCACGCCGTAAGTCAAGATATCAAGTTCACAAAACAAACTAAAAAAAGTCAAAAATCTGGTAACATCCATCCAGATAGATTGAACGGCTGGCGAAATGTCGGCCCTTTAGAAACTCTAGCAGGAACCAGACTCGAAGACAGCGTGACTGTGATGCTGCGGAGGCCGGTGATTGTCATCAACCACAGCAGCAGCGACAAACAGGAACTAATTATCGATCGCGAACCAGTACAAATTATCGGACGTTTGTGTGCCTTAGTCTCAATTTTACAGCGCCCAGAACCCGACAGCGACAAATTTATTGTCCGCCATTTCAACAAAACATCCCAACAATTTGACGGCGCGGCCGAAATCATTCGGATTCCGCAAGTACAGCCGGACAAAAACGGCATAGCGAGGTCTACAAATCACCAAATAGAACAATCGCCATTAAATCCAGACGGCTGGTACATTTACGGCGAAAGAGACGAAGATAATATTTTTGTAGTCCAAGCAATCGAACCCCGCAAAATTGCCCAATTAACACCTGATGAAACATATTTCGGCTTAAAAAAATCTCTCGATTATTTAAGCAGTGAAAACTGGCAAAATACATCAGCCCAAAAAGGACAAGCCAAAAGAGTATTGTTGACGCCAAATGATGCTACAGAAAATGCTTTAATCTCTCCTTGGCAAGAAGGAGATATCGGCATAGTGATTCACAGTTTCGGCGGTATCGGCGGCAAAAAAGGCGAAGCGGCACCGCTGGGAATTGTCACCGGGCATTTTGCTTTCGGAGTAGCAAAAGTTGTGCGCGATCGCTTTACTAGCGAACTGCGTTTTGACATAGAATACAAACAAGTATACGCCCACAATCCCGACGGAATTGTGGCAGGTTCCAGCAAATGGCAAAGTTACATGGGAGATTTGCAGCGGGGCTGGTTGGGCGATCGCCCGGTGTGCGATATTATTTGTAAATTAGACTGCGTGTGTTGCGACTACGATTTTGACGGCATAATCCTGTCACCCTTAACCGAATTAAACGAGCAACTCGATATCATGATGGCCCGCTACCGCACCGGAGACGGAACTGGTGCAAGTTTAGTCACGCCAGCAACTTCTTGCGTCCAAGATTCAAGTCAGGCAATTTACGCTACAATTAAAAAAATCACTGCCGAAATTGAGTCAAATCCTCAGATTCAAGACTGGCTGAACACCAATCCCACCGCCGCCCAAACTCAAAGATTTCAGCAGTTAATAGCATTAGGACAGAGTTTAGAAAAAGTATTAATTCCCCTTGGTATTGTCCGTCCAGATTGGCGCAAAAATTCCAGATTAGCCGGGATTGATTCGGAAATGAAAAAAACCTTTTTCGGTGGTATGGCGACTTTGATAAAAGCTGCTATTAGTTACAGAACAATGCTACCGAGGCGCACCCAAGATGAAATCGCCAAAGTTTTATTAAAACAAGGAGCATTTTTGTGGATAATTCGCACAAATCAAGTCGGGGGATTTGACTCAGGCATTGAGCCTCTAGCACCGACAGGACTTTGAGGAATATCATCTCCGATAACTACGGAATTATACCTAAGTGCGAGCGTCCCGCACAGCAAAGTCTTATCTCTCTGACAAAAGCTATATATATCCCTCAAGAAATGACTTGTTATCTCAAGGAAGAGTTATCATCTCTAGTTGGATTTAATAATGTTTTGCTTGGTTTTTTGGGAAATAGCAACAACATCAACACTGTACTAATAATACATAGTCCACCGAGTCCTTCCATAAGACTCAGTGGTAAGCGAAGCCAAATAATTGATGCAGCTACAGCCGACACAGGCTCTGCACTTGCCAACAAACTCGCTTCTGTAGGTGTAATATATCGAAGACTGTCTAGATATAGATAAAAAGCGATTAATGTGCCAAATATAATCACAAAACTAACAAACAAACCAGTAATAACAGACCAATGTTGACCTTGTATTTGCCAAGGAGAAGCGATCGGGCATAATGCAATCCCTCCTATAATCATGCCCCAGCCAATGATTACTTCAGAACCCCAACGTTGTAGCAAACTTGATGGATATAATGTGTAAAATGCAAGTGCAATTGCAGAACTTAATCCCCATGCTATTGATATAATGGAGACGGAAAGCTGGTAAATAGATCCATTTGTTACGAGAAGAAATGTACCTAACAAAGCAAGTCCTAGGGCTATAAACTCTTGAATGCTAGGAATTCTATTGTACTTTACTGCTAAGTAAATCATAATAAATAATGGAGCCAAATATTGCAATAATGTTGCTGTAGCAGCATTACCAGTTTGAATAGCTGCGAAATAGGTATACTGCACTCCCAACATACCAAAAATTCCAAAAATCACTAATCGAATCCGATCTTGGGGAGCATTCCACACAGCAAAAACTTGGTTGAATTTCTTTCGGAAACCTCCAATTATTAATAACAATATTCCTGAGATAAGAAGGCGCATTGTAACCAACCAACCGGGAGTAAATCCCTCATCTTGAAAAAGCCTTTGTGCCACCGTACCAGAAAGTCCCCATAAAGTGGCTGCTATCAGCACCATAGCCAGTCCCTTATAACGTAATAACTTAAGCTTTTTTGAGTCAGATGTGAGCATAGTTTTTAATCATTCCATCAAAGTCAACCTGTGCGCAGTGCACACCCTACAAAGTCAACCAGGTTCGTAGTGAGGACTTTAGTCCTCTGAATGGATGCGGACTAAAGTCCTCACTACGAACCCCATAAAATAGGTTCGTAGTGAGGACTTTAGCCCTCTGAATGGATGCGGACTAAAGTCCTCACTACGAACCGTTACCAAGGAGTGACTGCAACAGTGCCGCCCGGTGCCACAACTACTCGGAAATCAGCTAGCGGTTCCGCAGGCGGCCTGCTACCAATCGGTTTGTAAAGCAATTCAGAAAACGGCGTTTCAGATCGATCGACTGCGGCAGAATTCTCCGACTTGTAACCAACAATCGCCCCATCTTTAGCCACACTCACCCGATAAACCAACTCCGTATTAAAAACAGCAGGCTGATTCTTCAAAACTCCGTCAATTTCCTGAGAAAGTTTGCCCTTCAACAGGTCAATTTCGGCCGGATCGGTAATTGCCACGGCAATTGCCCCAGGAGTTGGCAAAGCTTCAGAAACAGGACTCGGCGTGCTTTCCGGTGCAGTGTTCGACTGCGGTGTGGCGCTAGGTGAAGCGATCGGAGTCGGAGTCGGAGTCCCTGGTAGCAAACCGTCAGCCGGAGGCGTGGGATTGGGATTCGGCGAACCCGAACCGCCCGAATTCGGCGTACCGAGATTCTGGCCCGCAGGATTCGGTTGTGGCACCGGATCTCTCGGGCGCTGGATTTCCGGTATCGGCACCAAGAAAAATGCCATCGCAGCCAAAGCCAAACTCGACACCCCCACCACAGCCGGCAAACTCCGCTTCGCCAAAGGTTCGGCCGACTTGATATAACGCTTGGAAATTGGGGTTAATTGCAGCGACAATTCCGGCAGCGTCTGCGTGTCGGCAAAAAATTGATCGATCGCCTCTACCAAGTCAAATAGCTGTACCGTCGTCAAATCTACGAATGCCGACAGTTCTGTTTTTTGATCGATTTGGGTGGCGCTGCCTGCTTCAGCGGGTAGAACTGTCAACCGATGCGAATTCCCGTCAATTCTGTGCAACTGCACCATACCCAAATTCGGGCCGTAGCGATCGGGATAATGCACTCCGCTCATAAATTCTTGAGCGTAGCTGCTGACGGCCCTCACCAAGCTTTCAAAAAACTCTCGTCCCCCGCTTAGGGGCTCCCGGAGACCTGTCACATAGCATTCAGCGCTCATTAATATCGAAAGCACCGGCCGTATATCTAACTGGCTAGCTGCCGATCCATCACTCAACCCTTCTAGAACCAGGGTGCAATTTGGCAGACTGTACTGACGCCTAATAGTCATTTTTACTCCACTTCTCCATCAAACAGGCTAACCCAGAAGCGCTGCATTCCCGCTGTGCCTGTACAAAATAGCAGTTTGCTCAACAAGTTTAAAGCTAGTTCGTTGAGCTTTTCGTCGGAATCGTAAGCTACAACTAGGGATCGCTTTGGGTTCATGCGCGATCGAAAGTGAGCTCGAAAACGTTCTAAATACTCGGCAAGCTGCAAGTTCTGGTTGAGGGGGATATTTCTCGATCGCAACTGCTGCGAATCTAGCAGCAACTGCCGAATTGTCGCGGTTAACTTGCGCGCCATATTGCAGGCGATCGCCACCAGCGCCTTTGCCTCCACAACCGTCAGGGAGCGGCGCTGGGTATAGCGTCTCAGCGGGTTAGTATTGCGCATCAGCCAAAAGGCAACCCGATTTTTGATAATTGACTCCAATTCCAGCTCCTTCGACACTGCCAGCATTTCTTCAGCACCTCCGAGATACAAGGCCTCGATCGCCAGCAACATCAAGTCAATTTGCAATCTAGCCCGGCGGGAACACCCGCCATCGTTCAGCGACAAGTCTGGCAAACTGTCTAAAATCAACGGGTTTGACTCGGTAAGCGAAGTTTCTGACGGCATTAAGATCACGGCAACATCCATTCCAAACAAACTATACGGGCAAGCGGGGTCTCGGGCATGACAAATTTTAAACCCGCGACTCCTCTGAGATACTTTATTTCGATCGTTGACTTTTAAGTATATAGATCAATCTAGCAGCAACCGACCGTCACGAGCGAGCTCTGGCGGCGTTCCGTTCGATCGCCACTGCGATCGGGAACAGGGGAAGAGGGGAAGAGGTGGAGATTGGGAGATTGGGAGATTTGGAGAATGGCCCAATTACCGATTCCCAACCGATTCCCGATTCCCCAGTGCGATCAATGTTCCTTCTTCTGGGGTTTCGCCGCCACTTCTTTTTGAGCCGTAAAATCAGTAGCCGCCACCCGATCCGTCAGACTAATTTTTCCCTTGAGGCTGTCTTTCTCCACAATTCCTCGCAGTTTGACATAACTGTTTTGACCGATCGCCGTGGATTCGCTGCAACCCGCTAAATTAGGAACCGCACCCGACAAGCTCAATCCTTGATTTTCCCACTTCCCGACTAAAGAAGGTTTTTCCTCGGCTGTTTTTTCCCGATCGCCCTCGCTGCTACCCGATCGCAAATTACCACTCAAATAAACACCCGATTGCTGAATTGTCAATACCAAAGCATCAGATTTCAGACATTCCGGCAAACTTTTAGCATCGAAGCGATAACTTCCCGCAATTGCCGGAGGAGCCTTTAAATTTGTTTCCCCGTAAGCAGTTACCACTTTAAACAGCAGCGAAACCGAGCCGATCGCAATCCCGTAAAATGCCAGCGATTTTAGACTTAAATGATTCATAATCTTGGGTAATTAGTCAGTAGTCATGAGTCAGTAGTCATGAGTCAGTAGTCAGTAGTCATGAGTCAGTAGTCATGAGTCAGTAGTCAGTAGTCAGTAGTCATGAGTCATGAGTCAGTAGTCATGAGTCATGACTCATTGGGAATTATTGCATTTTTCATCCGTTACATCCGTTACAAAATCCGCTGCCGAACTTCCTTCTAAGAACTACTTTGACTGAGTACCGAAGCCAAGTGCGATCGCACTTTAACGTAGCACCGCGCAATCAGTAGCGAAGAATGACACTGCACCGCCAATTCATCAGTATACTGTCCCAAAGTTTGGCGCTCAATTCCCCACTCCCGACTCGTACCCGCAATAGTCAAATCAGCATTAGCAGAAGCAGCAATCACCGCTTGAATTGGCTCAGCAGCCTCCACAATCGGAGTTTCAATGCGCGATCGCACCTCAACCGGCAACTGCTCCATCACTCGCTGAAACTCGTAACTCAGCTCGTTTCCCTCTTCCCCGTCAACCGCCACCCGCAGCACCGTCAAACGGCGTTCCTCGCTATTAACTAACAGTCTCAGCGCCAATTCTAACCCCAAATCATCATGAATGTTTGCCGCATAAGGCACTAACAAATTATTCAACCGTTCCCGGCCTCTGTCAACAAAAATTGCTACATCCACCTTAGCGTTGCTGAGAATTTGGCCGACACGTCCTCCCAAACGGTTGCTGCTAAAAGTAGGCCTGTGCCATCCTACTAAAATCAAATCCGCGCGATCGAGTTCCGCAATTTGCGCCGTTTCCCGCGCCACATCCTTGGTAATCCGAATGATGGGATGTACGAATTTTCGCGCCTCCGGCAGTTCCAAACTCTCAATCACTTCTGATAATTTCGAGCGGCGCTCTTGAATAATGCGATCGGCTTCTGCGGGCGTACTTTCAAAGGCATAATTTTCATTTAATTCAATCAAACTCAGAGGATGCACCGCCGCCGACTGCAAATCGTTACCGCCCACACCAGCAGCAGGCTGCGCCAGGGCGATCGCCAGTTGCAGCAAACCTTTCTGAGTGCTAGGATTAGCAACCGGTACTAAAATTCGATAAGTTGGCAGCAATTCCTTGTTAATTTCTGCACTTTCTCCACCCATTGATGAATCTTCTAATTCTGAATCTTCCGAACTCACTTCTGAGATATCTAACCGAATTAACCGTTTTGGATAAGTCCACTCCAATAGAGGCGAAGTCATAAAAGTTGTGACTAAAGCCATGATGACTAACATCGTAAATAGCAGCGGCGAAATCACCCCCAGAGAAAGACCGATATTCAGCACAATTAGTTCAGTCAAACCGCGAGTATTCATCATCCAGCCCAGCGCCGAAGCTTCGCGATTGCTAATGCCGCAGACTCTAGCAGCAACGTAAGTGCCGACGTATTTACCAATAATTGCTACTCCTAAAACTGCGGCACATAACAACCATAACTCTGGACTGTTTAGCAGACCGATTTCAGTTCGCAAACCGCTGTAAGCAAAAAAGATTGGCAGCAAAAATATCAGGACAAAATCTTCGGTTTTCTCAGCTAGTTCTCTGGTGAGTCCGGCATTTTTAGGCATAGCCGCCCCCAGCAAAAACGCGCCGAAAATTAAGTGAATGCCGATCAATTCAGTAATTAAAGCCGATGCTACAACTCCCATGTAAATGCCGGATAGCACTAATTGACTTAATCTGCCGGTGCGGTTGTAGTGCTTGGAAAGCCGCTGCAAGAACCAGCGGACTACAGTCAGCATGAAACCGATGTAAATTATAGATTCAAAAATGGTCGGCAAAGCGCCGATCATCGAGTTAGTGCGCGTAACTGCGATCGCCACCGCCAACAAACACCACGCCGTCACATCGTCTACAGCAGCGCAAGTCAAGGCCAGCGTCCCCAATTTTGTATTCTGCAAGTTGTGCTCTGTAATGATTCTTGCCAGCACTGGAAAGGCAGTAATTGACATCGCCGCCCCTAAAAACAGGGCAAAGGCTGTAAATGAAACGCTATTATTTGAAACGATCGGGTAGAGCAGCAGCGCTAGCAAACTCCCCAGGGAAAACGGCACTAAAATGCTGACGTGGGAAGTTAAAATCGCTATATCTAAATTGTTTTTGAGATACTTGGGATTCAGTTCCAAACCAATCAAGAACATGAAAAATATCAGCCCAACCTCAGAGAGCACGTTGAGGAAGGGAACGGCTTCGGCTGGAAAAAGTGCGGCTCCTAAATCTGGTGCAACCAAACCGAGGAGAGAAGGCCCGAGCATAATTCCTGCTACAATTTCTCCAATAACTTGAGGTTGTTTGATCGCTCGAAATGCTAAACCGACAAGTCGGGAAAGTGCGATCACAATTAGAACTTCAAGCAGGACGAGAATGGGGATGGGCATGGCGTTTTTAGCTTTGGGATTTTTGCGGTGCCAGAGGGGGACTCGTAAAGCCCGTAGAATTGCCGATCGAACAAAATGAATAAATAAATAAAAGCTCGATCGAACGTAGAAGGCACAAGACACGCACCAACGCCATTCTCTCACAGGCTAACAAAGGCTTTGGCAACCTCCAAGCTGGATCTTTTGTTTTTTTTCGTTTTTTCTCAGCAGCGCGATCGACTAACTTTAACCGTATTGTGCGCCCCCCGCACCCAACCTGCGGACTAAATCTCACTCAAGCGGGCGCGCACCCACCACGCAACACTACGGATAACCCAACCCAAACGATATCAGATAGTCAGAAAAAGTGGTGCTTCTAGTGATAAACTAGAAAAGTTGTTTCAATTCGCACATCCGGGTTTTCGGGTGTTTCGAGGGTGAAAACCCTCAGAAATACGACCGGGTGGAGGATTAACCCGAATACAGGAGTTAGAAATATCATGCCAGTAGTTAGTTTGGCTCAAATGTTAGAGTCAGGGGTTCACTTCGGACACCAAACCCGCCGGTGGAACCCGAAAATGGCTCCCTACATTTTTACAGAGCGCAACGGGGTTCACATCATCGACCTCGTGCAAACCGCTCAGCTTATGGAAGACGCCTACGAGTACATGAGAGTGGCCTCGGAAAAAGGCAAAAAGTTTTTGTTCGTGGGTACGAAGCGCCAAGCAGCCGGGATTGTAGCCCAAGAAGCTCAACGCTGTGGTGCTTACTACGTTAACCAGCGCTGGCTGGGTGGAATGCTCACCAACTGGACGACGATCAAGTCTCGCGTAGAGCGCCTCAAGGATTTGGAGCGCCGCGAGGAAATCGGCGCCCTGGATTTGCTGCCGAAAAAAGAAGCTTCAGTGTTGCGCCGAGAAATGGCAAAACTCCAGAAGTATCTGGGCGGAATCAAAACTATGCGCAAGATTCCTGACGGAGTGGTGCTGGTAGACCAACGCCGCGAGTATAATGCTGTGTTGGAATGCCAAAAGCTGGGAATTCCCATCGTCTCTCTGTTGGACACCAACTGCGACCCGGATTTGGTTGACATTGCGATTCCGGCAAACGACGATGCTATTCGATCGATCAAACTGATTGTCGGCAAGTTGGCTGACGCCATCTACGAAGGCCGTCACGGTCAGCAAGGCGGCGACGGTGAGGAAGACTACGACTACGAAGGTGGTTACGAAGGCGCTGAATACGATGTCGAAATCGAAGAATTGGATGACCCCAATTATGTAGAACCCGACGAAGCCGACGCTGACGGCGAAGAAACCGAGAGCTAATATTGCGATCGGAATCTGACACTAAGCAATTAAAAATTAAAGATTGAAAATTAAAAATAATAATTTTTAATTGGACATTTTTAATTTTTAATTGTAAATGGCACAGGTCTAAGTCATTAGTAGATTTCGGACAAAAGCATTCGTTGTGTTAGTGTTAGCACCAAAATTAATTATGGTGCTACACGTACAAAGTCCGCCCTAATGCCGACTGGGTATTTCTTCACTCCTGTCCAATCATTAACATTAAGATTAGTAACTAATGACTAATGACTAATGACTAATGACTGATGACTGATGACTAATGACTAATGACTAATAACTAATTTTGATTGGGAACTTAAAGAAGATGGCGGACATATCTGCAAAACTTGTTAAAGAATTGCGCGACAAAACCGGCGCCGGCATGATGGACTGCAAAAAAGCCCTCATTGAAAACGATGGCGATGTCGAAACATCAATTGAGTGGCTGCGGAAAAAAGGTCTAGCTTCAGCAGGCAAAAAAGGTGGACGAGTTGCCTCGGAAGGTATCGTAGGCAGCTACATTCACACTGGCGGCCGCGTGGGAGTGTTGGTGGAAGTTAACTGCGAAACCGATTTTGTCGCCCGCCGCGAAGATTTCCAAGCTTTGGTGCGGAATATTGCGATGCAAATTGCAGCTTGTCCGAATGTGGAATACGTGAAAGTTGAAGATATCCCCGCCGAAATTATCGATCGCGAAAAGGCAATTGAAATGGGCAAGGATGACTTGGGCAACAAGCCGGACAACATCAAAGAAAAGATTGTTCAAGGCCGCATTGACAAGCGCTTGAAAGAGTTATGTTTGATGGATCAGCCTTTTATTAGAGATCAGAATATCTCGGTAGAAGAGTTGGTGAAACAAACGATCGCCCAAATCGGAGAAAAGGTCGAAGTGCGCCGCTTCGTGCGTTTTGTGTTGGGCGAAGGCATTGAGAAGGTAGAAGCTAACTTTGCTGATGAAGTGGCAGCCCAAATGGGTGCTCAATAATCAAAATTAAGATTGAGAATTAAAAATGTGAAAAGCTAATTTTTCACATTTTTAATTTTTACAGGACATTCCTGGACGCACAACCTCATTTGTAGGGTGCGCAATGCGCACCTTAACGCTATAAGTAGCGCGTCAAAACACTGCGTAAGTCCCGCAGGACTCATGCACTGCGTACCAAAAACCCGGTTCCTAACCAGTATTCACTCTTTGAGTCAAACAATTTGTGGCAGAAACCGGCTTTTTTTGCCGATCGTCCTAATTTTAATTTTATACTGGCTATTTTAATTTTATACGGGAGATATGGTGGGAGCAAGAGAGCGCATAGAACAAGATATGGCAGGACTCGATGAGGCTTTAGCAGCCTTGAATTTGGAGTTTCGCAGTACCTACGAGAGCTATTTAACTGCCTTGGGACAAGCGGTGCGGCAGCAGTTAATTTTGGCGTGCTATCACCTTTGCACTCAAGCGGTGCCGGAGTCGTTTCTCAAGTTGTCCTTCGACGGGCGGCAAAAAATGCAGCAGTCAGTCAGGCGTTTGGCTGCCGCGTCTGAACAAAAATTGCGATCGCTCGCCACCCAATCACAGGAAGAAGAAGAAATAGAAGAAGAAATAGAGGAAGAAATAGAGGAAGAAATAGAGGAAGAAATAGAGGAAGAAATAGAGGAAGAAATAGAGGAAGAAATAGAATTTCCCGCCAGAAACTATCAATTTTCCACCACAAATTACCAGTTGCCAATTGCCAATCCCCCGGAAAGTTTGGCGCGCTGGCAAAATAATATTGAAAAGTCGATCGCCCAGATCGTCAAGCTGCTGTCTCGCGACACCAACCGCTTACTGCAACAGTCTGGAATCTTGCCAAGTCAATTACCAGAACCGGTTCTAGAAGCAGCTTCTCAAGCAGAATTGTCAGGCGACAGCGTGGCTGGGCCCCCTAACTTATTAAATTTAATCATTGAAACCGATAACTCCTCGGCACCGCCAAACTTAGGAGAAACACCGAATTCTACAGCGCTGCGGATTACAGCGATTAAACTGCGGCTGTCGGAAATAGAGTTTGCCGATGCGGGAACCTCGGCTTGGCGCCAGCAAATTCGCAACCTCTCTGTACGCTTGAACTCCCTCGGTCGCGATTACCAGAAAAAGCAGCGGGAGCTCGCTGTGGTGGAGGCTGAGTCGGCTTGGCGATCGAGTTGGTTTGAAGATTGAGGGAACAGTTGACAGTTGACAGTTGACAGTTGACAGTTGACAGTTGACAGAAGGAAGAGCTTCGAGGGAAGAAGGAAGAGGTTCGAGGTTCGAGGTTCGAGGGGAAAAGGTAAAACTTTTAGGGTATTGAGAAACCTGGTTTATTCAAGAAACCGGGTTTCTCGATGTTATACTTTTTTGGTGGGAGCTGGTTAGAAGAAAAATTTAAAATCTAAAATCTAAAATCTAAAATTGATATGACTATCGATCGACCAGAATGGCAGCGATTACAAAAAGCTCTTTCAGTAGAAGCCGATCGCGGATTTAACGACCTCCAGGGCAGTCAATACCGCTTCAGCGAGTTTCTAGGCCTCAGTTTGAGGCAGTTGGCAGGTGCTGTGGCGGGTTCTTCGCGCGATCGAGCTAGACAACTAGCTGCTGAATTTGACATCTACCCTCAGAAGGATCTCGAAGGGCGCCAACATTCGATCGCCATTACAGTCAGTTTCCTCAGACAAATGGAGCAAGTTTGGGAAGAACCAGCCCAGCGCCCGATCGAACAAAACACTGCCGATGTAAGCGCCCCAGCCGTTTCTGTTCCCCGAACCGCACCCCTGAATACAGCACCCCCAGCAGCCAGCTTGACTCTTGACCAACCGTTAACGCGCGTGACCGGCATCGGGCCCGCCAACGGCAACCGCTTGCTAAAACTCGGTTTAGACACCGTATATGACCTGCTTTACTACTATCCCCGCAACCACATCGACTATGCCAAGCAAGTACGAATTCGCGAACTTGTCGCCGGGGAAACTGTTACTTTAATCGCTGAAGTAAAGCGCTGCAATTGTTTTTCTAGCCCGAAGAATAAGAAATTAACCATATTAGAAGTAATTTTAAAAGACAGCACCGGAGAAATAAAAATTAGTCGCTTTTTTGCAGGGCCTCGCTACAGCAATCGCGGCTGGCAAGAATTCAAAAAGCGCGAGTATTGTACAGGTGCGGTGCTCGCAGCTTCGGGGTTGGTGAAGCAGGGTAAATATGGCATTACTTTAGACAATCCTGAGTTAGAAGTATTAGATGACTCCGGCGGTGCGATCGAATCCATGAAAGTCGGCCGCCTGATTCCTGTTTATCCGCTGACGGAAGGTGTGGATGCGGGTTCCGTGAGGCGATCGATCTTAGCTGCAATGCCGGCGGCGAAACTGTTGCCGGAATCGCTACCGGATGATTTGCGCGATCGTTACGGGTTAATGGGTTTAGCCGATGCCGTGACGAATATTCACTTTCCAGTCGATCGAGATTGTCTATCCGCCGCCCGCCGCCGCTTAGTTTTTGACGAATTTTTCTACCTACAATTAGGACTCTTAAAGCGTCGCCAAACCCAAAGAAAAGCTCAAGCTAGTGCAGTCATCCTTCCTAGCGGCAAATTAATCGAACATTTTTATGAAATATTGCCTTTTGCGATGACGAATGCTCAAGAAAGAGTAATTAACGACATCCTCAACGATTTAGCTTCGCCGCAACCGATGAACAGATTAGTACAAGGCGATGTCGGCGCGGGCAAAACTGTAGTCGCCGTAGTCGCAATGTTAGCAGCAATTCAATCCGGCTATCAAGCCGCTTTAATGGCACCAACAGAAGTTTTAGCAGAACAACATTACCGCAAATTGGTAGGTTGGTTTAATTTGATGCACTTGTCCGTCGAACTGTTAACTGGTTCAACAAAGGTAGCAAAACGCCGGGAAATTCACAGCCAGTTAGAAAGTGGAGAATTGCCTGTTTTAGTGGGAACTCACGCGCTGATTCAAGATACGGTGAATTTCCATAAATTGGGTTTGGCAGTAATTGATGAACAGCACAGATTCGGTGTGCAGCAGCGCGCTAAATTGCAGCAAAAAGGCGAATCTCCACACGTTTTGACGATGACGGCAACTCCCATTCCCCGGACGCTGGCACTGACGCTGCACGGCGATTTAGACGTGAGTCAAATTGATGAACTTCCCCCCGGTAGGCAGGCGATTCAAACGACTGTTCTGTCGGCAAAAGAACGCAGTCAAGCTTACGATTTGATTCGGCGGGAAGTGGCGAGCGGGCATCAGGTTTATGTGGTGCTGCCGCTGGTGGAGGAGTCGGAAAAGTTGGATGTGCGATCGGCAATTGAGGAAAAAGAGAAACTCGAAAAAAGTATATTTCCTGAATTTAAGGTGGGTTTGCTCCACGGTAGGATGAGCAGTGCTGACAAAGATGAGGCAATTACTAAGTTTCGGGACAAAGAAACTGATATTTTAGTATCTACTACTGTGGTGGAAGTGGGAGTAGATGTGCCGAATGCAACAGTAATGATGATTGAAAATTCGGAGCGTTTTGGACTGTCGCAATTGCACCAGTTGCGGGGTAGAGTTGGTCGGGGAAAAAGCCGTTCTTATTGTTTGTTGATGCCTGGTTCCAAAACTGCGGAAGCTATGCAGAGAATGAAGGTTTTAGAACAATCTCAAGATGGCTTTTTCATTGCGGAAATGGACATGAGATTGCGCGGGCCTGGTCAGGTTTTGGGAATGCGGCAGTCGGGTTTACCAGATTTTGCTTTGGCGAGTTTGGTGGAGGATCAGGAGGTTTTGGAGTTGGCGAGGGCGGCGGCTCAAATGGTAATTGAGAGTGATGAAAGTTTGAATCAGTGGCCGGTGGTTCGGGATGAATTGGATAGGAGATATCGCCGGATGATGAGTGGCTCGATTTTGACTTAGGAATGAGAATTCAATAACTTACAATCTTTATTGTTCTTGTGGGATGGGCGTCCCGCCCGTTCTTTCTGGACGGGCGGGACGCCCATCCCACAAACTTGTGTAAATTATTTAATTTGCGATCCTTAGACGGCGGTTGAAACCACTGCCCATTCTTCAACCTGCGGAGGCACGTGAAAGTTTGTGTAGACGCGGTTTCAACCGCCCGGTCTTCTGAATAAAATAACGCAATTTTAACTGCCCGTTCTTCAACCTGCGGAGGCACGTGAAAGTTTGTGTAGACGCGGTTTCAACCGCCCGGTCTTCTCCGACCAAAGAAACCGGGTTTTTCAGCTTTGTCTGGGTTATTTTTATGAGTTGTAAGGATTCCCGCACTTATTCATCCAAGAATCCTTCGCAGGAATGACGGAGAAGTGTCAAAATTAAGATAGTCCTGCCAAAAACAGGGAAAAGGAAATCCAGCCCGTACTCGCTGGTAAGGTAGCATTAATTCCTCGCTTGTCAAGCTTGCAGTTGGTCGCCGACGGTTCGTCGCATTTAATCTCAACAGTAATTATGAAAGATCTCACTCGTTATCGAAATATTGGCATCTTCGCCCACGTGGATGCTGGCAAGACCACCACAACTGAAAGAATCCTGAAACTGACAGGCAAAATCCACAAAATCGGTGAAGTTCACGAAGGCGCGGCGACGACTGACTTCATGGAACAGGAGCAAGAGCGCGGGATTACGATTCAATCCGCTGCTACCACCTGCTTCTGGAATGAGCATCAGCTCAACATCATTGATACTCCCGGACACGTCGATTTTACGATCGAGGTTTACCGTTCGCTGAAGGTTCTCGATGGTGGCATCGGTGTATTCTGCGGTTCCGGTGGAGTTGAACCGCAATCGGAAACAAACTGGCGCTACGCTAACGATTCTAAAGTTGCTCGTATTGTCTACATCAATAAGCTCGATCGCACGGGTGCAGATTTTTACCGAGTTGTCAAGCAAGTCGATAAAGTCCTGGCAGCTAAACCGATGGTAATGGTTTTGCCGATCGGCATTGAAGAAAAGTTTTGCGGCGCAGTAGATTTGCTGACCCGCAAAGCCTGGATCTGGGATGACTCCGGCGATCCGATGGGCTACGAAATTACCGATGTTCCAGCCGATATGGTGGATGATGTCGAGAAATACCGCGAACAGTTGATCGAACTCGCCGTCGAGCAGGACGATCACCTGATGGAACAGTACCTCGAAGGAAACGAGCCGAGTATCGAAGACCTCAAGCGGTGCATCCGCAAGGGTACTCGCGACTTGGCATTTTTCCCGACTTACTGCGGCTCGTCGTTTAAGAACAAGTGCGTGCAGTTGGTTCTCGATGCAGTGGTTGACTATCTGCCGAATCCGATGGAAGTATTGCCGCAGCCAGAGGTTGATCTCGATGGTGAGGAAACAGGCAATTTTGCGATCGTCGATCCAGAAGGCCCCTTGCGCGCCCTGGCATTTAAGATTATGGACGATCGCTTCGGCGCTTTAACCTTCACGCGCTTGTACTCCGGTACGCTATCTAAAGGCGATACCGTACTCAACACCGCCACAGGCAAGACCGAGCGCATCAGCCGTTTGGTAGAAATGCACGCCAATTCTCGCGAAGAAATTGATTCGGCTCAAGCAGGCGACATTGTGGCGATTGTGGGCATGAAGAACGTCCGCACCGGACACACCATCTGCGACCCCAAAAATCCCGCAACCCTAGAGCCAATGGTTTTCCCAGAACCAGTCATCTCCATTTCGGTAAGACCGAAAGTCAAAGGAGGCGAAGAAAAAATGGGAGCAGCGCTGACCAAGATGGTACAAGAAGACCCATCTTTCCACATGGTGACAGACGAAGAAAGCGGCGAAACCATTCTCAAGGGCATGGGCGAACTGCACCTCGACATCAAAGTGGACATTCTGAGACGCACCCACGGCGTCGAGGTAGAAGTTGGCGAACCGCAGGTAGCTTACCGCGAGTCGATCACGAAGCGCCTCGAAGACAACTACGTCCACAAGAAACAATCCGGTGGTTCAGGTCAATTTGCGAAAATCGGCTATATCGTCGAGCCCGGTGAAGTCGGCAGCGGCTTCGTGTTCGAGTCAAAAGTAACGGGCGGCAGCGTACCGAGAGAGTATTGGCAAGCCGTGCAAAAAGGCTTTGAAAGCTGTATCGATGTGGGAGTCTTGGCTGGCTTCCCCTGCTTGGATTTGAAATTTACCCTGGTTGATGGAGGTTTCCACCCGGTTGACTCTTCAGCAATGGCCTTTGAAATTGCTGCAAAAGCCGCCTACCGCCAATCGGTTCCCAAAGCTGGGCCTCAGTTGCTCGAACCAATTATGAATGTCGATGTCTTCACTCCAGACGATCACATGGGTGATGTCATCGGCGACCTCAACCGCCGCCGGGGGATGATGAAATCTCAGGAAACAGGACAAACAGGAGCGCGGATCAAGGCAGATGTGCCGTTGAGCGAAATGTTTGGCTACATTGGCGACTTGCGTACGATGACTTCTGGCCGCGGTCAATTCTCGATGTCTTTCTCGCACTATTCTCCTTGTCCGAGCAATATTGCTGAGGAAGTGATCAAGGATGCGAAAGAGCGTCAAGCTGCGAAGTAATGTATTTGACTCCTGGTAGGTACTATCTGGAGTCAAACAGAAAAATTAGATCCCCGCTTTTTGAAGAAATCGGGGATCTAATTTTTGTAAACTATCGGTTAGAATAAGTCAACAAAACATATTAGATAGTAGAACCACGAGCAGACTTCAACAACATCTTGATTTCTTCAATAGTAAATGGTGGTGAACGACGATGAATCATAGCGTGACAATTTGGACAAACAGGACGCAAATCTTTTATAGGATCAATTTCATATTCTTCTGCAATCTCTGAAAGGGGTCGTAGATGATGAACATGAATGAAACCTTTTCCCACTTGCCCAAAAGCTCTGCCAAAATCGAAACCACAAATAGAGCAACTTGAACCGTGAGAATCAATACATTTTTGCCGAGCTTTAGGATCTCGTTCATAGGCGTTGACTAAAACTTGCCGTACTGCCCCCTCACGAAATGTTTGTACTGAATCTACTTCATCAGGAAAGAATCTAGTAGTAGTTACAGATTCCTGAACCTGAAGCGGATTTTGCCAATCCCACAAACATTTTAGGTATTCTTCAAAACGGTCTTCCTCACCAAGAAACACATTTGATGCAGCACGAAAGATAGCAAAGATTTCGACAAAGTTATTAATCACTGGCTGAGCTGCATCTAGGTCTTTAATAGGAAGAACTAGGGATGGACTCCAAATATAGGTACTTTTCCAATCTCGTTCAGAAACCAATTGCAGCTTGTTAATGAATTCATCATACTCTAACCCCTCAGCTTCTTCCTGTGTAATAGTATCAGAGTAAATATAATATTCACCCTGCTTCAAAATTGTAGTAACATCTTCCACATGATTTTTTAGGACTTGGACAATCGGATTGCTTTCTAACCCTCTTAATCCATAAATTTGCATATACAACCTATCATAAGTACACTCGAACCTCAGTTGGAGACACCTATTTTTTATTCCTTTAATAATCAAGCCAGCGGTTGCTATTTTGAATGGCTTGGTTTTCTTGGCTCCAGAGCGATGAGCTGGTGTAGTCGTTATTCGACAATCTGAGAGTACATCTGTGCCATAAACTTGGTGAATTTGGTCACAAGCTTGTTTAATGATTATTTTAAGCTTAGGGATAAGTAATTCTTTTAGCTTATCAGCACGCTCTCGATTGTCTTCGACTGAGAAGAGATATTGTTCAGCAGACCCTATGAGTGGCAAGTCAACGATTTGTGACAATTCGGTTTCCTCAACTGAACTCATATTTGTTCTCCGACATGACAAGTGCAACGAAAACTAATTAATATTTTAGCTTTTTTTCGACATATCCTGAAATCGGTCATGCTTCCCCGGCTCCTAAAACTTGTGCTGTGGTGAGTTTCAGCCTTGTAGGGTGCGTCAGGCGCGAATACTTACTGGACAAGGGAAACGCTTATGGACTGACGCACCCTACTCTTGGTGCATCCGCGATTGTTAAAATTCTCGGCGTTGATTTGTCTTAATCTGCGGTTTCGCGATCGCTCAAAGATTTATGCAATAAGTCAAATATCATATTTGCTAAAATACAATTAATAATCTAATAATCTACAACCCAGGTAGGCAGCCATGACAGCCACCCTAATCCAGAATCAAACTAGCGGAATTATGCTGAACAACATTAGCTGGACAACATACGAATCCCTGCTGAATGAGTTAGCCCAACAGAGAGGAATTCGCCTGACTTACGATCGCGGAAACTTAGAAATTATGACTCCATCAGCACCTCATGAAGGCAGTAAAAAGATTTTAGGCCGTTTTGTAGAAAGTGTGACTGAAGAATTAAATATCGAAATTCGGAGTTTGGGTTCACTAACTTTTCGGCGCGAGGATTTAGAACGCGGTTTGGAACCCGATCAGTGCTACTATATCGAGAATGAGGCAAGTGTCCGCAATCTCAAGCAAATCAACTTAAATCAAGATCCGCCACCAGATTTAGTAATCGAGATTGACATCACCAGCAGTTCGATTAACCGAATGGAATTGTATGCAGCTTTGGGCGTACTGGAAGTCTGGCGTTATGACGGTTCCCTCCTAAAATTTTATCAGTTAGAGGGCAAAGAATATGCAGAAAGAAATGTTTCGCCTAAGTTTCCGTTTCTGTCGGCTGCTGAGATTCTCCGGTTTCTAGAAATGCAGAATACTGCGGGAGAAACATCGATGATTCGAGCATTTCGGGAGTGGGTGAGGAGTCAAATTCAGTCTGGGGAGTGATTCGGGCTGCGCGTCAATCAAGCTAATTTTTGCTAAGATACGATCAATAATCTACAACCCAGGTAGGTAGCCATGACAGCCACCCTGATTCAAACCCCAATAACCGGAATTCTGCTAAAAAACATTAGCTGGAAAACTTACGAATCCTTGCTACATGAGCTAGCCCAACAGGGAGGAATTCGCCTGACTTACGATCGCGGAAATTTAGAAATTATGACTCCATCAGCACCCCACGAAAAGTACAAAAAAATCTTGGGACGTTTTGTAGAAAGCGTGAGTGATGAATTGAATGTTGAAATTTGCAGTTTGGGTTCTCTAACTTGCAGGCGCGAGGATTTGGCTCGCGGTTTGGAACCGGATCAGTGCTACTATATTCAAAATGAGGATGTGGTTTGGGACAAACAGCAAATCGATCTAAATCAAGATCCGCCACCAGATTTAGTGGTGGAAATTGACGTGACTAGCAGTTCGATCGATCGCCTTTCTTTATATGCAAGTTTGGGCGTACCGGAAGTTTGGCGCTACGACGGAAATCGTTTAATAATTTATCAGTTGGAAGCACAGGAATATGCAGAAAGAGATGTTTCTCCGACTTTTCCTTTTTTGTCGCAAGTTGAGATGCTGCGCTTTTTAGAATTGAGGAGGACTACTAAGGAAAATGCTTTGATTCGCTTATTCCGCGAGTGGGTGAGGAGTCAAATTCAGCAAGGGGAATAGATGGGTGCGATCGACTCTTGAAAACCTTATTTAATTTTACTTCAAACTTATTGGTTTTGATTAATTTGTCCCTTTACCCAATTCCGAAATGCTTTAACTAATTCCAAATAATCCATTGTTTCCGCCTGTTCCAAAAAACTGACAATCTCTAAAATAGCCACACTCGGAAATGCCAAACTGCGATCGCACTCCACATACCCTTGACTCTCGAATCTGTTAATTCTGAGCCGCGAACCATTGTAAATCCAAACTTCCGGGACTCCCAGATCCGCATAAATTTGCAACGTACTGTCGGATCTGCTGGTAATATCAATTTCCAAAACTAAATCCGGTGGCGGATCTTGACTCATATCAAGTCTTTTTTTGCCTTTAATTGCACTAACATTCTGGATGTAAAAACATTTGTCTGGTTCTACACCAAGAAGTTCAGGACGTTTGAATGTAGTAGAACCAAGAGGCTCAATTCTCACATCTAATTCTTCTGCTAAGGTTTCAACAAATCGACCCAATACTTCTTTGAAATGTTCATGTTCAGGAGAAGGTGTCATAATTTCCAAAATTCCACGATTATATATTAGCCGGAGTCGCCTATGACTGAGTTCGGTAAGTAAAGTTTCATAAGTTTGCCAACTGATATTCGATAGCTCAACTATTTGTTCGGGGGCACTGAGAGTTTTAGCAGTCATGGCACTACTTGGGTGAAGAGTTCGTAGGCGCAAGCCGGGGCGTAGCCATCGCGCTTTTAAAGTATATCATATCATCTAAAACATAGGTTCGTAGTGAGGAATTCAGTCCTCTCTTATTTGATGCGGAATGAATTCTTCACTACGAACCACATTACAATTTATTCACCGCCCAAATCAGCGCGAAACTTCTGGACAACTCGATTCAACTCCACCGAATGAGAAGCTTTAAATAAAATACGATCGCCCGCAGCGACAAAATCCATCAAATGCCTAACTAAATCTGCGTGAGAATCCTCCCCCGTAATATTTTCCACCTGCACAAAAGGCAAACCCGCCGCACCCGCAGCCATCGCCGCAGCTTCCTCAAAATCAGCAAACACAAACAAAGCATCAAGGTTTAAATCTCGCGCCGCTTTTCCCACTTGTCGATGAAATTCGATCGCCCTTTCGCCCAATTCCTTCATCGTGCCCAACACCGCAATCCGGCGCTTTCCCGGAGTATCCGCTAACAATCTCAGCGCCGCCAACATCGACTCCAAACCAGCATTGTAAGTCTCATCCAGAATCACAATATCCTGCGGTAAATCGTAGCGGCGCGCCCGTCCATCCGGTAACTGCACAGACAAACCTGGCTGTAAAACTTCCCAATCAATACCTAAAACTTTGGCTACCGCCAAAGCCGCTAAATAATTTACAGCATTGTGCCGTCCAGCCAAGGGCAGCGGCAATTCTCTACCTTCTACAGACATGGTATCATTATTAATTAATTCCCCGCACAAATCGCCGCCTTCTAATCCGTAACTTAAAGTTTTCCCCTGCCAAACTTGCGCCGCAGTTGCGATTAATCTGTCAGAATCGTGATTGAGAATAGCAATGCTATCAGCAGGCATTTCGGCTAACAACTCGCACTTAGCTTGGGCGATCGCATCTTCCGAACCCAATCGCCCGATATGCGCCGTTCCGACGTTAGTAATTACCGCAACTGTAGGACGCGCAATTTGCGACAGCAGCGCAATTTCGCCTAGTCCGCGCATTCCCATTTCAATTACAGCATAATTGTGTGACGGCGAAAGCTCTAACAGAGTTTTGGGGACTCCAATTTCATTGTTGTAGTTAAATTGAGTTTTTAGAACGTTTCCGCTGGTTGACAAAACTGCCGCAATCAATTCTTTAGCAGTAGTTTTACCTACCGAACCAGTAACAGCAATTATCGGTATGCTGAATTGGTCGCGCCACCAACGGGCGATCGCCTGATAAGCTGTTAAAGTATCGTCAACGCGCAACAGCGGAAAATCAGGCAATTCCTGTTGGTAAGTGCGATCGACTACGGCTGCAATCGCCCCCAAATCACGGGCTTTGGTCACAAATTGATGCCCGTCAAAATTTTCACCCCGCAGCGCCAAAAATACTTCGCCCCCTTCAATAGTGCGCGTATCTGTAGCAATACCTGTCCCTAAAGCTGTCAGAACGTCCTCAGACAAAGCAGGTAAAGGTACAGTTAAAATTTCAGCAAGTCGGGCGATACTGACGCGACAGACCATATTAGCAGCACTCACATTTCAAATAATTATTTTCACAGCTAATCCTACCGCGCCCCATCTCACATTTAACTGACAGAGGGCTGCCGACTGGGATTGAGATTAAGAATCCTCATCCTCAATCGTCCCACCACCCAGAAATCAGAACCCACCCACAATCTTTACCAATACTTTACAAAGTTTATGGTGATTTTAGGCCTTGCGAATTGCCAACAATTCATGTAATGCTTGTATTGGTAAATAGTTTAACTAAGCAAAAATATCGATCGGCTATCTGACCGCTTCCACCCCTAAGCCTTGTCCGGCGAGAAGCTCGGTTGACTCAATTGTGGTGCTTCATCTGCCAATTCATCAAACCAATGGCGCTTAAAGCTCCTGTCCAATCCCTCGGAGGGTTAATCCACAGTGAACGACTACAACAGACAGAGCCAAGAAGAAGAACAGCTACTTTACAACCACTGGCTGGAGTTGGTACAAGTAGAGCAGCCGATCGAACTGATCGACCGTTTTCGCACTTTGTTTATCCACGGTAACGGATATGGCGATCGCACAATCGCCGACGCACTCGAAAAAATAGCAGCTTCACCCTACGCCGAACAAGAATTCAAATACATCCTCAACCGGTGCTGCCACATTTTGATCAACCGCTGGCAAACCTACCCCAGCAAGCAAGCAGCCATCCCGGAATTAATCGCTTTGTTTGAAGAAGCCCCCAAAATAGCATTAGGATACAGTCGATCGCGATCTGCTTGCTCCATCCCCAAATTAGTAAATCAATTTACCGAAAGCGAACAGTACCTCACCCTCAAACGTTTAGCCAAAGTCATAACTCACAGCAGTGAAGACAGCAGCAACAGCAAAATCCCCGCCACCCTAGCCCTCGGAAGCTTAATTCCCCGCTACCCTTACCTCTACAAACACTGCCTCCTCAGCGACGACAGCACCTACGAACAGCAAAAAATCATTCAAAAAATCCAAGCTCAAAAGCAGCAGCAATTTGAAATCGACCTCTCGCAATACGTCGCTCACCAAGTGAGAAAAGCCCAAACAGCGCGCCGACAAACCTCAATCTCCTTCGGCAGGAATATACAGCCTATAAAAAACCCGACGCTGTTGGGCGACCCGGAACTGTTCTTTGCCCTCAAGCAATTTGTGGGAAAAGTAGAAGGAGCCGATACATACAGACAGCTAGCGGGGCGCTTCACCGCGAACGCCAGCACAAATCAATCTTACGGCTCCTTTAAAGACGACTTGTACGAATACCTGATTTCCTCCATCACGGACGATCGCTACGGCAAGTGTCAATTCAACGAAAAATTGTATAAGCAACTACAATCTACTTTACCCGACAGCGAAGGTCAGAAGTTAACCGAATTTCTCACGATCAGAACTTGCAGTCAGTTATTGAACTTTTTAGTAGTAGAGAGTCCGGCGCGGCCCAACCACTTTGTCTTCATCGACCTGATCTCAAACCTCGGGCCCACCCAAACCACTGGTTTGCTGCTGAAAATAGTATTAATTTGCGGCAAAGTCAAGCCCTACCTAGAAAAGCGGCTGGCAATTTTGTTCGGTCACTACGAATTCTGTACCCGAGAAAGCTTGGTGTGGTTAGTCAAAGCCCTAGAAAACCTGAATCTAGCTTTGAGTACCAATTTTGGCAAAGTAGACGTGTCTTTCCTGCGGTAGCGGGCGGCGCGGCAACTTTCTCAGATTCCACCTCGCCAAAACACCAGAGGTCGAAATCTGGTTTCTGAATACCCTAAAAGTTTGACGTTGAATTATAACGACCTAATTAACTGCTTAAAGCTACTCAAAAGACGGTACTCTGTGTTAAAATGCCAAGTGTATCAGATTCGGTTGCAGGCTTTGTTCATTGCTACAGAATTGTTTAAAAACTTGCCCTTCTGTATCGGCAGGGGACTCTCCGAAACTGAAATCTTTGCACTGTCTAAATTTTGGAGTTATTCCTCATGTCGATATACGTCGGTAACTTATCCTATCAAGTTACCCAAGAAGACATCACCACCGTCTTCGCCGAATACGGAACCGTTAAGCGAGTACATCTACCTACCGACAGAGAAACCAGTCGCCCCCGCGGCTTTGGTTTCGTAGAAATGTCAACAGATGCCGAAGAAGATGCAGCAATTGCTGCTCTCGACGGAGCAGAGTGGATGGGTCGCGACCTCAAAGTAAACAAAGCCAAGCCTCGCGAAGATGAAGGCGGCCGGGGCGGCGGCAGCCGGGGCGGCGGCGGCCCAGGCAAATTTGCTCGCGGCGGCGGCGGTGGCGGCGGTGGCGGCGGCGGCGGACGTTATTAATTTCCTAATTAATTTCCGAGAATAAAGATTTGAGATTGGAGAGCTGAAATTGGGGATCGAAGCCACTTGGCTGCGAACTCTAGCTTTGAACCACCGTCCGAACCATTTCCGGCCCGGTTGCTCCCAACCCCTGCTCTTCAAGTTTCCCCCTCTACCTCCGTAAATATACCAAAAAGCCAGGGGCCTAACCCTTGGCTTTTTGGTATGAAGATATGAGGGTTTGAGTCAGAAACAATCTGGACGCAGCGCTGCGAGTGCCATCAGATTTTAATCATCAGGTTCGATGCTGCTGCTCAATCCGTGATTGTTGAGCGTTTCAGCGTAAAACTCAGCGTGTTCGAGAGCGCAAACAATCACCAGTCCCATTCCGTTAGTGTGGGCTTCCATCATCACATTCACAGCCTGTGGCTGAGTCAGACTGGGTACTGTGGCCATCAAAGTCTGCACCACGTACTCCATAGGGTTGAAATCATCATTGTGCAGCAGAACGCGGTAGCGCGGTGCCAACTTGCGGACTGTAGAACGCTTTTCAATAATTTCGACAGACACTAATCTATACCTCCTGACTTGTAGGATGTTAAAATTTGTCAATAATCTTGAGCCGGATTGCTCCGCTGTGCAAGAGTATCTCACTTTCAGTTATTTTATTGAAATCTCCAAATTCAGACAAGGCAGCCGCCGCTGGCAGTTGCCAGTTGTGAACCCAACACCCAACCCAGAGGGCGGTATCCTCCGACTGTAGCCACAACCTTTCTCGCGCCATAATTAGAAAGGCGAGATCGGTTAAAAATAAAAAACTACTACCTGTTGAGTCTCCAGAACTGACGGCATCTTATATGAAACGTAAACCTAACTCCTACAACGACAGATTCAGCGACGAGGCATCCCGGGGAGACGAAGACTCCGGCCCTTTTGGCGGACAGTCGCGGCGCCAACCTCAGTCCGGTAAACCCTCTTTCCTCAATTCGGCCACCATCGGGATTTTAACAGCCGTTTTTATTCTGGGAATTGGGATCGGCATTGCCTTTAGCTCCACAGCTACAATTAGCCCAGAAAACGTAGCATCGCGCGAATTTATCGATCGCAGCGCCCCGAACCCCGAACTTTGCGTGCAGTTTGGAGCCAGCGCGATGGTGACAGATATGCGCCTCTACGTCACCCTCAACCCCTTCAACGTGTACATCTCGCAGCCGAGTATGCGCCCCGGATGCGTGCTGCGAACCAATAACTGGGCAATTCTCGAACAAAGAAAACTGATCGACCAAAACCAAGTGCGAGAGTGCAAAAATCGCATGAATACCTTTGGCTTCACCGGCGCCCTGGAAAGTCAACCACAAATTAACTGTATCTACCAAAACGACGGCGCTAAAAACCTGTTTCTCAACCAACCGGGTTCGGGAGTTCCCGCGACTGAAAGTCAAAATTTCTAAATTGCCCAAACCAACCGGGTTCGGGAGTTCCAGCGACTGACGGTCAAAATTTCTAAATTGCCGCTCAGCAGATGTTGAAGGAAGAGGGAAGAGGGAAAAGTTCCTGATTCCGTCTTCCTTCAACATCTGCCTCTATGCGTTACAATCCCGTACATTGCTGCTTACCGAATTTCCTTTAACATCAAAAACCCAACTCAGGGAAATCTTCAGTTAACTGAACTTGCACAATTTGGCCAGGTTGAATAGTAGCAGGTTGAGGAGCAGCGACGTAAGTTGTAGCAACACCTGCGGCCGCTCCAGCCAGCAAACCGATGCCAGAAAAGCCGCTCAGCAAGAACAAAGCTAAGCCGCCAATGCCACTATTGCGAAACACACTGCGATCGCTCGGTTGGGGCCTGCGGCCTCCCAAGGGCTGCGAGCTAGCCAAGAGAGGGATATTGCGGCCGTTGAGACTAATCGCTTCCACCACAAATTTACTGCCGAGGTTAGTAGTTTCAAAGCGGCCGATGACCGGCGTATTCGCAGGTACGATCGTATTGCCGCGGCTGTCGAGAATTCCCGCTTGCAACAGCAACACTTCCTGCCGGCTGGGTTTCGCTTGCAGGCGCAAAGGCCGATCGCCCGGGTACAGCAAACTCAGCTCCGCGCCCGCCGGTAACAACACATTTGCCCGAGTCGCGGCTTGCAAAGCAGGATTCTGGCGATCGCCCGGAAGCGGTTCGCCAAAGGTCAGAGTCCGCTGTTGGGGTGTAGCAGCAGCCGTTATTTGAGGAGCTAGGCGCGGTACAGCAGCGGCTCGTACAGTACGACGTTCATCAAGGCGAACATTGACTAAAGGCACTGTTAGCGGTCGAATTTGGTCATTCTCCGCGGGCTGCCGCGCCGAATTTGTAGGGGGATTCGAGGAAGCAAGAGACTCAGGTCGATCGACCTCTGCGGCAGTAGTTGAGTTAGCATCTGTTAGCGGTTGATTTTGCGGTACTGCTATTGCAGGCTGGGCTTGCATTTCGGGAGTTTCCACTGCACTAGGTGCGATCGGCGAACGCAACACCCAGCGATTTTCTGCCACTTTTTGGAATTGAATTTGTTCACCGTTGAAAACCACTCCCGGAGCCAAATTTACCAAAATTCTCGCGCTTCCTGATTCCAGTTGAGTCACGCCCACAGAACGCACAGTGCCTTGCGGGTATAGCTGAGTGGCATCTACTCCGATCTCGGTATTGGGCAAATCCACAGCAATTTGAGACGGGTTGAGTAGAGAATAGGTAGGATTTGTGCCATCTGGGAGAGTAATTTCTAGCTGATTTGTGGCGGGATCGAACTGCCAACTTGTGACTGTAGAAGCATTTGCTGGTTGCTGTGTTATTTGCAGTGTCGCACCTGCGGTGGCGGTGACGGCTACACTCAGACCGATCGACACAGAGCCTAACAATGAGCGTAAAATACACTTAACACTCAATTTTTGTAAGTCGGCCCCAAATTTCGGCGGTAATTTTTGGTATTGCATGGCTGCTGCGTAAAAATTTAGAATTTAACTAGCTTTGAGGATATTTTTTTTTGGTAGAGGTGTTGCGGGCGATTCCGGCTCGGGGTAGCTGCGCGCGATCGTTAAGGCAAGCGCGGCTTGACGCTGAAAGTTTAGCATTAATTGGTAATTTCAGAACAGTCAGTTAAAACATTTTGCCTGATGCCAACAGACACGCATTCATGATCCTTTTCTTTTCCTTCCCCTTCAACTAAGATAAGTGCGCCACCAACAGCAAAAAAACTGGTAGTGGTTACCCGAAGCAGGAGTAATTAACACGAAAAAATTAACTGAATGGAAATTACAATAATCGCACAGTTAGGTTCGTAGTAAGGACTTTAGTCCGCATCCACGAAAAAACTAAAGTCCTCACAGTTAGGTTCGTAGTGAGGACTTTAGTCCGCATAATTAAAGGACTAAAGTCCTCACTACGAACCTTTCCGATACCAATTTTTAAAAGTCTTGCTAGAGTTATGAACTCTCTAGGAATTATTAGTGCTAAGCATATAGCCTTTATCAAAAAGTTTCGCGGATATCATTTACCTACAAAGCTTTATGATAAACGGTTTCATCCTAGACACTTTACCTGGTAAACGCTATAATTTGCCGCCGAACCAGGCAATGCCGTTTCCCTAAAGATGAGATTCTCTAGTTGCGTTAGTAGCAAGAATTTTCATGATTGGTATGAGATTTGTCTTACCGAGGAAGAGTCACGAAATCCAGAGCAGTAATAGCATTGTTAGCCCCAAAGACATTAGCTAAAATTTCCCCAGTGGCGGCAACTTGCAGGACATAACCGTTGGCCGAGGAGTTAATTCGCAAGGAATCAAAACTTCTGCCACCAGTTAACACAAACTTGTCAATTCCTACTTCAAAATTGAGCACAGTATCGATACCGCTGTTGCTATTTAACACAAAACGATCGCTGCCTGCACCTCCAATTAAAGTATCGTCTCCCCCGTCGCCAAACAGCCAGTCATCCCCTGCACCCCCGTTGAGAATATCATTATCTTTCCCTCCGTAGAGAGTGTCGTTACCGTCACCGCCGTTGAGGGTATCTTGGCCTTCATTGCCGTACAAAAGGTCGTCACCGCTGCCACCGTTGATGCAGTCTTGCTGGCCGTTGGCACCGACGGCGCCTCGGTCGTTTTCCCCGCGATCGCCAAAAATGGTATCGTTGCCATCATCGCCGCACAAAATATCGCTGCCACCATCGCCGTAAATCAAGTCATTGCCGGCATCTCCGTGTACCAAATCGTCATCCTTACCGCCGTGAAGAGTATCGTTACCCTCTTGGCCGCCGAGAGAATCAGAACTCTCACCGCCGTTGAGATAATCGTTACCCTCGCCCCCAAACAGCAAATCGCGGCCGTTAACATCGCTGACTAACTGATTTTGCAAGCCGCCGTAAAGCGAATCGTCTCCCTCGCCACCGACAATCGTGTCGGAACCGAGTTCGCCCAAAATCAAGTCATTACCTTTGCCGCCAAACATCAAGTCATTACCTTTGCCGCCAAAAATGCTGTCGTTACCGCTACCGCCACCGATGATGTCGCCGCTGTCGTTGCCGAAAATTAAGTCACTTTCCTCCGTAGCGATGGTGATGTTATTGTCAATGCCGTAGTCGCCGAGAATCGTATCAGGGCCTTGATTGCCGTAGAGAGTATCCGACTCGGTTTCGCCAAAAATCAGATCGCCCCCTTTGCCTCCAAACACCAAATCGCGGCCGTTACCGCCGAGTAAAGTATCGTCGCCTTGTTGGCCGTTGAGTAAGTCGTTGCCGTTGCCTCCGTAGAGCAAATCTCGGCCGTCTGGGTCGTTATTGAGGGAGTTTTGGACGCCGCCGAACAGAGAGTCGTCTCCGCTGTCTCCGTAGAGAGTATCAGCGCCCTTGTCGCCCCAAATCTGGTCGTTTTCTTTGCCACCATAGGCAAGATCTGCGCCTTTACCAGCGTAAACCGTGTCGTTGCCTTGATTGCCAGCAATTAAATCCTCGGAAGCACCCCCGAAAATCAGGTCGCCACTGTTACCAGTCAGGTCAATATTGTTGCCGTTGTCGCCGACGATCGTGTCGGAACCGCGATCGCCGTACAATGTGTCGGAACCGCGATCGCCAAAAATGCGATCGTCTTGTTTGCCCCCAAAAACCACATCGTTTTGTTTGCCGGCGTAAACGATATCGTTTTGTTTGCCAGCGGCGATGAAGTCTCGCTGTTGGTCTCCGAAGATGATATCTGAACCGCCTTCACCTAAAACTGTGTCGTCGCCGGTGAAAGAAACAAACAGTTCGTTAGAGTCGTTCCCTGTTAGATAATCGTTGCCGAGAGTCCCTAGAATCGTGTTTTGGATGTCGGTGAGTGGGGCGGCGTTTGACTCGAAGTTGAGTATTTGCTGGCGCTCTTGTTGGGGAAATGTGAAGTTCGGCTGCTGGGGCAGGGGGTCGCAACCGCAACCGGTATCCGGTTCGGGCACTGAACCGAAAATAGGCGCGGGCGTCGGTGTGGGTACGGGCGCGGGCGTCGGTGTGGGTACGGGTGCGGGTGTGGGTGTGGGTGTGGGTACGGGTGCGGGTGTGGGTGTGGGTGTGGGTACTGGTGCGGGTGTGGGTGTGGTTACTGGCCCGGGGTTGGGCGTGGGTGTGGTTACTGGCCCGGGGTTGGGCGCGGGTGTCGGTGTGGGCACGGGCGCGGGTGTCGGTGTGGGTACGGGCGCGGGTGTCGGT
>NZ_JAUBVZ010000024.1:47935-85626 GCF_036702805.1 Microcoleus sp. A006_D1
GTGGGCACGGGCGCGGGTGTCGGTGTGGGCACGGGCGCGGGTGTCGGTGTGGGCACGGGCGCGGGTGTCGGTGTGGGCACGGGCGCGGGTGTCGGTGTGGGTTGGTTAATGGCAAGGGCAGAGACAGTAGCAACTGCCGCACTGGTGGCGCCGAGGTTGTCTGTAGCGCTGTAGGTGAAGTTTGCCCCTGTGAAATTGCCGGACGCCTGGAAGAACAAGCGGGTAATTTGCTCTGGTGTTAGGATTTGACCTGCTGTGACCAGCACTCCCAGGCTGGGATCGCCCAAGAACAGAGTGCCTTCATTGACCGGGGGCAAGGTGTTGATGGTAAAAGAAACCACCGTGCCGTCGGGGTCGGTTCCTCCGAGTCCGGGGATGTTAACGCTTTTTCCTGGCAACAAAGCGACGCTGGTGTTGTTGGCGACGGGCGGCTGGTCGGCGGGAGGTATTATTGCTAGCAGGGATGCTGTAGCGGGGGCTGGACTGACGCCGCCGCGGTTATCTGTGGCGGTGTAGGTAAAGTTGGTGGCTGTGAATTCGCTGGTTGCTTGGAAGAATAACTGGTTGATTTGAGTTGTGCTGAGTCTTTGACCGGCTGTGACCCGGATTCCCTGGCTGGGGTCGCCCAAGAACAGGATGCCTTGATTTGCTGGCGGCAGGGTGTTGATGGTGAAGGATGCGATCGAGCCGTCGGAGTCTTTGGCCGTCAGTCCTTCGAGGTTGACGGTGCTGTTTGGTGGCAGTGTCTTGCTGATGTTTGTGGGTATCGGCGGCTGGTTGAACGGCAGCGACACCAGAGAAACTGTGGCCCCAGGGCTGCTGCCACCGAGATTGTCCCTGCTGCTGTATGTAAAGCTAGCTCCTGTGAAATTGTCGGCAGACTTGAAGAATAACTGCTTGATTTGATCTGCTGTCAGGGTTTGACCTGCGGTGACGGGGACTCCTCCGGTTGCGGGATCGCCCAAGAACAGGACGCCTTGATCTGCTGGCGGCAGGGTGTTGATGCTGAAAGAAAGCACTGTGCCGTCGGGGTCTGTGCCTCCGATTCCGCTGATGTTGACAGCGCTGTTGGGCGGTAGCGCAGCGTTGCTGCTCTGGGCTGATGGAGTTTGGTTGGGTGTTGGCTGCGCGCTGATGGCGGTGGTGACAGTAGCCCGGGGTTCTGAACCGTTGTTGTTGGTGGGTTGCGGGTCAAAAGTGGTCGATCGGCTTCCGGAAGTATTGCTGATCGTGCCCGTCGCGGGAACTACTACTGTTACTAGGCGGTTCGTGTTACTGCCACTAGCCAAGCTGGAAATTGTTGGGAAGGTGACAATCCCTGTCACTGGGTCGTAAGTGCCGTTATCCGATGCCCTGACTCCCGTTAAACCGGGAATGATGCTGTCTGTAATCACTACGTTTTCCGCAGCATTCGGCCCGTTGTTGGAGGTAACTATAGTATATGTCACCGAACTGCCTGCCGCCGCAGATGTGAGACCGACCTTGGACGTAACTAGGTCGGCGCGGGCTGTACCGATGGTGGTGGTGACTCGACCCCCCGGCCCACCGGGCGATGCCACTGTAGAGCCGTTGTTGTTGGTCTCGTTGGGGTCTGGAGTATCCGATCGGCTGGATACAATGTTGAGGATGCTCGTCAGGGTGGGCGGCGGTACAAAGGTGATGGTGCGGCTCTGGTTGCTGCCGCTGGCTAAGGAGGCGATCGCCGGGAAAACGATCGCGCCTGTGGTTGCGTTGTAGGTTCCTCCGCCGGACACCGTGACGGATGTTAAACCGGGAATTAGGCTGTCGGTGATCACTACATTGGTGGCAGCACTCGGCCCGTTGTTGTTAGTAGTAATTGTATAAGTGAGAGGGGCGCCGGCATTGATGGTCGCCGGGGCAGTTTTTTGGGTGACAACATCAGCCCTGGGACTGACGCTGGTGGTGACGGTGGCGTTGGGATTGCTACCGTTGTTGTTGCCAGGAGTCAAGTCGGGAGTGAGGGAGCTGCTTCTGGCTGTGTTGCTGATGGCAGTAGTTGCGGTGAGCGGTACTGTGAAGCCGATCGTCCGAGTAGCTGTAGTACCGTTGGCGATCGCCACTGGTGGGAATGTGACAATGCCTGTGGCTGCGTTGTAAGTGCCGTTATCGGATGCCGTGACTCCGGTTAACCCGGGAATGATGCTGTCTGTAATGGTTACAGCTTGTGCGGGACTCGGGCCTAAGTTGACTGTGGCGATCGTGTAGCTGACAGGGCTGCCGGGGAGAGCACCGGTAGAGCCGGTTTTGGTGGTTGCCAAGTCGGCGTTGAGCGTAAGAGTTGTCCTCACCGTGGAGTTAGTGGGAGTGCCCTCTTTGTTGGTTGGGGAGCCGTTGTTGTTGGTGGCGATCGGATCGGGAGTCGCCGAGCTGCTACGAGCCGTGTTGCTGATGGCGGTAAGGCTGATTGGGGGAACAAAACTGATATTGCGGGTCGCAGTAGCTGCATTTGCCAGCGTCGGCAGTATTGGGAATGAAACAATGCCGGTTTGTGCGTTATACGTCCCGCCGTCCGATACGGTGACGGATGTTAAACCCGGAACAATGCTGTCAGTGATCGTCACGTCTGCTGCTGCATCAGGCCCCTTGTTAATCGTAGTCAGGGTGTAGGCAATGGTTGACCCGATCGGAGCAGTCACAGGGCCGCTTTTGGTAGTGACTAAATCCGCGACTGTATCGACAACTGTGGTACGGAGCAGACCAGCCCCATCGATTTGCCCGGGCGGGAGAATGCTATTGTTATTGCTGAGGTTGGGGTCGAAAGTCGAGCTGTTGCTGAATGCAACGTTGGAAAAAGTGTCGCTGCTGGTTAAACCGGGCGGCAGATTAATTGTCAGGGTGTAAGTGAGAGTCTGGCCGGGATTGAGAACCGGAATTAACGGCCAGGTGACAGACTTCGTTTGGTTGAGGTAAGTGCCGTTGTTAGAGGCACTCAGCACCGGCGGCGCTCCGTTCGGAAGCAGCAGTTCTACAGGTATTTCGTCTTGAATCAGGACGTTTTGAGCTGGCGCTGGCCCGTTGTTGACAGTAGTAATCGTGTAGGTAATGCTGCTCCCGGGCTTGATGAACTGCGGCCCTGTTTTGATCGTGCTTACATCGGCCGAGAGACTGGGAGGATTGATTGTCTCGACTACCAGGTTTTGCAGTTCGTGAATGTTGTTGCCGCTTCCTGTCGAACTGCCAAAACCAAATTTGAAAATTGGCGGTACTGCACCGTTGCTGGTTGCCAAGTTGGGGATGTCGATCAGTGTAGTTTCGTAGGTGCCGTCAAAATCGGTATCGAAGGCAACGGTGAGGCGGTTGGGAGCCGTCCGATCGTTAGATGGATTCAGGGTAATTTGAACCGCTCTTTTGGCTGCATCGCGAGTGGTCGTGAACGTATTGCTGAAGTTATAACCGCTGGGAGGACCGGTAAAGGTAATGCTCGTAGGAATGTTATCGATGCCGAAGGGCACGATCGCATTTGTTAAAAACTGATAATTGTCTGCTTCACGGCCTCTGAGCGTTACAGAATCAGGTCTGTAATCACCAATAGCGGAGCCGGGAATCGCAGGTGGCACCGGGCCCGATCGCCCTTCTGTGGATGTGGAAAAGTTGCCATACTCGTCAAGTCCAATGCCTAAATAACCTCCCACAATACCGGGTATACCCGTGCGTTGAGCGTAGCCGAGAGAACCGCCAAAACCCCCAGTTCTGGTTGGGCTGGCGGTGCCGTCAATGAAGAAGAAACCCAGCCCGTCCCCTGGCTGAGGCTCGATCGGGAAGCCCGGAGAAAGCCTGGTTTGGGCGTTGGAACCGTAGGAATAAAAATCAAACTGGACTCTGAGACCGTCGGTTGATGGAATCGGGTTGTTGTAGATGACGAAGGCTTCGCGGGTGTTTGCTGCTGGAGTTAATTGCAAAGCGCCATCGCCGGGAGTGCGCCCCCCCAATGCCGGAAGTACCCCCGATACTGTGCCTCCGGTAATGCCGGGGACAGGTTGATTCGCTGCTGGAAGCCCGTTGCTCGGATCGAACAGCGCACCGCCGTTTCCCCCGTAAATCCAAGGCCCTCTGACTGTGGCGTTCTTGAAAGTTTCGTTGACTAATGTGCCGAGGGTGTAAGCGTATGCTGCGATCGCTTCTGGTTCAATGGCGATCCTCGCCTTGATTTCCCCGGTCACAAATCTTAATTCCCAGTCGCCGCCGAGTGCTGCACTCCCCGTCAAGTTGTCGGAAGCTGCGATATCTGCACCGACAATCGAGCTCAAGCTCCGCACGAAGGCCGCGCCACTTTCGGACGCTGCGACGCTGCACCCAAATAACAAAATATGTCCTCTCTCGCTGAGGGCTTTTCCCCACTGCTGCAACAAATGGCTGTAGGTTTCTAAGTTTTCGGCATTGAGGGCGATCGACCCGAGTTGCACTGCTGCTTCTCGACCGTGAGAAATTATTTGCAGGCTGTCTAAATCGCTGCAATTAGCCAAAATTATAGTAATTTGCTCGACTCCATCTCGTGTCGAGTCGAGTACAAATACCTCTGTACCTGCTGTTGCTCCTCTGGCCAAGCTGTCGTAGTTCTCTACTCTGCCATCGAGGAACAGGATATTTTTTACAGGGGCGATCGCAGGCTTGGTTGCTAGCAAAAATTCTCTCTCTGGCTGCCCAATTCCCGAGCCTTGACCGGGTTTTTGGGACAGAAAACACTCCTCTGCTGTTACTTGTTTTATTTGTTTTTGCTGAGAATGAGTTGCTGTAGTTCGGGAGTTTTTGGCAGCAATGCTTGCGGTGGTGTCACCTGCTTTTTGGGTTAGAAAAATTGGTTTGTTGCAGATGCTTTGCATGGTAGAATTGCCTCACTGATTGTATATAATGTACCCATTTCGAGATGATAATTATCACCTCTTGAAATGGTTTGATTGCAGAGTTAGAGGCTCTGCTGCTTGACTTCTTCTAAAAACAGCAAAAAGCGGCTTTTACTCAGCACAAAGCTGTGCTATCTTGCTATTTGATAGCATTTCAAATATCGCCTGGGCGAGCGCTGAGGCTTGGGAGTTTAAATCCCAACAATCTATCTATCGGGTGATATTTTGGCTTGGTCTTTCTGTTAGGGAGTGTATCTGTTACACGCCGATCTCTTACATCCCGCAGCAGACAATAACAGGAATTCTCAAAAATAAATTTTATGAGGCTTTCTGTCGAGCGTCTAATGCACTTACTTTATTGGCATAAAAATTTCATCCTTTGTGGACACAGAAACCAGGTTTAATCGGCGAAAAGACTTCGTTGCAGCCCTCGCTTCCGGTAGAAGACCCGGTTTCTTTGATTTCGGTGCGTGCGCCTGCCCTGTTGACAATAGTAACCACACATTAATTAGGGAGACGATGGCGACGCAGTGCTGGCCGTGACATAATCAGGCCGACAGTGACCAAAACCTGTGATGCAATTGAAATAGGCATACCCTGTATCGACGAGGCGTCTTAAAAATTCATGAATTGCAGTTTGGAGACAACAATCTAGGTTTGAGACTGCGTTCATCTGCGATCGCACTTACATAGATTAGTGTCGCGCGCCAGCAACTTGTCTGACTGTCAACTTAGAGTTTTCGAGCGGGTTTGTGTTTAAGGTAATTGCTCGGGACAGTTGTGCAGAATTTGTCATGATGTTTTGGAGAAGTTGAGTTGCACATTTGCCCGTCGGCTACTGGCAATTTTTGTCGGCTAATTTTCTGAACTACAGGAGTTACGCACTTCTAGACTAGAAGCCTGATTTATTCCTAGATTTTTCGCCACCAAACTCAGATTTATCGTCTAAACCTGGTTTTTGAGCGCAAGTCCTCAACTAGAAAAACACCGATCGCCATTCGCCAGTTATGGCAACTGTAACCCAGCAATACTGCTCGATTAGGTTTTAATTGCTGAGTTTTGGCATGGCTCGTCCTGAACAAGCTCCAACAACAATCCTTACACGTAAGTACATACTAACTCATGGATTATTAGATCCGCAAATATGCGTAGATACCAGCCCCAATACAACCTATATCTTTTCACCGCGAACGTCAAGAGTTCTGGGTTGGTAGTAATGACAATCAACACAGGGCCCAGAAGGATTGACGGCGCAGCGAATGTAATTAGAGCGGGCGTTATACTCGCAAGTGATATCGCCGATCGGATAACCTAGACCTTGGATGTAAGTGCGATCGTCCGTTGCTAGTTGAGTTCGCAGGGGTCTATTTGCTACCGCTAGTCTGGCCGCTGCAATTCTCTGGCTGGCTTGACTCTCGGCAGAGCGCATCACCCACAAAGACAGCAGCCACGGAGCTAAACCGATGAAAATAATCAGGAGAGCTATTAACACATTTAGTGAGCTGGTGTAGGGAATATTTTTTTAATTTAGACGATCGGCAACAAAAAATCATCCCCGAACAGACGGTTTTCAATCAGAAAAGTTCCTGGCACAATCTCAAACTATGCCGCCCGTGCGTTAAGCGTTTGCTGGCGGGTGCTGGCCCGAGAGCGGTTATTTGACCAAACTAGATAGGAGAAACCGGGTTTAGTTCAAAAACAACCAAGCCCGTAATAGGTTCGATCGTTCGGAATGCAAGTCCTGTTTAAATCAGAGGACTTGCATTCCGAACGATCGAACCGCTTAAACAAACTCGGTTGCTCTCAAAAACTCAAACGGTTAAATCTTAGCAACTTGGGTTGCTAAATCCATCACTGCACTGGAAGCCTCCACCTTAGCAACATCCAACAAAGTCTTCAAAACCGAATCGGGATTCAAACTAATCGAATCAATTCCCAACTCAACCAAGAAGCGAGCAAACTCAGGATAATCGCTGGGGGCTTGTCCGCAAATTCCAATTTTGCGATCGTACTTCTTGGCCGCTTTAATGGCAATTTCTATCATCCGCTTCACAGCTTCATTGCGTTCGTCAAAGATGTGCGCGACTAAAGCAGAATCCCGGTCTAATCCTAATGTTAGCTGAGTTAAGTCGTTAGAGCCGATCGAGAATCCGTCAAAAACCTGGGCAAATTCGTCAGCCAATATGACATTGCTCGGCAATTCGCACATCACATAAACTTGCAAGCCATTTTCGCCCTTGACTAAACCGTGTTTTGCCATCTCTGCCAACACTTTGCGCCCTTCCTCCGGGGTGCGGCAAAACGGAATCATCGGAATCACATTTGTCAAGCCCATTTCGTCGCGAACTCGCTTCAATGCAAGGCATTCCAAAGCATAAGCTTCGCGGTAATTCGGGTCATAATAGCGAGAGGCGCCGCGCCAGCCGATCATCGGGTTTTCTTCCTTGGGTTCAAACTGCCGCCCTCCCAAAAGATTAGCATATTCGTTGCTTTTGAAATCGCTCATCCGCACGATGACTGGATTCGGATAAAATGCGGCGGCGATGGTGGCAATTGAGCGCGCTAGTTTGTCGGTAAAGAAATCGGGTTTGTGCTCGTAAAGTGCTGTGAGTTTGGCAATTTGACGCTTGACAGATTCGTCGGTCAATTCGTCAAAGTGAATCAGTGCTAGGGGGTGAGCTTTGATGTGGTTGGCGATGATGAATTCGAGCCGCGCTAACCCTACGCCGTCGCAAGGAATTGCTGACAAACCAAAAGCTTCTTCTGGGTTGCCGACATTCATTAAAATCTGAGTGCGGGTGCGGGGCAAATTGTCGATCGCAGTTTCTTGAATTTCAAACGGAACTAAACCGGAATAAACTTTGCCCTCCTCTCCTTCGGAACAAGAAACAGTGATTTCTTGATTGTTGTGCAAGACTTGGGTACAGTCGCCGGTGCCGACAATGGCGGGGATTCCCATCTCGCGGGCAATGATCGCAGCGTGGCAAGTGCGGCCGCCGGAATTGGTGACAATCGCACTCGCTTTTTTCATGATCGGTTCCCAATCCGGGTCTGTTTTGTTGGTGACCAGAACTTCTCCAGCTTCAAATTCGGTGATTTGGTGAACGTCTAAAATTACGTGGGCTTTGCCTTGTCCGATCGCTTCGCCAACGGCGCGTCCTGTTGTTAAAACTGCGGTGGAACCTTGCAATTTGTAGTTACGCAAAACTGTAGCTGATTTTTGTGATTGTACTGTTTCGGGCCGCGCTTGGACGACGAAAAGTTCGCCGGTATTGCCGTCTTTTGCCCACTCGATGTCCATCGGCGTGTAGGTTCCGCGCACTTGGGAGTAGTGTTCTTCTATCAGTACGGCCCACTCTGCTAAGTGCATAATTTCGTCATCGTTAAGGGCGTATTTGGTGCGTTCTGTTGGCGATACGGAGACGTTTTTGGTGTATTTGGAACCGCCGACATCGTACACCATTTTGATATCTTTGGTGCCGAGGCGTTTGTCTAGAATTGGGCGAAAACCTTGTTTTAATGTGGGTTTGAAAACTAGGTATTCGTCGGGGTTTACTGCTCCTTGAACGATGTTTTCGCCTAATCCGTAGGCGGCGGTGATTAAAGCAGCATTTTTGAAACCGGTTTCGGTGTCGATGCTGAACATGACGCCGGAGGATGCTAAGTCCGATCGCACCATTTTCTGTACGCCGACGGATAAGGCGACTTCCAAGTGGTCGAAACCTCGCTGTTGGCGGTAAGAAATTGCTCTGTCGGTGAAGGTGGAGGCGAAGCATTTGTGGCAGCATTCGAGCACGCTGTTGCAGCCGTGGACGTTGAGGTAGGTTTCTTGCTGTCCGGCGAAACTGGCGTCTGGTAAGTCTTCGGCGGTGGCGGAGGAACGTACTGCTACGTCGGTACTGTCGCCGTAGCGATCGCACAATTGATTGTAAGCATTCGCGATCGCCGCTTGCACTTCTGGCGGAAACGGTGCATTCAAAATCAATGCCCGCGCTTGCTTGCCTTTTTGTCGCAGGTTCTGCACATCTTCTACGTCTAAATCGGCAAAAATTTCGCGCAATTTTGCTTCTAAACCCGCCGATTCGATGAAATAGCGGTAAGCGCGTGCTGTAGTTGCAAATCCGTTGGGAACCCTGACTCCTTTGGGGGTTAACTGTTGGATCATTTCCCCCAATGAAGCATTTTTCCCGCCTACTAATGGGATGTCGGCGATGCCGACTTCATCAAACCACAATACTAAGGCTTTTTCTCTGGCAATTAACACTTGTTTTTGTTGAATTTCTAATTTTTCGATCATTGCTTTTTTCCTCTAAAATTCAGCTCATTTCGAGCAAAGGACAGTAAACAAAGGACGGTGATTTTTAACGTAGATTTTTAACGTAGTTTTGTTGCGAAAATTATCGAATTTTTCCCGAGGCTGTATCCAGCAGAGTTTTTGATTGCCTCTATTTCAAGAGTATCACTTTTTTGCTAAATAGCAAGACCTGTGGAAAAAATTTATTTGATTGGAAAAAGTAAAGAAATGGCAGTAAGGAGTTTCTGTAAGCTATCATAAAAGAACTGGTTAAAATGTGAATATCGAACATAGTTCCCACCAATTTTTTTGCCTGGGGGGCTGAGTGCTGCGGGGATATGGCTCGGATTGTGTGGGTAGTGTAAAGGCCAAGAAAGGGTCGGTTTCGATCGCGCGATCGGTTGTCCGGGGCGATCGCCCAAAAAACACAACCGAGCAGCTTGGGTTCCCAGAAAAAACCGAGCTTCTAAAAACCGTAAAAGTTTTATCTGTGAGTGGGTTTACCTACTGAGAACACAAACCTAGTCGATCTTGAGCATTGTAGTTGTTTAACAAAATAAGTTTTCGGTGTTTGCTGTCGTTTTTTAGGGCTTAAATTCTTTGTATGCTATAATGGTAATCTCGACTGCCTTCTGACAATTAACAAGGTATATGATATCAGTTTTGAGCGCAACCGCAAAGCGAAACGGCTTTAAAGTTCTCCTCGTCGAAGACAATCAAGCCGAAGCCGATCTGATCGAAGAATTATTATTAGAAACAAATCTCAACAGAGCTGAGTCCCACAGGCTGTCAGTAAGCTGCACAGACCGTCTCAGCAAAGCGCAGCAAATTTTGGTCAGCGAACATTTTGATGTGATTTTACTAGACCTTTCACTGCCTGACAGCCAAGACTTAAGTACAATTATTAAGATACAAGAATACAGCCTCAATACTCCGATCGTCGTACTGACTGCCCGCAACGATGAAGAACTCGCCGTGCAGTCAATCCAAGCAGGAGCTCAGGATTATTTAGTCAAGCGAAAAATCGACAGCGAAGTGTTAATGCGATCGCTCCGCTATGCAGTCGAGAGACAGCACAACCAAGAAGCTTTGCAAAAAAGCGAAGAAAAATATCGCTCGGTAGTCGAGAATTCCCTCGTCGGAATTGCGATTATTGCTCCTCCCAATTCCCCCTCAGAACCCGAAGAATGTGAGTGGTTGGAAGTTAACGATGCTTTGTGCGATTTGCTGGGATACGAGCGCCAAGAAATTCTGCACGGAAATTGGGATCAGTGGGGTTTTCCTGAAGACTTGCCGGCCAGTTTAGAGCAGTTAAATAAAATTTTAGCCGGGGAGAGCGAAGGTTATGTTTTAGACAAAAGGTGGCGCAGAAAAGACGGAAAAATAGTTTATACTAGAGTTTCCCTGCGCTGTATTCGCGGTCGGAACGGCTCGATCGACCGGATGATTAAAGTAATTTTGGATGTGAGCGATCGCTACCGCTACGAAGCAGAATTGAAAGCATCCGAAGAGTTTTTAAATCACACGATTAATGCTACTCCCGATCCAATTTTTGTCAAAGATGAGCAGCACAAATGGGTCGTATTAAACGACGCTTTTTGCGAGTTGATGGGAAAAGCGCGATCGGAACTAATAGGGAATTCAGGCTATGACTTTTTACCCCCAGCAAAAGCCGAGTTTTTTTGGCAACAAGACGAGCAAGTATTGCAAAGAAGCATTCCTGAGGAAACGGAAGAAATTTTGACAGATAGCGCTGGGAAAGAACGCATTATCTCTACCAAAAAAACTGTTTTCAATAAAGCAGACGGTACTAAAATGTTGGTCGGGACAATGCGAGACGTAACCGAATACAAGCACCAGCAGCTAGCTTTGCAGGAAAGCGAAGCTCGATTTCAAATAATTACTGCTAACCTGCCGGGAATGATTTATCAATATCTGCTTTCTGTAGATGGTCAAACATCTTTTACTTACGTTTCTCCTGGTAGTTGGCAACTCTACAATTTAAGACCTGAACAAATAGAAGAAAATGCTGGTTTGGCTTTTTCAGCAGTTCACCCAGATGACATTTCTGAGTTGCAGCGATCGATCGCAAATTCAGCGGTGACTCAGCAACCTTGGCAACACGAGTGGCGGCAAGTTATGGGAGAGCGAGTGAAATGGCTGCAAGGCGCATCGAGACCGGAAAAACAAGCCAACGGTGATATAATTTGGGACGGTTTGGTGATGGATGTTACCGAATTAAAACAAACCCAACAAGAGCGGGATAGATTTTTTAATATCTCGCTGGATTTACTTTGCATTGCAGGTTTCGACGGGTATTTTAAACGCTTAAACCCTGCTTGGTCTACTGTCTTAGGTTACAGTATAGCCGAACTTCGAGCCGAACCTTTGATGGAGTTCGTGCATCCAGAAGACCGAGCCATAATTAGAACTGAATTAGAAAAACTGAAAAATGGCAACCCGGTTATTAACCTCGAAACCCGCTATCTTTGCCGAGATGGTAGTTATAAATGGCTGTCGTGGACGGCATCACCGTTTGCCGAAGAAAATTTAATTTATGCAGTTGCTCGCGACGTGACATTCAGCAAGCAAGCAGAAGCAGAATTGCGAAAGAGCGAAGCTACCAACCGCGCTCTTTTAAACGCGATACCGGACATGATTTTTCGCTGTCGCGCCGACGGCACTTTTGTTGACTTCAAACCCGCAAAAGACCTCCAGACGCTGGTACCGGAAAACATATTTATTGGCAAAAAAGCACAAGACATATTGCCGGCTGCTTTTGCTGAAAAAATCTTGGGCGGCAATCAACACGCGATCGACACCGGCGAGATTCAAGTTGTAGAATATCAACTGCTAATTAACGATGCACTGTGCGATTTTGAAGCGAGATTTGTCTTCTGCACGGATGACGAAATTATCGCGATCGTCCGCGACATCACCAATCGCAAACGTTTCGAGTCAAAACTCCAGCGACAAGCCGCAGCAATGGCAGCGGCTTCCGAAGGCATCGGTATTGTCAATGCCAGCGGAGAGCTGATTTATGTCAACGCAGCTAAACTCAAAATCTACGGTTACAATTCCCTCGAAGAAATGTTGGGCAAAAGTTGGAAAATCTGTTATAAAGAGGCAGAACTTGCCAGGTTCGAGCGGGAAATTATGCCTGTTTTAGCGCGCCAAGGTTATATCAGCACTGAAGCAGTTGGCTGCCGTCGCGACGGCTCTCAATTCCCTCAAGAACTTTCGCTGACAATCCTCCCCGACGGCGAAATAATTTGTATTGTTCGCGATATTACTGCGAGAAAGAAAGCAGAAGCAGAGTTGCAGGATAGCAAGCGGTTTGGCGATCGCATTGCTGAGGCAAGTCCTAATATTTTGTACGTTTATGACTTGATAGAACAAAAAAATATCTATGCAAATGCTTCTATCTACCAGATTATTGGCTATACGGTAGAGGAGATTCAGGCAATGGGGCCGTGGATGACATCAAGTTTAATCCACCCGGAAGATGCCATCAAAATGCCTGATTATTTACAGCAAGTCGCAACGGGTACAGAAGGGGAGATATTTGAAATTGAATACCGCATCAGGCACAAGGATGGTTCTTGGCGCTGGATTGTCAGCCGAGATACTGTATTTGCCAAAACCGCAGACGGCGAGTTAAAACAAATTCTCGGCACGGGAACTGATATTACAGAAAGCAAGCAAGCAGAAGATGAAATTAAGCTGTTGCTGGCAGCAACTCAAGCAATTAGTCAGTCGGCGGATTTTCACAGCGCTATCCCTGATATTCTGCGGTTGCTGTGCAATGCGATCGGCTGGAATTTTGCGGAAGCTTGGATACCGGCTGCTAACGGTGCTGTTTTGGAACACAGCGAAACTTGGTATGCTAGCGATCGCGATTTAGATAGGTTTGGCCGCGAAAGTAAGAAAATTAGATTCGCGCCCGGAGTGGGAGTGCCGGGACGGATTTGGTCAACGCGAAAGATAGAATGGATTGAAGATATTTCTGTAGTCAATAATTCATTTTTTGCCCGATCGCAAATGGCGGCAGCAGTCGGATTGAAAGCTTGTTTCGGTGTGCCGATTCGCGCTAATTCAGAGGTGCTGGCAGTTTTACTATTCTGCAAGCGCGAACGCTCGATTATGGAACCGCGTATAGTAGAATTGGTGAAGGCGGTAGCGACTCAGTTGGGTTCTCACATTCAGCGCAAACAAGCTGAAGAAGAATTGCGCAAAAGCGAAGAACGCTGGCAGTTAGTTCTTAAAGCCAATCAAGACGGAATCTGGGATCTGAATCTTCAAACAAATCAAGCTTTTCGCTCGGCCCGCTGGCAAGAAATTATCGGTTACGCAGACGGCGAAATCGACAGTTGCAACAGCGAATGGATCGATCGCATTCATCCAGACGATCGCTCACGAGTGCAAGCAGCGATCCAAGATTATCTCGATCGCCAAACCCCCCATTACGCCGCTGAATACCGCTTGCAGTGCAAAGACGGCAGCTACAAGTGGGTGCTCGCCCGCGCTCAAGCAGTGTGGGACAAAGCCGGCAATCCCCTGCGGATGGTGGGTTCCATGACGGATATTAGCGATCGCAAAGCAGCAGAATTAGCTTTGTTGCGGGTCACTCAAGCCGTGGAAAGTACCAGCGATGCGATCGCGATCGCCGACTTGAAAGGGCGCTCTATTTACCACAATCAAGCCTTCATTCAGCGTTACGGCTACACGGTGGAAGAACTCAACGAACTCGGCGAGCGCGCTGCCCTTTACGTCCGACCTAAAAGTTACAAAAAAATCTATAAAAACATTCGCAAAGGTCGCTCTTGGTGCGGTGAGGTTGCGCTGCGAAGTAAGAGCGATCAAGCTGTTACCGCTTTGGTGCGAGCAGACAGCATTAAAGATATAAATGGCCATTCGATCGGCTTAATTGCAGTGATTACAGACATCACCAAACGCAAAGAATCCGAAGCAGTTTTACGCCAGCAATTAAAGCGCGAACAGTTGGCAGTAGCTATGCTGGAACGCATTCGCTCTTCTCTGAATTTAGAAAAGATTCTCACCAATGCAGTCGAAGAAGTGCGGCAGTTTTTGCAAGTAGATCGCACAGTTATTTACCAATTTAAGCCGGATTGGAGCGGGTTTATCGCCGTCGAGTCGGTTGCCGAAAATTCCCTACCAATTCTAGGAACGGAAATTTACGATCCTTGTTTTGGAGAAACCTATGCTCGTCTTTACCTAGATGGCAGAATTAGAGCCACAGATGATGTTTACAATGCCGGCATCGCCGACTGCCACTTGAGTTTGTTGGCTCGGTTCAATGTGAGAGCCAATCTGGTAGTGCCGATTTTGCAAGGCGAAAAATTGTGGGGGCTGTTAATTGCCCACCACTGCACGGGCCCGCGTCCCTGGAAGCAATTGGAGGCAGAGTGCCTGAAACAGTTGGGGGTGCAGTTGGCGATCGCCATTCAGCAATCGACGCTATTTGAACAAGCACAAACCGAAATTGCCGATCGCAAACAAGCAGAAGCCGCCCTGCAATTGGCCGTATCAGCCGCCGAATCCGCCAACCGCGCTAAAAGCGACTTTCTCGCCAACATGAGCCACGAATTGCGGACGCCTTTGAACGGTATTATGGGATACATTCAACTGCTGAAATCCGATCGCAATTTAACAGCCGAACAACAGGAGAGCCTGCATAGCGCTCACCAGTGCTGCAACCACTTACTGACGCTGATTAACGATGTTTTAGACCTCGCAAAAATCGAAGCTAGTAAAATGGAACTGTCTGTGACAGAGGTGAATTTACCGAGTTTGGTAAAAAGTATTGTTGACTTGTTCCAAATGCGATCGGCTCAAAAAGCAATTGCGTTTAATTACGACCAATTATCTCCACTGCCAAGCTGGGTGTTCGCGGATGAACAAAGGCTGCGACAAGTTTTGATGAACTTGGTCAGTAATGCGGTTAAGTTTACTAAGATCGGCTCAGTGACATTCAAAGTGGGTGAGGTGGAGAATTTTGCTGAAAATTTAACTCCCACAAACTCCATAAATTCGAGTTTAACGGCCCAGGTTGGCGACGGTACGGCAAATTTGAGAGCGAATCAACAACAGGAGCATCAGTCGATCGCACCGCCGATCGCTTTTGTGCGATCGGACTCCACAGCCGCAAATAAACAGCAATTACCCGTCGCTAAAATTCGCTTTCAAATCGAAGATACCGGCATTGGCATTTCTCACAATAAATTAGAAGAAATATTTTTGCCTTTTCATCAAGTGGGCGATCGTCACAATTTCGTTGAAGGTACCGGACTGGGACTTTCCATCAGCCAAAAAATAGTCAACATGATGGGCAGCCAAATTCGCGTCCAAAGTACCCCCGGCAAAGGCAGCATATTTTGGTTCGAGATCGACTTTCCCGCAGTCGCCGAGTCTTGTCAACTCCCCTCCACGCAAGAAAAACGGCGGCTTGTCGGTTTTAGCGGCCACCAGCGCAAAGTGCTAATCGTGGACGATAACGAAGTAAATCGCTCCATGCTGCACAGGCTGCTTTCTCGTTTGGGTTTTGAAATTGCCCAAGCCACCGACGGCGAAGACTGCTTGCACAAAGCACAGGAATTTCTACCGAATCTAATTTTAATGGACTTGCTGATGCCCGTAATGGACGGTTGGGAAGCTACCAGGCGGCTGCGACAGTTGCCGAAATTAAAAGATGCGGTTATCCTTGCTTTGTCCGCTAGCGTTTACGAGACTACTAGGCAAGAGAGCTTACTTGCAGGTTGCGATAGTTTTCTCACCAAGCCGATTCAAACTAACGAGCTTTTAGAAGTGTTGCGCCTGCATTTGGGACTAGAGTGGATTTACGAAGAGGGAGCGGAAACCAAAAAGCGCAAAGCTCAAACTCGCAAAACATCACCTGAGATTGCTAATCCTGACTCAACGATGGTGTCTCCTGCCTCAGAGTCAGTCTTGGCATTGTTAAGATTGGCTGCAATGGGCGATATTGAAGCTATTCTGGAGGAAACTGCTAAACTCGAAGATTCTGACCAGACATTAGTGCCTTTCGTTCATCACCTGCGCCAACTTGCTAAAGGATTTCAGCTCAAGCAAATTCGAGATTTTTTGAAGCAACATTTGACCTAAAATTGACTGTAGCTAACAGAAAACTTAAAATTAGTTAAATCTCACGCCCGATCATCATTGTCAATAACGCAATACGCTTGGGTTAAACCCGATCTCCCTGGCGCCCCCCTTAACAAGGGGGGAACTGGAAGCGATCAAAGTCCCCCTTGCTTTCGGGGGATGCGAGGGGGATCTCCGCGAAATAAACACTTTTAACTGAACAGCCCGCCCTAAAAGGGTGATTGGAAATAGAAGCATCTACGAAGCAACCGGGTTTCTAGAGCGGCAGAAAATTCCTGGGATCGGATTTAAAGTCACAACCGACAACTCACAAATCAAAAATTTGAATGTCTCCCTTGAATATGAACGATAAGAATTCCGAAAGAAGCATCATACTAATTGTCGATGACAACCAAACCAATCTCGACGTACTTTTCGAGCTGTTAAGGAATTACGGGTTTAAAGTTTTAGTGGCCCTAGATGGCGAAAGTGCGATCGAGCAAATTGAATACATCCATCCCGACTTGATTCTTTTGGACATCATGATGCCAGGAATTGACGGTTTTGAAACTTGCCTGCGTTTAAAAGCAGACCACTTAACCCGAGACATTCCCATCATCTTCATGAGCGCCCTTTCCGAGACGCTCGATAAAGTAAAAGGCTTTCAGACAGGAGCCGTTGACTACATCACCAAGCCCTTCCAGCACGAAGAAGTGTTGAGCCGCATTCAAACTCACCTGACAATCCGCACCTTGCAAAAAAAACTCGAAGAAAAAAACCTCGAACTCGCCCACCTCAACCACAACCTGGAAAGACTTGTCGATCAAAAAACCAAGCAATTGATCGACCAGGAAAAAACAGCCATCATCGGACGTTTGACCCAGGGAATGGTTCACAACCTCAAAAGTCCGCTGCAAGTGATCCAGACTAGCGTCGATTTAATTGAAACAAAAGCCACAAAAATTCAAGAAGAATCTCTTTTAAATTATACAAAGTATATTGTTCAAGCCGTCACAAAAATCAATCAGATCATGGATACTCTGATGATGAAAAGCAGAAAAGAGCAAAAGCAAGATTTGCAGCCAGTGAATATCAACGATTTAGTGCAGCGAGAAATTCAGCTATTGGAAGGAAATCTCTATTTCAAAAATAAAATTAGAAAAAAATATTTTTATGACGAACAAATCGAGAACATTCCCTTAATTTATTCCTATATTTCTCAAGTATTTTATAATCTAATTAATAATGCAATGGATGCTATGTGGAAAAAGAAAACCAGGGAACTAACTATCGTGACTCGGCAAGACGACTCGAACATCTACATGGATATTTCAGATACCGGATGTGGCATAGAACCTGAAGATTTATCACAACTTTTTGACCCTTTTTATACCTCAAAGCCGCCGAAAGGCGAGGAAAAAACCGAAGGCGAACCGACAGGAACAGGCCTCGGACTTTATACTTGTATTGAGCTTTTAAAACCTTTTAATGGGGAGATTGCTATTAGCAGCAATGTCGGTCAAGGCAGCGTGTTTACAGTTGTGATCCCCAAACAGCAGAAAACTTGATAGATATAACTCAGTAAAATCTTGTCCGATTAAACAACCATAATTAAGTTCATAATTAGGTTCGTAGTCAGGACTTTAGTCCTTCTTTATCTCAAAGCAAGGACTAAAGTCCTCAGTACAAACGGGCGTTAATTGTCAGTAATTCAACGGATACAATCTCCTGTTCCGTAAATTTACTGTAATTTTCCTAGGTTCGCAGTCAGGACTTTAGTCATTCTTTATCAGCGCTGTTTTGCCTTGCCCCTTGCTATTTCTCGGCCAAATGTTGTAAATTTAAAACAGAGTTGATTTGCAAGATCGGTAAGAGAATAATGATTTTTGCCCACGAGGTTCAGATCAAGCCGATCCCCCCTAGCCCCCCTTAAAAAGGGGGGGACAAGAAGTTGCTCAAAGTCCCCCTTCTTAAGGGGCATTTAGGGGGATCTCCGGGAAATAAACAGTGTTAACTGAACCCTATTGGAATTTAGCCCACTACGGTTTGGGGCGAGGCAGGCAACTTACCGCCAACAACTCAATTCTACAAATAAATCTGGAGGATCTGCAAGTACCCAGCGCACTCCTTCGCCTGCGGTTCAATTTCGCCCAAAATGAGCTAGATAGCTGTATCCGCTGCTGCATTTTTTTATAATAAAAAACAACCAAATGACCTTTGTTTTTGAGTCAAATTTAACGCCTGGTTGCTTGAAAGTTCTGTTAATAGAAGACTGTGCAGAAGATGCAGAACTCATTCAAGAACTGCTGTCTGAGCACCAACTAGGACAATCAATTGAGACGACTAATGTAGTTTGCCTCAGGGAAGCTAGAGAAATTTTAAGCTGTGAGGTTTTTGATGTAATTTTATTAGATCTTTCACTTCCTGACAGCAGAAAATTTAATGCTTTTTTGCGGCTGCAAGAAGATTGCGGGATCAATATTGCGATCGTGGTTTTGACGGCCGCCGATGACGAAGAACTAGCCGTTCAGTTAATTGCCGCAGGCGCCCAAGATTATCTGGTGAAAAGACAAGTAGACAGCCGGCTGCTGGTGCGGACGCTCCGGTGCGCGATCGCCCGCCAGAAACGGCAAGCAGAATGGCAAAAAAGTCAAGAAAAATACCTGCAAGTTGTTGGCAGTATCAAAGAAGTAGTTTTTGAAACAAATATTGCTGGTGAGTGGATTTTTCTAAATCCGGCTTGGGCGAAAATTACTGGATTTACAGTTAATGAAAGCTTAGGAACTTCCTGTTTAAGTTACATTCATGCTGACGACCAATACCAATATTTAAATTGCTCTAGAGGTCTGAGCGAAAATCAAGAAACATCCTGTTGTTATCAGATTCGATATCTTACTAAAAACAATACAATTCGCTGGGTGGAAGTGCAGGAATTTTTGATTATTGACTGCGACGGCGCGATACAGGGGACGACAGGAACTATTAACGATGTTACGGAGAAAGTTTTAGCACTTTCAGAACTGGAAGCTAGTAAAAAGTTTTTAAATTGTACGATCAATGCAGTTGCTGACCCAATTTTTCTCAAGAACGAGCAGCGCCGCTGGATACTGTTAAATGATGCTTGTTGCAAGCTGCTCGGCAAGCAGCGCGAGGAACTGCTAGGTATGTCGGATTATGAGTTTTTCCCCAAAGAAGAAGCTGATTTTTTTTGGGAGAAAGACGAACAAGTGTTTAGGACGGGGGAAGAAAACGAGAGCGAGGAAATATTTACGGACGCCAGCGGTGCCCAGCACATTCTGTCTACTAAAAAAACTGTCTTTGAAAATATCGGCGACAGTAAAATTCTCGTGGGGATAATTCGAGATATCACTCAGGATAGGCGCAAACAATTAGCGCTGCAAGAAAGCGAAGCTAGATTGCGGCAACTTGCTGCCAATTTGCCGGGAATAATTTATCAATTTCGGCTCTCAACCGGCGGCAAAATATCTTTTCCTTACATTTCTTCTGGCTGCCGCGATTTATATGAATTGGAACCCGAAAATATTCAGCACAATCCCGAACTTATGTTCAATTGTGTTCATCCAGACGACCTCCAAAAATTGGAAGAATCTATTGCTGTTTCTGCGGCAAATATGCAGCCATGGCAGCAGGAATGGCGCGCGATGATGCCGTCGGGAAAAATTAAGTGGATGCAAGGGGTTTCGAGACCGGAACGAGTTAATTGTCCCAGAGAAATAGGGCAGGAAGGGGATCTAGTTTGGGAAGGCATGATACTGGATATTACTGATTTAAAACAGACCGAAGCAGCTTTGCGGGAGACGGAAGCCAGATTTCGATCGCTAATTGAGAATATTCCCGGTGCTATCTGCCGCAGCTTGTACGATGCTGATTGGACGATGGTGTTTGTGAGTGATGAAATTGAGGCAATTAGCGGCTATGCTGCTGCGGATTTTCTGCACAACAATCGCTTGAGTTTTGCGAGCATTATCCATAGGCCCGATCGCGAAAAGCTCGATCGAGTCCGCAGAGCAGCGGTAGACTCCAAACAGCCGTATCATGTAGAATACCGGATTGTGCGCGCTGACGGGGCGGTGCGCTGGGTGTCGGAAAGAGGCCGGGCGACTTACAATCGAGAAGGGTTGGTTTTGTGGCTGGATGCAGCGATTTTTGATATTACCGATCGCAAACAAGCCGAACTGACTCTGTGCTTGGTAACTCAAGCTGTAGACGGCGCTAGCGATGCGATCGCGATCGCAGATTTAGACGGCTATTCAATTTATCACAATCAAGCATTTATTCAGCGCTACGGCTATACAGTTGAAGAACTAAATAATGCGGGCGGCCCGGGAGTAATGTACGCCAAATCTCAAGAGTTGAGAAAATTATTTAAGGTGCTGCGGAAAGGTTTGTCCTGGAGCATTGAAAGTGAACTAAAAGCTAAAAATGGCGAAATTATAGAAGCTCTCTTGCGAGCTGACTGCATTAAAGATAGCGCCAGTCAACCAATAGGAATGATGGCAATTATTGCCGACCTCACAGAACTAAAACGCGCCGAATCCGCATTGAAATTCAGTCAAGAGCGATTGCAGTTGGCAGTTTCAGGTAGCTCCTTGGGGTTGTGGGATTGGAATATAGCTACTGGCGAAACTTATTTCGACGCCCAGTGGAAATCAATGATTGGTTACGCAGAAAATGAAATTGAAAACAACTTCCAAAGTTGGGAAAATTTGCTGCATCCCGAAGACAGAATCAAGGCGAGGGAATATTTAAATTTATATTTTGAAAATCCCCAAGACATCTATGAATTTGAATTTCGGATACTCAACAAAGCCGGGAATTGGCAGTGGATTCTGGGGATGGGCAAGGTAGTCGAGTACGACGAATGGGGTGCGCCGTTGCGGATGACAGGCACTCACAAAGATATCAGCGCCCGCGTGGCAGCAGAAGCCGAAAAAACGCAGTTGATCGCATCTTTGCAACAACTTACCGACGAGTTGCAATACGCGCAGAAAATTGCCCGCATGGGGAATTGGGAATTTGATATTGAGGCCGGAATTGTTAATTGGTCGGCCCAAGTGTTTAAAGTTTACGGTCGAGACTTTAATCGACCGCCGACAATGGCAGAAATTTTAGAGCAAGTTCATGTCGATGACAGAGGAATGGTTACAAAAGCTTTGCAAAAAGCAGTGACTGAAGGGATAGCTTTCGACATCGACCACCGCATCTATTTGTCATCAGCAGAAATCCGGTACGTTAATTGTAAAGGCCAAGCTGTTAAAAACGAGTTGGGCAAAGTGGTGCGACTGTTTGGTACGGAAATGGATATTACCGATCGCAAAAAAGCAGAAATTGCTTTGCAAGAAAGCGAACAGCGATTTCGGGCTGTATTTGAACAAGCGGCGATCGGTATTGTTAAAGTGTTGCCAGACGGTCATATTTTGAAGGCAAATCCAGGCTTTTGCAATATTGTCGCCTACTCAGAAGCAGAACTGAAAGTGCGAAATGTTTGGGATATTTCACACCCGGAAGATGTAGCAGTAGATGTCGAGTCGGGCAACAGACTGTTAGCTGGGGAAATTTTGAATTATTCAATTGAGAAACGCTTTGTGCGCAAAGACGGTTCATTTGTTTGGGCTAATGTGACTGTATCTTTAGTGCGGGATGGGTTTGGGGAACCGAGCTACGTAATTGGTGTGATTGAAGATATTAGCGATCGCAAACTTGCCGAGGCGATCTTGCGCCAGCAATTAAAGCGAGAGCGCTTGGTGGTAGGGATGCTGGAACGCATTCGCTCTTCTCTCAATTTAGAAGAAATCTTGACAAAAGCTGTTGCTGAAGTACGGCATTTTTTGCAAACAGACCGGACAATTATTTATCGCTTTAATCTTGATTGGAGCGGTTTTGTAGCAGTCGAGTCGGTGGGCGAAAGTTGGCTGTCGCTTCAGGGAAGAAGTATTAACGATCCCTGCTTTGAAGACAGCTATGCTTCTGCTTACAAGCACGGTCGCACTGTAGCTGTGGATGATATTTACAAAGCCGATCTTTCCGAGTGCTACATTAATTTATTAAGTCAATTTCAGGTGCGAGCTAATTTGGTGGTGCCGATTTTGCAAGGCGAGAAGTTGTGGGGGCTGTTGATTGCTCACGAGTGCGCGGGGCGGCGTCGCTGGCTGGAAATTGAGGTGGAGTGTCTCAAACAAATTAGCGTACAGTTGGCGATCGCGATCCAGCAATCGACGCTGTTCGAGCAAGCACAAGTTGAAATTGCCGATCGCAAACAAGCCGAGTCAGCGTTGCAGGAATCGGAAGCGCGAGAACGTTCAAAAGCCCTAGAGTTGGAAGCAGCGATTAACAAACTCAGAACTACTCAAGCTCAGCTCGTTCAAAATGAAAAAATGGTGAGTTTGGGTCAGTTAGTTGCTGGTGTTGCTCACGAAATTAACAATCCCGTCAGCTTTATTCACGGCAATCTCAGTCCGGCTCGCAGTTATACTTTAGATTTGTTGGAATTGATTAAAGTTTACCAGCATTACTGTCCTGATGCTCCGCCTGAAGTTTTGGATAAAATTGATGAAATTGACTTGGATTATATTGCTGAGGATATCCCTAAATTGTTTAGTTCGATGCAGGTAGGAACCGAGCGAATTGTCGAGATTGTCAAATCCTTGCGCAACTTTTCCCGGCTGGACGAGTCCGCTGGCAAGTCGGTCAACATTCACGAGGGAATTGACAGCACTTTGATGATTTTGCAAAATCGGTTGAAATCTCACAGCAGCCGTGCGGCGATTCAGATAGTTAAAGATTACCAGCTATTGTCGCAGGTTGAATGTTTTCCGGGCGAGTTGAATCAGGTATTTATGAATATTTTGATTAATGCGATCGATGCTTTGGAAGAGCGGGACAAGCAGCGATCGCTCGAAGAGTGCGATCGGCATCCTAGCTCGATCGCCATTCGGACTTATGAGGCTGCTGCGGGCTTCGTAGCGGTGTCTATTGCGGACAACGGGCGGGGGATGCCGGAGTCGGTGCGATCGAGGCTGTTTGACCCGTTTTTCACGACTAAGCCTGTGGGCAAGGGTACAGGCTTGGGATTGTCGATTTCTCACTCGATTGTAGTCGATCGCCACGGCGGCCGATTGAGCTGTGTTTCGACAATGGGAGAGGGAGCGGAGTTTGTGATTGAAATTCCAGTGCGATCGAATTTCAGTTGACAGTTGACAGTTGACAGCACTTGACAAAAGAAGGAAGAGGATTGGATTTATTCAGTTAATAGTTGACAGCACCAGATAAAACTCAGGAATTTTCATCAATATTCATCAGCGCCTCATGTACTCAACGCGCCTTCTATATTGAGCCACGAACAAGTCTTGTGGCGCTTGCACAAATCAATCTCACCTTGATATATTAGTTTTGAAAAGCTGAGATTTTTTGAGGGTTAATTGCGGCGCATTATAACAAGAAAAATAGCAACTGTCAACTTACCATCTGTAAATTTATGATTGGTTCTACAAGTGAAACTAAAGTGCCCAAACAAGCGCCGATCGCGACTTTCTCGGGTGCGAGCGAAAATTGCTGGCGCGACTGGGCAGATCGCGTGCCAGTCATGCTGTGGATAGCAGATGCAGAAAGCGGTTGCAATTACTTTAATTTGCAGTGGATAGAATTTACTGGGCTGAGTGAAGCCGAAATTTGCGATCGGGGTTGGAGGACAAACATTCACCCTGACGATTTAGATTGTTGGGAGCAAATCTATCTGAATGCTTGGAATTTAAACTCGAATTTTAAGCGAGAATATCGGCTGAAAAGAGCGGACGGGGAGTATCGGTGGATCGGGGAGACAGCAGTTGCTAAATTGACGCCTGCTGGAGAATTTCAAGGATTTATCGCCACGGCGACAGATATTAGCGATGCCGTAGCTGCCGCCACGCAACGCAAAAAATCCGAAATCGCTCTGCAACAAGCACAGACAATTCTCGAAGCTAGCTTAAATCGGTTTGACTTAGCAGTCAGCGCCTCTTTTGACGGCATTTGGGATGCGCCGATTGTTCCAGAAGACGTGTTTAACCCGCAAAATCCGGTGTATTGGTCGCCCAGATTTAAAGAGTTGCTCGGTTATGAAAGCAGCGAGTTTGAAAATATTTTAGACGCCTGGATATCGCGAATTCATCCAGAAGATGTCGGTCGAGTATTTGCAGCAACATCAGCTCACTTAGAACAACAAATCCCGTTCAAAGAAATAGAATATCGGATGCAAAAAAAAAGCGGCGAATACATTTGGTTAGCCGTTCGCGGACAAGCAATTTGGGACGAAAATGGTACGCCGCTGAGATTTGCAGGTTCAATTCGAGACGTTAGCGATCGCAAAAAAGTACAAGAACAACTCCGCTCTCAAGAACAATTTTTGCGCAGTATTTATGACGGTATTGACCAAATAATTTTTGCGGTGGATGTTGGTAGTGACGGCGAATTTCGCTATGCCGGTTTCAACCCTCTGGGCCAGCGAGTTCTGGGGCTAGGAGACGAGAGCGAGTGGGGCGGCAAAACTCCCGAAGCCGTATTTGGCGAAGAACTCGGAACCGTATTGCGGCAAACTTATATCACTTGCGCGCGATCGCAAAATTCAGTTGCTTGGGAACGATGCTTGAAGTTCCAAGGAGCAGATACTTGGTGGCTAGTTACCCTGACTCCGCTGCAAGACGAAACAGGCAGAACCTACAGAATTATCGGCAACTCCAAAGAAGTTACCGAGCGCAAGAAAGCCGCAGACGAATTATTAGAATACCAGCGAAAACTCGAAGAAACTCAAAGAATTGTGCATATCGGCAACTGGGAATTCGACCTCCCTACTGGCGAGATTACTTGGTCGGATGAATTGAAAAGAATTTTTGGTTTACAACCAGAACAGCCCGTACCAAGTTATCGAGAATTTATGCAGCAAATTCATCCCAATGACAGAGAAATTTTTCAACAAACTATAGACGAATCGATCGCGCGCCGCCAAACCTACGAACTTGACCACCGCATTTACCGTCCCAACGGAGAAATGAGATATTTAATCGCTTGGGGGCAAGTCTTGCAAAACCAGCAAGGCGAAGTCGTAAAATTATTCGGAGCCGTTATCGATATTACCGATCGCAAACAAGCAGAATTGGAACTGCAACAAAGCCAAAAACGCCTCCGCGCCGTTGTCAACAACGCACCGATAATTTTGTCTTGCATTGACCGTCACGGCATATTTACTGTATGCGAAGGAAAAGCCTTAGACCCTTTAGGATTTAAGCCCGGACAAGTAGTTGGCTTATCGGTTTACGAACTGTACAAAGATTATCCCCAAATTCTCGAAAATATTAAGTTGGTTTTGGCAGGGGAGGAAAGAACCTGGTGTGCCGAATTAAACGGGCCCATTTACGAAAGTCGCGGCACGCCAATATTAGATGAAAAAGGAGAAGTTGCAGGATTAATTGCAATTTCCATTGACATCACAGACAGGGCGCGGGCTGAGCAAGCTTTGAGGGAAAGCGAAGCAAAGCTGCGCCTAATTCTCGAAAATATGCCAGTAATGCTGAGCGCTGTTGATGCCGATCGCAATATCATAGTCTGGAACCGAGAATGCGAACAAGTGCTGGGTTACAGCGCCGCAGAACTTGTCGGCAACTTGCAAGCAATACAACTGCTGATGCCTGATGTCAACCACCGTCAAAAAATCTTTAGAAAAGTTGTCGAACTCGGTCACAATTTTCGAGAGTTAGAAGTAGAAATTCAGGCAGCAGACGGCAGCATCAAAACAATTGCTTGGTCTAATGTTTCTGCTGATTTTTCAGTTCCCGGCTGGGATTTTTGGGGAATCGGTGTCGATGTTACGGAGCGAACAGCAGCAGAATTGGCCCTGCGAGAATCGGAAGCGCAACTCAGAGAACAAGCAGCGCAATTAGAAATAGCTTATCACGCGCTCACCCACACCCAAGCGCAGCTCGTGCAAAGCGAAAAGATGTCTTCTTTGGGTCAATTAGTTGCGGGAGTTGCTCACGAAATTAACAATCCTGTCAGCTTTATTTTTGGCAATATCAGCTATGCCAAAGATTACACAAATGATTTGTTAAGAATCCTCGAACTTTACCGCTCAGCGTATCCAGAACCAACCGCAGAAATTCAGGCAGAACTTGAGGAAATTGATTTAGAGTTTATTCAAGAAGATTTGCCGAACCTGCTGGATTCTATGGCAGTAGGAGCGCATCGCATTCAGGAAATTGTCAAGTCTTTACGCACTTTTTCGCGTCTGGACGAAGCTGCTTTTAAGGAAGTGAACTTGCACGACGGAATTGACAGCACTTTGATGATTATCGCTCACCGTTTGAAGCCGCAAGGAGATAAACCCGCTATTTCGATAATTAAAGAGTATGGCAATTTACCGCCAGTTGAATGTTACTCGGGTCAATTGAATCAGGTGTTTATGAATTTGTTGATTAATGCGATCGATGCTGTGGAAGAAAAAGAAAGAAATTGTCCCTCTGCTGGGGATACCTCGCCAATTCCTACAATTAAGATTCGCACGGAAGTTGTGGAGGGCGATCGAGTGAAAATTGCGATCGCCGACAGCGGCACCGGCATTCCCGAGTCAGTGCAGCAGCGGTTGTTCGACCCGTTTTTTACCACGAAACCCGTCGGCAAAGGCACGGGATTGGGATTGGCTATTAGTTACGAAATTGTAGTTAAAAAACATCTCGGAACATTGCTGTGCAGTTCCGAATTGGGAATTGGTACGGAGTTTGCGATCGAAATCCCGATCCGTCAATTGCCAGTAGAAGAAAACTTGTGATCTAGCACAATAGGCGATTGTTAACACTGTTTATTGCCCGGAGAGCCCCCTAAATCCCCCTTAAAAAGGGGGACTTTGAGAAGATTCTTGTCCCCCCCTTTTTAAGGGGGGCTAGGGGGGATCTGTGAGGACTTTAGTCCGCATAAATCAGAGGACTAAAGTCCTCACTACAAACCTAGAGCGGTTAAAGAGGAAGATTCCGAGTTGATTGTGGCGTGACAAATGCGATTTTTGCCTTCGTTTTTGGCTTGATAAAGGGCGCCGTCAGCGCTGCGAATTAAGGTGTCGGGAGATGCTTCGGCAGCAGGAATCACCGTCGCAATGCCGCAACTGAGGGTAACGTAGGGGCCGATCGACGATCGCGCGTGGGGCAGTTTCAACCGAGCGATACCGTCGCAAATTTTCCGGGCGACAACGTTGGCACCGGCAGCGCTGGTGTTGGGCAAGAGCACGCCAAATTCTTCGCCGCCGTAGCGGGCGGCCAAATCCCCAGCCCGCTTGACAAAAGAGGCGATCGCCCGGGCTACTTGGCGCAAACAATCATCGCCGCCGAGGTGGCCGTAAAAATCGTTATAAGGTTTAAAAAAGTCGATGTCAAACATAATTAAAGACAGCGGCAGTTCCTCTCTTGCCAATCTGCGCCACTCTAACATCAAAACGCGATCGAACTGGCGGCGGTTGGCAATGTCCGTCAGTCCGTCAGTAGTTGCCAGTTGCTGCAATTTTTGATTGGCTATTGCTAACTGGCGGTAAAGTTGAGATTGTTCGATCGCGATCGCCACTTGATTCGCCAAATGCTGTAAAAAATCTATTTCCCACTGTTGCCATTCCCTGACACCGCTGCAATTGTATGCCGTCATCATTCCCCACAGATTATTGCCATTTTCACTCCTAAAATCCGTCGCACTTGAACCCTGCGGCTGCGGTTTGCCAACAGTCGGCAGCGACATATAATTTTCGGCTGCATCTGTGGTTTTTTCTGCTTCCCAAACACTGCTTTCTAGTCTTTCATTTGCCGTTTCCCAGTCGCCAGATTGCCAAATTGGCACGCTTAAAACTGCTGCAATTTCACAATCTGCCAGCAACTGTTGGAAACTGCCAGCTAATTCGGCAGCCCTAACATCTGCTATTGCTTGTACCGCCTGCGATTCCACCAAAAAAAAGCATGACACCGCCAAAGCAGCATTAATATTTTGGTTTTCAATATAACCCTCTGGCAAACCGTCACCTGCGACGATCGCACCTTTTTGCTCTTCCCCGTCAAATTTAGACGCCCCATTCTGACAGCGATAAATTAAAACGCGGTCAGTTTTGAGAAATTGGCGCACTTCTGCGACGGTACTTTGGAGAATGCTGGCAGCGTCTATTGACGATCGAATATTTTCGATCATTTTGCCCAACAGCCGCTCTCGGAGGGCTTGCTGCCGCAGTTGTTCTTCGATGCGGTGGCGTTCGATCGCGTAATGGATCGCCCGCACCAGCAGAGTTCTTTGAAATCGTCCCTTTACCAAACAATCCTGAGCGCCCGATCGCAATACCGACAGCGCCGTCTGTTCATCATTGATATCTGTCAGCACCACAATCGGCACTGTGGGCGATCGGGCTTTCAAAATGGCGATCGCCTCGCTTCCCCCCAAGCAGTCTGACACTGACAAATCTAATAGTATGGCGTCAAACTTTTCTGCTTCCAGACACGCGAGTGCTATCTCCAGAGACTTAACAGTTTTGAGGCGAAACAGACAGTCGCTGAATGACCCTAAAAGGTCTTCGATCAGCGTCGCATCTGCCAGATTGTCCTCAACCAACAAAATTTTCAAAGATTGGTTATCTATTAACACAACTATAGCATTCGGAGCGGGTTGAACAAAATTTTTTAAGTTTGAGAGCGATACTTGCGATCGGTGTCAATATGTCCCTCTATTAAATTCACTCCCAACTCAAACTATCGATCTCGCCCTCAATTAAAGCTTACAGCTCCTGGGGCGGAAGCGAAACGATTTCAAACCAATACTGACATAAAGTCTTCATTACTTCAACCAATCCTTCAAAAGTGACTGGTTTCGATATAAAAGAATTGGCACCCAAGCGGTAGCAAAGCGAGATATCTCTGCTGCGGTGCGACGTTGTGAGGATCACAACCGGAATTTGTTGAAAATCTGGGTGAGATCTGATCGAAGTTAGTGCTTCTCGCCCGTCAAGCCTCGGCATATTCAGATCCAAAAGTATCAGGTCTGGCCGGTGCCAATTGCTGCTACCACCATATTGACCGCGACGGTACAAATAGTCTAGCACTTGTTCTCCATTTTCCACAAATTCGCTCCTAATAGCTAATCGAACTTCTCGCAGTGCTTCCTCCACTAAAAATCGCGTGTCCTCGTCATCGTTGGCTATTAAAATAGTAAATTTTTTCTGTTTATAATTCACGGCTTTGTCTCACTACCAACGGATTTTGTGAGGTGGCGGGACTTGGAGCGGTGTCTGAGCGCCTGCAAAGCATATCTTGCCATCCCCAGGCCAATCTGGCAGATCGCACTGAATTTGTGTTGCAGCAATTTGCGGTTTTGCATGAGTAGCAGAGGTTGGCGAATCACGCTTGTTGCACTTTGCAGTTTGTCGGACAACCGGCCAACTGCAAAGACATCACAAATAATTGCCCGCGAACTACTAGGAAAACTACTGCATCCCCAACCAAGATGCTCTGGATAAAGTTGAAATAAACTGACAAGTTTTGCACGCACCGCTGATTGTTAAGTTGTATAAGGATCGAGCTAATAGATTTATCGTGATGGATTTTGAGCTAGATGTCATCAGTGAATATGCTACACTTTCCGAGCATTTATGTAAAGGAAAGATAAAGATATTTAAAGCTTAAGTAAATCACTGATGACTCCTCCAAGCAGACTGCGGATCTCACTGTGGAACAGGAAGAGAAAAATAAAAAGTCGAGCCTCGATCGGGTGCTGATTCTACCCAAAGGCGACCGCCGTGCCGATCGACAATTCTTTGACAAATCGCTAAACCGATACCAGTTCCAGAATACTCTGCTTGAGTGTGCAAGCGCTGAAAAATCTGAAAAATTTGCGGATGGTACTGTTCGGCAATGCCAATACCGTTGTCCTGCACCGAAAACACCCAGTTATCGCCCTGCCGCGAAACCCCCAAGAGCACCACCGGCGCCTCGCTGCTGCGGTACTTAATCGCATTGCCAATTAAATTTTGAAACAGTTGCAGCATTTGAAAACAATCACCTGTTATCCTTGGCAAATCGCCCCTAATTACAGTAGCTTGATTCTTGCGGATTGCCAACTGCAAATTAGCGCAAGCATCCTCAAAAACCTGATTGCAATCTATCAACTCAAAAGGTTTCTGACTGATCCCGACCCGCGAATACTCAAGCAAGTCATCAATCAGCGCCTGCATCCGCACGCAAGCATTAACAATATTGCCGATAAATTTATTTCCTTGGGCATCAAGTTTGTCGTTAAAGCGCCTTTCTAATAGTTGAGCGTAGCCGACAATCGTACCCAAAGGCGCTTGCAAATCGTGAGAAGCCACATAGGCAAACTGTTCCAGTTCGGCATTAGAACGAGTTAATTCTTGAGCGTAGCGGGTTTGAGTTTCTAAACTCGCTTGCAGCATTTCTTGTCCCAGCTTGCGCTCGGAAATATCCTCGATCGCACAAATCAAATACTGCGCCGTTCCCTCAGCATCGCGCATTGCCGAAACAGTAACATTCGCCCAGCACACTTCCCGATCTTGACAAATCAAACGCTTTTCCAGAGAAAAAGTTTGAATCTCCCCAGATAACAGCAACCTCACGTATTCTTTGTCAGCTTCCCTGTCATCCGGGTGAGTAATTGCCTGCCAATTTTCCTGCAACAATTCCGATTCTGCATAGCGGACAATTTGGCAAAACCCGGGATTCACCCGCAAAAATTGACCGCAAAGTGCGGTTTTAGCGATGCCGACTGCCGCTTGCTCGAATATGGCGCGGAAGCGTTCTTCGCTTTCGCGCAGGGCAATTTCTGCTTGTTTGCGATCGGTAATGTTACGAAATGTTACTGCCAGACCATCGTTTAACTTGACCGCCACAATGTGCAGCCAAGCACCTGTATCTCGATCGTGTTCGTAATAAAATTCTCGGTCTACAGTTTCTCCGGTTTCTACCACAGAAACGTACAAATCAAATAACCCGCTCGTGCGAACTTGGGGACTTTCGACCAACAAATACTTGCCAACTATCTCATTTAATAGCATATCCGACATTTTTTCGGCGGCTGCGTTGATCAACAGCCACTGGAAATCAACAATATTTCTCTGACTGTTGCGGACGGCAGAATAAGCTGCCACACCGTCTAAGGAACTATTTAAGATGCTAGCAAGTAGCGACTGGGACTGTTGCAGTTGAGCGTTTTGCTCTTTTAGTTGCTGTTGCAGTTTTTGTAAGCAGACTTGCTTGTCGATGCGCGCCAAAACTTCTTCTACTTGAAATGGTTTGGCAATATAGTCAGCGCCGCCAACTCGAAAGGCTTGTAATTTATCGTTGATGTCATCTAATACGCTTAAAAAAATCACCGGAATTTGTGCGGTTTCCGCTGTCGCTTTCAGTCTCTGACAAACTTCATAACCGTTCATTTTCGGCATTCTAATGTCGAGCAAAATTAAATCGGGGCAATGGGCCACCGCAGCATTCAACGCCAGTTGACCGCAAATAGCTCGGCAAACTTGATACCCCTCGGCTGTTAGCAGCTCGGATAAAAACCGCAGATTGCTGGGTTGGTCGTCAACCACCAATATTTTAATTTCGCTATTATCCATTTATTTTAAACTCGATTTAGTTAAATCCATTATCCTGTCGAGTCGGTAATCTACCAGCAAATCTTTTAAAGCCTCAGCTAAAGTTGGATGACTTTCACAAATGCGATCGACAATTTCAATCGCCAGCTCTTCATTAACATCATTAGCTGCCTCGTAGAGTTCCTGCACCCAATGTCTAGGCATCTCGGCCAGCAGCGGCCCGAAAAATGAATCAGGTTTTTCGCTCACAAAATAACGCCTTAAAGCCCCCGCTCCCTGTGGGGGCAATTCTTGATAAATATAGCGCACTCCCAAGTAGCAAGCCATCTTATCAAAGAGGATTTGTTCTTGAAAAGGTTTCCGCACAAAATCGTCGCAACCTGCGGCGATAATTTCGCCTTTTCTTTCCTCAAAAGTGCTAGCAGTCAGGGCAATAATTACAGTTCGCGGCTGAGCTTGTTTCTCTTTAGCTCTAATTTGTCTGACAGCTTCAAAACCGTCCATTACTGGCATTCGCGTATCCAGCCAAATTAAATCAGGCTGCCAACTTTCCCAAAGTTCAACAGCTTGGAGGCCGTTTTCCGCTTCTCGGACTTCAAAACCAATTGGTTCCAGCATTTTCACCAGCAGCAGCCGATTTTCTTGATTGTCGTCCACTGCTAAAATCCGATAAACTGGTTGATCTGCTTCTAGGGCGATCGCCCGCTGCAATGTCGCGACTGTTATTTCTGAGCAAGTAGCAGGAAATACTCGGATGTTAAATTTAAAACTGGTTCCCTCACCTAAAACACTTTTTACAGCAATATCTCCGCCCATTATCTGCACGTATTTCTTAGTAATTGTCAAACCCAATCCCGTACCGTCAGCCGCTTGTCTGCCAGCTTCTGTTTGCACGAAAGCATCAAATAAATTGTCAATTTCTGCTGTGGCTATGCCAACTCCCGTGTCTTCAACTTCAAACAAAATTAAACATTCCTCATTTGAGGTAGAGTTAGGATAAGTTTCCGATTCTGCGGGCTGTTGCTTGAGTTCCATGCTGGCGCGCAGCCAAATGCTGCCCTCATTTCCAGTAAACTTTATGGCATTTCCCAGCAGATTTATCAAGCAGACGCGCAGCTTTTTTTCATCAGTTTTTATATATTGGGGAACATCCGCCTCCACGAAAAATCTCAGTTGCAAATTTTTAATTTCAGCTTTGATTTGAAACATCTCTTCGAGAGTGTCGAGGAGTTGATAAAGATCGAAGCTGCGTTCATCTAAGCCAATGATTCCAGCTTCTATTTTCGACAAATCTAAAACATCGTTAATTAGTTCCAGCAAATGTTGACCGCTGCGGTTAATAATTCGGAGATTTTCGTGATTTTCGTGGCCCAGGAAAGAGTCGCGGCTCATGACTTGGGTAAAACCCAGGATGGCATTTAGGGGAGTCCGCAATTCGTGGCTCATGTTGGCAACGAATTGACTTTTTGCCAGGGATGCTGCGGCGGCGGCTTCTTCGGCTTTTTTGCGTTCTATGATTTCTTGTTGTAGTTCGGTATTGCGATCGATCAATTGTTTTTGCAGTCTTTGGATCGTCAGTTGGTGTTCGATTCTCGCTAAAACTTCTGCTACATGAAACGGTTTTGTGATATAATCTACCCCTCCAACTTGAAAGGCGGTTACTTTGTCCAATACTTCATCTAAAGCGCTGATAAAAATAACTGGAATTTCTGATGTTTTGGGTTCTGCCTTGAGCTGCGTGCAAACTTCGTAGCCGTCCATGTCCGGCATTTTGATGTCGAGCAAAATCAGGTCGGGAGAACCAGATCGCGCGGCTCTGATTGCCATTTTGCCATTAATTACGCCCCGGACTTTGTAGCCCTGATCCGACAGCGTTGCTGATAAAACTTGCAAATTTTCTGGAGTGTCGTCAACAATTAATATGTTGCCTTTATTTTCTGCTGTTTGATTGCTGCTCATCGCTCACTATTTTTTGTTAATTTGGAAATTGCTGACATGATGAAAACTGATTAAATCGCAATTATAGCACTCGCTCGTGAATCAACTACTTTTATGTTTACATCACTTACGCAAACTAACCCAAGAAACCGGGTTTTTAAGAGGAGAGGACTAAAACAGAAAAGCTGTTGACGCGCGAATTATAGTGGAATAGTCGATCGACCTCAACCATCAACAATCCTCACCCCACCATTTCCCCCTTCTTCCTTTAAAATCCATCCGTTATATGCGTTAAATCCCGTACATTGCTCGTTGCCGAACTTCCTTCAAAGATTTCTAAACTCCTCAATCAAATCAATAATCCGATCGCACCGGAAGTTATGCACCAAATCCGCGATCGCACTGCGGAAACCAGCATCAACAGGAGGAATCGACAACAGCAGCCCAAAAATCCGCTCATTATCCACCGCATCCGCAGCAGCGTACAACTCATCCACCCATTCACGAGGCATAGCTTCAAAAAATGAAGCATTCAGCGTAAATGGCAAAGCAGCCGTCACCGTCGGCCCGGAAACGTCACCGTCGGCCACAGCATCACAACTCTGCGAAGCCTCTCGATCGTAAACATAGCGAACTCCCAGATACTTAGCGATCTTTTCCAGAATCACTTGCTCCCGAAAAGGCTTCGCCACAAAATCATCGCACCCAGCAGACAAAATCACCGATCGCTCCTCATCAAAAGCACTCGCCGTCAGAGCAATAATCACCGTTGCTTGACCCTTCAAATGCGCTTTAATCCGTTTAGTAGCCTCGTAGCCATCCATCACCGGCATCCGCATATCCATCCAAATCAAATGAGGTTCCCAACTCGACCAGATTTCCACAGCTTCAACGCCATTTTCAGCGTCCCGCACCGCAAAGCCGAGGGATGACAGCATTCTCACCAACAGCAAGCGACTTTCCAGGCGATCGTCCACAGCTAAAATGCGATATTCCGGCTGTCCTGGCTCGATTCCCACAACGCGGCGGGCTGTTTGAGCCACCTGAATTTCCACTGCATTAGGAAGCGAAACCTTAACATCAAATCTCACAATGCTGCCACGATCCACGCTGCTTGTCACAGTCATGTTCCCTCCCATCAACTCCACGAACTGTTTGCTGATCGGCAAGCCTAAACCAGTTCCTTCTTGAGCTTTTTTCCCGCTTTCTGTTTGTGCAAAAGGTTTAAACAAATTGTGCATTTCTGACGGCGAAATTCCCGCCCCCGTGTCTTCAACTTCAAATAACAAACAGCAATTGTCAATCAGCGCAATTTCTCCGTAATTTTTATTTAACAACAGCTCGTGTTTAATCCTTAAATTAACACCACCTTCCCTCGTAAACTTAATCGCATTTCCCACCAGATTAATCAATATTTGGCGCAACTTGCTTTCATCTGTTTCTACATATTGAGGTAGGTCTGTCGTGGCATCAACAATTAACTGTAATCCTTTTTTTTCTGCTTGTAGATTCAGCATTTCTTCAGTATTCTTTAGCATATTGTGCAAATCGAAGGTGCTGTTATTAAGCGTCAGCAGCCCAACTTCTATTTTTGACATTTGCAGAATATTGTTGATCAGAACGAGCAAATGTTCCCCGCTGCGGCTGATAATTTCTAAGTATTGCTGTTGGTCGGCACCGAGGGCTGCGGAGCGGGCCAGCAGTTGGGTGAAACCGAGAATTGCGTTGAGGGGAGTTCGCAATTCGTGGCTCATATTCGAGAGGAATTCACTTTTCGCCCTGTTGGCTCTGTCGGCTTCTTCTTTGGCTTTTTGCAGGGCTATCTCTGCTTGTTTTCGCTCAGTAATGTCGCTAGCCGTGCCTGTTGTGCCAGTGATATTTCCTTCTGCGTCCAATCGCGCGATCGCCTTCGTATTGACATCAATCGGTCGGCCATCTTTTCCTAACACTATACTTTCGTACTGAAACACCGCCTCTCCCGTCAGCAAGCGCTGCTGAAGTTCCCGGTTCATGTCTATTTGTGCAGGCGCTAAAAAATCCCCAAAAGAACAGCCAATCATTTCTTCAGGTTCGTAACCGTAGATTTGTTTGACTGCTTGGTTCACAAAAGTAATGTGTCCTTCAGCATCGCAAGACCAGATAATATCTTGGGAAGTTTCAACTAAATGGCGATATTTTTCTTCGCTATCTGCTAAGGCTATTTCTGCCAGCTTCCGGGGGGTAATGTCCATCAAAATTGTGAAGAGTTTTGTCAGTTCCCCTTGTTCGTTGACAATTGCTTCTCCTCTGGATTCGATGTAGCGGATGAAGCCGCCTTCACTTGTTTGTGACGGGCAATTATCCGCAGCGATTGTCGATTCCGGCCGCAGGATGCGATATTCTAAACTGTAGGATTGCCCGCTAGCAATAGCAGCGTCGATCGTTGTTTGCCACTTTTGGCGATCGTCGGGATGGACGTATTGCCGAAACTCAGTTAGTGTGGGCGCAGCCTGGGTTGCATCGAGACCGAAAATCTGAGATAATTCTTCCGACCAAGTAGTTGTATTGGCAGAGAAATCGCATTCCCAATTGCCGACGCGGGCGATTCTTTGCGCTGCTGCTAAAGAAGCCGCTACAGCCCGGAGTTTTTCTTCGGCTAATTTGCGATCGCTAATATCTTGAATCACAGAAATCACGCAGGTTTCGCCGTGAATGTCAATAATTTCCGCAGACAGCAGCCCGGTTCTGAGTTCCCCAGTTTTAGTCCGCCAATCAAATTCGTAATTGCGAACAATTTTATTGTCGTCTAACATTTTGAACAACTCGGCGCGGGCTTGTGTACTTTCCCACAGATTGAAATCCAGCGCCGTGCGATCGAGAATTTCTGCTGCCGAATAACCGATTGTCCGGCAAAAAGCCTCATTAATTTCTAAATAATGACCGTCTTTAACTCTGGTAATAGTAATCGGGTTGGGAGAAGAACGAAAAGCTTTAGCAAACTTTTCCTCAGACAAGCGCAATTGTGCAGTCCTCTCCTCAACTAAAGTTTCCAATTCTTGATTCAGCTTTTGGAGTTGAGCGTTTTGTTCCGCTAATTGCTTCTCCATAAAATAGCTGTTGAGCGCTTCTTTTACAGTCAACTTCAAATCTTCTGACTGCCAAGGCTTCGATATATAGCGGTACAATTTAGCATATTTAATAGTATTCGCCACAGCTTCCAAATCTGCTTGCCCCGTCAGCATAATTTTGATAGTTTTTGGCGAAATTCTGTGAATCTGCTTCAGCAATTCGTCGCCTCTGATATTGGGCATCAGGTAGTCGGAAATCACTGCCACGATTTCGCAGCCCTCTACCAGCAATTCATCTATCAACTCTAAAGCCTCTTCGCCGCCTTCAGCGGTTTCTAATAAATGTTCTTCTCCCAGGGCTTTTTTTAACTCAATCTTCAAACTTTCAAGGATGATCGGTTCGTCATCCACGCAAATAATCACAGGTTTATTATTCATATTTTTGCCAAACCAGATTTTATAGTTTCTATTAATTCTTTGCCGTCCCACGGCTTGTACAAACAGCGGTGCAAGTTTGCTAGCTGTTTCACCCGTTCTATTGCTACTTCATCAGCTTGCCCGGTCAGCATGACTTTCACAATCTTGGGATATTTTTGGTGAACCCAGATCAAAAATTCATCTCCTTTAATGCCGGGCATTAACCAGTCAGATACGATGACTAAAATATCGCTTTCATCTTCTTCTTTAATTTCAGCGATAATTTCCAGAGCTTCATTGGCATTTTCTGCGACTTCATATAAGTAAGCTGTTTAACATTTAAATTGCATTAACTGCATTTCCTTTGTTTTTTATTTTTCGCCCCCATTTAATAATTAATT
>NZ_JAUBVZ010000025.1:0-37095 GCF_036702805.1 Microcoleus sp. A006_D1
CATAAAAAAGGGCGATCGCCCTTTTTGAATAAGACGATCGCCCACCAAAACTCAAAAGTCATCAATCATCAGTATTAGCGAATGACCAATGACTAATGACCAATGACCAATGATTAATGACTAACCAATCAAGAAAGTACCGTTACCGTTAGATCTTTGGAAAATCAAACTCAAGTTGTTTGCACGTCCTTCAATCTCGCCGATCACATCTCCAAAACGCTGGATTGACAAATTGCCATCAACAGGAGTCAGGCTGTAGCCGTCGCTTAAAGAATTTCCTTGCAGTTGGATAAAATCGTTTGCGTCGAAGTTCCGAATCGTAGCTTGACCGTTACCCAAATACAGCGATATCGCGGATGAATTCTGGGCTGCTGCTGGAACTCCGAGGACGAATGTATCAATTCCCGGGCCGCCATACAGGAAATCGAACTCATCGCTGCCGAAGCTTTCATACTGCCGGTTGCCATTGCGATCGATACCTACTTCTACTCCGACAAATTCCGCAGTCCCCGCACCCGCACCAGTGATGAAGTCGTTGCTGCGGCTGCCGACAAAAGTTGCGGATCTAGTAGCCTCGTTTTTCCCGAAATTGAAGAAGTGCTCCCGACCGGTTTTCAATGCGCCTGAGTTGACAAACGGTACGATATCCGGGTTTTTCTTTAAGTATTCCGGTTCCAAAAATGAAGTTCCAAAACGACCTTCTTTTGCTCCAAATTGAATGAAATGCTGATACCCAGATTTGAAAGTTCCGTTCTTAACAAGCGGTAGCACGTCTGAGTTATTTGCTAAATAAAAATCTTCGTTGTACTCAGGCGATACTTGAGTGCGCCGGAATAAGCGGTTTCCTTCATCGTAACCTAACTGGATAAATTGATCGAGGCCTGTGGCAAAGGGTGCGTTTGGGTTGACTGTGCGGACTAAGGATAGGATGTTTGGGTTGGTGGCAAGGTAAGTAGCTTCGTCAAAATACCGCGATATTTTAGTTAAGCCGCCTTCTCGCCCGAATTTTTCAAAGTGTTCTTTTCCAGATTTGATAATTCCTGCATCAATGGCAGGCTGAACCCAAGGATATTGTGAGAGGTAGTATTGTTCATCGAAAATGTCATAGTTTGTCATTGTTTTTTGCCGAAAATTAGTTGTTTAAACATGGAATCTAATCGATGCTACTAAAGCCTTTCCCAAGGGCGGTGATGTATTTCCGGTAATGGGTAATTGATCACTTGTAATTGCTCGCGTTTGACCAAACTCACTCGGAGAAGCGCTACATACAATTTTACACTGTCTATTGCTTGCAAAAGTATCACTTTAGACCTATTTATGCGATCCGCTGACTAATCTTTATTACTTCGGCTCGCTGCGCGCCATTAATCGAATTTGGATAAATTCTTGCTTGCTGTTTTTGCTTGTACAGTCAAATTAATTATTATTAGATTACCTCTAATAGTTTTGATGACAGCATAAAAAAGGGCGATCGCCCTTTTTGAATAAGACGATCGCCCACCAAAACTCAAAAGTCATCAATCATCAGTATTAACTAATGACCAATGACTAATGACTAATGACTAATGACTAATGACCAATGACCAATGACTAACCGATCGCAAAAGTACCGTTACCATTAGATTGGATGAAAGTCAAACTCAAGTTGGCTCCTCCTTCAATCACGCCCAGCACATCTCCAAAACGCTGGATTGACAAATTGCCACCAACAGGAGTCAGGTTGTAGCCGTCGCTTAAAGAATTTCCTTGCAGTTGGATCAAATCATCTGCTACGTCAAAGTTGCGAATCGTAGCTTGACCATTACCCAGATACAGCGGTGTGGGAGTCACATTCCCGGCTGTAGCAGGAACTCCGAGGACGAATGTATCAACTCCCGGGCTGCCAATCAGGACATCAAATTCATTGGTGCCAAAGCTTTCATACTGCCGGTTGCCTCGGGGATCGATACCGACTTCTACTCCAATTAGTTCGGTATTCCCCACGCCAACACCAGTGAGAATATCGGTGCTGCGGCTGCCGACAAAAGTTGCAGAACGATTGGGTTCATTTTTCCCAAAATTGAAGTAGTGTTCGCGACCGGTTTTCAAGTTTCCAGAGTTGACAAACGGCACGATGTCGGGGTTTTTCTTTAAGTATTCCGGCTCAAAAAACGAAGTTCCAAAACGACCTTCTTTTGCCCCGAATTGAATGAAATGCTGGTAGCCTGATTTGAAAGGTGCATTGGGGCCTATGAACGATCGCAGCTCGGAGTTGTTTGCTAAATAAAAATCTTCGCTGTACTCTGGCGATACTGCGCTGCGGCGCTGTCCTTCATCGTAACCGAACTGGATAAAATGATCTAGACCTGTCGCAAAAGGCGCGTTTGGATTGACAGTGCGGACGAAGGGTCTGATGTCTGTGTTGACAGTAAGGTAAGCATTTTCGTCAAAATAACGCGAGACTTTAGTTAAGCCGCCTGCTCTACCGAATTTTTCAAAGTGTTCTCTACCGGATTTGATGACTCCTGCATCAATAGCCGGCTGAATCCAAGGATATTGTGAGAGGTAGTATTTTTCGTCGAAAATTGCGTAGTTAGCCATGTTTTCCCCCTAGGGTTTTGATTAGCTTGACAATCAATAGCAATTAACTTCACCTGCGCTCGATCGCCGATCGCGAACTTATGACAATTAAGACTTTTTGAAACCGTTTTAAGTTCCAGACAAAAATATCAAATGTGTAATAGCAGACTCATCCGAATCCAATATTTAACATTCGGAAATTCTGGCTTTATGGGGGTTAATTAATTGCTCGATCGCCTGTTTAGTTACTTCTACCAACTTGAAAACTTTTCTCAGGAGCCTTTTCTCAAAGATTGATGGATGGTTTATTTTTTTTGATACTTTAATCCTTTACACACTACACTGCATATGTCAAGTAAAGTTTTGTAAATAAAAAATGGAGTGGTTGCTCAAGGAATTTGTAAAATAATGTAACTAAAAATCGCAATAAATTTGTCGAATTGTGTAATTGGTATGATCAAATCGCCCAATGGCCAGCGTTTTCTGGTAAGAATGCTTATGGGATAAAAAATTCCCGATTGCCGAAAACAGCATCTTAAAGGAGCCTAACCGGATGTTCACTCACGTCAAGCCCACCATTCGCCACATCGCGCCGGAAAACTTGCAGGGGCGATCGCTCATGAAGGTGGTCTATGTCGTACTAGAACCGCAGTATCAAAGCGCCCTGTCCGCAGCGGTTCGAGCGATAAATAACAAAAATCCCAATCTGGCAATAGAAATTAGCGGCTATCTGATCGAAGAACTCCGCAGCCCGGAAAATTACGAGGCCTTCAAGCGGGATGTCGCCGATGCCAACGTATTTATTGCTTCTCTAATTTTCATTGAAGATTTGGCCGAAAAAGTGGTAGCGGCTGTAGAACCGCTGCGCGACAGCTTGGATGTCGCCGTAGTCTTCCCATCGATGCCTGGGGTGATGCGACTCAATAAAATGGGCACTTTCTCGATGGCGCAGTTGGGACAAAGCAAAAGCGCGATCGGCGAATTCATGAAAAAACGGAAGGAAAAGTCCGGTAGTTCCTTCCAAGACGGAATGCTGAAACTGCTGCAAACTTTGCCGAAAGTGCTGAAATTTCTGCCGATCGACAAAGCCCAAGATGCCCGCAACTTCATGCTAAGTTTCCAGTATTGGCTGGGCGGTTCCCAAGAAAACTTGGAAAACTTCTTGCTGATGCTGTCACATAAATACGTATTCAAAGGCCAGGAACAGCTAACTTTTCAAGAACCCGTTGTCTACCAGGACATGGGGATTTGGCATCCTTTGGCACCAGGAATGTTTGATGATGTCAAAGGATATCTCGCCTGGTATAATGCCCGCACAGATATTTCCGCAGACCTCAAAGACCCCCTCGCACTTTGCATCGGTTTAGTGTTGCAGCGCACTCACTTAGTCACCGGAGATGACGCACACTACGTCGCAATTGTCCAGGAATTCGAGGCAATGGGCGCGCGGGTGATACCGATTTTTGCCGGCGGTTTGGACTTCTCGAAACCGGTAGAAGCCTTTTTCTTGGAAGTTGGGCCCAAGGGTTTGGCACCGCTGCCGATCGTAGATGCGGTAGTTTCTCTAACTGGTTTTGCGTTGGTGGGCGGCCCGGCGAAACAAGATCACCCGAAGGCGATCGAGACTCTGAAAAAGCTCAACTGCCCTTACATGGTGGCTTTGCCGCTGGTTTTCCAAACGACGGAAGAGTGGGAAAATAGCGATTTGGGCTTGCACCCGATTCAGGTTGCTTTGCAGGTTGCTATTCCTGAGTTGGATGGTGCGATCGAACCGATTATCTTGTCGGGACGTGATGGCGCAACTGGCAAGGCGATCGCCCTACAAGACCGAGTTGAGACGATTTCCCAGCGCGCCATGAAGTGGGCAATGCTGCGTCGCAAACCAAAATTAGACAAGAAAGTTGCGATCACAGTCTTCAGTTTCCCACCCGACAAAGGCAACGTCGGAACAGCCGCTTACCTCGACGTTTTCGGCTCAATTTACGAAGTATTGAAAGCCTTAAAAGGCAACGGTTACGACTTGCCAGAACTGCCGGAATCCGCAGAAAAACTGATGCAAGAAGTCATCCACGACGCAACAGCCCAATACCAAAGCCCAGAATTGAATGTTGCTTACCGGATGTCCGTAGCTGAATACGAAGAATTCACTCCTTACTCGGAACGTTTGCAAGAAAACTGGGGCCCGCCTCCTGGACATTTGAACAGCGACGGACAAAATTTGCTGATTTTCGGCAAACATTTTGGTAACGTGTTTATTGGCGTGCAACCTACTTTTGGATACGAAGGCGATCCGATGCGGTTGTTATTTTCTCGTTCTGCAAGTCCCCACCACGGTTTTGCTGCTTACTACACATATTTGGAGCGCATTTGGGGTGCGGATGCGGTGCTGCATTTCGGCACTCACGGTTCGCTAGAATTCATGCCTGGTAAGCAGATGGGAATGTCTGTGGATTGTTATCCCGACAGTTTGATCGGCAAGATTCCTAACCTCTATTATTACGCCGCCAACAATCCCAGCGAGGCAACAATTGCTAAGCGTCGTAGTTATGCTGAAACGATCAGCTATCTGACTCCTCCGGCTGAAAATGCTGGTTTGTACAAAGGTTTGCAGGAACTCAGCGAGTTAATTGCTTCTTATCAAACTTTGAAGGATACGGGCCGGGGTGTGCCGATTGTTGATGCGATCGTCGAAAAATGCCGTTTGGTCAATTTAGACAAAGATATCGCCCTACCTCCCGAACAGGAAAGAGGCGTTGCTGCGGGCATGACTGCGGAGGAACGGGACAATTTAGTTGGCTTGGTTTACCGCAAGTTGATGGAGATTGAATCGCGGTTGTTACCTTGTGGTTTGCATATTATCGGGAAGCCGCCAACTGCGGAAGAGGCGATCGCAACTTTGGTAAATATCGCCAATTTAGACCGCGAAGAAGACAACCTACTCAGCTTACCGCGGATTATCGCTAACAGTCTGGGACGCGATATCGAAGACGTTTACACCAACAGCGACAAAGGCATTTTAGTTGATGTCGAATTGCTGCAAAGCATCACCTTCGCCTGTCGGGATGCAGTAGGCGCTTTGGTGAAGGAACAAACCGATGCTGAGGGCCGAGTTTCCCTGGTTTCCAAGTTAAATTTCTTCAACATGGGCAAGAAAACACCTTGGATTGAAGCGCTGCACGCCGCGGGTTACAAAAAGGTCGATCCAGAACCGATTAAACCGCTGTTTGAGTATCTGGAATTCTGCTTGAAACAAGTTTGCGCTGATAACGAATTAGGCGCACTGTTGCGCGCCCTAGAAGGCGAATACGTTCTGCCGGGCCCCGGTGGCGATCCGATTCGCAACCCGGATGTTTTGCCCACAGGCAAGAATATGCACGCTTTAGACCCGCAGTCAATCCCCACAACAGGGGCAATCAAGTCTGCTAAGGTTGTAGTCGATCGGCTATTAGAAAGACAGCGCACCGATAACGACGGCAACTATCCCGAAACCATCGCCGTTGTGCTCTGGGGAACCGACAACATCAAGACTTACGGCGAATCCCTCGCCCAAGTAATGTGGATGGTTGGAGTCAAGCCAGTTCCCGATGCTTTGGGCCGGGTAAACAAACTCGAATTGCTTTCCTTGGAAGAGTTGGGCCGTCCTCGGATTGACGTAGTAATTAACTGTTCCGGCGTATTCCGCGACTTGTTCATCAACCAAATGAACTTGTTAGACAGGGCCGTGAAAATGGCAGCAGAAGCCGACGAACCGTTAGAAATGAACTTCGTCCGCAAACACGCCTTGAAGCAAGCCGAAGAAATGGGAATCAACCTGCGACAAGCAGCAACCCGCGTATTTTCCAATGCTTCCGGTTCCTATTCATCTAACGTCAACTTGGCGGTAGAAAACAGCACTTGGGAAAGCGAAGCCGAGTTGCAGGAAATGTACTTAACCCGCAAATCCTTCGCCTTTTCTTCCGACAGTCCCGGAACAATGGCACAAGACAGGCAGATTTTTGAATCATCCTTAAAAACTGCTGAAGTCACCTTCCAGAACTTAGATTCTGCGGAGATTTCGCTAACCGACGTGTCGCACTATTTCGACTCCGATCCGACTAAATTAATCGGCAGTTTGCGCGCCGACGGTAAGAAACCAACATCCTTTGTTGCTGATACAACCACAGCGAACGCGCAGGTACGGACGCTATCAGAAACCGTGCGTTTAGATTCGCGCACTAAGCTGCTGAATCCGAAGTGGTACGAGGGGATGTTGTCGCACGGTTATGAGGGCGTGCGGGAGATTTCTAAGCGTCTGGTAAACACGACTGGATGGAGTGCGACTGCTGGCGCTGTGGATAATTGGGTGTATGAGGATGTGAACGGTACGTTTATCCAAGATGAGGAGATGCAGAAGCGTTTGCTGAATCTGAATCCTCATTCGTTCCGCAAGATTGTCAGCACTTTGCTTGAGGTGAATGGCCGGGGTTATTGGGAGACTTCGGAGAGTAATTTGGACAGGTTGCGCGAGTTGTATCAGGAGGTGGAAGACCGGATTGAAGGGGTAGAGTAAGATAGTTTTGGGGCAGGCATCTTGCCTGCCTCGCTACACATAAGCATCGTCTCATCAACTCTATAAATCTTTCCCTACAACCTCCGTCAAATTATTTGCTTCATCATCCCACACATATACTGTAGGAAACATATAAATCTCATTATCTATCTCGACGTAGGTTGAGGGAGCCTTCAGTCTCTTATTCCACACTGGTCTACCTTGCTCATTAATCTTATATGGCTCATTTACTTGGTGGATATCAGGGAGGTTTTCTGGATCATAGTAATAACACTTAGATAGCAGATAATCTTCTGTAAAATAACCAGGCGGAATTGAACCGAATTGTAATATAAAAATCTCTCCAACCGTTTTACTACCTTCTTGTTGACAATAAAGAAAAACCTTGTTAATAAAGGTTTCGCTCAACGCATAAGTTTTGTTATCTTTTTGAACGAAAACATGATTTTTGACAAGATGCGATCCTACTTTACTAGATAATTCTCTGTAGTTTCCAACATTAAGAGTACCTAAATGAGTATTAGATAATATAGAAAACAAAGCAGAGTAAAACTCAAACAATGTGTCCGCCTTAAAAGAGAAAGCTACTGGTCTGACAGATTGTTCAAAATCCTCTGGTTTTAAAATATGCTTTAATCCTCTGCCTAACTGTAAAATTATTCCCTCCTGTAAGACTACTACTAGATTAGGCCAGACTGAAGGCGATTGTTCCTTTTGATAATCTCTCAAATTTTTTTCCAATGAATCTAGGGAATTATTGCTTAATTGATACGCAAAAATAATTCCAAATGGTAAAACAGCACCTCTAGGAACCATTTTTCTAAGCTTTTCTATTTTTGCTAACCCATCCAATAAATCAGGTTTTGCAAGCCTAGACTTAACTTCTATTACACCATATATACCTTCTATTGGAAAAACTTGAACTCGTTTATCAAACATCCATGTTGGACATTTATCTCTGTCATATATAATTAAATCCGATTGATTAGATTCTTCATTTGAGGGACTAATTATCAACCCAGAGCCGATTCCGTATTTGGGAGGAATTTTACCTGATTCTAAAAATTCTCTAAGATAACCCTCTCGAAAATCACCTTTGACAACAGAGTGTGATATTTCAGAGGAAATATTAAAGTCTTCTAATAACTTTTGAGAAATTCTTTGGAAAATGAACTTTACATCCATGTTTGGAAAATTATTGCTATTTGTCAATAACACCTATTATATTCTATTTAAGAATTTGGTAAGCCATCCGGCGACAATCTTTAAGAAGGATGAGACTTTAAAATTCTGCGACGAATAGCTTTTTAATCAGTTCCTCCGTCACTACTTGAAGTTTAAACGTATCACGGGCTTCTATACTGCCCCAAGTATTGTCCAGGCATTCGATTGTAGAGATTGCCTTATCAAGATATCGGGTAAACTGTTGAGGGTCATCAAGCACAATATTTATTGTATTACAACTATCATCAATCCTTAAATTATTCGGTTTTGGACAGTCTTTTTTTAAAATAAAATATTTTAAAGCCATCAAAAGATGATATTGATATTTCCGGTACTTGGGGTTTTTACTAAATTGGTTTTTTAATTTGTAGTGAGCTAGTGAACTCGTATAGTAAGGACTAGGGTGATGATTATCACAAAATATCTTTGTACCAATATCTTTTATTAAAGAACCTGAATAGCCTAATGCTCGGTGAGGCTCATCAAGAAACATCGCCGCAAATACTTTGAGTTGATTCTTAATTGAAACAATTCGGTTTTTGGGAATATTTGTCCCTATATATTGTCCTGGTTGTCTTTCATAGTATAAGCGACTACTTTCCTCACCAAATGATTTATAATGTTCTTCTAATCCCTTACTGAACTTACTAGCTTTCTCAAGAGCTACTAATGCTTCTTTTTCAACTTGCGTCTGAAAATTAGTAGCTTTAATAATTTCAATAACTATGTCATCTCTATTTTCATCAGGTTCAATAATTTTTACAGGTACATGAAGATTATTAATCCCTTCGATATCTTTTCTGTTACAAAGTATATTGCTAGTTTGACACCCATTAACAATTTGATAATCTTTTAAAGTGAATGTGTTTGCTACACGAGTAATTGATTTTGAAACAATGGTTATCCCGTTATTCAATATAGAAAACCTATCTAAGTGGCCTGAAGTTAAAGTATTGTCTATATCCTTATTGACATCATTATCTTTTCCTTTAAAACCTCTAACATTATCATCAAGTATGACAGGTTTAACTTTTTCTAAAGTATCATCAATGATGAGTTTGCGGAATTCAGAGAAAGGAAGAGTGCCTATGTATGATTGCTTAATTCCTTCGATTTTAAGTAAGCTTACATGAGATGCAAATTCTATTACAGCTTGTACTTTTAATTTGGTACTGCGATAAAAATCTTGAATGTCACGTGCACGAAGAGGATGAATTTGAACATTCCCAAAAATATGAGTTTCTTCAATCAATTTCTTTTTACGGTTAAAGTGAGCTAGGTTATTTTGATTAATATGTCTAAAAGAAGTTGTGATATAATAGAGCTTGCAAGTAGGCATTGGTTCCAGCTTAGAAATACAGGAAGTAAGTAGTTGAGTAGCTAATTCGGATTTTTCTAGAATCTTTCGATTACCGCCAAGCTTTTTATTGTTTTCTTCAAATAAAGATGTTTGTTGTCCTTGCAAAAAATTGGCAAAAAAAGACAAAGCCCCATCGCCAAAATAACCTATGTCTTCTTTCATGAAAGAATCAGAGGTTTTAGATTGAACAAAAATAAAACTTACTTTAACCGAAGCACGTTTTTTTAACTCATCGACTTCCTCTTTATTATTGAGTAACTTGCCATCGACTAAAATTATCATTCCATCCAAACCTGTATCATCTTTACCCGCAGTTGTAACTTCCTCAATGTCATTAAGATCTAGTTGATCGGCGTCCGAGCGTTCTCGTGATAGGATACAATAGTTACAAAACATTTCAAAAAGGTCGGATTCTTGAGTAGTATTTATATTGTAGTCATTCATGAATTCATCCATCATGCTTTTTGTAATTTTATCCATCACATAATTCCTCTAAGAAATATAAAAATTATTGGGAAATTGTCTAGCCCATTGAGCGATTATAGCACTTTCTCATTATGAGCGATCGCCCCTCCGCTTTCCCCCCGATCGAACTTTGGGGAGTATTCTCGAAGGGCGATCACCTTTGTGCTATATTATAAGTAGATACGTTTTGTATATACAGCCTCAGACAGCTTGAATATGACTATCTCGCGCAAACGACTTGAAGAATTAAAAAATATCCCAGAATCCGCCATTGATACGTCTGACATTCCTGAGTTAGATGCAAGCTTCTGGGAACAAGCCAAACTGGTAAAACCGCTGACAAAACAAGCTATTTCTTTAAGAGTTGATAGCGATGTCCTAGATTGGTTTAAAAGTCAAGGAAAAGGTTATAAATCTTTGATGAATGCTGTGCTGCGCTCTTATGTTGAACACCACATCAAGAACGGTCAATAAAAGTGCGATCGCCCGTTTAAAATCAATTTCGTGCAGAGCCCGATATTACCTCACTTATTGACAATGATATCAATATATGATATCATTAAGTTGGAAGATAAAAAATAAAATATTTATGGATCTAAATAACAAACAGCGTAAAATTTTAGAAGCAATTTTTACAGATCCTATACTCACTAATATTAATTGGAAAGATATTGAAAGTTTATTTACAGCGCTAGGTGCTACTATTACTCAAGGACAAGGTTCGCGGGTTCGCATTTTTTTAAATGATTTTAGAGCAGTTTTTCACGAGCCACATCCTCAAAAATAGACAGATAGAGGAGCGGTTAAATCTGTTAGGGAATTTTTGATAAAGGCAGGGGTTGAACTATGATGACTTAGCTGTTAACGGGGAAATCCTGACTGATAGCCCCAACTTAAGAAGGCTACATTTAATCGAAGATTCATCTACCATAACTTTCACAAGTATTTAGAGAGCAATAATTATTACAGCCATGATGACTTATAAAAGCTACACAGCCCATGTTGAAGTTGATTTAGAAGCTGGTATTCTGTTTGGTCGAGTGCTTGATATTAATGACGTAGTGACATTTAAAGCAAAAACCATCGAAGAAGCTCGCCAAGAATTCCAAAATTCAGTTGATGATTATCTAGAGTTTTGCAAAGAATTGGGACAGGAACCGGACAAACCATTTTCAGGTAAGCTACCATTTCGCACGACTCCTGAACATCATCGCAAAATATTTATTGCCGCCAATAAAGCTGGCAAAAGTATCAATGCTTGGATGGATGAGGTTTTAATTAGAGCAGCAGAGCAGAGTATTCATACTTAAAGCAATTAATTGAGTCGATTGGGTAAAGGGCGATCGCGCTTACAGAATCAGCTACCGTAAGAAAACGGCAATGCCGTCTCCGGCGCGGGCACGAATATGGACACGGCAGAAGACCCGGCGGTTGAAACCGCGTCTATACAGACAAAACCCGACGGGAGCGGGTTGAAGAAGACCGGGCCGTTGAAATTATATTATTTTCTTCAGTCCGCGCAGGCGGACTTCGTTTGTGTAGGCGCGGTTTCAACCGCCGTCTCATCTGCCGTTTCCCTACGAAGATCGCGTTTATCAACCTAATTTGATATCAATTAGAAAGATACCGACTTTGCACATACTGTTTCAACACCGGATTCAAACTAAACAAAGTTATCTTTTCCTCTTCTATTGCATCCAATAAAAACCGATTTCTGAGCGATCGCACTGCATTGAGTATCTCAGACGACGACAACGGTATTTTGTTAAAAAAATAGGACACAGCAACGGGTTCAGCTAGATTAGCAAAGTGAGTCACCACAGCCAATTCCGGCGGAGTCAAGCGCTGAAATTGTTGAGATAACTGAGATTGCAACCCTTCATCTAAAATCGGCATCTCGCACTGCAAAAACTCAGCCACCCTACCCCCAAATAACTCTCGAATCAGGGTTGCAGTTAACTCCAACCACAGGGGATTGCCTTGATAAATATCAATCAATGTTTCCCATGTTTCCTCATCGGATAACTTTTCTGACTGCAAAATATCTTTAGCTGCTATTCCTAAACTTCCCAATTCAAAGGAGCGAACGGGATGATATGCTTTTTCTAATCGGACAATTTCTCTAGGTTTTTCGGAACTATTCAACATCAAACAACTCTGATGACAAACTTCGGCAATTAATTTAAAAAATAACTGATAATTTTCACAGTCAGATTTGTATTGTCCTGGGGGTTGTCCGCTGCAAAAAAGCATTTGCACGTCATCGAGGACAATCAGACAGCGATAGTTGCGTAGGTGGTTGAGGAGTTGGGAAATTTTGGTGTCTATGTTTTGGGGAGTTTCTGTTGGTTGGGGAAAGATTTGCAGGAGGTTGGTGAGGGTTGCTTCTAGGGTTGGGGAAAACCGGAGGCTGCGATAGATGATGTAATCGAAGCCGGTTTTGATTTGGTTGATGAGGCCCAGGGAGAGGGTTGTTTTGCCGATTCCGCTGATTCCGAGGAGTGCGATGAGGCGTGTGCGTTGCTGTGTGATCCAGTTTTCGAGGGTGGAGAGTTGAGGGGTGCGTGAAGCGAAGCTATCCCGTAGGGAATCGAAAAACCTGAAGATTTCGGGTGCGTCGCCTAAGTCGATGTGGGGTTGAGTTGGGGTTTGTTGGGGGTTTTGCGGATGTGTGGGACTTCTCGCTTTTTCTTGACAAATATTGACGTTATTATTAACTGTTACATGATCTCTACCGATAGTTGATGGAGAGTTGTAAAAATTCGCTCTTTCTAGTATGGCTCTAACATTTCCTTTACTGACATCTTCGCCTAATACCTCTGAAAGTAGTTTCCAGAGTTCAGCAGCAGCAACCCTAACATAACCTTCACTACAATCCCGGTCTTGGGCTACTTTTGCGGCATATTTCCGACCTTGGAGCGTTTCTTTTAATATCGCCTCTTGCAGGTCTTCTAAGTGTTTCCCTGTTTTGGCAAAGACCTTTTCATCTGCAAATCTTAAGACTTCCTTAAGCTCCATAGGTCGCATTTGAGGTAATTTTTAGTTACTATAACTTATTTTTTATAACTTTTTACATAACATTATATAACGTTTTCTAAGGTGAGTGGGTGGGCGATCGGCTAAGCAAGCTCATTGTATGATTTTTTTAGCGAAGGTTAGTTGCACTGGACTTGACCGGGCTACATCCGAGCTTGTGGATATTTTGGACATTCAAAAATCAAAGGAGTAATTATGGCTCAAGAAAAAATTGGTATAGTTCAAACGCCAGATGGTGGTAAATCTGAGGTCTACTGGGACAAGGACACGGGCAAAGTATACACTGCTCAGGAGTATGCTGGGACAGCATCATCAAAGGAGCAGGCTATGATTGAAGCTAACTATTATGCAACAACTAAACAAACACGAACCTAAAAATTTGTGAAAATAACCAAACTTAATCAATCTGTTATTTATTAGCAGAAAAGATGGGGAAGGAATTAAGAGTGCACGATCGCCAACATTTACACTAAAAGTTAAAGCTTAGGCGATCGCTCTTGAGAATTTAGTATACGGTGATGCAAAGGATGGAATTGAAATGGCATATAAATCCGACCATGATTTCAGAACCGCTCTGTTTAAACAAGTAACCAAGGGGATGGATGATAAGCAAGATCGGAAGTTCCATGATTATTTAACCAATAATTACTGGGATGAAAAAGATAATATGACTTATCAGAAGCTACAGGAGGCTGCCAAAGAGTTTATGTCCAGCGACTACCCAAAATATTGGTGGAACGGTCAGAAATGGCTTTTATCGTAAAAATAATGGTACATCATTACGATTGCTGAATAAAAGCCAGTGTCTAAGGATAAAGGATTTGTACATTCACTAATATTAAGCGAAAAATGGGAAAACAAGCAGAAGCACTCATAGAAAAGTTTGGTGGCGACTACACTTATGAAGAGTTGCGCCAAATTAAGAAAGATTTTGGAAAGTCCAAAATTCAATATGAATATCCAGGTGGTGTAAAACGTAATACTTTTACAGAGTTAGAGGAACTGGCTAAAGACGGTGATTCAGACGCAAAGAAAGCAATTAAGCTTCTTTCGCAAACCAAAAGACTAAATGAAAAATCCTGATGAAGCTTGTCGTAAAGCGAACTACTACGCAACTACGCTTCAGAAATGGAAGGATTGATTGATAAAAGTTGCGATCGCCAACATTTACAGCAAAAGTTAAAGGTTAGGCGATCGATATCTTCAAGGTACGATATACGAGTTTGCTGTATAAAAAATATTCAATAGGAATGGAAACATGGCTAAGATATTTAGTGAAATTGATTGTATATCATCTGGCTCAATGGATTCTTTTCAAAAGGCTACAAACTATTGTTTGGAAGCTAAAAAATATCGAGAAGTACAATACTATCAAAAAGCTATTGAAGAATATAACCAGGCTTTAACTTACTTCATGTTTTTTCTTGGATCTGCCGAAGTAGGTGACGTAGTTTGTTTGGACAGCCAAATTATGTTACTTTTTTGGCTTCTTGGCTTAGTAGATAAAGTCAAAGAATGTTATGGCAAACTCAGCGAACCTTACAAGTCATTAATATTCCAAAATAAGCTTGAAGAAATAGTAGAGACAATTGGTAAATATGAAAAAAACTTAGATGCTGAACAATTCATTGTTTATAAAAATATAAGTAAAGGAATAAAATTGATTTATGAGGAAATTCCATTAGATGCATCTAAAGCAGTTTTAAAAGACCTATCTCAAGTTCTTGACAATTCAGACGATCCTACATTTGTAGAAATGGTTTCAAACTATGACAAATGTTGTTCCTATAAAACATTGCTTGTACCATCCAAAGGAGTTAGTATTAGTAGTTCTAGTAGCTCTTGCTTCATCGCCACCGCAGCTTACTCCACTTCCGCACACCCAGACATCGACACCTTCCGCAATTTCCGGGACAAAAAACTTTTAACCAATCCTGTAGGTCAAGCGTTAGTCAGCTTATACTACAATATCAGCCCTAGCATCGCTAACTATGTGAAAAGGCAGCCGGTTATCAAGAGCTTTTTAAGACATCAGCTAGAGCGTTTAGCTGAGTGGATGCGTAGCCGACAAGTGAAAAGTTAATAAAGTAGGATGGGAGAGGGTGCAGGGGGCGATCGCCTAACAAAATTCTAAAAAACAGGAAAAATAATGGCTAATAGTGAACATCTTGTGATACTGAAACAAGGAGTAGTTTATTGGAATAATTGGCGCAAGAATAACCCTCATGTAATACCAGACCTAAGTAATGCAAGTATGATTGGTGCAGAACTTAAGGGCATTAATTTTGAAAAAGCAAATCTCTCTTACGTAGATATTAGCGGGATAGCACATCTTGAAATTGCAAATTTTCAAAAAGCAGATCTCCGTTTTGCAAATCTGTCTGAAGCTTATCTTGGTGGAGGAGATTTTACACAAGCCAATTTGGAACACGCGAATCTTGTAGAAGCAGAGCTGATTTGTGCAAGAATCAGGGATGCAAGCTTTATGTATGCAAATCTCGCTAGTGCAAACTTTAATTCGACGATTATGTATGATACTATATTTTGTGATGCAAATTTGATTGATGCAACTTTTTCAGATGCTCGTTTAATAAACGTAAATTTTATAGGTGCAAAAATCACTGAAATAAATCTGCGTAAAGCACGTTTTGCTTCTAAAGTAATGATGCCCGATCATACAGTTTTTAATTTACGTCGTGGATCGTAGCTATTGACAATTATAATATACTTGTTTAAGTATGCCAGATAGTCTAGAATTTTGCTACCGCTATTAACCTTTTCTTCCCCAAGTGCGATCGCCCTTGATTAAGCAGTTGGATTATCATCTTGATTGCGCTGATTTAAGAGGATATCAAGCATCCGCACCGTCTCCGTTCTCAAACCCTCAATATTCGCCTGTTGTCGGTCAATATTAGCCTGCTGTTGATCCATCCTTTGAAATAACTGCTGCCGTTCTTCTCTTGCCTCTGCTGCCACATTAGCTAAAGCTTGAATCACGCGAGCATTACTCTCAATGAGGCGATTATTATTCTCTGTTGCGATCGCTATACTATCAACCCGCTGAGTCAAACTTTCTACCGAGTTTGCTAGACGATCTAACCGAGCGTCATCCCATTGTTGCGTACTCATAGATTTTTCTCCTTATTTGGTGATTTTTATGATAACTTTTATTTGAGTTTCTTGGCGTACATACCGCGATCGCCCTTTTCTTCACCAAGTACGCCCTTATCTTTCCCAAAGTGCGATCGACCTTTATTAAGAATTTGGATTATCTCCCTGATTGCGCTGATTTAAGAGGATATCAAGCATCCGCACCGTCTCCGTTCTCAAACCCTCAATATTCGCCTGTTGTCGGTCAATATTAGCCTGCTGTTGATCCATCCTTTGAAATAACTGCTGCCGTTCTTCTCTTGCCTCTGCTGCCACATTAGCTAAAGCTTGAATCACGCGAGCATTACTCTCAATGAGGCGATTATTATTCTCAATGGCGTGAGAGTTGCTCTGTGCTATACTAGCTATACCTTCTATCCTATCGGCTAGACCATCTACTTTGTCTGCCAAGCGGTCTAACATATGATCATTCCAGCGTTGGGTACTCATAGTTTTTCATTGATTTTTTAGTTTTTACTATTCTAGCGTTTCAGCCTTCTTTTCTTAGTTGCAACTGGAATTCCAGAGCATCCACACGATACGGCAAAAAACCGCGCCATCTCTTTAGATTTTTCCTGGGCAATCTTTCACTGCTACCCTGAATATGAGTTGTTGCCCGATCGCGCATCAATGCTGACAACACCTCTAAAAGTTGCTGTTGCTCTTCAGGAGTGAGACTTTGAGCCTGACTCAGTACCTCGCTATAAGTAGACATTATGCTCTATGTTGAGATTTTTGAATCTGAAGCTATTATATAACAATTTCTAGTTATGAGTTATGTTACAACTTAAGTTCTTTTGAAGAGATTCCCCGATCGCGCCCCGCGAAATAATCTGCCAATGCTGCTTGACTTTCTGCTATCTCTTGGGCTGAAATCACCTCATCATCGCCTTCAACTTCAACCCCCTGATGAACGATCTTTCTCAATTCCTCTAATAATCGGAGTTGGTCAGACAGGGCGAGGCGTTGAACTTGAGTCAGTACCTCATTATAAGTCGGCATAGACTTTTTACTGGTATTTTTTAGCTCTAACTCTAATATATACTGATTTTGGCTGGAAGTGCGATCGACCTTTTCTTCTTAAAGCGCGATCACCCTTTTCTTCCCAAAGTGCGAGATCCTTTTCCTTTCCAACACCAGACTAATTCAACTCCCTATGTCAGTGGTTTTCTAAACCGATGTCCATCAGGTTCTACCACCACAAATGCCCCTTTTAGTTCCACTTCAGAGTAATTTTCTATAACTTTTGCTAGTTCGTTGTGGACTTCATTCACTGTTTTAGGTAAGACTCGAAGGTAAATAACACCTGTTCCGATCGCCCTCACAAAAACAAGATTTTCGTAATCTCTGTCTCGCGTAACAACGATGCGATTTTCTGACTGCGCCACTCTAAGTATTTCTTCATCACTTGCTTGCGCTAAACCTATTTTAGCGACAATAATTACATCATGTCCTCCATCAATCAAAAACTTTGTCGTGACACCATACACATCTTGATCTATCAGGAATTTCATAATTTAAGCTAATGCCAAATGAACATCTTCAGCAGCCACCAGTGCGATCGCATACTGTAGGCACGCCCGAATATCATCCAGTTCCAGATCGGGATAGTAGTCTCGGATAATTTCTGCAAAAGAAAGCCCTTCATTGAGTAATTCTAGAACGCTCTGTACAGTAATGCGCGTACCCGCGATGCAAGGCTTACCGAAGTGAATTTGAGGGTTGACGGAGATCCTGTCCATTTTGACCGCAGCGCTATACGTCTCTTCTATTTTAAGTCATAAAGTTGACGATCGCCCTTCTTTCTTATTTATTTAATCCCTACACCAATTTTTTTATCAACTTCCCCAGCCGGGATACCGCTTTCTCCTGCTTGTTTGCGCTGAGCGTGACTCTAGCAATTTCTGCTTGACTTCTTCCTTAACTTCTAAACCCGAATCAGGATCGCCGAAATATTCTTCTAAACACTGTTCAACCGTATGCCGAATCAAGTCCCGCAGTTGCTCAACTGTCATGTCTTTGACTTGCATCTTAATCTCCTAGTCTTTGGGAGTTTTAATAAATTATACCGGGCTTGAGTGAATTTTGCTCAGGCGATCGCCCTTTTCTCCCAAACAGCCTGAAGCTTAGCTATCCCATAGGTAATCGCTCTAATAAACTTCACGACGATGAGCAATCACAGTCACAACCACCCGCTTTTGCTCCTCATCAATGTAATAAACAACCCGATAATCTCCAACGCGATAGCGATAGTATCCAGCTAAGTCGCCTTTAAGTTGCTTAATATTTGGATGACTGCGAGGGTCAGTTTTCAACATCTCAAAACATCGATCTAGCTTGCGTTGCAAAGAACCTGATCCTTCTTCAAAAAATTCCTGAGCATCAAAGCTAAGGACAACTGAATAAAAATCCAGATTTTCATCAGTATTTTCGTTTGAGTTGCTCAACGGTCGTCACCTTACCTGCGGCTACATCTATTCGGGCTTTATTAAAAGCTTCCAGAAAACCGGGAATTTTCAATAATTCCATCGTAGCTTCATTGATTTCACGTTCTTCTAAATAAGCTAAGAAATCAGCAGCAACGCTCAGCCGTTCAGGAGATAAGCGATCTATCGATTGCTTGAGGTTCTGGCGAAGTTCTTGAGTTTTCATAGTTATAGCTATTGAAAATTATTAGAGCTACCTGTTTTATTTTACCAGATAGTCAGAAATTTGGCTCGTGCGATCGCCCTTTTCTCCCAAACAGCCTGAAGCCTAGCTATCCCGCAGGCGATCGCCCTGCCATCAATCCTAAATATTCCCTCACCTTCAACTCAATCTTTTTCCGCTGCTGACTCGGTTGACTCCCGCCGAATCTCACACAGCATTATTGGCACTCAAACTTTAATCTTATATCATATATTGGTACAATAAAAATGTATAGTTTGTCGCCGAAATTGATTTATTTTCTATCGCCGTTTCAAACTCAGCACGCTGAGAAAAAAGCTCGACAGCACCATCTGCAAGCCCACAGTCAGGCAAGTCAGCGAAGGAATAACCAAACGCAGAGTTTTAGAAGGATCGAGAGAACCGAACGCAGTTTCGCTCCAGATAGTTAATGACAAAAACGACCCAACTATGCCAATTAAAATTAGCGTAACTCCGACCATCAATCCGGTCTCTAAGCTAACATATCGAAATATTTTATTTAGTTTCGGGTCTGCGGGCAGCAGTTTCTCGCTGATGGCGAAAACTTTGGTGAAAAAAGCAAAAGTTACTGCTTGAAAACCGATGATAATTGCGATCGCCCCATAAAGCAGCGTGTGCACATCAAACCTAATACTACCAATCTTTTGAGTACCAGGTAACAGCCAAATGCCGACAATTAAACCCCAAATTATCAGCGCCACACCCGGATACAAAAACAGCCAGCGAGGACTGTAAAGCAGCAAAAATCGCAGGTGTCGCCAGCCATCTCGCCAAGTTCGCAAGTGCGGCGGGCGACTGCGCCCGTCGGGAAAAAGTACCGTTGGGACTTCACTTATCCGCAACTTGTACAGAGAAGCCTTCACCACCATTTCGCTAGCAAATTCCATCCCCGTTGTTTGCAAGTCGAGTTGCAAAATTGAGTCTCTCCTAAAACCCCTGAGCCCGCAGTGAAAATCGCCGGCGGGACTTGCAAAGAATAGTCGCCCAACCCATGTCAGCACCGGATTTCCCAAATATTTGTGTAGCGGCGGCATTGCACCCGGTTTGATGCCCCCTTGAAAGCGGTTTCCCATCACTAAATCGCAGCCTCCCCGCAATTTTTCGACAAAAGCGCCGAGGTTGGAAAAATCGTAGCTGTCGTCAGCGTCGCCCATGATAATATAAACTCCGCGGGCTGCTAGGATGCCCCCCATCAGCGCGCTGCCGTAGCCTTTGGCTGCTACCGGCACGACTCTGGCCCCTTGGTTGGCGGCGATATCTTGAGAACCGTCCGTGCTGCCGTTGTCTGCTATGATAACTTCGCCGACAATATCAAGTTCGCGCAGCGACCTCTGGGCTTTCTCGATGCAAATTTCTAAAGTTTCTGCCTCATTCAGGCAAGGCATAAGTATCGATAGTTCGAGAGTGTTTTCCCCGCTTGCTTTGGTCTGTTCTGCCATTTGTGTTTTCCACTCTCGATCGCGATCGACAATCCTTGATTTTCCACTATTTTTGCTAAAAATATTGAAATCAAACAAAACTAAATCAAACTTAATTTAAAATGTTAAGGGTAGTTTTTGTGTGGGCAATTCTGGTGCTGTAGTATAAGTTGGTGAACTAATGAATAGAAGCGTTTTTCTGGTCTTGCTTGCTGCTATTTTGTGCGGCGTCGCAGGTCAATTCAGTCTGAAGGCAGGAGCTAAAATATTAGGGCCGATTGGCGCTGATAATTTAGTCGAAAAAGTCGTAGCAATGGCAACTCAGCCGTTGATTGTAGGCGGTCTTTCTTTGTATGCAGTTTCTTCGATCGGCTTTATCGTCGTTCTGTCACGGGCAAACCTTAGCATAGTCTCGCCTTTACTGTCAATTAGTTACCTGTTTACTGTTTTAGGCGGGAAACTTATATTTCACGAGCCTTTGCCGCCGCTGCGGTTGGTAGGCGTCGCCTTGATTATGACCGGAGTAATTTTTGTACTCAGAGGTCAAGCTGGGGGAGTGACTGGAGGCAACTAGCGATCGCTTTTAAGCTTGACGCTTGAGTGCTGAATTGATAATTTAGAGCGAAGGGTGTATTTGAGTCTTCTGTTATGAAATGATGCTGCTGTATGTCTAATATTTCTGAGTCTGTGAATCCCAATCAATTATTGAGCGATCGCACCGCCGTTCTTGCTACTATGCACCGAAAAGAACGGGTGATGGCTCCTATTTTGGAACGAGAATTAGGAGTCAAAATTAGCGTACCTGCCGAGCTTGACACTGACGCTTTCGGCACGTTTACCAGAGAAGTTAAACGCTTCGGAACTCAAAGAGAAGCGGCTCGCCAGAAAGCCGAAAAAGCTCTAGCAATTGCAGGTGAAACTCTGGCATTTGCCAGCGAAGGCACTTTCGGCCCTCACCCAATGATGCCGTATCTGCCAGCTAACAGAGAAATCGTACTTTTATTAGATCGAGCCAACAATCTCGAACTTGTCGGCGAATCTTTGTCCGTAGAAACTAATTACAGTCACCAGTTAGTTTCTAGTATGGAAGAAGCAGATGATTTTGCTGAAAAAGCTGGATTTCCCGAACACGGACTGGTTGTTGTAGTTGGCGATGCTGCACTGGGTAATGGGGAAATTGTCAAGGGCATTGCGACAGATAAACAACTTTTTGATGCTGTGACAGCAGGCTTAAAAAAATCTGCAACTAATCGAGTTCATCTCGAAACAGATATGCGGGCGATGTACAATCCGACTCGGATGAAAAACATTGAAAATGCAACTCTCGATTTAGTTAAAAAATTCAAGCAATTCTGCCCGGAGTGCGGTTGGCCGGGATTCGAGGTTGCCCAGAGGAAAATCGGATTGCCCTGCGGACTTTGCTATTTTCCGACTCAGTTGGTGCGATCGACTATTTATCAATGCAAAAACTGCGGTTATACTAAAGAAGAACTGTTTCCCGACGGTCGAGAGACTGCCGATCCCGCTCAGTGTCAGTATTGCAACCCTTAAAATTAAGTTACTAATGATAGCCGTAGAAACCGAACGCAACTGGAAACCCGTTATTAAAGAATTTGAGGCTGTAGTGGGCAAAAACGGCGTAGTGCAGCGCCGCGAAGAATTGATTGTATACGAGTGCGACGGACTCGCTAGCTACCGCCAGCGCCCCGCCCTGGTGGTATTGCCGCGAACTACCGAGGAAGTGGCAAATGTAGTCAAAATATGCGATCGCAATTCCATTCCCTGGGTAGCTAGAGGCGCCGGCACCGGGCTTTCCGGCGGCGCTTTACCCGTAGAAAACTGCGTGCTGATTGTCACAGCCCTGATGCGAAAAATCCTGAAAGTAGACTTAGAAAACCAGCAAGTAGTCGTACAACCGGGAGTAATTAATAACTGGGTAACGCAAGCAGTTAGCGGCGCAGGTTTCTACTATGCGCCCGATCCTTCCAGTCAAATTGTTTGTTCGATTGGCGGCAACGTTGCCGAAAATTCTGGCGGCGTTCATTGCCTGAAATATGGAGTTACAACCAATCACGTTTTAGGATTAAAATTGGTAATTCCCGACGGTTCGATTGTCGAGGTTGGCGGCGAAATTCCCGAAATGCCCGGTTACGATTTAACTGGTGTATTTGTCGGTTCCGAAGGCACTTTAGGCATCGCCACAGAAGTTACTCTGCGAATTCTCAAAGCGCCAGAATCTATTTGCGTTCTCCTAGCCGATTTTGCCAGCATAGAAGCAGCGGGCGAATCGGTTTCCGATATTATCAGCGCTGGCATTATTCCCGGCGGCATGGAAATCATGGACAACATCAGCATCAATGCTGTGGAAGATGTTGTAGCAACTGGTTGTTATCCCCGCGATGCGGCGGCAATTCTACTGATAGAAATTGACGGTTTAGAAGTGGAAGTTGCTACAAACAAACAGCGAATTGCGGATATTTGCAAGCAGAATGGAGCGCGAAATATCACGACGGCTCATGACTTGGAAACGCGGATGAAAATTTGGAAAGGGCGGAAAGCTGCTTTTGCGGCGGCGGGTCATCTCAGCCCTGATTATTACGTGCAAGACGGCGTAATTCCGCGCACGCAAATGGCTTATGTTTTGAAAGAAATTGAGGGTTTGAGCGAGAAATACGGCTACCGAATTGCTAATGTATTTCACGCGGGAGATGGGAATTTGCACCCGCTGATTTTGTACGATAACTCGGTAAAAGGTGCGCTGGAAAAGGTGGAAGAATTGGGCGGGGAAATTCTCAGGCTTTGCGTGAAAGTCGGCGGCAGTCTTTCGGGGGAACACGGCATCGGTGCTGATAAGAAGTGTTTTATGCCGGATATGTTTTCGGAGGTAGATTTGGAGACGATGCAGTGGGTGCGTCAGGTGTTTAATCCGAAGGGTTTGGCAAATCCTGGGAAGATGTTTCCGACGCCGAAGACTTGCGGGGAAGCGGCGAGGGCTAAGGTTGAAACTATGAAGAAGTTGGAGGGTGCGGAGGTGTTTTAATTCCACGGATGTAGACGGCGGTTGAAACCGCCGTCTATACAAACAAAACCCGCCGACGCGGGTTGAAGAGGATAACATAATTTAACCGTAATTACGCAGACGCAGACGGCGGTTTAAACCGCGCCTACACAAACAAAACCCGCCGACGCGGGTTGAAGACGCAGACGGCGGTTTAAACCGCGCCTACACAAACAAAACCCGCCGACGCGGGTTGAAGAGGATAACATAATTTAACCGTAATTACGCAGATGCAGACGGCGGTTTAAACCGCGCCTACACAAACAAAACCCGCCGACGCGGGTTGAAGAGAATAACTTAATTTAACCGCCGTCTGCTGCATCTAAAAACAATTTTTATTATGGCTAAGTAGGCTAATGTGCGATCGCAATTTTGATAGTAAATTCCGTGCCCTTGCCCAATTCCGAAGTACAATAGAATTCGCCTTTGTGTCTTTCTACAATAATTTGATAGCTAATTGACAAACCCATTCCCGTGCCTTTTCCAACGGGTTTTGTAGTAAAAAATGTATCGAATATGCGCTGCTTGACTTCCTCAGTTATTCCGGGCCCGGTATCGGCAATTTTGATCTCTACAAAATCTCCGACAACTTCCGTATAAATTCTAATCTGGCGGAATTTTTCTGGCATTTCTTGAAGATTTTGCATAATGTTCCCATCATCTAAAGCATCGATCGCATTACTGAGAATATTCATAAAAACTTGATTGATTGGCCCTGGGAAACACTCAACAGGTGGCAAGTTTCCGTATTGTTTGACAATTTGAATTGGCGGTTTTTCGCCGTTTCCTTTCAAACGGTGATTGAGAATTAGCAGCGTGCTGTCAATACCTTCGTGGAGGTTAACGGGTTTCATTTGTGAATCGTCGTGCCGCGAAAAGTTCCGCAGCGACTGGACAATCTGGCAAATGCGATCGACACCAACGCTCATTGAAGACAGTATTTTGGGTAAATCTTCCGCTAAAAAATCTAGTTCATTATCTTCTCTTTCTTGTTGAATCTCCGCAACTGGATTGGGATAGTGCTGTTGGTAAAGTTCGACGATGTGAAACAAGTCTTGAGTATAATCTTTGAGGTGAGCGAGATTGCCGTAGATAAAGCTGACGGGGTTGTTGATTTCGTGAGCTACTCCGGCAATTAGCAATCCCAAACTCGACATTTTTTCGCTCTGGACTAATTGGGAATGAGTGGTTTTGAGTTCCTCAATTGTTGCTGCTAGTTGTGCTGCTTGTTGTCTGCTTTGTGCTTCGGATTTTTGCAATGCTTCTTCGGCTTGTTTGCGATCGGTGATGTCTCTCTGTACGCCGATGAAATGAGTTAATTTTCCGGTGCTATCGCGCACGGGAGATACTGATAAAGCATTCCAAAAAGCGGTTCCGTCTTTGCGGTAATTCTTTAATATTACCTGACATTCGCTGTCAGTTTGCAATGCTTGGCGGATGATTTCTAGTGCCTCGGAGTCGGTATCGATTCCTTGCAAAAATCGGCAGTTTTCCCCGATAATTTCTTCCCGCCGATAACCTGTCATACTTTCAAAGGCGGGATTGCAATAAATAATCGGATGTTCGGGATTAGTTGCGTCAGAAATCGTAACTCCGGTACTGGTAGCTGCCATAGCCCGATCGTACAACCAAAGCATTTCTTCGGCGCGCTTGCGATCGGTAACATCCCGCAGGGTAGCTAAATAAGCCATTTCTCCCTCCCATTCCGTTTCCACCACCCGCATTTCTACTACAGCATTTGCTTTGTGCTTGCTAATAGCTTCAACTTCTGTTTTCACGACGCGCATTCCTGCTGCATCTGTTTCTCCAACTTGCGGAATAATATCCGTATCCATCTCAATATCGCAAGCTGAACCTTCTACTACCAAATTGCCAAAAAATGCTTGGCCTAAAAGTTCTTCTGCTTTGCAGTTAAACAGCGCTTCTGCTGACGGGTTGGCAAAACAGACAAGCCCTCGTTTGTTGACGATTGCGATACCGTCGGCATTTTTGGCGATCGCATTCCGAAACCGAGATTCGCTAGCTTTCAAATCCTGTTTTAGCTGTTCCATTGCTATTTGCATCTGCTGCAATTGGCACAGATTAACAAGATAAGCTTCTGAAATGCTGGTATCTGCCGAATTTTCGGCTAAATTTGTGGGTAAATTTTGATAGTTTTTTCTCTGGATCATGTTTTTAGTAGTTGCTTTTTGGCTACTGCTAATATTACTGAGGTTATTTTTGGGATCTGCTTCTTGAAAAGACATATTTAAACCTGCCATTTTTTATTAAGGTGTTGCTCTCCCCCACTTTTCGTGCCAATTTACCGAGAGAACAATTTACACCTGATGCTAGCACATGACTTTTAGAATTCATCCTAAAATCTGGTTAAGATTCTAGAGCGATTGCCATCTAATTATCTATTCACAATTGACTAAGTAATTTCAACAACATCGGCATTTACGTAGTATGGATACGAACAATTAAGGCGAGATCGGGCTTGAATCCCCCTCGCACCGGACAAAATAATAGGAGCGACGGGCAAGTTCTAAATATTTAGAAGCAACGGCAAAGTATAAATTATTATATAAATTTGAAAAAAATACGCTGAGTAAAAAGCAAACTCATCTTTACTTTAAAAAATCATCATAATTAAGTAGGTGGGTACAAATAAACATTAGATGGGGAGGGCGGGTTTTGCCTTCATAAACTGGCTTGTATCATAGATTCTTAGCTAAACCCGCCCCTACAAGATACTATTGTTTTTTCGCAATGATTTACTTGCCAATTACTAAATTGTGTCCCTGCCGCCAGATTTGATATAGAATGTAACCTGTCTATTTTTGCGATCGCAACTTCAAACCAATGGCACGTCTAGCACTTCTGAGCGTATCCAATAAAACCGGGCTAATCGACTTAGCGCGCAGTCTAGTAGAAGAATTTGAATTTGACATAATTAGCAGCGGCGGGACAGCAAGCGCCCTCAAAGAAGCTGGCATCCCCGTCACTAAAGTTGCGGAATATACTGGTTCTCCCGAAATTTTGGGAGGGCGAGTCAAAACACTTCACCCGCGCATCCACGGAGGTATTTTAGCGCGCCGCGATGTAGCACAAGACCTCGCAGATTTAACCGAAAATCAAATTCGGGCGATCGATCTAGTTGTAGTCAATTTGTATCCATTTGAACAGACAATTGCCAAACCGGGGGTAACACTTGCAGACGCCATCGAGCAGATAGATATCGGCGGGCCGGCGATGCTGAGAGCTTCCGCGAAAAACCACGCTCATTTGACAGTTTTGTGCAATCCTGACCAGTACAATACTTATTTAGCAGAACTTCGGCAAAACGGCGGGGAAGCATCCTTAAAATTCCGGCAAGAGTGCGCGCTAGAAACATTTGAACATACAGCAAACTACGATCGCGCGATCGCAAATTATCTCAGCAGCAAATCCGAGCCCGAATCGAAGCTACCAGAACAGTTTAATGTATCAGGAAAAGAGCTGCAAACACTCCGCTACGGCGAAAACCCCCACCAAGCCGCCACCTGGTATCAAAGCGGAACTACACCGACAGGCTGGACAACTAGCACCATCCTGCAAGGCAAAGAATTAAGCTACAATAATTTAGTAGATTTAGAAGCAGCAAGGCGGCTGATTGTAGAATTCCCGGAGACTCCCGCCGCCGCTATTCTGAAGCATACAAATCCTTGCGGGACAGCCTTGGGAACAACTATTTCCGAAGCGTATCAAAAAGCCTTCGACACGGATTCAGTCTCAGCTTTCGGCGGAATTGTCGCCCTCAACCGTCCGATTGATGCTGCTACCGCAACGGCGTTAACTAAAACATTTTTAGAATGTATTGTGGCGCCGGGGTGCGAACCGGAAGCCGAAGAAATCATCAAAAAGAAGGCGAAAGTTCGAGTATTAATTTTGCCTGATTTGACTCAAGGGCCAGCGCAAACTGTTAAAATTATTGCAGGTGGTTTGCTGGTACAAGACTCGGACAATGTAGTAGAAGAAACTAGCAAATGGCGCGCAGTTACTGAGAAACAGCCGACTGCTGAAGAGTTAGCAGAATTGCTGTTTGCTTGGAAAGTAGCGAAACACGTTAAATCGAATGCGATCGTTGTGACGCGCGATCGCACTACAATCGGTGTCGGCGCCGGACAAATGAACCGCGTGGGATCGGTTAAACTAGCATTGGAACAAGCAGGAGAGAAGAGCAAAGGAGCGATTTTGGCTAGCGACGGCTTCTTCCCCTTCGACGATTCCGTAAAAACGGCGGCGGGCGCGGGGATAATTGCGATCGTCCAACCGGGAGGTAGTATGCGCGATAAAGATTCCATTGAGGCGGCTAACCAACTCGGAATCACAATGGTGTTTACCGACATCCGCCACTTCTTGCATTAGGAATAATACCCTATAGTAGGGACACAACACTGTTGTGTCCTTCCAGAATTGCTTCCAAAATTGCGTCCTTAAAAAATTATGACTTACACTCAACAGCAAATAAAACCCCAAGACATAAAAGTTAAAATCCTGCTTACTGGCGGACATCAGTGCACCGTCATTCTCAAATCAGACACACCATTATTGCACAGCCTTGTCAAAACATTAGTCGATCGCACGCAACAGACACCAGGTTTTTCCACCTTATTTCAAATCCCCATAGACGACGGGCGTTCCAGCCTTTCTTTTCCCGGCGAACACCTAGTCGGATTAGTCACTGAGCCCCCAATTTACTTGCAGCAATTTCAACCGCAGCAGCCAGCAATTCACGTAGAAATTCCCGCAGAAATTCCCGCAGAAATTCCAGTCTCCGCGCCTGTAAATGACGACTTAATATCTCGCTACGCCCAAATAGACAACTTTTTGACAGCCGCAGAAAAGAACAAACTAATCAAATACGTTTTAGCAAAAGAATCAGAATTTGTAAGTACCAGCACCTCAACAAATGCCGAAGATTACCGCCGTTCGATGGTGCTTCACTCCTTCCCCGAATTTTCCGAATTGATGGTGAATCGCATCAAAGCAATTCTCCCCGACGTGCTGCGTAAATTAAATCTACCCTCATTTGCGCTTGGTGACATAGAAGCTCAGCTAACTCTGCACAATGACAACAACTTTTATAAACTGCATAACGACAGCGGTTCACCAGATACAGCTACCAGATTTTTTACTTATGTTTATTATTTCAATCGAGAGCCCAAGGCTTTTTCAGGTGGCGAATTGCTGATTTACGATAGCAAAGTCGAGAACAATTTTTATGTTGCAGATGAGACATTCAGAACTGTGGAACCTCGCAATAATAGCATTGTATTTTTCCTAAGCCGCTATATGCACGAAGTTTTGCGAGTTAGCTGTCCCTCGAAAGCTTTTGCTGATAGTCGGTTTACTATTAATGGCTGGGTGCGTAAAGCGGATTGAGACTTCTTGGCTAAATCTTTTATGAATAGACCTCTTGCAAAAATAGCTAGGACGGGCAAGATGCCCATCCCACAAAAATTTTTTTTCTTGTGGAATGGGCATCTTGCCCGTTCCAAAATTTGATTAAAAGGACTTTTGCAAGAGGTCTAATAGCAAAACCGCAGATTTAAGGCATATAAACGGAGATAAACGCAGATATTTTCAAGAGTAGACGGCGGTTGAAACCGCGCCTACAAAAACAAAACCCGCATTGCCAAGGGTTGAAGAATGGATGGTTAACATTACGTTTTTTTCTTGATACGGCATTTTCCTCAGTCCGCGGAGGCGGACTTTGTTTGTATAGACGCGGTTTCAACCGCCGTCTGCTTGGTTTGTATAGACGCGGTTTCAACCGCCGTCTACGTCTCCCGCGATGCTATATTTACTCTTGTGCTCCTGCATTTTTGAGCAATTTCACCACAGTGGAATAACCTTTAAACTCAGCTAACATTAAAGCTGTATAATTGCCAGGATTTTTGTGATTTAACTCTGCACCAGCAGCGATTAAAATCTTAACTGCATCAGCGTAACCCCGATGTGCGGCCCACATGACAGCAGTTGCGCCGGAATCATCCAGCAAGTTGACATCTGCACCTTTTTCGACTAATATTTGGACGATCGCCATATAACCGCGATCGCACGCCTTCATCAAAGCAGTTTTCCCCAAATCCGCCGGGACATTCGGATCAGCACCGCCGTCAAGCAAGGCTTTCACCGTCTCAGTATGTCCGTGAAAAGCAGCCAGCGTCAAAGCCGTCTCCCCAAAGTTTTTAGCATTCAGAAAATCAGCCTGATTTGAGTTTACTTTTTGCAGCAAAGCTGATACGATCGCACTATGACCGTGAACAGCAGCCACCAGCAAAGGCGTATCGCCCAACCGATTTCTAGAACCGACACTAGCACCTCGGTTTAAGAGCAATTCCACCACATCTTCGCAGCCTTCAACCACCGCAAAATTCAACGCAGTTTCATCATCTTTGTCCTTAGCGTTGATATCCGCGCCAGTATCGAGTAAGATAAGGGCGATCGGCAAATTTCCCCCAGCAGCAGCCATCAAAGCCGTGCCGCCATCTCCACTTTTCACATTAACATCAGCACCCGCAGCCAGCAAAGCTCGCACCGCATCAACATTGCCGAAATCCGCCGCCAAAGTTAAAGCAGTTTCGCCGTCTTTGTCAGGAATTTCCACATTAGCACCAGCAGCCAACAAAACCTCAACAACAGCCAAATTGCCCGCCGTCGCAGCCTGCATTAAAGGAGTTTTGCTCTGTAGATTTTTAAGATTAACATCCGCACCGCAGTTAAGCAAAATTCGGACAATTTCAGCGCTACCTTGACTAACAGCTAAAAACAGCATAGAATTGTCAGCAATAGCACCCGCATCAGCCAAAGCTTTAACAACAGCTTCGTGCCCCGATAAAGCCGCTATTTTCAGAGCCGAATCTCCATCTTTATCTCGGACATTCACATCAGCCTTAGCATCAAGTAAAAGCCGCACAACATTGATATCGCCTTTCAGAGAAGCCGCCATCAAAGCCGTACTTCCATCATCATTTTTAGCATCAACATCAGCACCCGCCGCCAACAACAGCCGCATAACATCAGCCTGTTTGTGAGCCGCCGCCAGCATCAAAGCCGTCAGCCCAAAACGCCTGCTCACATGGTTGACATTAGCGTCATTTTTTAGTAAAATACGCACGATTTCCGTATAGCCCTTTTGGGCGGCAAACATCAAAGCCGTCGTCCCCTCAGAGTCTTTGGCATTAGCGTCAACGCCCTTAGCGAGTAAAGCTTGGACGTGAATAATGTTACCAGTCTTGGCAGCTTGAATCAATACAGCGTCTTGTTTAGTGGCAGGCATAATAGTCTCTCATACCGTATATTTGTACCGTCGCACGAGACGGACTGACTGGTATGCTAAGTTTTATGAAGTATGTTTGCTAATCCTCAGAACACTATGAATCTCGAAATTCCGCAGTCTGTGAAAGTTTGGAGCCAATTCTTCCACCCAGTTTTAATGTGGGTATTGCTAGCAATCTCATTTTATGCTTTGTATCTGGGCATTCAAATCCGCCGCACCAGAAGTGCGGAAGGCGATGTCAAAAAAGAGTTAATTAAGGGCAAATTCAACATCAAGCACCACCAGATGGGCTCTTTGCTGCTAGCCTTGATGGTAACAGGTGCGATCGGCGGAATGGCAGTCACCTACATCAACAACGGCAAACTATTTGTCGCCCCGCACCTAGTAGCAGGCTTGGGAATGACCGCAATAATTGCGATTTCAGCCTCGCTGACTCCGTTGATGCAAAAAGGTCAAAATTGGGCGAGATACACTCACATCTTCCTGAATGTGGCGCTGTTGGGGCTGTTTGGGTGGCAGGCGGTAACAGGTGTCGAAATCGTGCAAAGGATTATCAGTAAAATGTAACGGTTAAAGTACGATTTAGGACTTGCCTGCGGGTGTCCAGAAACCGGGTTTTTCACGAAAATACCCATTGTAGACGTAAATTCTGCTAAAAACCCGGTTTCTTTAATCGTAACAGTAACTGGTTCCAAGGCTCTGCCTTGGAATCCATATCTAGAGGCTCTGCCTCGGCACATAATTAAGGAGGCAGAGCCTCCGAATCTGCGTTACCAGGCAGAGCCTGTTAACGAGTAGAAATAACCCTCTCTTTTACTCTTGTCCAACTGTCGTAAGGTGCATCGCGATAACATGATCGATGGAATTTATGAATTTTTATAGCGACGCACCCTACAAAGAATCAAAGCCATGTTAGAAACCCTCATCAAGTATTTTGTTTACGCCACAAAAGGTCATATTACAAAAACCCAATTAATCAAATTTTTGTATTTAGCCGACCTTTATGCTGTCAAATGGACGAGCAAACAGCTTACAGAACTCAATTGGCGTTATTATCACTATAGCCCTTGGAACGAAGACATAATTGTCGCCTTAAATCAAATGAATGGCAAAACAATTGTGCAAGAATCTGTGGGAGAAACCATATTTATCCGACTTGGTGCCGAAGCAGGTAATATCGATGATTTAGAATTGCCCGTAGGACTAAAACTAATGCTGGAAAACATTCGCAGAGAATGGGCAGGTTCAGGACAGGAGAAAATCCAGAAGTTACTAAAGTATGTGTACAGCACTGCCCCAATGATTGAGGTTAAAGATAGCCATCAACTAGAGCAAGTAGTGAGACTGAATCTTGAGACAGAAAGACAAAAATTAATCAGTGAATTAGGGTGATAACGTGGCTGGAAAAACACCTCGTCAAGGTTGGATTTATTTGGTGAATCCCCAGAAAATATCTCTTTATTGCAAGCAAAATCACAATCACATTTATGATTTAAGTGAACCAGGGAAGATGGAATGCAAGACGTTTAATTGTACACGGATAGTTAATTCTAGTAGGGTTTTACGGGGAGAGCATCATTATCTCTTTTGGGAAATTGACCAATTTCAAGATAACTCTGAATGCTTACAAACTTTTACGGTGATTCCCTTAACTTTCCAAGAAACCTGTAAAGGTTTGCCAACAGCGTATCCGATTAACTCGACCAGCAAAAATGGTCTTGATAAGAATTCCTTAGCTTTAGTGCATCAGATATGTACTGTTGATGCTAATTGTTTTAAGGACTCGCAAGGGAATTGGTTTGAGCGAGTTGGACAAGTGGATAAAGGAGATAAGGAGTCGATAGAGGAACGTTTAATGTATTTTTTTAATCTTGGGGATAATTGTAGTGATGATTGGTTGATGAACAATGTGTCTGTGGAAGTTTTAGAGAAAGTTTTTGATTATTTGCCGCAGGAGATGACGAAAAAGATTGATTTAGAAAAAGTCATAAGTGATCTCGAATTATGGTGAGATGCAGACGGCGGTTGAAACCGCGCCTATACAAACGATGTCTGCCTCCGCAGACTGAAGAGAGTAGCATGATTTTAAGCGCTCTTTCTTCAACCAGCGGAGGCTGGTTTTGTTTTTATAGACGCGGTTTCAACCGCCCGGTATTCTACCAATTATCTGATTGCTATTATTTGCATCCTTGGGCTTAATTTTGCGAGTTAACCGCCAAGTACCAAAGCCAAAGCCTGCGCCGAATAATAAACTGAAGAAGAGAGATAATACAAAGGGATGGGGTGGTAAAGATGTAGAAAAAGGTGCTATTGGAACTTGCGTTATGAGAGGATAGCTGCTAGCAATGATTCCGGCTACACCGATGCCTGCACCGATGCCTGCACCTACTGATTGAATCGTGTTTTGCAATTCGGTATCGCTCTTTCTTTCCGCTAACTCAAACTTTGCTTGTTGTTTTTGACCGTCCAATTCCACAATTATTCGGATAGTTTCAATCATCTGTTGAAACAATTGCCGTCCTGCGGTAAGATAACTCATGTTGATTTTAATCTGTTTCTGAAACATCTGGCAACTCCCAGTCAAAAAATCTTGGATAAAATCTAAGTTATCTGTTCCTTCGATGCTGCAACTGACAAGTTGTTTGCGCCAGTAAGTATAATTGTCAGCATTCGTTTCAATTGTAGTCAGGTGAAGTTCTATATCTCGCAAATAGCGGGCATACTCAAACCCGATTTGGGGAAGTTGAATCAGAAAATTTTCGAGTTGTTGCAGTCGCTCTTTTGGCTCAGATTTTAAATTGCTAAACTCTTTCACCTTGGCTTCTAATTGGCTGTAGAGTTTCCTCGCTTTCTCGTTGCAGCGCTGCGCTTGGTAATAGGCGTAAATGATTTTAGTTCGACAGCATAACAAATTGAGCAGCGGATTATAATAATCACCACTATTCTCTAACTCTGAAGTTTTTTCATCTGTGTTGAACCAGACTAGGATGTGGCAGTTTAAACTCGGATTTTCTTGAGGATTGTCAAATTCAAAAATGGGACTACCGAGAAGTTTTCCCTCTGCTATGAAATAGGGTTTGGGCTGGTTTTCTACATTTTGAAACAAAGCTTCTACACAAGCTGCTGCTAATTCTTTATAATCACCGGAAAAATCAACGGGTTTGGCAAATAATACCAGGGTTTGTCCCAGTGATGCTTGGATTTTCTTGGGTAGCAGACAACCTTGAAAATTTAGATTGTTTAGTTGGTTGATTTCTACTGTGTCTGCGGCAAGCAGCGTCAAGTCAAGGGCGTAAGTGTCGTGCAGTTGCACCGGATAAATTGCGCCTTCTAGGGGTACTTTGTCCGGTTGGCTGAGAGTCGTAAATGATAGGATTCTATCTGCATAAAGTTCTAAATATTCGCTTTGTTGGCTATTTTGGCTTTTTGTGTTGGCAAGATGTTCGGGTAAAGAATCGAGTTTTGGATTAGTTTGCAGCAGGTTTCCCAAAGCAACGCATTGATGCCATAAATGGTCGGCATTGTCTACAGTTTGTTGGTCGCCTTGGGCAAGGTTGTTGCACAATTGAAAGGCAAACAGCGTTAGTTTTGGGTTGGCAAGTTTGCCTGTCAATTGAGTGCTATTCATCACCTAGAGCCTAATAGGGTTTCGATAAGACGGCGGTTGAAACCAGGTTTATACAAACGATGTCCGAGCGAGCGAGGGACTGAATAAAATAAGCTAATTTTAACCGCCCGCTCTTCAACCCGCGGAGGCGGGTTTTGTTTGTGTAGACGCGGTTTCAACCGCCGGGTCTTCTATTTTGACTGGTTGGGAAAACTTTCTTGGATGGCATTTAATAGCGTTTCTTTGGCAGCTTTGGGAGGTGAAGACTTTGGTGGAGGATTTATTTTTGTGCTTCCGGGTAGACGATCGCCCTCCGTAGATTTGGTTGCTGGTGGAAACAACTCTTTGCGAGTCTGGCGTAATGCTTGTTGAATGTCGGTGTACTTTGCACACCATTCAATGATATCATCAGAAAGTTCATCCTCTGTTTCTCGGAAAGTATCTTTTGCTTGATTAAGGTCTTCATACCTGTTGTCTATCAAAAACAGGGGTTTCTGATTTTTGATGAGGTGTATGAAGGCGTTGATATTTTTTTGATTATTTTCGAGCATAATTATTTGATTTTTACTGACCAGTTGCACAAAATGCAGCCCAATGATAAGGCGATTGAAAAGGTGGTTGTTCTGTGGAGTCTAACTCATCAAGCATCACGTATAGATCCTCTTTTAGGGAGGGACGTATCGAAAGTTTGCTTGTCCACTGTTGTAACTTATCTACTGTAACATCCCGCAGCCAAAGTTGAGCTTTGTTGAGGGCAAGAGCGACGCTTAACCCGGCTTTGAGATTCTGATAAAATTCTATCATCAGCAATGAAGTAGACACATCATTCACAGTCCAAAGTGTCGGTACTACACTGGAACTCCCGGCCACGAGGAAACCGCTAGGTAAGCTGATATATTCATCGCTGATGCTGCTAAAGTCGCTGAGGCCGGTTTCGCAGGCGGAGAGGACTACTAGGCGACATTCTCGGAAGTCGAGGGCAAAGATGTCTGCTAAGGTGAGGCATTTGTCAAGGTCGAGAATGTTGCCATTTTGTAATGATTGATAACGGTTGGGGTTTGATTCTGCTGGCGCTGGCGGGGGTAATTCGCTGTCGGCTAGCAGTAATGCTGATAGCAAAGGTTGCTGAAAGTTAAAGTAGCCGTGACAGCTAAAGTGGGCGCAGTGGGCGATGCGGAGGCGGTTGTCATTTATGGCTGATTTTATGGCATTATTTTGGATGAGAATATCTTGATTTTCGGGTGGGAAATTCTGACTGATTGCTTGTACTTCTACATCGGTAAATTCCAGGTCATTGGTAGGATTTTGGACGGCAAATAGGTGTGTGAAATTGGGGCGTTCTCGCCTTTGTGCCTGTTGCAGGAGTTGGCAACTGGGGGCGTAGCGGACACCTTGTTTGAAGCAATCTAGCGGGCAAGGATTAGTGGGTTCTGGAGACGGGGTTTCTGAATTAAACCGCTGCCAGGTTTCACGGCTAACTGGCAAGGCGTGAAGGGGGAACAGGTGCAGGAAGCGGTGGGGAATTAGAATTAGTTGACTGCACTGTTTGGGAACTCTTTCCACAAGATCGTTGAGATGCAAAATATTAGCTAGACTTTGGAGGCGGGAGGCTAGGTTTTGCTGCCATTGAGTTTTGTTTTCTTGGTAGTCTTTCAGATACTCGTTGAACCAATTTTCTAAGGCTTTAAAGTCGGCTTTTGAAGATTGCCAAACTATAGGGGTTGGCGATTCTGGCGTGATGATGAAGGCAAGAAATCTGTCGCCTGTAATGTACCACTGAAGGATAGCGGTGTTTTCTGCTGTGAGGGATTGAATCTCGCTGTAGGAGATGCCTTTAACTTCTTGGGTCAGTGCGAAATCGGGGTCAATGGGTTTGATGTCGCGGGCAATCAATTCATTTAGTTGTTGCCGTAATTGGGTTAGATTGGTTTGATCGCGAATGGTGGTTTGTAGGTTGTCGATTTGGGGGCTGCGTTCTCCCGATATCGTGTCGCCGTTGTTGTTACGATTTATCTGTTCGATGTCCACTCGTCGCTGGTCGGCATCAATTTCTCGACGCAGGCGCGAGAGTTCGTTGATAACGGTTTCGGGAATATCACCTTTGGGGTAGAGGTCGCGGGTGGCGAGGAGTTCTACTAAGTTGCGGGCTTTGCTGCGTTCGGCGTATTCTATGGCTTCGGTGTAGTTTTTTAGTTCTATGCAAACTTCCACCATACTTCGATAAAGTTTATTCCATTCTTCGGCTAATTTCTGCTTGGTTTCATCTCCCGAATAAATTTCAGTCCGTAGTAATTCTACGGTGTTAATTGCATCAGCAAAAGTATCGTGAGCTAGTCGCAAGTTGGGAACTTTTCGATAGGCAAGCCCTAAATTAAATAAGGTTTCAGCATGGCTTTGCGGGAAAGCCTCGCGGGTACGAACTTCTAGTGCATTTCGGAAACGAAGAATCGCCATTTCGATATTTTGTGCTTTCTCTCCCCTGATTCTGTCGGAGTAGGCAGCAGCCAGATTATTTTGCGTCGTTGCCCATTTTTCGGGAAAGGCATCGCGGGTGTAAATTTCGGTAGCAGCAGTGCAAGATGCAATCACGCTTTCGATATTCTCTGCCCTCTCTCCCCTGATTCTAAAATAGTAGGCAGTCGCCAGATTATTTTGCGTCTTTGCCCATTGTTCGG
>NZ_JAUBVZ010000025.1:37195-64384 GCF_036702805.1 Microcoleus sp. A006_D1
GAAAGGCATCGCGGGTAAGGACTTCCAGTGCCGCAGAGGAATATGAGATCGCTTGTTCGAGATTGTCAGCCCGCTCTTCCCTGATTCTGTTGGAATAGGCAATGGCTAAATTATTTTGCGTCTTTGCCCATTGTTCGGGAAAGGCATCGCGGGTAAGGACTTCCAGTGCCGCAGAGGAATATGAGATCGCTTGTTCGAGATTGTCAGCCCGCTCTCCCCTGATTCTATATAAGTAGGCAGCCGCCAGATTATTTTGCGTCATTGCCCAATCTTCGGGAAAGGCCTCGCGGGTGCGGACTTCGAGTGCAGCCGTGCAAAAGGCGATCTTGCTTTCAATATTGTCTGCCCTCTCTCCCTTGATTCTGTCACCGTAGGCATTTCCCAAATTATGTTGCGTCATTGCCCAATCTTGGGGAAAGGCTGCGCGGGTGGAGACTTCCAGTGCGGCGGTGTAAGATGCGATAGCTTGTTCGAGATTGTCTGCCCGCTCTCCTCTGATTCTGTATAAGTAGGCAGTAGCCAAATTATTTTGCGTTGTTGCCCAATCTTTGGGAAAGGCTTCGCGGGTAAAAACTTGGAGTGCGGCGGTGAAAAAGGTGATCGCTCTTTCTATATTGTCAGCCCCCTCTCCCTTGATTCTGTTGGAGTAGGCAATGGCCAGATTATTTTGCGTCATTGCCCAAAATTGGGGAAAAGCTTCGCGGGTGAGGACTTCCAGTGCCGCAAAGGAATATGAGATCGCTCTTTCTATATTGTCAGCCCGCTCTCCCCTGATTCTACATAAGTAGGCAGCCGCCAGATTATTTTGCGTAATTCCCCAAAATTGGGGAAAAGCTTCGCGGGTGAGGACTTCCAGTGCGGCAGTGTAAAAGGCGATCGCTCTTTCTATATTTTCGGCCCGGTCTCCCTTGATTCTGTTACGGTAAGCTTCTCCCAGATTATTTTGCGTCTGCGCCCAAAATTGGGGAAAAGCTTCACGGGTGTGTACTTGGAGCGCTGCGGTGTAAAAGGCGATCGCCGTCTCAAGATTATCAGTCCTCTCTCCCCTGATTCTGTATAAGTAGGCATTTGCCAGATTATATTGCGTCTGCGCCCAATCTTCGGGAAAGGCTTCGCGGGTGCGGACTTCGAGCACGGCGGTGCAAAATACGATCGCTCGTTCGAGATTGTCTGCTCTGTCTCCCCTGATTCTGTCATAGTAGGAAATTGCCAGATTATTTTGCATCCGCGCCCACACTTGTGGGTTAGTTTCCGGCGTATGAACGGAAATTACGATTTCGTAGGCAACAATAGCAATTTCTAGATTGTCAGCCCTACTGCCTCTAGCAAGTTGCTCAATCTTAATGGCAATGTTTCCAATTAAAGCCACAGTGTATCCAGCTTGTTTTGGGTCATCCATTGTACCCAGTAATCCTGCCATAGTTTTTTGGATAACTGGAATAAAATTAAGATTTAGCTTATCTAGATTTGCTTGCAAGACTGCATCAATGGCTTGCGAATCTTCACCAAAATTATCGTTCTCTGTATGCAACAGCAATTGCAAAAATGCTACATAATCATCTGGCGACTTATCCTCAACATCATTACCCTCAGAGGATGTTAAGCCCAATAATTTCCCTACCTGACTGGCAAGATTTCGCAAAAAATTAGCCCAATTCTCCTCTCCTTGCTCTGTCAAACTTGCCGCTACTGCCTCGCAACTTAGCACAAACCCCAGATCCAGCAATTCCGAGTTAGCATCTAAAATCTGCGGTTCCTCACCGTTAGGACAATTCATCAACGCATTAATCAATTGCAGATAAGCAGAATCGCGGTCTACATTCCCTCCCTGCGTCCCTTCCGCCAAAGCTTGACTAATTTGCCCCGCCAATTGCTGCAAAAAACCCGCATTTTGTTCGCCATCCGCCGCCATCCGACTCGCCTCTTGCTGCATCACTTCAATCAAGCCAGAGTCAACAAACTCAGAGTGCTCCTGCAACAGTTCCCCCTCTTCCCCAGCCGGACAACTCAGCAGCAATTGAATCAGATTCAGGTAAGCTCGGAGGCGGTTTTCATCCATGAGGCGTGACCTTCAACATTCTTTATTTGCTCATTTGTACCACAAATACAAGCAGTCTCAGCTCAACTGCAAGAATTATTTAATTTTCCAATCTAGCGGCCTAATTGCTCAAATTTTATTGACAAGTTACTTGAGTTGTGGTATTTGAGGTTTGTCTGAGGTTTCTGGTTGGTCGATTTTGATGAGATAAGGAATCCGAGAAAATGCAGGACGCGGTAGTGCCGTTTCCCTACCCCATCATTTGTGTTTCAGAGGAAATGCAGGACACGGCAGTGCCGTTTCCCTACCCATATCTGTACTTCACTAGACTAAAAAACGCTATATTCTCATCTTTTGATTGGCTTAACGCTTTCCAGATTAGCCATATATTTACCCGCCATTAAAAATTTGCTGCGCTGTCAAAGTCAACTCTGGAAATACCGCTGACTCAATTCTTTCATCTCCCCGAAATAACTTAACCTGATACTCACCATCTACCAATTGACAAATCGACAAAGTAGGCTGTTTTGGAGAACCAATATAACGGCTACCTCCCAAACCCAAATAATCGACAATCCAGTATTCAGGAATGCCGAAAGCTTCATAGTCACTCATCTTATGTGCATAATCATCGCGCCAATTTGTGCTGACAACTTCAATCGCCAGAGGAATGGATGAGCCTAAAGTAATTGTTGAGGATTTTGCCCATAAAGGCTCTAGCGCTAAAGCATCACGATTAACTGCTAAAACATCAGGCAAATAACCTTTTTCTTGTTCTGGAGATTTAACGAGGGCATTCTTGGGGAATCGATAGGGAAGTTGCAGCCGCCGAGTTTCTAGGATTAGTTCTGTCTGCAAAAATTCAACAACTTCTTCATGTTTTCCTGTCGTCTGCATCTCAACAATAACTCCGTTATGTAGTTCATAGCGTCCGTTTTCTGGCTTCCATTCCAGAAACTCATCAAAAGTCATTAACTTGGATATCGTTTGAATCATGGGAAAACCTCCAATGTTCTAAGATTATTTTAACATGAGAATAATTTGAGTAGGATAAATCGGATCGACATTTTCATCAATGAGATACTTTAGTGCCATTTTTCTGTCTTTCCATCTTGATTTTTTGTAGTCTAATCGAAGCTGGATGGGGATTTAATTCTTGGGCTTTTCTTTGTTGGTGCGACCATTCTAGCCAGTCGGCAATATATTTATCTACACTCTCTTTATTGGTTAAATAATAAAGGATTGTCGCGTAAATTTGATCGAGGGTCAGAGTGGAAAAGTGTTTTAAGATTTCTTCGGGTGAACGTTGCCGATAAATATATTCATAAAGGATGCTTTCTATTCCGACTCTTGTCCCTTTTACTCGGATGTCATCAGATGCAAAAAAATCAAAGTATTCTTCTATCAGCATGGTTGATTACTCCATTTTTTGATTAACTTGTTAAGCTAAATTATTTTTATTTGCCACAGTCATAGTTAGATTATATCACCCACCGAGAAACCGGGTTTCTTTAGCTTAGTCGGATAATTGTCAAACTTTCAATCTGGCGATCGCCCACAATTGTAACAGCTTAGATTTACTGTACACAATACCGTCACTCTTGCAGAATCAGTCACAGGACACGGCAGTGCCGTTTCCCTACATTATTTCAGAGGACACGGCAGTGCCGTTTCCCTACTGTGTTTCATCCTAAAATACAGGACACGGCAGTGCCGTTTCCCTACTGTGTTTCAGATCGCACTTTAATTAAAAAAGGCGGCACCCAGATTTGAACTGGGGGTGGAGGTTTTGCAGACCTCTGCCTTGTCACGCAGAATCCTTGCAATACAAGCATTTTGAGACTCTTCATTTGACACGGTATTAAACCCGTATTATTTTCGGGGTCAGACCACGAAAAAGCGCCCAAGCAATTTTGGGCGCTTCCAACTTAAGAATACAGGTTAATACCGAACCGTGAGCGGAACTTTGTCAACGCCCAGGGCCGCAATCTCCAAGAGCCGGCGACAAAATCCCTGCCATCCCTCCAAATTCATGAGCCCAATGCAGCCGGCCGTGCCGGGGACATTAGCGTCAAAATGGATTCCCAGTTCAGAGCGAATGAGATCGCCGGAAACAACCGGATCGGGGGTGATATGAAAAAAGTAGCCTTCTATGCCCCGCGTGTCGAGCCAATAAGGTTTCGCAGGGATTTCGTAACGACCAGCAGGGATAGGGCCCTTGCCCCTTGCCCACTCGTCACCGGGTCGCTGCCAGCCAGCGCAGCCAGAAGTGCTGCGATAACTGATTGTACTTTCATCTGGATAGCTCAAATGGAGCAATCCTTCCAACAGCGATTCGCTAGTACCCCGGCGCATTTCAAAAGTTAATGAGTGCATTTTTTCAATTTCTTGGTGATGGGGCTAAAAGGCCGCTGAGGACAGAAAACGACGAAACTCCTAGCGCAACGAGCTGCTCAGGAATCGAAGCAGAATGAACAGCCAAGAAGACGGCTCCGGCAGAAAAAATAACAGCACTAAGGCTGATACTACCAACAACAATTCGATAAGAAAGTTTATCCATTTAGAACCCCGTATCCTCGTTTTCATAATCGCGATGCAATTGTTCATCCAGGTCTTTGACGCTGCCACGAATTTCATACCCCAGCTTCATTACTAAAAACTTTTCTACGTCGTTCATATTAGCCTGCGTAATTTTCAGGAGATTCTTGACAGTATCGATTCTTTTCTGATTTAGAGCGAGCCGCTTTACGACCTCCTTGTTAGATTGCACGATTGATAGACTCATTGAAACAACACTAAATGAGGCTAGGATAACGGTCAGCAATTCTAGTTTCCTTTCCATCCGCTCAACCTATTTTCGTGTGTGTCGCAGGCAAAACACTTGCCTCAAAATATAAAACAGCCGTCGGCACAGTGGTAATAATAGTCTCATCAAGCTGTAGGCATCTTGGATTCTTCAGTGCCTCAACTTGATTCCATTCACAAGCCACATAGGAATCTTTTCCGCCATCATAAACACCCCATCGCCGGAGACCAAAAGGTTTAGCCTGCCAGTGTAATAAGCAGAAGTTGCCTTGAAGGTTAAAGCGTTGAATTATGGAATTAAAATTTAATGCCAGCTTGAAATCGGGGAGGTGTTCATAAGTCACCTCAAATTGCCCAGTCGCGGTTTTACTAACTTTCTGAGACAGCATAAATTCGCGCATGAAATGAAGAACTCGGATTTATCAGCAATCGCATTGGGAACAAATCATTTCTGTAGAGAGCCCCTGGAACAGGGATTAAATCAATTGTATTGATAGAATCCTGAAAAATCGCGCACAATCGCTCCATCAAGGGAGCAGACTGGATGCGAGAAAACAGTGCTACAGCAACCTCTATGAATTCCCCCGTACTTGTGTATTCGCCAGTATCATCACTTTGAAATACTAAGAGCAGCGTGCTTGCAGGAAACCAATCGGTGTAAGTTGGGGTTGCCGTAGCGATCGTCTCGTCAATAATCGTCGTAAGTATCGGCATTACGGAATGTAATTTTCTCCTTGGTAAGTCAGCGCCAAGGGTGATTGAGGGACAAGAAAAGAGCTTGCGGAAACATAATCCCGAATTTCCTTGATTTGCTCCGTTTGGTTCGCGTCGCCCGGAGCATAAGGAATAAGGACTTTATATTCGCTTTGTCCTGAAAGATTGGTTGGCGACCCAAAACAAGCGGAAATATACCGAGGCTCAGACTTGCCAAGTCTATCAATCGTGGGGTTGTTCGTTGGTACTTGGCGCGCCAGTAATAACGGAGTGATAGGAGTTAGTTGATTGCCATCTTCGTCAAAATATTGCCGTTGATTGATTAGCGCATCCTCTAGGTTGTCTTGAGTGTAACGGAGTTTTATGTCCTTACCTCGAACTGTTTTGAGGGTCTTAATCTTGTCAACGCTACTCACACGTCAACACCAAGAAAAACTATTGTCGAGTCATCCTCCATCCCCGTTTTTTCGAGCAAGTCCTTCGCATCTTCCTCCGAATCGAAAGATAAGAGATCACATTTTTCTGGATGTATGCAATCCGTTTTGGCTTCACAAAAGTTTATCCACACAGGAGTCATACCCGATGCCCGATAGCTTAACTCTTTAAGCCCTAATACATTTAACCGACTATCGACAACCTCTGATTTCAAAAAGATGTACCGCATCACAAACGCCTCAAAAAAGAATTAGATACAGATTCCCCAAAACCCTTGGCAAAAATTATTTGGGGATTGGCTAGTAAATCATTCCAGAATACCCGCCAATCTGAAGTGCCGGGTTTGAATGGGTAAGAGATTTTGAGTTTTCGCCCATCCCCCAAGGTCAGCACTGCATATCTCGGAGAAACCTCAGCGAGGCATGATTGCCTAAATTGTTGTAACAAACCAGCTAAAGAGCTTGGGATTATCCCGGATGGGATAGCCTCCAAAATTCTTATTTGCTGGAGTGATCGGAGGTCATTACCAACATAAGCGACTTCCATCGTTAAATAGGGAACGACCAACCCAATATCGGTAAAATACTGCGGAATAACCAACATTGACTAAGGCAAGAATCTGCTAAATCGGTTGTCCGATTCTCCGTAATATCGCAAACACAAAGTTTGCGGGTTTGTAGCCAGTCCAACCCCAATGCCACGAATATCGTCAGCATCGTCATCCGCTACGGGGACAATCATTTTTCGAGTCGGATTTTGGAGGTTAGTTGTCAATATGTCAATGACATACCTTCGAGCGTCTGTATTAGTAGCACCCCCACATCCTGCGGGCAAAAGAGTTCCAAGCGATGTACCGATCACCACGGCATAAGGCGAGAAAGGAAGATTAGTAGCTTGGTTCGTATTCATTCGCACCCCTTCGGCGAAAGTTCGACCAGAATCGCTCTCGTACTGAATAAAAGCGCTGAAAATAGGATTTTTCAACCCTGTAGTGGGGCGCACATCAATACCAGGGGCGGGGACAACCGTTGCGGGGCGCAACTCCTGATCCAGTCTTTTCCACTCCTCTCCGATCAGGCCGACGCAAGCAATCGTCCCACTCAGTCCTGTTTGCAAAATTCCTCGAATGCTCGCACCCAAAGCTATTAATCCGGCACGTGTGGGAATCGGTACAGAAATACTAGCTCCAGTCGAGAATGTAAATTTGAGGCGGCGAGGCTCAAATACCTTCCCAGTTTCGCAGGCAACCTTTTCCCCAGGAGTCAATTGAGTTGCTCCTATAGCAGCGAGGATTTCGATTACTGTCGCATCAGTCATGCCAGGAGGTCGGTTGAATCTACCTTTGTATGGAGTAAGGACAGTTGGGGCGTTGCGATCCGCAACATAATTGGCCCCTCGGAAACTAACGAAATCAGTAGGCATGGTAGTTATTTAATAGTTACTAGACTTCGGAAGCCAATTCCAGCCCTGTCGGTTGCAAATCGAAGGAAAGAGAATACGATTGCCGTAAGATGCCGGGAGCAATATTTACGCCAGAAGCGATCGACGGATTAGGTTTCGTAACAGCGGCTTTAGTCGGTCGTGCCGTCGGTGCTAGGGCTGTCAGCGCGACATGAGTGCGATCGACAATTTGCCGAATCACCTCCATCCCGTTACCTGTAGCGGCATTCGCTTCAGCCGCAGAGAGACCGGGAAGAGAGGCAATAGGGATGCGAATTTCATTTGTAGCAGTGTCGAAGGTGTAGCCGGCGAAAATCTCGTTCGGTGAAATTTGCATAAGTGGGGTGATTTGATTGACTCCTAAAGCCTAACGAAAAGCGGCGTTTACGTCCGTTTTCTGGAGCGAAATTTGCTCGTCGGGTTTAAAGGTAAAAGCAAAGGGACGATGCTCGACGGACGGGCATTGCTAGAGAGAAGAAGAATTGGTAAGATAAATAAAGAAATAAAGAAATAAAGAAAACAATATGTCCAACGCTAGCAAGGTTCAAGTGACGACATGGATGAAAGCGGACATTCACGAGAGATTGAAAATGCGAAGCGTGCAGCAGAAAAAAAAGCTCTGGGAACTCATCGAGTATGGGATGATTGATTATCTGGCACGGTGTGAGAGAGAAGACAAAATCGAAGCCAAAAATAAAGAAAGAAATAAAGAAATAAAGAAATAAAGAAATATTGTTTTCTTTATAAAAAATTGTAACAAGTCTATTCTCGATAGGCTTGTTTTTCTCATGTCAGTTAACATGATGAAATAAAAGATTGCGAATCGAATCCAGTTCACAAAAGAAGGTGAGAACAATGTAAGTGAGAAGGCGAGACAGGAAAAACAACCGCACACATTACCCAGCGACACGATACAGCTCGGCGGGAACGCCGAGCGAGCCGCCAGAGTGCATCCCACTGAAAGATTACTGCACCAAGTATTTTTTGAGCAAATCTCAAGTATTGAGATTACTGAGAAAGAAAATTTTGTGTGCTGTGACGTTCAAGAAAAAGCTACTGATTTCAGATAAACAACCGGAGGACTAATGGCAGCTATTTATAACCTGAATCCAGTACAAGCACAGCAACCACCACAAACTCGGCAAGCGAGAACTCCTACGGCTGTAGCTGTTACAACAACGGCGGCAGTAGCTTTACCTGCGAATACAAATAGAGCGAATTTTTCCCTTTTCAATGTAGGGCCAGGAACACTACTCTTGCGAGAAGGGGCTACGGTGACAGCAGCGGCTTATGAGGTGATGATTCCGTCAGGATTCCACTGGAATTCGGAGCCGAGTAATTATAGGTACACGGGAGCAATCAGCCTGATGACAACAGCGGGGACGGCGAGTGTGATGATTTCCGAATCCATTATTGGCTAGTAAAAATGGGAACTTTAACTAACCTGAATGGAATTACGGAGCCGCAAATTCCAGCAAGTATCGCGAGAGATGCAGAGGTGGCGAGTGCGATCGCAGCACACGTCGCCGTTGCCGACCCACACCCCATTTACCTCACCCAAACTGAGGGTGACGGGAGATACAGGCAAAGCGCTACAACTCTCGTTGACGCGGATATCCCGGCTGCGATCGCGAGAGATACAGAGGTGACAAGTGCGATCGCAAACCACGAAACTAATTTTCATGGGGGGATTCGGCTCACTATTTTTCAACTTTCCCTTGCAGGGGCAATCTCTCCGGGCGTGATCCCAGCTACGTCTTTTGCGGGTATTAATGTCGCCAAGATTCTAGCTATCTCCGGAACAATAACAGTTAACGGACGGATAGTGCTTCCAGGCGGTCTGCAAAATGGGATGCATAATTATTGCTTTTCCGTGAACACGTCTACTAACTTTCTTGAGATTGGCATTAAGACCGCAGACTTCCCTAATGCAATACTCCCAGTCAAGTTATTAGTATGGCATCAACCTTAAGAAAATGCCAAGCGAACCCTTATTCACCAATTTCTTCGGCACCGGCGTCACTCAAACCGCCACTCAAATCATCATCCTAAAAAATGATTTGATAGCACCAGCCGGACTTCCTCAAAGCTACGAATTCACACCAGCAGCAGCAAATCGCAGCGAACAAACAGCACTAGCGTTGATACTCAGATGGCTCCGGAATCAAGATCAATCCTCTGACTCACAATTTGTAGTCCAATCTTTCGAGCAAAGCCTCGAATTCAGGTTCAACAAATGGCAACGCAAGTACGTATCTCAGGTGGAAATCTACCAAGACGACACAATATCTATACTCCCAAATCCCAACCTAATTTAACAATTTAAGTATGGCAATAGATAAACCGCTGACTGCTTTTTTCGGAAATGGTGCGACACAGACTGCGACAGGTGTAACTTTTGTCAAAGCGGATTTAATAAGCACGAGAAACCCCGTAGCTTTCACACCTCTAGCTCCGATCGCGACTAACACCTCGGAATCAATTTTTACCGCACTCTTTTTGCGAGTATGGGAGAACCAGGATACTAGTCAGGACAGTCAACTAGCAATTTTCGGCCCCGAAGTTTCGCTAGTTGAGGTCGTCTCCGACGGGGTTGCTCGTCCATTCGAGCAATACATTTTTCAAGTTCGCGTCCTGGTTCGGAAGGGTCAATCAATGCCAAATCCAAACTTAGTATAGGAGAGTAAAAAATGGCAGGAGCGTTCACGAATTCACCTCGATCTACCCCAGTATATAATCCACAACAAGCAGCCCAATTGGGCAATGGAAACTTCGAGCAATTTAACCAGGGAATCTCGCCCGGTGGATACGGTGGTGGCATGGGGGCCGGTGGATACGGTGGTGGCATGGGGGCCGGTGGAAATATTTACCCTTTAGGGGGAGGGATGGCGCACACGACGATCTACGCAGTTGTAGAAAGCGGGCAGCCTATTATTATGAATCCAAAAACAGGGGAGCCATACCCTCCGGGATACATCCCCACAATTCAAGATCCAAGTACCTGGGAGCAGTGGCAACCAGGGCAATCTTGGACAGAAACAATGGGGCTCGCGAAGGCGGAAATGAGCGAAGGAATGAGAAAAGCACAAGAAACTTTGCTTCGACCGGGAGAGGAAGCAGCAGCGGAAACTGCACAGACTTTCATGCAAGATTTGAGCAAGGCTGCCAACAAGTGGAGCGGACAAGCAGCCGAATCACTATACGGCAAGGACAACAAAACGCTGAAAAATCTTCAAGAACAAGCAGGAAAAGAAGGACGGAATGCTATAAATCAAGCACCGGGGATTGCACAAGGAGCATTGAAATCGGGAACGCAAATAGCAAAACAAGCTGCACAACAAGCCACACAGAAAATAACAGAAACGACGAAAAAATTAACAGGAGCGCAGCCCGCTCAGGCACCAAAGGGAATGACCTCAGTGCAAACCTCCGTCGCCCCGGAGCGTCCCGCGGCTAGATTTTCTCAAGGGTCTGCCACGCAGGGAACGGGGGCCTTCACAGGTTCTTCCTCCGCTACATTTAGGAGGAATTAATGGCTATTGATATGCCGGACAAAATCGCGCAGATTGGCGCGAAAATGACCGCAGCCACACCAAGCCAAGAAGCTATTTTGTATACGCCGAGCACAGCGTCGGTGCTGGAGGCATCCGTCAATTATCAAGGCTATATGGCGGTGATTAGGTGCGCTTCCTATTTGGATTCGATAGACGAGACATGGGTACCAATTGACGACCCCGCGGACACAACGGCAAGGCGCGAACAAAAGGCGCAATTGTTCCGCAGTAATCCAAAAAAGGGATTGCTGATATCATTGAGAAATCCGCAGAACGAGAATTTTGAAGTTGGGATGATCGACCTATTCAATGTCAAACCAATCTTCCTAACTGGAATGAATGAATACTTTACAGATTTGGAATTTTACGGCATTAAGTTCGGATGGAGGATTGTAGCGAAAATGGTTAACAGAGGACACGGATTATTGGCGAACAACACAGGAGCGGGGCAACAGAATGATTGGCTTTCAATCACGGGATTTGTTGTGGAGAAATCATCATTCCTCCAAGACCACAACAACGTTGTCTACAATTACATCACCTAAACTGCGAAGGATGTATGCGCCGATGGAATCACTGCAAAGGGCAGAAATTCGTGCGTTTGATTACACGCTCAAACCTCTAAGAAGAAGGCGATATGAGTAGGATTTCAGATTGCTCGAACAATCTTAACGGCCCGGTTGGCAGTAGTGTAACAGAGATTCTCGGGGAGGAATCTTGCCAGACAATCACTGTTGGAACTGGTTCAACAACTCTTGCTAGTGCAAACACAAATCGGCGTGCCTTCAAAGTTTATGTGCAATCGGTTTCGGTTCCGAATGTTGAGGTTTGGATTAGATATGGGTTAGCGGCGACAGCCTCCAATGCCGCACATCCGCTATTTAACCGATACTTACTGATTGAAGACGGGAGCGAAATCAGAGGGAATGTAACAGCCATTTGCGTTGGCGGGACGGCACAGGTGAGAGTTTGCACTAGCAATAAGAATTGAAAATGAGAAGGAACGTACTGTCACCTGTCGAAGCTATCAGGCATTCGCGATCGACGAAGAATATACTTTCATTTCAAAATGTCATCACTCCTAATAATTCTTATAGAGGGATTGGTTATGGGGCGGAAGCTAGTATCATCGACCAAGACAGGAGGAAGGTATTTAAAAGGATTGAAAAAATGAATAATTCTTTTCGAGTCTTTCAGGAATACCAGCAACAGGGATGGGGAGGTAGCGAGACGAGAACACCCAGACTTGCTTCTCAATTGCCACCCCCTATAACTGCGACATTACCTCCGGGACGAGTAACCGCATCACAGATTGATGCAGCCATGACCAAATAAATGATCAAATATAAACATGAGCTGCGACAACATTTCCGTGACACTTCATTACAACTGGGAAGGTGAATGGGATACCGAGCCTATTGCTTACCGCCGGAGAAATATTGTAGATTATGTTTTCGTCAACGGTCGCAACACAAAAGTTGTCGTTGGCAGTGTAATCTCTTGGGAGTCTGGTTTTGAAAACGAAATAGATGATACGGCTACCATTTTTTCGACACTGGCAGAATGGCACGAATATTGTACTGAACACTCGATTTGTAATGGGCCAAACTTCGATTATTTTACTGTAGATCCTGGAACGAGATCTAGATGTTTCAGTGCAACACCTCCCGCTCAATCCGCTCCATTCCTTAGTGGCGCGTCCTCTCCACCACCAAAAAGGAAAAAAGAAATGTGCTGTCCCTGCGATGTGATCGCGACGATGATCGAGCGGAGTATGGCGGAAAAAGCCCGTCAATCGGAAATTATTAAAGATCACATAGACCAGCGGTTTATAGAAGCCCTCAAGAATATAAATAAGCAACTTGGGGCGATCGACATAGACCTCGATCTAGATCCTGTAATAAAAGAAATCAGGCAAGTACGGACTGATTTGTGGAACGGATTGGGAGGACAGAGTTAATGCCAGCACCCGCTCTCGTAATCCCTTTAATACCGATCGTCATCAAAGCAAAAGTCGCTGCTGGGGCGGCAGTCGGTGTCGCCACGGCGACAAAAACAGCAGGCGGCATCGGTGTGGTAGCAGCAACCGCGGCGCCGATCGTCCCCGTAGCAAAAGCGGCCGCCACCGGCTCCGTCGGGGCCAAAGTCGCACAAGTTGTCGCGAGTGCGCCAGCGGGACTGAAACCGGCCGCGCCCGGGGCAGCAAGAATCGCTTACGGCGCGGGACAATCTCTGGGGAACTTAGGCAGGCAAGGGCTTCAGGCACTGGGAGCCGTGAGCGCAAAGATAGTCGCGGGCAGTGCCCTCCAAAACCCCACAACTACATCAGGGATAAGCGACCCTAGGGACAATCCAAACTTCAATCCAGCCACCGCAGCGAGCAAGCCTAAGCCTGCTCCCATTCTTCAACCTTCATCCTCGCCAGAGATAGATTTTGGCAGTGGCATCGGAAGAGCCGATCCATTCGCGCCGATAATGCCGGAGATAGATCAAGTATCTCCTTCAGAAAATCCGCGATCGCCTGTCGTGCCGCCAATTCAATCACCAGAAAAACCCAGCCCCAGGGGCGCACTAAATCCAGGGGGAAAAGCAGCAGGCCGCATCAATATCGCGCCAATAAATCCAGCAGATACATCGGGACTAGCTAGACCGAAATCATTAGATCAGGTTTCAGAGGGTGGCGTTAACCTGTTAACTCCAATCGTGGATTTCCTGAAAAAATTAGATTTAGATGTTGAAGGGTTAAAGTTACAAATCCAAGAAGCGCAACCAGATTTCAATCCGTTATTGCAGGAAATCTCCAAATTAATAACACCGCTCGCTGGAATGATTGCTGCTATCCCAGAAACTTTCGAGCCTGAAATTATCAAGCCGATAATGGAGGGGATTGTGGAGTTGATAACACCTCTCGCAAACCTCACGGCGAGAAATACAGAGATTGCAGCAAGCAATCCACGGACAACAAGCGAAGCAGTAGCAGAAACGATCGCACCAATTGTCGTTACCATCGCGCTCATCGGAACCGCATTGGACGGATTGGGCAAGGCAATTAGCGGAATGTCACTCAAGACAATCACCACGGTTCCTCAAGGAATAGCGGTGTCAGCTCAACTCCCAATAGGATTAGCAGCAGCAGCTCAACTCCCAATAGGATTAGCAGCAGCAGCTCAACTCCCAATAGGGTTGGCGGCAGCAGCTCAACTCCCAATAGGGTTAGCGGCAGCAGCTCAACTTCCAATAGGGTTAGCGGCAGCAGCTCAAATCCCACAAAGTCAGCAAGTGTTAGTAGTCCTCCCCCAAAAAATCACTATTCCACAAACAATCACAGCTACGGCAGACTTAACGGCTGTAAACACAGAACTCGAAAAACTTCTTAAGACAGCGGAAAAGACAAAAGAAGACCTCGACAAGTGTTGCAAGGAAATCAAGGAAAAGCTCAAGAAAAAGAAAAAAGAGGATGACGACAGATTCCCTGAATTCAAGAATGCCGGAGTGATAGAGTGCGACGGTTCAACAGTTAATTATGATTACGCCGGCAATGGACTAACAGGGTTAAACAAGCAATTAGATGTAATCCTGGGCATGAATAAAATGCTCATCAAAAAAGTCTGCGACATCGAAGTACCCGCATTTACTTTCCCTGATATTTTCGGTGGAGGAACTTACGTATGCGATGAAATTTTCGGCACTTACAATTATTCTGGTATCGGATTGCTAGGCATCCAAAGTCAGATTGACAGAGTGCTGGACTTTAACAAGAAAATATTAAATCAAGTTTGTGATATCGAAATCGAATTCCCACTAATCCAAGGCGGGGGAACTTACGTATGCGACGAAACCTTCGGCACTTACAATTACTCTGGCATCGGTCTGCTGGGACTGCAAAGTCAGATTGACAGGGTGCTGGATTTCAATAAAAAAATCTTGGATGAGGTTTGCGACATTGATGTACCTGCATTCACTTTCCCCGATATTTTTGGAGGGGGGACTTACGCCTGTGGTAGCAACGTATTTGATAGCAGCTATTCTGGGGCTGGACTCCTCGGATTGAACAGTCAGATAGAGAAGCTAACTGCAATTAGCACGAAAATCCTCGGCGAAGTGTGTGAAGACAATGCGAAGATTTCCGGGGATATTAATTTCTTGGATTGCGAGGGCGGTACTCAGATTTTGCTTTACAGCGGCGAGGGAGTCATCGGCTTGTCAACTCAAGTGAAAGCGCTGACGGAATTGACTAAGCTGACTTATGCTGAAGCTTGCAAAACAGTTACTTGTGTACCGGTACAACCGGGAGATGAATTCGCAGAGTTCGATGTACCAAGACAACTTGTGTTGACGTGGGGGGAAGAATACCCAACCCAAAAAGGTAGTTTGTGGCACACGCAAATTCCAAATCCGCGAGAGGATTTGGATTGGTGCCGCGACTTCGATAACTTGACCTTCACCAAAGGAAATATTTACGGCCGCTTACTCTGGGGCAACTCAAAAATTAAATCTGGAATGCGATGTGTGGATGAGGACGAGGCTGAAAGAATCCTTGATTTGATTGCGCCGCTGTCGGTGTCAGAAGGAAAAATGCGGATTACGAAAGGCGGTGGGGTGAAACTTAATCCGGCGGTGCGACCGGTGCGATGTGTCCGGGCTGCGATCGCGCAACTGGACTCTGAGGGGTTGGCTGTGATGGTTAAGTGCTTCGTGCCGCCGATCGGGGGGTGCTCATAAAAGAGCGCTGCGGAACATGATTTCCGCAGCGCCTTTAGCCTACTAATAGAAGGTTTGAACTTCTTTTTATTCCACTCGCCTGCCTGCAACAACTAAACAATTACAGATTGGTAGTGATTTCGAGCAGCTTCGTATCGTTTATCGCTACCAGATTTAGCAAGCCCCCATATCGCCAAAACAGCAGCATTCTGAGTTAGCCCACTACGCTTGCAATTGACCACCACCGCTCGAACTTCAGGAGTTAAAGGCTGCATTGGATCGGGAAATTGCCAATTTTCGGGAATAGGCTGAAGACTGGTGGAGTCCTGGTGCATCAAGGCTTCCAGTTGGTGGAGACCGAGGTGGAGAGTCGGTGGAGGAGTGGTGGAGGTTGGCGGGGTTTCCACCACTGGCTCCACCGGCCAATCTGTAAGGTCTTGTTGCGATTTTTGCGAACAATCCGCAAAATCATCTAGGTCGAAAATCAATGATCTAACATCAGGAATAACAACTTCAACTGGCAAGCGATTTGGAAGTTTAAGGCTGCCCACCTCCGAAGGTTTCCACCCATCTTTTGATTCTGAGTCTGGAACAGCAGACAAATTCAAGGTCACGGCACCAGATTCTTTAAACAATCCAGACAAACCCTTTGCTTTGAACATTGCTTGGGTATCTGTTTGAGCAGTGATCAACGGGAAAAACCGACCCTTTCTGGCAGCTATAAAAAGCTTTCTCCAGAAATTTTGCAATATGCTTTCAACCTCAGCCACTGGCAGGGTCAAAGCTAAAAGAGGCTCCCAGTCGCCTATTTCTTCAAGAAGCAAGGTGACAGGAAAATGGTCAAAGGTATCTTCATCTTGATTTTGATATTCGTCGTACCGACTTGATAAAATTTCCAAGATTTTAGTTAGCCCGTCCAAAAGACTTTTTGCTCTCTTTTTGTCGCCAATGCCGACACCGTAAACAGAAGTTTGGGCTACGAGAAAAGGCTCGATGTATTGGTACATAGACTTGCGCTTGTGGGAATTGATAATTATCAATTGATGCCCACTTTCAATTCGGCAGCGAATTAATGCACTTGTTAGAGTGGTTTTTCCCGATCCGGGAGTGCCAATCAATTTTAAGAATCCAGCAAGAGCGACGCTGGCAATTTGGCTTTTCAACAACTCTTGAGTAATAGAATTTCCGGATTTGAGCGCATTGTTATGCTCGTTGTCATCTATCTTGTCTCCGGGATTCGTGAACTCATCCAGTGTTCCGGGCTTCCCGTGAGGCAAGGCTGGTTGTTCACAATTTTGTGGAACGTAGCCGATCGCATCCCTGAAATTCTGCCGGACTCGCAGGGAAAATAAATCCACCTCTGCCTGTGCCTCCATCTGCTTTTTGTTCAGCTCAGTTGATGCGTCAATCTCGGCGAAGGTTTGCTCAAATTTTTGAGCCACTGTATCAAGAGCCGACTGCCTGAACCAGAATTTTTGCTGTTCCCGTTCATCTTCGCCGGCAAAATGCATCGCCAAGCCGAAACCTGTTGCGCTGGCGATCGCCCCGAACAGTCGAACTACTCCCAGCCCGCCTCGAACTTTCAGCATCTTTGACCGCTCTGGTACAAGCCAATAGGGTTGTGTTCGATCACCCAGTTGCGTTCGATGCGTAATTTGCGTATCAACCGGGAGAGACGCACCAGCGAGTATTAATCCGCCGACACCTATTGCTAATGACAAAGCTATGTTAATTCGCATTTTGTCTGCCTCCAATTAGCCAAAACGCAAGGATTGCAATCATTACTAATCCAACAATGATCGAACCGCCATAGATGGTTAAGAAGTCGCCAACCGCCCCAATAATTGCCCAGATTGCATCCCATTCACCAGCGATTGAGCCTAAACTCATTGCGGCCAATGCTTTTTGATAACCAAGCCTTTCAACTTCGCTTTCTCCAAAAATGGCGTCCCGACCAATAACAGCGAATGCAATCACCTTGAGTGCAAAGCTACCAAAAGATAGCGCTGGAATTAATCGGAATATCAATACCGCCGAAGCGCAGCCAGAAGCAATCAAGCCAAAATGGGCAAACTTATAAGTAGAGCGAGAAAACTCAATTCGCTTTTGCCCTTGCTGGAAAGTTGACTGCTGTTGTGGAATCAATTCAACTGGATTGTAGCTTGAGTAAGCTTCTAAAAATCCGTCCATGTTAACCTCTAAATTTTGAACCAATTAGTGACTGTTTGAAGTAGGCCACCACGTTGTGAATTTCGTTTATTTCCTACATCCTCAGCCCGTAAGTATTGCTCTTTTTCCCGGCGCTCAATCACCTCGTCATTTTTGCTTTGAGCTAAAGCACGAGCCGCCGGCAAAAGCTGAGATTGTTGCAATTGATAGCCTTGCTGAAGGAATTGCAAATCTATCCCGTACTTAGCGGAGATCAGTCCGATCGCCCCAGCATTTTTAGCGCTAGACAGTCCGCTATCGGCATTAAATTTAGCTTCAGTTTCCCGGATTTTAAGCTGGGTTTGAAGTCTGCGAAGCTCGATCGCAGCTTTGTACTTAGCACCGCCTTCTATACCTTTGGCAATGCAGTCGTTAATGTCTTCATCTGTCTTGTAGCCCGCTTCTAGAAGTTCAAGCGCTAAGCGTTCGATTTGTTTTTGAACTTCCCAGATTTTAATCTGTTGCTCTTTGTAGATTTTGGAACGGACTAACTGAGCTTTAGCTTCCTTGGCTTTGATTGAAAGCGCTCGAACTTGCTCGTCACTGCAAGATGAGATTTCGGTCACGTTGGAACCCAGACTCTGATTAAGCATTCCAGACGCTGGGTTCTGAGTAATTACTCGTGACTTGAACATTACTCGTTCCTCACTACTTCGATTTTGCTGGCATCCGAAATACCATAAGTACCTCGGAGAGAATCTTTAGCATCTTGCTCTGCCTGTTCGGCCGTTTTGCCGTAGGCAACAACAGTTCGATCGGGATTATGCTTGCGCGACACCTTAACCGTCCATTTAGGCGTGACCATGTTTATTCCTCTACCTCAAAAACAGTTTCAGTTTGTACGCCCAAATCTCTCAAGCCCGCGTCAACCTCCTCAGCGAAGCCCGCCTTGAATTCGTTGACCGCCTTCCTTCCCTGGCTACGACCAAGTTCTCTCAAGTCAGCCATTACACCGCCTAAGTTGACCTTTGCAGATTTGAAATGTTCGCCTGCTACCAAGCTTCTCTGTTGAGCAATTTGAACGTTTTTTTCAGCGATGACCAGGGCGGAGCTAGTTTCGCCAGATGTCGCACTCGCTAATATCTTGCGAATTTCCAGATCATCGCCGGACTTGATTGCCTTGAGTAAATCCACAGCGATCATCGAATACTCGGTGTTGCGCGCTGCACCGCGCCGGAGAAGTTGCAATGGCACATTGTACTTGTCCGTCAGTTTAGTGATCGCTTGTTGGAGTCCGGTCTTTTCCAATCTGCATCGGTGTTGAACTTCAGCAGGTTTGAGCCACTTCGGCTGAATCAATTGAATCGATTTAATCGACTCAATCTGACGCAAGCTAGAGGACGAACTCTCTACGTCAATGACATCAATGATTTCAACGGTCTCTGTTTCCATGTTTTTCCTGTCGGGCCATACGAATCGATTCAAATCAATGCGCGAATCGATTTAAATCGATTTAAATCGATTCACATAGACAAAAAATAACCCGCCTTTGAGGGGCGGGTCTAGCGGTCACTGACCAAGTTTTAGTCAGTGACCAGTTGTGCTTGATGTAGCTGATAAAGGATTGCGAACAAGCGATTGATGAAAGGCTTGGGTTCCCTGTACTTGGGGTCATCCTCGGCTTTCATATAGTTGTAGAGGCTGTAGAGGGGAATCCCTGAGGCGTGGCTCATCTTGTAGACTGACCAACCTGTCAAGGTACGGAATTCACGCGGTGTTAAAAAAGACTTTAATGTTATAGTAGTCATATCATTCTTCTCTCTCTAAAGTAATAGGATGATCACGCCCCGGCTGTTAACGCAGCGCGGGGCATTTTAATAAGTGGTAATCAGAAAGAACACGGATCTTCAGGCAGTACCCCTAATTCCTCAACATCTACGCCACGAGCTACCAGAAAATCGCGAACCTGGTACCAGTAGCTCTGAATCTTGGTTAGCTGATGTTGAATTGCGGAAAGGTTGCTCATCGCATCATCAGCCCTCTCGTGCAGTTGGACAAGTACGTCGGCGAGTTCTAGTTCATAAGCAACCTTGTCGCGAAGTACCTCCAAGCTTGGATCGAAGTCTTCCCAGTCCTCTAACTCAGCTTCTACATAAATTTCTTGAGTTCGATCGCCAACTGTGCTGACACAGCCGTAGCCGATTTTGGTTACTCGCATAATCACTCCTGAATCAGTGCCGAAAATTTCCAATTTATTGGAAATTTTCGGCTGAACTTGTATCTAACTCGTTGGGGTACTCGCGGGAGTACCCGTGGGGAGAAGCCCTAAAGCGATCGCGATCGCATCAATTTCCGCCGCTAAGCTAGCCAATTGCTGATCCTGCTCCTGCTGCCTCTCTTGCTTGAGACTAGAAACCTCTGATTCGAGGTCAATGACCTTGTTGACGAGAGTGCGGTACGCGAGGATGAACTTGGCCGTTTGTTCTGGAGACATATCAATGTGTTAGTTGGTGGTTTGTGTGCCGCTGATTTCCGACCAGCGGGCGGGGTAACTTTTGAACGTGACCCAGAGCCGAAAAATTGCAATAAATTGCAAAAAATGGCTGGAGTTGTACTTATCTCGTTGCTAGCATCGAGGAGGTACTTAGAAAAATCGGGTAACACTCGACACAGCCGTTGGTGTACAGTTGAGTTTTGAGGGTTACTGTATGGACTTCAAAACGAAACAGAGATTGAAGAATGGGCTTACGGCTCTAGGGCTGATCGGACTTGGCTACTTCATTGGCCGCCCCGATCAGCTTCACCGGATGGCGAGGGGTTTAGAAGACCATCTGATCGGAAGTCAAGCTCGGTACGTTGTGCCGATAAGGGTACGAGCTGCATCGCTCCAATTTCAAGCGGTCGCTCCTCAAGCGCAAGGGTGGAACCTTTTTTCAGATCCAGGGGGACACTTTTCGGTAATGGTGCCGCCAGCGCCAGTCGAAGAAAAGAGAGAATCTTCGACTGGCAAAACTTTCTTGATCGAGGCTGGCGGGGAGTATTACCGATTCGGATACGTAGAAGACATACCCAATATTCGGCTGTTCTCGGAACAAGGGAAGCGGGTCATCCTAGAGGAGGCTGCGGACAGTTTCAAGGGTGACTTCAACGTTGTCAGCCGCAGAAGCTTCGGGTTGAACGGGAACCCTGGAGTCGAATTTTACTTACAGCACAAATCAAAAAATTTACCAAGGATGGTGATGCGAAAGATATTGGTCGGCGATCGGCTGTACTTTATGGGGGTAGCCACTAACTACCCCCAGAACGCCGAAACCTTCCTGAATTCTTTCCGCCCGCACTGACTTAGCCGGGTTTAATCGAATTTGGAGTGTTATCCTCCCCGGCTTTTGTGGCTGGGGAGGTTTATTTAGTTTTCAAGGTTCTCGCTAAAACCATTGGCTAGGGCAAGTTCGCGATGTCTTTTGCCGAGATAATCGGGCAATTCATCCAAGGATTTCCCTGTCAACTTGCACAAGCGCTTTACCTGCAAGAGGGTGAACTCGATTTCGCTCAGTCCACGCTCACACCGACTAATCGTTGATGGATCAACGCCCAAAGCGACGGCGAACTCAACTTGGGTTAACTGAAGATGCTCACGTATTGCTTTAAGTGGCAAATAAACCTCATGAGACTGAGATAGTTGACTTTTTCTTTTCCTTGTCATGGCGCTATAACCAACTGATGTGTTCGGGGGTAATAGGAAGGCTGAACTATCTAGCGTTCAAAAATCCAGCAAGCCCGCGACTTGCGACGTGAGCGTCGTTTACAGTTTTCTTTCGCGCCTCGCCCAAAAACTTTTCGGGGTCAACAAGAAACTCGGTCAATCTGTCGCTAGAGACTCCAGCGAGTTCGCACAAGACTATCCACTGAAGGCCTGTCAGGGACAGCTTTTTCCAGCCATTCGAGCCCTCCTCTTCGCGTCTGCGAAAAGTTGCGCCAGAAATCTTTTGGCCCGACTTGTAGGTGATTACGCCAGCTAGTTCTTCTGGCGAAAGCCCTAGCTGCTCTCGAATTTCTTTCAAAGGGCAATCCGTCGCTTGACTTTTGAGTTCTTCAGCCATAATATACGAATGGGTTTGCAAAATGCAAGCGTTTAGCAAACATTCTGCAAAAAGATAGATACAATAAAAAGCAGGCAGGTCAGGATTAGGCCCCCGACCTGCCTACATCAAATATAAAGGTTGCTCAAAACAATCACACCTAAACAGAAAGCCGCGTAAGACCCGTGGGCTTCGGCGCTGCTAGGCAATTTGCAAGAGCTTTCCTCTTTAATACCTCAATCCCGACATTTCGGGGCTAAGGGTATTTACCTACAGGGTTATCACCCCTCACCTGCATATGTACTCAGCAAAATTCACCACAGCCCCATATCGAGGCAGCGGCCGATAAAGATTCAAACCCCAAACAGGAGATGCCTATGACCAATGACCAATGACCATTAACTTTCTCCCTATTATTTGCGTGCGATTCGCGCGGTAGGACGTGCGAATCGCTTCATTCAACAATTAGAGGTAAACCAATGACAGTCCACATCCAAATCCGCATCCCGGTCTACAAAAAAAACAGTTGGGGAAGTCATGACAGGCAGGGAAAATTAGAAGTATCGAGTGACGTAGAGGCCCTTTCAGAAGGCTACGCAGCACTCAAAAAAGAAATCGATCAACTGATTTCGGAAATGGATGGGAGTGTTCGACTGGCTGGCAGCTTGGACGAAATGGAAACCGAAATCAAAACAGCAGCGCATACCCTTGAGCGATTGAAAACGGACATCGACAAAGCGACCAGGCATTACGAATCCCTGAAGCTTTTCTTGAAGCAGTTTGGGGTAGATCCACAGGCGAATCGCCTCACGTTTGATGAAAGGCTCCGACTAGAAAGTTCTTCGGAAACTGCGATCGAAGTCCTCTCACAAGATTCGGAGGCCTTTTAGAAACCCATGAAAATCACAGAAATCGGATATTCACACACAAAAACCTGCCGCGTTAACGGAGACAAAACGGTTTCGATAAAGGCCAAGCTAGAAGACTGGGAAGATCCTTCGGAATCGCTGGATTTGCTTCGCGAACGAGTGGCTGACGAATTAGATTTAGGCGATCGCTGGCGAGATTTGAGGGGCAAGGTCATTCGGGAAAAAGCCGCGCTTCATGCGATCGAAAACGGGATCGAATTCAAACAAGAAAAGCTTAATGAGTTAGAGAGGCGCTACAACGCACTTACAGAATTCCTGAAGCGGCATGGAGTAAATCCCGAAACTCTGGCGATCGAATACTACGACGAACAGAAGCGTCTCGCCCACACAACTAGAACCGATTTAGAAGAGTTGACCGATCTATATTTGATCGCCTCTGCTGATGACGATGACGATGAGGATGATGCCAGTCCGGACTGGGACAGCGATGATGACGAGGACTATGACGAGAACTATAACGAAATGTAGTTTTTGCGATCGCGCTGCACGAAGTGCGATCGCCTCTTGCCACCTACCGACCTACTAACAACAATGGAACCTCCAAACATCTACACGTTCAAACGTTCACAAGTGCCGCCACTTGACGACGCCATAAAAGCAGAGATGGGCGAGATAGACCTCGTAGTATCAAACCTCATCTTGAGTAATCCAGGGCACTACCGCGCACTATCAGCACTGCAAAAAATGCTTTATGCTCTCGCAGAGCGTTGCGAAATCAAATTAGAATCTATTCTCATCATTCCCGACTACGACATTGCAGACGAGCTGGGAAATCTAATCGTCAGTTTAAACAATCTCCCCCGCGAAGAGAAGTCAACAATAGCATTTGAATCGGTAAAAGCAAAGACGGCTATTCAACTCCTGGCCCGTTCTCGTGGATGGAGTGAGGAAGAGGTCTTAACAGAGGTCGAGGTTGTGGCCATAAAGCGCTTGTACGACCTCTCATTCGACGAGGAATCTGAAATAGTTCACAAAATTTCTCAAAACCTAAAGAATAGCGAGCTCCATCCATATTGATCTAATAAATTGCGATCACCTTTCCCTAACCCACCAAGAAAACTATGAATATAGGCCGCACCATTGCCAACCACATAGAAATCAACCAAACCAGAAGAAACGACATCTTAGAAATCCTCAAAGACGGCCCTAAAACAGCCTACAAAATCTCACTCGAAATGCCCGGTTTCTATTCCACAGGTACAACCTTATGCCGCCTACGCGAATTGCAGGCAGCAGGAAAAATCACAAATTTTGGAGATTTATGGGAACTCCCGACATAGACTTTCAATTCGAGATCGGCGACACAGTTGCCTACAGGCGCGACACCTTCAGGAAAGGTACAGTCATCGAACTCGCGCCACTATCCAACGAAGTGCGCGTCCTGTGGGCAAGAAAAACGACCACAGTTAGAACCCGCAGATCAGTGCTAATCGAGCGAATCAAGAAACCAGCAAACCGACAAATCAAATGACTCAAACTAACTCCCTAGGTCTAGATACATTCAAAACCACCTACGACGCGGACGACGAATTAGTCCAAATCCTTGTACGGGATAGAACCACATTAGGCATACTTTTTCTCAAATTAGAAAAACTCAGTTGGAGCGAAAAAATGGCTGTAGGATTAACCGCCTATCACCGCATCGATCAAACCCCCGCGCAATTGATAGAAGTCAAGCCGCGCTACGGCGAATTCGATGCACCCGTCGCAGCGGCAATGGAATTGTTGAATGCCCTTTCCCCATCGGCACTAGCCACATTGGCTGGGGACATTCTGCAAGATGACTTCGAGATTGAAATGTAGCAAAAAAAAACGAGTGCGGAACTTAACCGCACTCACTTTTAAAAGGAGGGGAAAATGGTTTTTGCAGTCGATGTCAGGTCAAGCATTACCATGTCGAGGACAGAGGCAGAAGAAATAACTTCTGCTATCCAACAGAACTTCGACAGCCTAGGTTTAATGCTAGAAACTGCGAGAAATCGCAAAGCTTGGAAAGCTCTTGATTACAAAAATTTCGGTTCGTACTGTGACAACGAATTCGGAAAAAGCCAGAGCCGTGCTTACCAGTTAATTGAAGAGTCGAAAATAGCTCAAACACTGATAGAAGAGGGCGGGCGGGACTTGAGGCTCCCCGTATCATCCAACCTCAGACTCCTCAAAGACTTACCTGTCGAGCAACAGATAGAGGCAATCAAATATAGCGAAGAACTTGCGTCCGCAGCCGACCAGAAAAAGCCCAACAAAAATCATCTGTTATTCGCAATCAATAAAGTCTCTGGGACTCATTCAACAGAAGATTTAAAGTCATCCCTCGAAGCCCTGGGCTTCGCCAAAGGGGTCGAAGTCGCCACAATTCGCGGTGTCAACATCGGCAGCCGTGGATTCATCAGAAAGCTAGACAAGAAAGGGCAGCTCTATGTAGAGTTACACTCCGGCGGGAGAACTCCAATCCCTTATGATGCGACATCACTCAGAATATTATCTGCCTCCGAAAAACCGGAAAAGGCTGCTTCATTCGATTCCACCAATATCGGCGATAAAGTCCTAATCTTTTCACCCGGCCTGGACGGCATACTCGGCACAATTCAAACCCGCCTAAATGACGACAAAATGGTCGGCATCAAAGTCAACGGCAACTTATTGAAACTTCCCTACGCAGAGTTAGAAGTAGTGGAATTTGAAGTTGACGAACCTGAGCAAGAGTCATGGTTACAAAACTTTGTCTGGACAGACTTCGGCGTACAGTGGTGTTATGAGAGCGAATCTCAAACTATCGCGGCTGTATACCAAGATTTGAAATTACACCCAACAGAAAAAGGCAAGGGAAGCCCCGCCGATTGGGTGAGGCGCTGGGTGCGGAATAACGCTTTAAACCTAGCTGTTGAGTTGTTGCCCGAAGAACAGTTGTCAATCCTAATCACGACGCGATTAATAACCTGTGGCAGTGAAGAGGAAAAGGGAAATCTGGCCGAATCATTGATTGCCGAAATCTGGAAGATGTCGCTGCCAAGCGAGTGCAGGGAAAAGGTAAAATCTCTAATTTCAGATAAGGCAGATAAAGCAAAAGGGATTTCATTCGCGCTAACTTTGCATGAACTGTTGAATGGCGAAAAAACTCAAACCAGACGCGCTTGGCAAGATGATTATGCGAGAAGCTTCATCCGGTACTACGAAAAAGGAATCGAAATACCTGCGCTAAACAAAGGTCAACACCGTGGCGGCCAGAAAGTCGGAAAAATTCGACTCACAGAAAAACCTTATCAGCAAATGCTTTCGGAGATGCCGGTAAGTGATTTAGATAAAGAAGGTGGAATGTGCGCGACAGTTCAGGAGTTCATAGACAGGTTTTTTGAAGGGCAAGATAAGCTCGTTTGGGTACTCGACTTCGAGTTTATCGCCAGCGAACCTGACTCAGAGGTTGCGCTCCTCAAACAGCGATTAGAAGAGGCTGAGCAGGTGATTAGTCAGTTTATAAAATGCCAGCAAACATCAGTCATAGAGGTAGACACTGTAGATACGCACGAAAGTTTACAACAAGAAATAGACGCGACTGCCAATGCTTTCGACTGGGGAGATATTGGCTACCCCGACAGCCAAGGGCAAATCGTAAAATATGACGACTGGACTGAACACAACACCTCCGCGGTTCAGCCCCTGGATGCTCCCGAAACCTCTGACTTCTTGGTAGAAAACAACACATCCACAGCTTCGGACGCGGACACCGCAGCGCACACCGACCTCTTAGTAGAAAACACAGCCACCACAGCTTCTCCCCTGGACTCGCATAAAGACACGAAGTTTTTAGCAAAAGGTAGCACCGAAACCTCAAAAATCCCAAAATACAACTATCGCCTCTGCTTACAAGATGGAGAAAATACATTATGGTATGACGGGCAAAATTTTATCTTTGCAGAGTACGATGCCAAGTCTTATTGCAAAAAAGGCATTTGCTCAGCCAAATACCAACTTAGATTACATCCACACGTTAAAAGAGTGCTTCGTGAGTGTGGCAACACTCTTCAAATAGTCGAAAAATTTCCTGCTGTCACTATAACACACACCAACTTCTTAGTAGAAAATACCGCCACCACAGCTTCGGACGCGGACGCTGAGGAAAGCCCAGGCTTCTTAGTAGCAAATACAGCTACCACAGCTTCGGACGCGGACACCGCAGCGCACACCGACTTCTTAGTAGAAAACAACACATCCCCGGTTCAACCCCTGGACGCTCCCGAAACCTCGGAATTCTTAGTAGAAAATAATGCTGCGACAGCTTCGGACGCGGACACCGCAGCGCACACCGACTTCTTAGTAGAAAACAACACATCCCCGGTTCAACCCCTGGA
>NZ_JAUBVZ010000025.1:64484-73850 GCF_036702805.1 Microcoleus sp. A006_D1
CGCTCCCGAAACCTCGAAATTCTCAGGAATGAAAGCAGAAATCTCCAAGTGGCGAAAAAAGGTAAGGGAAGATATAAACCGGAATGACAAGAAACTTCAAGGTGCGAAAAAATCAGAATCAGCAAAATCAGAAAAGGCGCTGGACGACTCATATAGCCGATTACTAGAACTAGATACTTTTGAAGGAATCAGTATCGGGCAAGTCGTAGAAAAAAAAGTGGCTCAAGGGATTCACGGAGAAGTAACAAAGCTAGACTTTTCGCGAGGTGGACTGCCACAAGTCTGGGTGAAGTGGAACGAGGAAAAATACGCCGAATCGACAAATATTGGAGCACTAAATCTCTCGCCAGTAACTTCATCGCCAACCAGCGACCTGCCTCAAAAACTCCAAGAGGCTGTAATTCGCACGCGCAAAAACCTCGAAGACTGGAAGTGCCACGCGGAAGCAGAGCTGGAAAATGCAGAGGAGCAAAACAAAAGTATTTTCGCCAGGAAGGTAGAAGATCGAACCAGGAAAATCAAGGAATTAGAAAATTTTGCAAACCTCAGAGTTGGGCAATACGTTACAGCTAAACGTTCCTCTAGGCGAGGGAAAGTGCTAGCAATGGAAATCGTCGAATCCGAGCGACCAGAAGTGCAAGTGGAATGGGAATCCGGCAAAAAGGAAACAATAGCTTTTCGAGAAATACTGCCGGAGCAACTAAATGAGCATTAAGAAACCATTATCAAACGACTGGGTGCCCACCAAAACCGCAGCAACAGAATTGGGGTGCAGTATCGGACACTTATTCAACCTGAAAGAAGACGAAACTTTCAAACACGGCAAGCACTTTAGGGATATTCGCCGCACAAACGGAAGAAGAGCTACTTACCGCTGGCACTTGCCGAATTGCGCCGCCATTCTAGATTTGCATCCAGGGCGGCGGTAACGAAGATGCAATCAGCCGCTCCTACCATTTCAGAATCTCTCTTGACGCTTCCTGCAAACTGGATTTTAGAACCAGTTTGTGGAAAACGGCCATACCGAAAAGGGTGGACTAAGAGCAATGTCGATCGCCTGCGCTGCCTGCAAGATTTAGAGAGCGGCGCCGCCACCGGTATTGGATTGAAATTGGGAGAGGGGTTGCTGGCGATCGATGTTGATGGCGATGGTGCCGCTAACTTGCTGCAAAAACTGGCTGGCGAAAATAGCTTGCAAGAGTTCACGCAAACCGTCGCATGGAGTAGCGGTCGCAAGGGACGCAAACAGTATCTTTTTTCGGTACCGGAATCGGAATGGGGTCGGCTCAGAAATCTGAGAATTGGAACTGATGCGATCGGCGAAGACGGCAAGGAAGAATCGCTCGAATTTCGCTGGCTTGGGACTCAAAGTGTTCTGCCACCTTCGGTGCATCCACTCACGAACAAACCTTATTATTGGGAAAAATCCCCTTGCGAGACTGAAACAATCCAGGCTCCCGAATGGTTGTTAACACTCTGCGAAAACTGGCATCCAGAATACGCCGGCGAAGGGGAACTCGATTTAATCAGGTTCCCAGCGCGGCTCTACAAATTTTTCAGGCGATCGCTGGCGATTTGGATGTTGGCAAGGCGATCAGATAATTCACGTCGAATTTACGGGAAGAATAAAGGCAGTGGAATCGGAAGCTTTCATTTGTCCAGAGCTGCCAGCCTCTTAAATCGCAGCGAAGGACACATTAGGAAACTGCTAGGCAAAGCTAAAAAGCTAGGTTTGCTGCGAGATTATAGCCAAAAAGGAGATTCGATCACCTGTTGGTACACAAGTTTCGAGAGAGTTGTAGCGATCGCTGGCCTTGACGATATCGGGCCGATCGCCGCTATAAATATTGACGATTTATCTGAGCTCAACATACTCGCTACAGAAGTTGAGGCTCAGAATCTTCAAAGAGTTTCCTATTACAGCAAACAGCAGGAGGAAGGAAGAAGGAATAAAGAAGAAGGAAAAGACCCTGCCAAGACTCTGACTCGCATAATTAGGCCGAGCGATCTACTTCACCCCTGCGGAATTCCGGCGCGGGTACTTGCGAAGGGCGATCGCTTCTTATATTGCGAGTCGGATTTTCAATTTTACGGCGGGTCACAGGAAGGGATTGGTCAGCGCCGGGGGATATCAACATCCACCGTCGGTCGCCACCTTTCAAATCGCTATCGGCTAGAATCAGCCCCGGTGCGAGGGTATCGCGCTGGGGTTTCGCCGATCGTGAAAAAGCAGTTAGCAGAGCGGCTCCCATTATTAAAGGGGATGCCTGCGAAATTGTGCCGCGAGGATGGATTATTTTTCGCGCATTCAGACTGGTTTAGGCCGCACTGCAACGTTTACCTTTTGAACCATCGCTTGATTTCTTGCAAGCGGCGACGTATTCAAATCTCAGGGAAAATAGATAACGAATCCTTATTGTTCGATGCAGGCTCGCCAAAAATTTTAGACAATAATAATTTCTTATATGTTCTTCCTTCTGAAGAGTTGGAAGAGTGTTTAGGAATCGGTCAGTTGCTAGATCGAAATCTAAAGTCTAAAACTCAAAGTCAAAACAACCGGGACAATAACAATCAAAAACGATCATAAAACCCGAAAATTTCAATTTCTCAGACTTTTTCACTGCCACGCGCTAGTAACTGATCGTAGGCTCGTTGCTGTTCCCGCTCGTTTAGCGCGAGATGGTAAGTTTTACTGTGAACAGCCAAACTATGTCCCATCTGTTTAGCCGCCAGCGACGCATCCAAGCCCAGCCTAACAGCGCGAATAGCCCAAGCGTGGCGCAGATCATAAGCACGGAAATCAAAAGGCGATCGCGCAAAAAACTTGCAAACCCTCGCGCCGAAATCTGCGTGTTCCACGCCTGTTACATTCGGCCGCTTAATATTTGCAAGCTGCCATCTTTCAGCCCATTCTGGCCACAGTGGCCAACACTGCCGATATCCCGTTTTACCTTCTAACACTTGGGCAATCGGAAACTTCGACATATCAAGATAGAAGGCTTCATGGTCACGAAGTCCGTAAGCTGCGATAACACCATAAACCCACTGCCACTGTGGATTCTCAATCCTGGCAAAGCAGTCAGCTATCTCGTCATCTGTTGGCAAATTCCGGGGTTGAACGCTGGTCGGCGAGTAACTCCCCATCAGAGCATCAACGTTGAGTTCCAACCCTGCGAATTGAGCTAGCTGTCGAAAAGCTAGGCAGAATCGGCGACGCTGACGGGTGTTAGGGTTGATTTTGCCGATCGCACTTAGCAACGTGTCGAGGGCGATCGGCTCACCAGCGGGCAACACTCCGAATGGGCGGGCATAGTCGGTTTTCCATGTCGTGATGGAAACCGTCTGCCGCTTAGATTCTTCAAACTTTTGTATCCAGCTTGCGATCGTCTCAGTATCGGGTTCTTTTTCGATGTACAGGCTCCAGTGAAATGCTCTTGAGGCGAGGAGCGCTCCAACCTTCCGGGCTTCCTTTTCTGCAAAAGAGATTCCAGCAGGACTCGCGTAAATCCCCAGAGCTATCTGCTGTTGGTAAGAATCAGCTTTCCCGGAGTTGGGTTTTGGAGGAAGTGTCGCCTGTAGATACAGCCGATCGTGCTTTTGAACAATGGACACCCCAGCCTTCGCCGCTCTTAAGCGGCCATTCGCCTGATTGAGTCGCCCACGTTCCAAATTTTCCACAGTATTAAATCGGTATTAATTCCTGTACTTGATTGTAGTGGATTATGTGTGATACACACTTTGTTACAATCTCGAAAGTCTCGTCAATTGGTTGTTTTAGCGGTTCACTAATCCATGATAAAAAAGGCGGCACCCAGATTTGAACTGGGGGTGGAGGTTTTGCAGACCTCTGCCTTACCACTTGGCTATGCCGCCGTCACGTCTGAAAATTGACGTTATACGATAATACACTAAATCCTGATTATTTCAACATATCTCTCAAAAATTTCGATCGCCCAAAGTTCGATCGCCCTCAAAACCCATCCCAGGCTACATTAGAAATAGCTCGATCGCCCGCAACACCAGCCATGACACCAGTTTCTCCCCTCCGAGTCGCCCAAATCACCGACACTCACCTGTTTGCAGAGCTCGATCGCACTTGGAAAGGCCTCTCAACCGCCCGCACCCTGCAAACAGTTCTCGATCGCCTGCAACAGATCCAGCCGCCACCCGACTTACTTTTGCTGACAGGCGACTTATCCCAAGACGAAACACCCGAATCCTACCAGCGCCTCGTCTCCCTCATCGCCCCCCTGGGAATTCCCGCCTACTGGATACCGGGAAACCACGACAACATCCCAGTCATGCAGCAAATATTAGATAAGCCGCCGCTTTCCCCAGAAAAATCGTGGATGCTGGGAAACTGGCAGTTTCTGCTGCTTTCGAGTGTGGAAGCCGGATGCGATGGCGGGCGACTTTCCCCAGACAGCTTGCAGTGGCTCGACTCTCAACTGCAACAAACGGGCGATCGACCTGTTATGATTGCCTTGCACCATCATCCGCTGGCGATCGACTGTGAGATCATGGATAGCATGATGCTGCACAATGCCGATGAATTTTTCGCAATTGTCGATCGATACCCTCAAATCAAAATCGTCCTTTGCGGGCACATTCACCAAGAATTTCAGCAACAGCGAGACGGAGTTTCCTACTTGGGCGCGCCCAGTACCTGCATCCAACTGCTACCCAAAACCTCTCCGATTGTCCTCGACACCATCGGGCCCGGATTTAGATTGCTCGAATTGGCGATCGATGGTACTTGGAAAACTAAGATTGAACGAGTAGCCGCAGAACTTGCAACAGCTTGATAATTTATCTTGATAATTTATAATTAAGAGTTCAAATTGATCCCCAAGCCTTGAAAATACGACTTACACTCACAAACCCCGTTTCTCCGAACACGGTTGGTTTGGCCACAAAAAATCTAGGAATCAACCTGCTTTCTGAGGCACAATGGGTAAATCATACAAGATATTTTTTACTTGTTGTATACGTTTAAAAAAATATTATCAAAAACATATTTAATTGTCAATATATCAACAGATAGATTTTTTAAATAAACCAAATATCTAATTATATCTATTGACCCTAAATTGCAGGCACAGCTATACTAACAATTAGCAAAAAAATAAATATCACCTGCAATTCTATCAGGAGCAACTCAATTTATGTCTCAACTCAATGGCGTTATGATGCAGTATTTCCACTGGTACAACCCCGCTGATGGAAACCTGTGGAATCAGCTAGCAGAATCTGCAAAAGATTTAGCAAAAATAGGCGTTACATCCCTGTGGTTGCCGCCCGCCTATAAAGGAACCGGCGGCGGTATGGATGTAGGTTACGGTGTTTACGACATATTCGACTTAGGCGAATTCGACCAAAAAGGATCGGTACGCACCAAATACGGCACAAAAGATGAATATTTGCGCGCGATCAAAGCTGCACAAGATGCAGGAATTAGGATTTATGCCGATGTTGTCTTCAACCACAAATTAGGTGCCGATGCAGAAGAAGAAGCCGAAGCCACACCCTTCAATCCCGACAACCGCAATGACACCGTAGGCGAATATCAAAAAATCAAAGCTTGGACGCATTTTACTTTCCCAGGTCGCGACAAAAAATATTCCAGTATGGAGTGGCATTGGTGGCATTTTGACGCCATTGATTACAACGCTTACGACACAGAAACCCATGCAGTTTACCTGCTAAAAGGCAAAGAATTTGATGAGGGAGTAGACCTAGAAAAAGGCAACTTTGACTACCTCATGGGTTGCGACTTAGATATGGACAACCCAGAAGTCACCGGGGAATTAAAATACTGGGGCGAGTGGTATGTGGATACAACAAACGTTGACGGATTTCGTTTTGATGCCGTCAAACACGTAGCAGCAGGATTTTTTCAAGAGTGGTTGGAACACGTCCGCAACTATGCCAAACGCGACCTATTTGCCGTCGGCGAATATTGGTCTTACGAAGTGGAAGCTTTGCACTACTTCATCAAAGCAACGGACGGTAAAGTATCCTTATTTGATGCGCCCCTGCACTACAACTTCTACGCTGCTAGCAAGGCAGGCAACAGCTACGACTTGCGAACAATTTTTGATAACACCCTCGTCCAACAGCAACCAAGCCTCGCTGTTACTTTGGTTGACAACCACGATTCGCAGCCTTTGCAATCTCTAGAATCAGTTGTCGAGGCTTGGTTTAAACCCCTTGCCTACGCTTTAATCCTGCTGCGCAGCGAAGGATATCCGTGCATTTTTTACCCGGATTATTACGGCGCTAATTATAAGGATACAGCAAATGATGGCAACGAATACGAGATTTGGTTAGAGAAACATCAATGGATTCTCGATAAATTCTTGTTCGCGCGCCAAACTTATTCCTACGGGAATCAGTACGATTACTTCGATCATGCCAACACCCTTGGCTGGACGCGACTCGGAGATGAAGAACATCCGGGCGGCATGGCTGTGGTACTCAGTAACGGAGGTGATGGCACTAAGTTTATGGAAGTTGGACAGCCGAATCGAACTTATATTGACATCACCGAACATATCAAAGAACCGATCGCAACGAATGACGATGGTTGGGCTGATTTTAGGTGTAACGCCGGTTCAGTTTCTGTCTGGGTTCCGCAGTCGTAAGGACTGTCTTAAAATTGACGTACTCCTCTGCCTGAAGTAGGGTGCGCCCATAAGCACCTTACCGCTATAATTAGCGCATCAAACCACTTGTCACTTTGCTATTTTTGATGAGTAAAGCCTGTTCGTAGTGAGGACTTTAGTCCTCTCTCTCTATAGTTCTATTTTTAAGCGATCGCGCTAAAAAAATATTTAAATAAAAAATTATGAAACTTGCAGAAAAAGTTGCCGTTATTACGGGCGGCGGGTCGGGAATTGGACGTGCAGCAGCAATTTTAATGGCCCAGGAAGGCGCAAAAGTTGCGATTATCGATCGCACTTTAGAAACAGCACAAGAAACCGTCCGCGAGTTGGTCAGCGAAGGAGGTTGCGGGCTGGCGATTGCCGCAGATGTGGCGGATTCTGAGCATATGCAAGAGGCATTTGAAACAATTTTTGACGAATATCAAAGAATTGATATTGTGTTCGCTAATGCGGGGATTAACGGCATCTGGTCGCCCGTAGAAGAGATAGAACTTGATGAATGGGAGCTGACAATTAACACCAACCTCACCGGAACATTTTTGGCAGTCAAATATGCTGTTCCTTATCTCAAAAAACAAGGAGGTTCCATTGTCATTACATCTTCAATTAATGGCACCAGAAGTTTCAGGAAAGTTGGCGCCACCGCCTACGCTTGCAGCAAAGCAGCCCAAGTAGCTTTTGCAAAAATGCTGGCGCTAGAACTTGCTCCCAGCCACATCAGAGTCAATGTAATCTGTCCGGGCGGGGTGCTCACTGGCATCAATCAAAGCACTGTTAAGCGCCATCTAGAGCGCATTCCAGTCGAGCCTGATGCCCTTAAAGATATGATTCCTTTGACTGATAATACCGCAGGTGCTAGCGAAGAAGTCGCCCAATTAGTGTTATTTCTGGTATCAGATACCTCCAGCTTTATCACAGGTACTGAAGTCTGGATTGATGGCGGCGGTTCTTTGATTTAAAATTTGATAAGTAGAAGGAAGAAGTTCGGCAACGGATTATGTAACGGATGTAACGGATTTCAAGAAAAAGAAATACACAGCAAGCTTTTTAGGGATATATAGCCTTTCTCAGAAAGATGAGGTACGCGAACGGCATAGGGCATAGGGCATAGGGCATAGGGCATAGGGCATAGGGCATAGGGCTATCCTCACTTTTTTGAGAACCGCTATATATTTGATGTAGAATCAGGTGGATTTACTTATCAGGCAAATTGACAGGACTTACGCATGGGTGTCGAGAAACCGGGTTTCTTCCCGAATTCCTCGCTACTAAACCCTAATTTTTCTAAGAAACCCGGTTTCTAACCCGCCGCGCACAATTCATATTTGATAAATATTCTCCCCCACTCTCCATTTTTTAACAGCAGTTTGCAATCTCTGCGGCAGCCACTTATCGTACTGAGGATAAACAGGCAAACGCTGCACGAGTTGCCATCCCGCTGCTGCTAAAATTTCTGTTAAAGTTTGGTGTTGTAAATGAGGATAATCGGGATTAACTTCATCCAGCGGCCCAATTCCGCCTAAATCTCTCGCACCTGCTTCTAAACAAGCTAGCAATATTTCGGGCTGTGCAACTAAATTAGGCGGAATTTGCAGCGAGATTTCAGATGGTAAAATGCTGCGGGCGATCGCAATTACTTGTGGCATTCTTGTAGCATCAAAAACTTCGCCGTCCCAAATTTGCTTGTTTCCCGGACTGTGAGGCTGCAAAATAACTTCTTGAATGTGATTGTAGCGCGAATGAATCCGGGCGATCGCCTCCAGACTCTCGATCCAATCCGCCTCACTTTCCCCAATTCCCAGCAGCAAACCAGTGGTAAACGGAATATTCAATTCCCCAGCCCATTCTAACTGTTGCAGCCGCAGCGCCGGCACTTTACTCGGTGCGTGTCGGTGAACCGTTTGTAACAAATCTGGAGCAAGCTGTTCTAGCATCAGCCCCATCGAGACATTCACCTGTTTTAACTGTGCCATCTCCTCAAAGCTGAGCGGCCCTACATTAGTATGCGGCAAAAATCCGAGACTAAGTGCCAGTTCGCACAAATCGTAAATCCGCTGAAACCAAGCTTTTCGCCGTTGACTCTGCGGATGTACCTCGCCGCTGAGGATGAGAATTTCAATTACACCTTGAGGAAGCAGCAATTTGAGCTGTTTTTCGGCTTCTGCGACTGTCAGCCAAGGACTTTGCAGCGGTTGGGCCCGAAAATTGCAATAGGTGCAGCGGTTGTAACACTCGTAGGTTGGAACCAGGGTATAAGCAGGGCTGTAGGTGACGGTGCGGGACATTCCTTGGGACTTTTATCGATCGAACTTGGGCAACAACATATATCTGTCAGTGTGAGTTTTGCGGTTGGCGATCGCAACCCTTCATCTATCTTAACACTGACGCAAGTCCCGAATCTCGTTGCCCAGCTAAATTATGAGCATTTTTTTGTTTGTGCGATCGCCCGCCAATTCCGCTTTCAACTTTGAAACTCTTATACAGCAAGCTTTACGTCTTTATATCAGCTCTGGCTATAACATTAATAAAAAAAAATGTGCTTAAAGGGCCTTTACAAACTGAAATAAAAGGTTTATGTTATTTACATGGCGGAACACAAAGCCGTCACGAACATTGAAAACCAAATAACGCAATCATAAAACCATGACAGCAACCTTACAGCAGCGCGAAAGCGCCAATCTGTGGTCGCAGTTTTGCAACT
>NZ_JAUBVZ010000026.1:0-66805 GCF_036702805.1 Microcoleus sp. A006_D1
AACTAATTATTAAATGGGAGCGAAAAGTCAAAAACAAAGGTAATGCTTGTATCACAGTTTAAATGCGCAACAGCTTATAGCGAATTGTCAATTAAAGTTATCTGTCAGCCAATTTGCCAGAGTAGGTGGCAGTTGAGCATCGATCCAGATTTTCATGCCGTCAATCTTGGGAAATCGGTACGTCGTGCAGCAAACAGCAAGCAAGCTTGAATATCTGCAAGCTCCAAGTCAGGGAAATCTTCTAAAATCTCAGTAACGCTGACGTTCTCAGCCAGCATTTCTAGGATGTCCGTGACTCGAATTCGCATTCCTCGAATGCAGGGACGACCACCACACTGACCGGGGGTTTGGGTAATGCGAGTTAACAAGCCAGTTGTTGAGTTCATCAGGGGTTGCCTGCAAGTTGCTTGGTTTGTCTCCATCTTACCGAGTAATTATGTCCAAACCTTATTTTTGCCTCAGTCCTGATTTTGCTTGCCAAGTCGAAGTCATTACGAGTATGATTTAACAATAAGCAAAACAAAGAGCCGCCATGAGGATCGAAGCAATACCCCTCAACCAGATTCGCCGCCCCCTGCCGCGAGTCAACGACCAAACCAAAGTAGCCGCCCTCATGGATTCCATCCGCGAGGTAGGTTTAAACGAACCCATCGACGTGCTAGAGGTAGATGGCCAGTATTACGGATTTTCCGGCTGCCACCGCTACGAAGCTTGCCAGCGTCTCGGTTTAGAAACTATCCCGTGCAAAATCCGCCGAGCTCCCCGTGCTGTGTTGCAGATGCACCTAGCCTGAGCAATTCACGACAGGCAAATATTCGATCGCCAATCACCACTCACAACCTAAAAACCTATGACTACCAACAACCACAAACAACATCTTTACCCGACGCGCATCGATATGTCAGCCGGCACTCGCTCTCAAATAGTCGGGCTGCTCAACGCCACGCTAGCCACGACTCTGGACTTAAAAACTCAAGTCAAGCAAGCTCACTGGAACGTCAAAGGCATGGACTTCTACCAGTTGCACTTGCTGTTTGACGAAATGGCAACAGAACTCGAAGAATACATCGATTTAGTTGCCGAACGAGTCACAGCTTTGGGCGGTTTAGCTGTCGGAACAGCCCGCACAGCCGCCGCAGATTCGATCCTGCCAGAATTTCCTTTCGACATCCTAGACGGCAAAGAATACGTCACTGCTTTGGCCGATCGCTACGCACCCTACGCCCAACATCTACGAGTCGCGATCGACAAAGCAGGCGAACTCGGCGACGCCGATACAGCGGATCTCTACACCGAAATCTCGCGGGCAATTGACAAGCGTTTGTGGTTCCTAGAAGCGCATTTGCAAGGCTCTGCGACAACTGTAACAGCCGCCGCCCGCGAACAAGTTGCCGTCAAATAGCTACTTCTCTTGTGGGGCGTTGCTCCTAGCCCGCCACAGGCTTTCCGGCCTGTGCCACAAAAACTCTGATGGGGCGGGCCGAAAAGCCCGCCCCAAAGATGTATTTCCTTAAGGCTCCAGACAGTTTACGATCAAGAATATAGCGGTTCTCAAAAAAGTGAGGTATGCCATATCCCCTATGCCCTATGCCCTATGCCCTATGCCCATAGCCGTTCGCGTACCTGATCTTTCTGAGAAAGGCTATATGTCCATTTATTAATTTGGATGACTTTTTCGTGACCGCCAATATTCCAGATTATTCTGCTCAACTGCAACGCCTGATGCAACAAGCCGGGATTGCGAGCGATCGAGAACTCAGCCAAAAAGCCGGAGTTCCCGAAATTCAGCTCAGCCGCCTGCGTCGCGGCTTAGCTTTGAAAACCCGAGCCGACATCCTGCTCAAAATCAGTCAAGCTTTGCAAATTTCCTTAAACGAACTGCTCGCAACCTTGGCGCCAGACTGTGTAGAGTTAGAACCGGCAGCACCCACAGCAATAGAACAAGAATATCAGCGCCTGCAAGCTTCGATCGCACAGCAGCGAGAATCTTTGATGCAGGAATTCCAGCTCTCCAGCGTGCAAATTTTAGAATCTTGGATGTTGCAGTGGCCGACTGCTGCGAGCAAAGCTCAGGAAAATCATCATTTGCGCGCCCAGAAACTGCTGCCGTTGCTGCGGCCAGTCGAGCAGTTATTGGAGCATTGGGGGATAGAGTCGATCGCCCCAGTTGGAGCTGAGATTCCCTACAGCCCGCAACAGCACCAACTCCTTGAAGGAACAGCCCAGCCCGGAGAACCCGTCAAAGTCCGCTACACGGGATACAGACAAGGCGACAAACTTCTCTACCGCGCCAAAGTCAGCTTAGTTTGATGCCATTCGGCATTCGGCAGAACTAAGATTGTCCCCTCTCCAAATTCACTCGCGGTGGCGAAGCGCTGCGACTGCGATCGGCCCTGCGATCCTAGACGATCGCCCTCTCTTACACTCAAAACTCTTCTGCGGCTCTGTGGCTCTGGCGCTTTCTGGCTCTGTTATTTGGATCGGAGTCCGTCTCGCAGCTATACTAGCTTAGTCTGGACAAGAAATTCTGACCTTCCCACTGCAAAATATGAGTCCTGTAGTTAAAATTATTCAGCCCTCTGGCATTTTAGACGGCACCAAGGCAAGTCAATTCCGCCAAGAGATTAGCGACCTAGTGGAAGCGGGAGCCGATGTGGTATTAATAGACTTCCAAGATGTGACTTTTATGGATAGTTCTGGTTTAGGCGCTTTAGTCTTGGCGCTCAAAACAGTCCGGGCCGCCGGGAGTCAATTAGTCGTCTGTTCTATCAACGAGCAAATCCGCATCTTATTTGAACTCACCAGCATGGATCGAGTTTTCGAGATATTTCCGACCCGCGATGCTTTTAATAGCAAAATTCTCTCAACTAATTAAATCTTTTGGCTGCTGACTTCTTGCTATTTGGTCGCAGATGTGCTGTCAGAGGTCAGCTAGCCAAAGTTTACCTTGAGTAAAGACCAATCATCATCAAAAACTGCTTTAGCGTTCAACTTTTGAATGTAGTTCAAAACCAGTTCTAACTGGTCGGAAGTTGCACCGTTGTAAGCTGCTAGCAGGTCGATGAATGGGTCAAGCCCCCAGATATTGCCGTCAGGTTGGTGGATCTCGTATACCCCGTCGCTAAAGATGTAGAGAGTGCTCAAATCCTCGACATCGCAGCAATTATCGATATAGGGGGCGTCGGGGAACATTCCGACTGGCATTCCGGGGGTTTTTAATCGCTGGATTTTAGCAGTGGAAGCAGGCGACTGGGAAATCAACACGGCCGGGGGATGACCGGCGCTGGCGTAAGTGAGCTGGCGAGTAATGCGGTTGTAAACGCCGTACCAAATGGTGAAATATTTGTCATTTTGGTACGTCATCTGGAAGGTGGTGTTGAGCGCCCGCAAAACGTCGCTGGGTTTGTAGTAGTCAATGTTTGGCAGTGTGCGCGATCGCAGCAAATTCAGCACCGCTACAGAAGGCAGCGCCGCCCGCAAACCGTGACCGGCTACGTCGAGCAAGTAAATAGCCAAATAATCGGCATCCAGCCAGTTGTAGTCGAAGCAATCTCCCCCCAACTGCCGGGAGGGAATGAATTTTGCCTCAATGCTGAAAGGTTCCGTCATCGGATCTGGCAGCAGCGATTGCACGTACTCCGCCGCCTCGGCTAATTCTGCTTCCAGATTTTGCTTGGCTATTTTCAAATCTCGGCTGAGTTGGTGCAGCCGCAATCCGGCGCGGACTCTCGCCTGTAATTCGTTGAGTTCGATCGGCTTCGAGATAAAATCGTCGGCACCGGCGTCGAGCCCTTTGACTCGATCGGCGATCGAACCCAAAGAAGTCAACAAAAAGAATTGCGTCGTTGACAGATCCGGATCTGCCTTGACTCGACGGCAAACATCTATGCCCGTCAAGCGCGGCATGATCCAATCGCAAATTATCAGCGCCGGACGCAATTTTTGCGCCTGGGCTACACCGTCTTCGCCATTGCTTGCTACTGTTACTTCGTAACCCTGTTTTTTCAGGGTTCTTCTCAGCAGTTCTTGAACGGCAGTATCATCGTCAATAACCAGAATTTGAAACATGGGCACTCAGGTACTACAAGTCTTTCAAAGGTCTGGGGGTCATTAAAAATATATCCTGTCAGCGCGCTTGTCTGAGATTGAGTATAGTCTAATAACATCGGTTTGCAGGTAAATGCTTTTGCCGGCCAGCCATCGAGTTCAATTTACCTTTAAATTTGATGCAAATTTTGGTTCGGTCGAACTTCACTCAGTTTATACTCAGAACATAAACTTTTATGGACTTTTTTTGGCCGCAGGGGCGAATTGACTTCTGGACGCCACTTCTGGTATCGTAAATAGCTAATTAGTGGATTTGAGATTTACTTTCCTAGCAGCAAAAGCTAGTACGATCGAACTCCCATTCAATTTTCCCCGTTTTTCCATGCCGCAGCCGATCGAGAACGCGGAAAATGACGCGGCCGGTGAATCACTGCGATCGGTGATGTTGCCCCGCCTTGTGGGAAAAAAGTTAAAAACGTAAAGTAAAGGCAATACAATATTTGCCTATATTTTATGGAACTATAATTTCAGTGGCAGAGCGTGATTGAATTAAAAGGTTCCGAAAAGTTGCAAGTCCTAAAGAAAGCGGATCTTCAAATCAATACTGGTCTGAATGCTTTAGACCCTGTTTTGTCGTGGTTTGCACAATTGTACGACCCGAGAATTCCCACAAGTGTGTGGATACGCTGTCAGTTGGCTTTGGCTGAGGGCTTTACAAATGCGGTACGTCACGCCCACGAGGGCAAACGGCCGGATTTGCCGGTTGACATTGAGGTGGCGGTGTGTACTGAATCTGTAGAGATGAAAATTTGGGATTCGGGCCCGACCTTTGATTTAGACAAAAAAATTAAAGATATGTCGGAAAAAATAGATCCTGAAGCTTCGGGCGGGCGGGGTCTCAAGTTAATGAAAGACATCGCAGACAGTCTCAGTTATACCAGAACGGCTGATGGTCGCAACTGTCTGTCGATCGTCAAAAATTATACTCCTATCTCGCAGATGGACGATGAAGAGGATATTTTGCAACTACCGGAGGAACTTTCTGGTTAATTGGCGAGAGAAACTTTTAAACGCGGGACAGCGGGTTCAGCCACAGCAGAATTGTCCGTTTTAATTGGTTTAATTCTCGATACACTTCTTGTTTGACCCATTGGCCGATCGCGTCGAAGGGTGTAAAAATTTGACCTACAGGCCAGCTCACATCTTGACCTAAGGGCGTTTGATGGTTGCCGGCTAGAGTCTGAACTGTAATCATGTCGGGAAATCTCGGTTTGAGCAGACCGGTCAACAGCAGGGTTTGGTCGATGTTGTCGCTGTTAAATTTGACTAACAGATTGCGCCGGATTTGATAGCTATCTTGCACGAGGCGATTTGTTTGTTGCGGGGAAGGGGTAAACTCTACGTTAAAGACGGGGGAAATTTGCTCGGCCATCGGGATTGCTTCGGATGCCGGATAATTGTTGAAAGAGATCAGAATATTGCCTGCCCTTTCTACGTCAAACACCGAACCGATCAGCAAGTGCAGTTTGCATCCCATGCTGTGCCCCATGCCGTAAACTGGGAGATAGGAAGATTTGAGCAATTTAGTGGCGCGCAGGCGATCGAGGGCATTTTCAAATTTGTTGAGGACATCGCGGGCGATCGCCATGTGATCCAAAGTATTGACAAACGGCGTTGCTACCACCACATATCCTTGATTCCCCAAAGCCTCTAACAGCCAGCGATAGGTGAGTTGCGGTGCACTGGCGACAAATGCACCGCCGAGAAAATGTACGATCGCGGTCGGTTTAGAGGGAATTAATACCCAGTTGCCAGAAATTTCTTGCCAGTCCATAAATTCAATTTAGTTCAAAGTAAAAAGGCGATCGTCCTCTCTCCGGTAGAAGATAGAATTTTTTCTAAGTTTTTGCTGTTACTTTCTGCGTAAAAAAAGGGGTTTGTCACCCATTTTTTCCTTCAAAAAACGTTGCTTTTTACTCAATCATTATTTAGTGTAACTGTTTTGGCAGCAAATAGCACGGCGGGCGGGCGCTGAAGATGGGCGCGATCGATCTGTTTGAAGGTGACGCCGCAGCACTCAAGCCTGATATCAGATCGCCCGCTTTCAATGATTTTTATCTTGTCTGCATCCCCTGACAGAGCGATCTAGTTAGTTTGTAGTGAGGACTTTAGTCCTCTGATGATGAAGAGGACTAAAGTCCTCACTACAAACTAATTTAATCGGCTGCGATGCGGCTGAATTGACATCACCTAATTTCTTGACTGCAACCTGCATACAAATACAAGATTTTTTAGGAGAAGCCTCGGATGTGGGACGATCGCTGGGAGTTTAATTCTGCCCTATGACGGATGCCTTCTGCGGGTTGATGACTCAACTTTTCCTGAGACTTCATCCATTTCCACTTGTTGAGAGTAGCGATGGGGTTGAGGAGTGTGGTAGCGATGCCGAAAATAAGAGTCGGCAAAACCTCCCGATTTAACAAGCTTTGTCCCACCTTTCTCATGTAGTGCAGTGCCAAAACTTCTCGGAATTTGTTAAGTTTTTTCAACAGCGGCAAATTTTTAAAGCATACCTGTTCGTACTCGCCCAGCGATAACTCTTTTTCTCCCCGCAAGCGCCGCCGTTGGTTTTCCTTGACACAATCAGCAGCTATGCGCTTTTTCAGCCAGTGCTTGTCGGTGAGAGAGTTCCCTCTAATTCGATAATTTCCCAAAGGTGCTGTCGCCGCGAGCAAGCCGTACTTTTGAGCAATTTTTGTAAATAATTCTGTATCTTCTCCTACCTGCCAATCTTCTGCAAAGCCGCCTTCTTGGAGGAGTATAGAGCGATCGACTACAACAGAAGACGGAAAAACCCAAGGACTTTCGCCTGTCTCCTTAATCGCCTGCATTTCTGCTTTAGTTGTCGGATAGGTAGGAACGTAACTCAACTTGTTACCGCGCTTATCCAAATACCGCAAAGCGTGAGCCACAGCTTTGACATCGGGATTGTCTTCCAGCATTTTCAAACAAACTTCTAGCTTGTTGGGTTCCCAGGTATCGTCGCTGTCGAGAAACGCTACATACTCGCCCGTTGCCCGATCTATCATTAAATTTCTCGATTTAGAAACCCCATAATTTTGGGGATTTCGGAAGTATTGAATCCGGGAATCTTGCTCGGCAAGTTTAGCACCAATTTTGCCAGTATCATCAGTAGAGCAGTCATCAACAATTAAAATTTCTAGATGCTTGTGGGTACCATTGACTACGGAGGCAACTGCCTCTGCCAGAGTGTCCGCTGCATTCAATGCAGGAATGATTACACTGACTTTTGCGTTGTTCATAACTTGAATTAGGTGTGGTTTGGTAGTTGTTCGCCGAAGTATAGTCTTCGCCACATATGGCCCCTGAATTTGAATACTGCGATTAAATCTGTTTCCAGCACAAACTGGAGAATTGAAGACGTTGCAGCACAGCGACTGCTAAGAAGGTGCGATTTCCAGAAGTGTTGTCCAACGAAATCGGGGAAAATCTGAGTTTTGGGCCGTTGGTAGTTGTTTTGTCCGATTCGCCAAAACTGGCCGACCCCGAGAGCGGTCTAGGATAAGCTATGGTTGCCTAGAGTCTGGAAGCCGAGACTCTGACTTCTTCACGTGCAAGTACGTGTATTCCCGAAACTTACTTACGTACTGCCAATATAACAGGCTTACCAACCTGAGTGTTATCTACCCTAAGGGGGGATACCCATCAGAAGCTGAAGTGCAGACAATTTGGCGGGCAATTTTTCTCACACTCAGGCGTCAAAAATAAGACTTACCCAGAAAAACGAGGCATCACTCAAAATTGTGGTTTGACAGCGATATCTATGCTGAAAAACCGGGTTTCTGGCTGATATCGAGTTCGGTTAATCGCCGAGCCTCAAATTGTTTGTCCTGCGCGCGGGGCGGGCGATAGAGGACTCAAGTCCGAAGGATCGAACCTAATTGTAAATTTTCAACCAAACTTGAGAGTGAGAGCGGGTGAGTTTTGTTCGATCGATCGACTAAAAAGTCTAATAACTGCCCAAAAACCGCTATGCTAGGCTTGCGATGTGTTGCAGTCAAACAGCAATCAGCTCAAATTTTGACTTAATTGTTTTTGATATTTCATCAACTAATTTTTTCTGCGTTCATCAGCTTGGTTGAGATAATAAGTAGTTGCTCAATAAAGATGCTGTTTCAAACTTGTTTGATGATTGAGTTTCCATAAACTGTTCCTGATTTCCCTGTTCCTGTTTCACTGGGAGAGCCTCCCAGCCTCAAACTCTCTTCTCCTCTGGGATCGCAGGTAATTGCTCTGCGGTTGAACTCAGTAGCGATCGGTCTGGTGGCAAGGTGCTCGTAAAATTATACTGTAAACAATCCTCAGATTACACGTAAAAAATGTTACCAAAATTTTTCATAAAAGCGCGAATTTATACTTGTTTCCTCACAGTGGTGCTGTTTGGCTGCCAGCAGCCACAGCCAAACTCGCAGCAACAGCAGCGCAGCAAACAGGGCATGGCAGTTTCGGCTCACCCCCTGGCGAGCGCTGCGGGGCACAGCGTGCTGCAACAGGGAGGCAATGCAGTGGATGCGGCGGCTGCTACGGCTTTGGCGATTTCGGTGGTGGAGCCTTTTTCAGCGGGTATCGGCGGCGGGGGGTTTTTGCTGCTGCGGCGGGCCGAAACGGGGACTGTGCAAGCGCTGGATTTCCGGGAACGAGCTCCGAAACGGGCGACGCGCAATATGTACCTGGACAAGCAAGGCAAGGTGCGCCCGAGGGCAAGTCTGGACGGGCATTTGGCTGCGGGCATTCCGGGGACTGTGGCTGGACTTTATACGGTGCACCGCGAGTACGGGAAGTTGCCTTGGGCGCAGGTGGTGGCGCCGGCGATCGCCCTGGCTGAAAATGGCTTTCCGGTGAGTTCGCGCTTCACAAAGGCCGTTGGGGGGCGAGTGGATGCGATCAAAAACAACCGGGCGGCGCGGGAAGTTTTTACTCGCGGTGGCGTTTTATACCAGCCTGGGGAGCTTTTGGTGCAGCGGGATTTGGCGCGGACATTACGGAGCATTGCTAAAAATCCGCAAAGTTTTTATACCGGGGATATTGCTCGGGCGATCGCCTCCGATATGGCTAAAAACGGCGGCATCATGACTCTCGAAGACCTCAAAAACTATACGCCGATTTGGCGCAATCCAATTTGCGGCAAGTTTCGGGCTTACGAAATTTGCGCGATGTCGCCTCCTTCTTCTGGTGGCGTTCATTTGTTGCAAATCTTAAATATTCTCGGAGATACGGATCTCAAGAGGTTGGGGAGGCAAAGTCCAGATACTTTGCACTTGCTGGCGGAGAGCATGAGGATTGCTTATGCTGACAGGGCTGAGTATTTGGGCGATCCGGATTTTGTGACGGTACCGGTTAAAGCTCTGACTAGCAAGAATTATGGCAAATTGCGCCGATCGCAAATCGATATCTCAAAAGCCAAACCCTCGGGCCAGGTAAAAGCGGTTGACGCTAAAACTTTGAGCCGTTTTGTGTACGAGTCGCCGGAAACTACGCACCTGACGGTAGTTGACAAAGATCGCAATGTGGTGAGTTTGACGTTTACGGTGAACGGCGGTTTTGGGGCTGGGGCGGTGGCGGCGGGTACGGGAATTTTGCTTAACAACGAGATGGACGATTTTGCGGCGGCGGCTGGAGTTCCGAATTTGTTTGGTTTGGTGGGCGGTGAGGCAAATTCGATCGCCCCGGGGAAGACTCCTTTATCCAGCATGACGCCGGTGATTGTCACGGAAAATGGCAAATTCCGCCTGGCTGCGGGGGCTCCCGGAGGCAGCACGATTATTACCACGGTGCTGCAAATTGTCCTCAATGTGTTGGTTTACGACATGAATGTGGGCGATGCTGTATCTGCGCCTCGGGTACACCACCAGTGGCAGCCCGATCGCCTGAGGGTGGAACGCGGAGGTTTTGATGCTGCGACGCTTGCGGAGTTGCGCCGGCGGGGACACCAAATTGTAGAACGTGACGGCTGGGGAAATGCTAATGCGATCGGGCTGACTGGTGACGGTTGGTTGGAAGGTGCTGCCGATCGGCGCGGGGAAGGAGAAGCAAGGGGGTTTTAGTCCTCAGTCATGAATCATTAATCATGAGACGAGCAATTGCATTGCAGAAGCTCTGAATCTTTGAAATTATCTGCGTTTATCTGCGTTTATCTGCGTTTATCTGCGCTTGGACGATCGAATATTTATGCAATAAGTCTATTGGTGATGGTGGCGATCGCCAACCGTATCAAAAAAACCCGGTTTCATTGGTATCCCTTACGTAACTCGTGAAATCATTAGTCGGTCTGCGTATATTCTGGCATCCGTATTTTTGCTACCGGGTGATTTTTTGAGTGATTAACTCCCAAAAAATACCCCAAAAAATTGACTACAAAAACCGTATAATTACGGAGATATAAATTGTTTGCAAAGGCACTAGACAGTGATAGTTATATAGTGTGACAATGAATACAAGCATTTAATCAACTTTGTCTTTTTACCTAATAATTTATGATAAAAAATCACCAAATAGCTGCCTTAACTGCTGCATTGACTGGTGTTCTGAGCTTGTTGGCAGCGCCAGCAATGGCATTTTCGGTAGGGGCAACTAATAACACTGAGACTTTGAAAAATAATTTATTGGGAACCAATACAGCGGGCTTGAGTAATTTCTCTGTTTCAATTACGGGGAATGAGGCTGCTTTTGGTACTTTCACTAATGACCCTTTCGGCTTGAAATCAGGTGTGGTTCTCAGCACTGGTAAAGTCGCCGATATACCGGGAAAGAATCGCAAAGATAACGTAATGACCAACGGCAGCGATTTAAACACGGATTTTGGGCCTAAGGGTGAAGAGGGGGATTTGACTCAGCTCAACCTCAGCTTTTTTGCTAATTCCACGGTTGAAAAATTGTTGTTTGAATATGTATTTGCTTCGGAGGAGTTTCCAGAGTTCGGCGGTTCTGAATTTAATGACGAGTTTCAACTGCTGCTGAACGGCACTAATTTGGCAAAATTGAGCGACGGGAAAACAGTTACGATTAATAATCTTGTTCCCGATCCAAATAATCGCTCTACAGATCACCCAGACTATATTGACAACCCAAGTTTGACAGGTATTGCTGCTAACATCATTAAGCTGGACGGTTTTACTAAAGTTTTAGGTTTTGAGGGTTTGCTCAAGCAAAATCAGATGAATGTTCTCAGCATCCGCATTAAAGATGTGGGTGACGGTAATTTAGATTCTGCTGTATTTATTAAAGGCGGTTCTGTAGGGACGCTAAAAGCTGAGGCGGTTCCCGAGCCGATGACTGTAGGGGGTTTGATGGCGGGAGGCGCTATGCTGGCTGCTGGGCGAAAATTGCGGCGCCGGAAGTAATTAATAACGGAAGTCATTAGTCCGAGGGAAGTCGGAAGAAGTCCGAGGGAAGTCGGAAAAAACTGCAACAGTTTTGGCGGTTGCTTTCATTCAGTTGACAGTTGACAGCTTGCCCTGAGCGAAGCCGAAGGGTTGACAGTTGACAGCTACTTCTACCTAGAAGGAAGAGGATTGGAGTAATGAATAGTCTGATTTTAATTTCTCGCCTTTAGGGCTTGGGGCTTTAAACCAATTCTTTCTGGTAAAATGAAGCTCGATTAACGGTGTTGGAGGCAGAAAGAAAGAAAGAAAGAAAGAAAGAAAGAAAGAAAGAAAGAAAGAAAGAAAGAAAGCGGGAACGCTATAAGTTGGTAGTGAGGAATAGAACTCTTGCAAAAGTCTTTTTAATCAAATTTTGGAACGGGCAAGATGCCCGTTCCACATAAAAAATTATTTTTGTAGAACGGGCCGGAGAGCCCGTTCCTAGCTATTTTTGCAATAGGTCTAATACAAGTCCTATTCAAAGTCAGAGGACTTGCATTCCTCACTACTAACGAAAAAGTAAATGCTTTAACTGTGAACCGTACCGTCGGGCAAGATTGTACCTGTTAATCTAGCTCCCGTAAGTTTTACCATAACCCGATCGCCATAACCGATTTTAGCCCCTGTTAAATCCGCACCGCTCAAGTCTGCACCGCTCAAATCCGCTCCGATTAAGTTGGTTTCTCTCAAGTTGGCATTGATCAAACAAGCCCCTAACAAGTTCGCCCTGAACAAGTTAGCTTGCTGCAAATTCGCGCCTGTGAGGTTGATGTTGTGCAGAAAAGTATCGCTTAAGTCGGCTTCACTCAGGTTGGCATTGCTCAAGTTTCTCCCTGAAAAATCCTTTTCTTTTAAGGAAGCTCCTTTGAAGTTGGAACCGCTCAAATCGGGAGCTTGCGGCGCTGCTTGGCGGTAAGACTGAGATGGCTGCGGCGGCTGCGATTGGTAGCGCGAGGCACTTGAATAGGGCCCGGTCGGATTTGCAGCATAGTTTCCCCCATAGTTTCCCGCATAATTCCCAGCAGATTTTCCTGAAGACGGCTCCGAAGAGTAGCGGGGTTCTTTTGGCGTTGCTGGCGGCGGCTGGGTGTTTTGTGGCTGATTGTTTTGGTACTGAGTGTTTTTGTACTGAGTGCTTTGTGGCTGATTGTTTTGGTACTGAGTGTTTCTGTACTGAGTGTTTTGCTGCTGAGTATTTTGATACTGACTATTTTGGTACTGAGTATTTTGGTGCTGAGTATTTTGTGGCTGGGTGTGTTTGTGCTGGGTGTTTTGTTGCTGGGTGTGTTTGTGCTGGGTGTTTTGTTGCTGGGTGTTTTGTTGCTGGGTGCTTTGTTGCTGGGTGTTTTGTTGCTGGGTGCTTTTGTGCTGAGTATTTCTGTGCTGAGTGTTCTGATTCTGACCTCTTGGCTGAATCGATCGCAATTGTTCGCGAGCTTGATTAATTTCCTTAATCTTTTCTTCAGCTTTCTGTAGTAGTCTAGGATTATCTTTGGGGATGCGATCGGGGTGCCAAATGAACGCTAAATCCTTATAGGCCTGGCTAATTTCTTCTCGGGAGGCTCCCGGCAATAGTCCCAGCACTTTATAGTATTGGTCGAGGTCGTTCATTGTACCACCTTTCGCGTTAAGAAATTAGAAATTAAAAATTAAGATCGGAGCAAAAGCCTCTGTAAAAGCTTGCTTGTCCGATCGTACATTGGATGAACTATAACTCAGCTATGCCGCTGCTGGCAAAAAGTCTCGGATTAGCTGCAAATATGTTGCGGCATCCTCCAGCATCGGAAAGTGAGCCGTATTGGGAATTATAACAAATTCTACTTTTTTGCTGAGGGAGGCTGCTTGCTCTCCCATGACGGCGGGGATAATTCGATCGAATTCTCCGGCGACAAGCAGTGTGGGCACACTCAACCGTGCGAATTCTGCGGGCATTTCCTCGGCTGCTCTTTTGCTGACTGCTGTCACCATTGTACCTATAGCAGCTTCCTCGTCGGCCATTAAGAAATCCTTGAGAAACGCCAGACTGACTGCTGTGGGGAGAGATTGGCGCAAAAACCGGGCCATAAAGATGCGATCGGCAAACGGGATAGAAGCCAGCCAAGACGGGCGAAATTTGACCACATAGCCGCCGAATTTGTGAAAGGTGGTGAAGGCTTGCTCGTCGTATTCAAAAATCCCGCTGCAAGTGAGAATCGCTTTTTCTACTTTTTCGGGGTAAAGGTTGAGAAATAAAGTAGCAATTGATGCTCCTGTGGAGTGAGCGTTGAGAAAGACGCGGCTTAAATTCAGAGCTTCTAATAATTCGGCTAAGTCGCGGGCGTAGGTTTCGAGCTCGTAGCTGGACTCAGGAGGTTCTGTCGGTAAGGGCGATCGGCCAAATCCTCTCATATCGTACAACAAACAATCAAAATCGTCGGCAATAGCGCGCGCTGTGCTTTCCCAGTAGCGGGCTGAGCCAGCCCAGCCGTGGAGAAATACCATTACAGGTTTGCCGCTGGGTTGGGCGCTCTTGTCTGCTGTTATCCACTCGTAATAATGTTCTACACCGCGAATTGAAATGAAAGCCATGATGTCGATTTTAGATTTTGGATTTTAGATTTTAGATTGTAACTCGCGATCGTTAACTAAATACCCATATCAAAAAAATCTGCGTCCATCCGCGTCAATCTGCCCACATCTGCGGTCAAAAATCCGCAGAAATCTCAAGCGGCAGAAGCTGCGATCCAAAACAAACCATCCACCAAAAGCGTACTCAAAACTGCACCGCTGAAGGCGCGCCAGTGCAATTGCTTGTCGCGCAAACTCAGCAAACCGACTGTTAGCAACACACCGATTAATACTAAAGCGCAACCGATGCCCCAAGGAGTTTCGATTTGCCCGATCGCACTGTGAAAAATCGGCATCGCGAATTCCGGTTCCGCGTGCATCACTTGGCGCCAGTAGGGCATCAACCCAGTTAAATAAAAATATAAGTCAGTAATCGCAGTGCCAAATAACGAACCCAAGTAAAAATATGCGCCAACTTTTCCCCAAGATTTGTTCAAACACCAAATAGCAAAGGGCAAGCCAATTGCTTCTATAGGTAAGTGCAGAATTGGTTCCCATCTAAACCAGCCCCAATAGATGGAACCTGCCAGCCAACATCCGGCAAATCCTAATAATAAGTCTCCCCAAAGTTGGGTTTTAGGGCGGAAAATTAGGATTAAACTGATGACGAACCAGGGGATTGTTGAGAGTAAGCTGATGGTTGGATATAAGCGAACTAAGGGTGCTTGCACGAAGACGGGAATTGATACTAAAAATGCTGATGCGCCAAATATTAGCCACTGTTTGATGCTGTTTGTTTTGTCAGAAGTGACAGAATTGTCAAGGCGGGTGAGGGTGGCAATCGGTGCGATCGCAGATGATACTAAATCTAAATTAAACAACTGACTGGACTCCGTATTGTTTCAATAGGTGGACTAAAAATTGTGCTGCTGTTGTCGGTGCGGCTGTCTCAATGCCCGCAGTTTGGCTGATGTGCCAGCCTGTTGCCGCTTGGGGATCGCGCCATAAATCCAAATGCGCTAACGGCGGATCTGCGTAAAAGCTGTCTCCACCGCTGCCTAGAATGGCCGAGCTCCAGTGCGTGAAGCGATCGTGGCTGATGCGGTGGATGGGGAAATTGCCCCCCAGGGGTACTCCCCAGCCGTCTAGGGCAAAAAAAGCCCCGACTTTGCCGCCGATTTGCTGCCACATCCAAGCCGCCCCGATCGCCCCCGCTACTCCTGCCGAAAAGCTGACAAATACTAGACTTTCTCCTGCTAAGTCTTGGCTGCACAAAAAGTGCAATATGTCAAGAGCTGAAAAAGGCGGATATTTATGAGCGGGAAAAATCTTGACGCGATCGACTATTTGCGGATTTTGCCGAGGATATTCATCTTCCCAAACCTCCGAAAGTCCCGCCAGGAAACAATCAGTGAGTTTTGGGTCGTGGATTCCGGGGCAAATTACCAGTCTCATAGTTCGTCAAGAAAGTTAATATACTTCGCAACATAACTTTATCATATTTCACTTTTATTATATACCATCCGGGGGGATAGGGTGTTAAACTTATAATAGAGCAAAGTTTGAAGAGTATCCCCCCAATTTAAAGGCTGGGAACGCTCCAAACAGCTTGAATCACAGGCAAGGTGAGAGAGTCTTAAGAAAACATAAAAATTATCCCCCCCTACCCCATTTCCTGTCAGGCTTAGCAAAGCCTGGTTCGAGTTTTAGCCGCCCTACGGGTTTCGGGTAAGAGTAAAAAGCCGATTTAGGACTGACGCTCATCAATCCGGTTTCTAGGATAAATAAGAGGTTTAGCCCGAAAGTATCGGCGCAGAAACCGGGAATCAGCCCCGCACGCAACCTTCGTGCGATCGCCAAAAATCAAAAATCTCAGATTCACTCTTCATCCTGCCTGCGACTCTTAGCATAAATAAAATTGAGGAATACAAAGTGGTTGCTTCTCCAGAAAAAATTCAGTTAAAAACATCTCCTGCACCCGCAAGTAACGATCGCGTTGCTGTATTGCTGATGGGTTACGGCGAAGTCGAAAGCTACGACGATTTTGCCAACTACAACGAACAAGCTTTAAACTTACTTACGGCAAAGTTTGCCCCGGTACCGACTTGGATTTATCCGCCGCTGGCAAAGATTTTAGCAATCTTTGACTTGCACGAGTGGAGTCACCAGCACGGTCAATTCGTCTCGCCGCACAATGCTATTTTTGAACAGCAGCGCGCCGGGATTGAAAAGAATTTGCAGGAAAAATGGGGCGATAAAGTAAAAGTTTTCAAAGCTTTTAACTTTTGCGCGCCGTTTTTGCCGGAACAAGTAATCCCGCAAATTAAAGCACAAGGATTTGACAAAATTCTGATTTATCCGCTGTTGGTAGTTGATTCTGTTTTCACCAGCGGCATTGCAGTCGAACAGGTGAATAAAGCTTTAGCACAAACATTTGATGGCAAAGAACATTGGGTAACAGGACAGCGCTACATTCCTTCTTTTTACGATGAACCGGCTTATATTCAGCTAATGGCGGATTTGGTTGAAGAAGAAATTAAGAACGATTTAGCAGTAGCGCATTTGCCTTCTCAGATTGGAATCGTGCTGATGAATCACGGTTGTCCGCACAAGGCGAAGGGCTTTACTTCGGGAATTGTGGAAAGTCAAGCTTTGTACGATCGCGTGCGGGAACGTTTGATGTATCGCTATCCTTTGATTTCGGTGGGTTGGCTGAATCACGACACGCCTCTGATTGAGTGGACTCAGCCGGATGCGACGTTGGCTGCGAAGAATTTGATCGATTTGGGTGCAACTGCGATCGTGTTTATGCCGATCGGATTTGCGACAGAAAATCACGAAACTTTGTTAGATGTAGACCATATTATTGAGGGTTTGCAGAAGCAGCGTCAAGGAGTTACTTACCGCAAATTGCCTTGTGTAAATGACCATCCTGAGTTCCTGAAAATGGCCGCAGAGTGGGCTAATCCTCAAATTGAAGCGTTGTTGAGTGAAAGTGCGATCGCTGTTAATCCGAATTTGGTTGTACGGGATCACGTACATTCTCATAGCGATCATGGGCATTCTCACGGCGAGCATTCTCATGGGGATCATGGTCATTCTCATGGTGGGCACGGGCACAATCACTAATAGGACTTGAGCCTGAGAGCTCTGAAACCGGGTTTTTTGCGAAGATACTGCGTTGAAATGGCAGATTTAGTGAAAAACCCGGTTTCTTTTGTTGGGGTGCGTAGGTCGAAATTTGGGCGAAAAGGGCGATCGACCTTTGGTGTTTTTTGCTGAAAGGGCGAGCGCAAGTTTTGTCGATAATTTAGTTATTAGTGTGGTTGTTGTTTAGGTCTTCTGCTGAGGGTTCTGAAGGTAATTGATCTGTCAGTTGCAAGTCTATTTCAATTGTTATTCGATTTTTTTTAATACTGATATTTGCTATCTTTCCGATGATGTCAACAGGTACACAATTCTTCAATTTAGCTTCAGCAGATGACTGAGTTTTATATCCGGCTCCTTCAAGCCACTCAGTAATATTCCTCCAGTTGTCCATTTTTTCATGAGATTTGCCAACGAGACTTTTAACGTGTGGATACAGAGTCGTACACATCTCACTTTCCACACCTTTAACACTCTTATGAAGCTTTTCAGCGATTTCGGCGGGACTGTAACCACAAAGCAATCCCCGCAGGTGCAGCTTTTCAACGGGTGTGAGACGCTTTCCCTTAGCTGAGGATAGGTCGATGTACAGCGTTTCCAAGTCCCAGTGGTTGGCAGCTTGGGTGAATTGTTCATTGGTATATGGCATCGCAGGGATTCTTTATAAAAAATTTTCCTAGCTTAATCCTAGCGTAATTTGTAGCGTTCGCTAAGTTTAAGCTGAGGTCGGCTAGTTTATTATCAAATAAATGCACGATAGTACAGCAATGTCATACACTCAATCACTCAGTAGCGAAAATCCGGGATACATTCTCATTCTAATTGACCAATCAGGTTCAATGTCGTCTGGCTTCGGCGGTACAACAGGAGGCTCTAAGGCACAGGAATGTGCAAAGGCTGTTAACCGTGTCTTGCGGGAAATAGGTTTAACTTGTACAGCAGGTTCAGTCATTAAGAATCGATGCGATATTTCAGTGCTGAGCTATGGTGCATCTGGCGATCAAGCAAAAAACGCTTTTGGAGGGAACTTAGCTTCTAAACCAGTTGTGACAATGCAAGAATTAGTCAACAACTGCCTCAGAGTCGATACCGTCAAAATGAAAATCTCTGACGGTGCTGGCGGACTGGTAGAAGTTGACGAACAATTTCCGATCTGGATTGACTCAATTGCTAGTGGTGGAACCCCAATGGCAGCCGCTTTTGAGATGGCTTATAAGCTGGTAGATAGTTGGACTAAAAGCCATCCGGCAAGTTTTCCGCCAATCCTAGTTAACATCACTGATGGTGCGCCGGATAGCCAACCTGATACCCAAATTGCGGTCTCGAAGTTATCTAAATTAGGAACCAGTGACGGCACTACCTTAATACTTAATGCACACATCTCGGCAGGCAAAGCCGCTAGAGTAGAATTACCTTCTTCGCCAAGTGAGTTACCATCAGGAGATGGGAATGCCCAGTTTTTATTTGATATCTCTAGCGAATTGCCACCAGTTATGTTTGAGCGTGCAGGGGCAGTGGGTTATAACAACCTTGCACCTGGCTCAAGAGGATTTGTTTATAACGCTGATGTTGAGACAATGATTCGGCTATTGGATGTTGGAACCAAGTCTAATTTACAGTAATTGCAGTTTATTTTTAAGCCAAGCTAACTCAGATAAGCTAGTCGCTTTTCCAATTACTAAGAGTTAACTTTCAAGCAATCCATCTCATCAGAATAGATGAAGGAAAAATGCAAAATCACAATCATAATGAGATAGCCCACTTCACCATGCCAAAGGTAGGTGAGCAGGAAACAGATATACAGGATGTTTGTTGCTGGAGTACCGACAGAAGTCTAGCCGCGATCGCCGATGGTGCTTCTACTTCTCTCTGGCCTAGAGAGTGGGCTAATTTTCTGGTTGAACATTTTTGTCACCATAATCAAGATTCAATCGCCAGCATTCATGAACGATGGGAAGAATGGTTGCGCCCCTTGCAGGAAAAGTGGAGACAGCACTCTCTCAAGATCAAAAAAGACCCAACTATTCCCTGGTATGCACAGGGGTCGAAAGATAAGGATCATGGTTCAGCTACTTTTGTAGGTCTAAAACTTCGACCGCCAAATGAAGCAGGTGAAAAAATCTGGGAAGCTTTAGCTGTTGGTGATAGCTGCTTGTTTCAAATCAAGCCTAATTCAGATGAGTTAGTAGCTTTCCTACTTAATAAATCGGAACAATTTACGACAGTAACAAACTGTTTTCACAGTCTGCCAGAGTACAAGTCATATCCGCCTGCTTTTAGGAATGATTTGTACGAAGAAGGAGACATATTTTTACTAGCAACTGATGCCTTAGCAGAGTGGATTATCAAGGATTGTGAAAATCGTACCGATAGATGGAAAAAATTGATATCAGTTGCTACCCAAGAGGAATTTACTAATTTTATTAACCAGCTTAGAGATGACAGACTGATTAAAAATGACGATACCACACTTTTGCGACTTAAGGTTGTAATCCCCGAAGGTAAAAAACCTAAGCCATCACAGCAAAACCCTCCAAAATCCACCGTTCACCCTCGGAAAATTCTTGTAATTACAGCAGGGATAATAGCATTTTTAGCGTTGATTACACTAATGATTTTTATAAGTATTAAAAAGCAGCAAAAGTCTGACACTAATGTTGCTAAAAAACAGACTATAAATAATGTTCCTACACCTACTAAATCTACAACAGGGGGGAACTTTTCTAGTGCTAGTGATAGCAGTAGCTACCGATCTAGTTATCCTGAACTACCTATCTACTCTGTTGAAAGCAGTGAGAGTGACAAACCTATCGGTTATCTTTTGAAAAAACCGTCTGAACTGGAAAATTCACAATCATTGTGGGTTCACATTCCGAAAGCGTATCTATATAAAACAGAAGAAACCGATCGATTTATTATGACAATTCCTGCTGATGCTACACCTCTAGCACTCTATATAGACAAGCCTGCACCAAAGGATATTTCGCCTCAAGACTTTGCTGGTTACTTGCTACCTGCACAATACTCTGTTTTTCAGCCTATAGATTCAAGAACATTCAAGGATGCTCGTTGGGTTAAGGTTAACTTTAGGTGGGAAAACAAAGGGGGATAATATTTTGCCAAAAACTCATGTTCTCTATCCAACTGCCGGTAAATATTCCAGTGCTCTTCGTCATCCTCAAATTACATTTAAGAACCTTGACCCAATATTAGTTACTGGCAAACCTATAGAAAAAGCAGCCAATAGTATAGGATTCAAAGATTTATGGAGTGCCGCTGGTGGCTTTGCCTGCGTTTTTAAATATGAAACTTTCAATCCTCAAAAATTGTGGGCTGTTAGATGTTTTCTACAAAGTACATCGAGTGTTGCCACTCATTATAGCAAGGTTTCCACTCGCCTCCCAAATATTCCTTGCTCATTTTATTTTGTTGAATGTAGCTTCTTAGCTGAGGGAATTAGAGTTGATGGCAACCTTTATCCAACTGTCAAAATGGAATGGGCTGATGGTAAAGATTTAAGGACGTTTATTCGAGATAATCTCAACAATAAAAATAAATTAGATTTGTTAGCTCAAGCTTGGGTAAAATTATCAAAAGACTTGGCTGACAATGGAATTGCTCATGGGGATTTACAACATGGCAATATCACCGTTGATGATAGTAATGGCATAAATCTAAAATTAATTGACTACGATAGCCTTTATTTTTCTGTAGATGGCAATGCCATTAATGACGAAATTAAAGGTATACCTGATTATCAGCATCCATTGAGATCGAAACTCCAAAAACAGTGCCTTCAAATAGATTTTTTCCCTCAATTAGTTATTTATCTCTCAATTGTCGCAATTGCTGAAAATCCTCATCTATGGAACACTTATAATCTCGATAATACAGAAAGATTGTTGTTCTCTGTTCCAGATTTCCAAAATCCCGATCGATCGCAAGTTTTTCAAGTTCTCTCTCAACTCTCTCCCAATATTATTGCACGACTTGCTGATGAGCTTAAAAAAATTTGCAAGCTAACAGATTTTAACAAAATTCCTTCCCTTGATGATGTACTGAAGCTTGTTGCACCAACTCCAATAGATGTAACAAGTTTATTCACGGGTTCTCAACAAAATAAACAAGGCTCTGCTACATCAAAAGCCTCACAGCCAATAGATGTAACAAGTTTATTCACGGGTTCTCAACAAAATAAACAAGGGGCTGCTACATCAGGCACTTCACAGCCAATAGATGTAACAAATTTATTCACAGGTTCTCAGCAAAATACCAATCGAAAAGTCAATTTTCAACCAGGAAATTCAACGCAAGGTACACAACCGATGAATACCTCGCAAAATTCACCTACTCAACCAACTCAAAAAGGGAGTTATCCTGTTTTGGTAAAAACTATTGCTGTAATTTCAACAGTCATTGCTACTGCTCTTGGTGGATTCTGTTACTACCAGTATCAACAAATTAATCAAGTTAAGCAACAAATAGAAAAAATTAGACTTGATAAGAAATTGATTCCACCCAAAGGAAACAAACCATCTTTGTCAGTTGAACTACAAGACGTTATGAATGTATTTAAAGGAAAGGAGTCATTTTTATATCTAAACATAGAAGAATTAATCTCCGAAATAGAAACCCAAAACTCAGATTTTGAAACAGAGATTAATAATTGGAAAAGTAGAGTTAATAAACTAGAAGGTCAAAATGGCTCTTTGCAGGAGGAACGCGATCGGTTGCAAAGCAAAGTGAATGAATTTGAAAAAACTACTTATATAAACTTCTGCAACAAAACTTCTAGCAAACAGATAGCTGCTGCATTTGCATATTGGGACGGAAAAGGATTGACTTCACGAGGTTGGTGGATGGTTGAGGCTGGAAAATGTATGGAAATTGGTCTTGACCAAAATTATCGTGGCAATGTATATATTCATGGAACATACAATAGAGGTGAAAGAAGTTGGGGAGCGGGAAATTCATCATTTTGTGTAGATATAGTTAATGCTTTCAAGATTCCGAACAGCGACAAAGCTAGTTGTAGTGGCGGCAATCAAAGAAAAGTAAAAATGAGTGAGTTTGGTGTTTCTCCTGGTACAAATAATTGGAATTTTAATGATAAGGATTCAACACTGGAAGGTATATAACGTTTTTTTATATTCTCAATTAAAATGACACCATACACATTAAACTTACCCCTTCAACTACAGCAAGAAGCTGAAAAATTAGCGGCACTCCAAGGCATTTCACTCGATGAGTTTATTCTCTGGGCTGTAGCCGAAAAAGTGGCCGCCCTCAAGCAGCATTATTCACTTGAGGAATTGGTTGAGGCGATCGCGCCAGAGAATGTTCATACTGAGATTGATAGTGGAGTTGCTGTGGGGAAAGAAGTTTGGTAGCATAAAGGTGCTATCATAATCCCCATATTGGGAGAGGAAATAGACGCATCTATTGCCGCCGAGCAAATTATCGAAGCTGCAAGTTTATGAACCGCTATTGCATCTAGATATCGATTATGACCATCAAAGAACAACTTCTCCAAACCATTGAAACACTGCCTGATGACTTGCTGGCAGCCACCCTGAAATTTGTCCAAACCCTTGAGTATCCTATTCACAAAACTCCAGGAATTTGTGGCGGTGCAGCGCGAATTCGTGATACTCGCATTCCCGTGTGGACGATTGTCGCTTACCAACAACAGGGCGCAACTGAAGCCGAACTTCTCTATAATTATCCTGGACTCACCCTTCAGAATTTGCAAGCGGTTGTGAACTATTACGATCGCAACCGAGAAGAAATCGATGGGTGGCTGGCTGAAAATGAATGACTGCTTCACTCAAGATACACAGCCGATGCACATTCCAGTCATACTCACCAAATTGTCTGAATAGTGGTTAACGCTTGAATTTTTGCGTCGCGGGTGACTAACGGAAGATTCAAATATAAAGCAGTGGCAGCAATAATCCTGTCTGGCATATCAGGAACCGTTGCCCTGTCAATTTGTTGAATAGTTGCCGAGATATTGCGATCCAAAGGTGCTAGCAGAATCCCCACATTTGGATCGTCCGCAGCATTTAAAATTCGTGTCAGCACTTCGCCTGCCAAACGCCCTCGCTCAATCAAGTAAGAAATTTCTACAATTGAAATTGCGGAAAAGTAGATAAAATTTCCCTCATTAATCGCTTGTTCCAATGCTGTTAATGCTGTTGGCGACAATCTTGGTAGTTCAAAAATGTACCAAATCAGGGTATGGGTATCTGCTACGACTGAGGGCATCAAACAATCTCCCTGGGAAAATTTCCCCACATTTCTTGTCTGGCTTGGGCGATGTCTTCTTCCGTAATATCTACTTTCAAGTCAGCACACAAGCCTTTGGCACTCTTGAGCGGTCGTTTAGGCATATTTTTTTGTTGAAGAAACTCAGCAAAATCTAAAACTTCTTGCTGTCTCTCCGGGGGCAATGCCCGCAACTTATCTAAAACTGCTTGCTCTAAATTCATGGTTCATTTACCTCCGTAATTAATCCAAAATAATCTTCACGTCTTTGCTTAGCAAATCTAAAAAATGTTTTTTAAACCAGACCATTTTTTTGATTGTACTGTAATTTAGTGGTATCCGAGCACCGTCTGCTTTTAGTATAGCGTTTCTAAGTCAACTGAGATGCTCGCCTTATCCAGAAACCCGATTTCTTTAAAAACCGGATTTCTGCTCGTTGTTCTGGCTTAGATGCTATCAGGATCGATGTTCAATTCGCGCAGTTTTGCTGCTAAACGTTCTGCCCGCTGCGAGGCTTCTTCAGCGCGCCGTCGCTCTAATTCTCGCTGTTGATCTAATTCGGAATAGGAAAGAAACTTTTCTCGATCAGGTCGATAAATTTCTAACCCTGTTTCTGGTAACTCAAAGCGCACTCCCAATCTCGGACTTATCCAGCCCTCTATCGGTTCAATTACTTCTAACACTCCTTCAATTCTTTGCCAACCAATTAACTCGTTTTCTGCGGGATCGTAAAGATAATACTCCTCGACTCCATAGCGATTATAAAATGAAAATTTCTTGCTCATCTTGGTTTGATTATCGCTAAAAGAGCGAATCTCAAACACGACTTGGGGAGCAATATTATCTTCGCTAAATTGCAGGTAGGAGCGTCGATCCTCTTTTGATCTGCCAAAGATCACCATCACATCCGGTGCTTGAGATATGTCATTTCTTCTCTCAAGCGGATACCACAGTAAATCGGCGGCTACAAACACGTTGGGGTCATCTTTAAACAGCAACTCGCAACCTTCTTTGATAGTGACAATTAATTTGTATTGAATTGTGCTATCTGCCATTGGTTGACCGTCGCTACATGGATAAATTATTTCTTCGGTTGTGACTTGCATAATTGTTGTCTCCGAGAAGTATCTCAGCTTATTATATCCTTTCCATTTGACTAAGAACACCCTCAACCAACCGATCGATTTCCGCCTCAGTTGTAAAATAGTGAACACAAGCCCGAACGCAATCAGGATCTAGAATTGTCCTTACCATAATTCCCTGTTTTTCCAACAAATTAACTAACTGGTTGTGCGGCTTCCCATTCATCAATCGAAACGAAACTAAACCCGCTTCCGGTGCAGATTTCCGCAAACATTCCACATCGGGAAGTTCCGACAGACGCTCCCAGAGATACTTGCTCAAACGACAAATTTCTGCATACCTTTCCTGAATCGTACCCCATTCGTGCTGAAGGGCGATCGCACTTCGCAAACCAGAATACAAAGGATAAGCCGAAGTCGCAATCTCGTAGCGCTGAGCTCCAGCCTTCCAGCCAATCACCTTAGCATGAGAATCCGTCACAATTCCCCGCCAACCGATAAACACCGGGTGCAAATCTGCCAAAGCTGCTGCACTCACATAAAGCCCGCCCAAACCTTCCGGGCCGCACCACCATTTGTGACCAGTAAAAGCATAAAAGTCAACCCCCGATTCAATCAAATTCAAAGGCAAAACTCCCACAGATTGAGCCGCATCAACTAAAACTTTCACTTTGGTTTCATGACAGACATTCACAATCTCAGTCAGAGGCAAAACTTGACCGGTATTCCACAAAATATGACTGATTACCAACAACCGAGTATTTGGCTGCAAACAATCAGCAATCGCCGCCACCGGATCACCTTCATTCAAAGTTGCCGCCAACGGACAAACCGCAACCTCAAGGTTGAAACGGCGCTGAAGTTCCATTACACTAGCTACAATGCCCGGATGTTCGCAATCAGAAAGCAGCAGTCGATCGCCCGCTTTCCAGTCAATGCCCCACAGCGCAATATTGCAGCCCACGGTGACATCTTCCGTCAGGGCGATGGTTTCAGCAGGTACGGCCAACTCAGATGCGATCGCCCGTCGCGTCAGCATCGCCTCCTGAACCACCCAAGCCCCCACCTCCCCCGAAAACGGCCCCCCAAGCTGCACCCGCTTGTAAGCCTCATAAATCGCCTCTAAAGCAGGCTCAGGGAGTGGCCCTTGTCCGCCGTAGTTAAAATAAGCTTTATTGGTCAAAGCTGGGAATTGTTGCCGATGAGTGTCCTTTGTCATATTTTCTGGGAAATTATTGATAGCGTTAATATTGCATAAATGTCGATCGTCAAAAACCTCTGTAAAAAAGGTTTATTCTTCCTTTTTCCTTTTTTATTCTGAATTCAGACTTCAGAATTAAGAATTCTATCCGTTACATCCGTTACAAAATCCGTTGCCGAACTTGCTTCTAATTATTCTATGCCTTGCGAACACTAAATGTTAATAACTGACAAACTACTACTTTCCTACCAGCGATGCAATCTCCGAGCATTTTTAGACACCTGCGGAGACTGGAAACAACAAGACCCCCCCAGCGACTTTCTGCTGAAACTGATGCGCGACAGCGGGACGTATCAGCAGCAGGTTTTGGAACACGAGACTTACCAACAACCATTTTATCCTAGAGGGGATTGGGAAGCTGGGGCGGCTGCTACTTTGAGTTTAATGCAGCAAGGAGTCGATCGCATTTATCGAGGAGTTCTTGTCCAGGGCGAATTCGGCAAAATCAGCGGTGTAACAGATTCTCTAGTAGGAATTGACAATCAATATTTCCCAGAAATTAGCGAAATTCCCGAAACTTCCGTTCATCTTTCCTCCTCAATCCTACACTCTTCAAACATTACCCTCGTCAGCCGCCCGCATTTATTAATCAAACAGCCCGGACAATCGAAATTTGGCGATTGGAGTTATGCTACTGCGGATATTTGGCTTAGCAAAAGACCGAAACTAGACTATCAAATTATTGCAGCTTTTCACGCCCAAGTGTTGGCTTCCATGCAGGGAACAATGCCAGAGACTGCGTGGCTGATGCTGCGAACAAAAGGGCCTTGGCAAGTCAATCTCGATCAGCGAACTCCTCAGATGTTCGAGATTTTAGATAACTGCATTCAGATGATCGAAAATCGGGATAAACCAGAGGTGTTCATCTCCCGCCAAAAGTGCAATCTTTGCGGTTGGTATACTATCTGTCATGCAGAAGCAGAATCTATTAAACATCTTTCGTTATTGCCGGGAGTTACGGCCGGCCGCTATGCTAGATTAAAGACTCTCAAAATTACTGATGTAAAATCTCTCGCTAATGCTAGTTCCGCATTGCTTGCTGACTATCCAGAATTTCCCGATGGAGTGGCTTTTGATGTGGTGCGGCAAGCTCAATCTCATTTGCTAAATCAACCGCTGTTGCGGGAAGAAAGAAGTTCGGCAGCGGATTCTGTAGCGGATTTAGCGGATGTCACGGATGCAGGTTCGGCAGCGGATTTTGTCGCGGATTTAGCGGATGTCACGGATGTAGGTTCGGCAGCGGATTTTGTCGCGGATTTAGCGGATGTCACGGATGTAGGTTCGGTTGTGGCAGAGGTTAATCAGTTTATAAGAATACCAGAAAATGCAATAAATCGTTTAGTAATAGCTAATATTGAGTTGGTAAAGGCTACAGAAAATAAATCTACTGCACCTTCTAAACCAGCGCCAATTCTCCGCAGCAAGCCAATTCCTTATTCTCAATCTGTGTTTTTGCCGATCGCCCCAATCGAACTCTACTTTGACATTGAAGCGGAACCGGAGATGAACTTAGATTATCTCCACGGAGTCTTAGTTGTGGACAGGTACAACAATACTGAAAAATTCCACGGTTTCCTGGCAGAATCCGCAGCCGAGGAAGGTGCAATCTGGGAGCAATTTTTAGAATTAATGTGGGCTTATCCCATTGCTCCCATTTTCCACTTTTGCGACTACGAAGTCAAAACTTTTAAACGCCTAGCTAAACTTTACAAAACTCCGGCTTATTTGTGGAAGCCCGTGTTGAAACGGTTTGTGGATATTCACAAGCAAGTTACGCAAAAAGCGATTATGCCGGTGGAAAGTTACGCGCTCAAACCCATTGCCCGTTGGCTGGGTTTTGACTGGCGTGATGCTAAGGCTAATGGTGCTCAGTGTGTCTGCTGGTACGATGATTGGCTCAAAACGGGCGATCGATCGATCTTGGAGGCGATCGTCCGCTACAATGAGGACGACTGTCGTGCTACTTACGTCGTTAAAGATTGGTTGACCAATTTTTTGCTAAGCCAGAAACAGTGATTTTATGATTTAACGAACCGCGAAGACGCTAAGGCCGCGAAAGACGAAAGAGAAGAAGATAGGTAAGCTAAAAAACATTTAATTTGCATTTTGAAAACTCTTATTGTTTTGGGTGGGCATCCGGTAAAATTCTTGTGGGGTGGGCATCTTGCCCGCCCCAAATATGTGGGTCAAAAGTGGAATAGTTTAACAACGGATTTATTCGTACAATGCGAAATTTAGCAAAAGCAACTATATTTATTGCCTGTTTTTTGGTGGCAGCAACTGTTACTATTTTGGTAAACCTGTCAGCCCAATCTTTCGCTGTCACCAAAATAGATTTTATCGGCAGAGCAATATTTCCTACGGGTTCTCCGTTTCAGGGGACGGAAATTGGCGGGCTTTCGGGCATTACTTATGATGCCGACAAACAAGTTTATTATGCCATTTCTGATGACCGCAGCAGCAAGGCTCCGGCGCGCTTCTATACTCTCAAAATAAACAGCTTGCAATCTGGTAAGCTGGAAAAAGAAAATATTGCATTTACTGGCGTTACTACTTTATTAGATGAAAACGGCGAAAGTTTTCCGAATTTAAGTTTAGATCCGGAAGGAATAGCTTTTACTGGCAATAGCGTGTTTGTTTCTTCTGAGGGAGATGTCGATCGCCAAATCGCTCCTTTTGTCAAAGAATTCTCCCTCGATGGTAAACTGCTGAAAACGCTGCCCATTCCTGAACTATTTTTGCCCGACGACAAAGGCACTAAAGGCATTCGCAATAATCTCGCTTTTGAAAGTTTGACTCTAACGCCAGACCAAAAATACCTCTTTACCGCCACCGAAAACGCTATCGTACAAGATGGCGCCGTGCCTTCCCTGGAAAAGGGCAGCCCGTGCCGGATTTTGCGGTACGATGCAGTCAGCGGCAATCCAGATGCCTCTTTTGCCTACATCACCGAACCGCTACCCGCCGGCGCGAATCCTGTGGGAAAATTAACTAGCAACGGTTTAGTGGATTTATTGGCGATCGATAATAACCGCTTGCTGAGTTTAGAGCGCGCTTTCTCCCTGGAAACCGGCATTACTGTTAGATTATTTGAGATTTCCTTAGAAAAAGCCGATCGCATTGAAGCACTCCCAAGCCTCAAAAGCAGTCCCAGCGAGCTTTCCCCCGCTAAAAAACGGCTGCTGCTGGATTTGGAAACCCTGAAAATCCCCCTAGACAACATTGAGGGCTTGACATTTGGCCCCGAGTTAGCCGATGGTAGCAGAGGTCTGATTTTGGTGAGCGACAACAACTTCAGTCCCCTGCAAGAGACTCAAATTTTGGGCTTCCAAATAAAAGTTCAAAAAACCTCTTGACAAAAGGTGAGGTTATAGGCATAATAGAAATTGTGCCTGAAAGAAAGGCAAAACGAGGGACAGTAGTTCAATTGGTTAGAGCACCGCCCTGTCACGGCGGAAGTTGCGGGTTCGAGCCCCGTCTGTCCCGTTCTCTCGTAAATCAAAAGTCTAAGGCTTTAATCAGCCTTGTTCTAGATTAAGTTCGTTTGTAGTAAGGACTTTAGTCCTCAAAAATGTAAACAAGGACTAAAGTCCTGAGTGCGAACTTATGATAGTTAAATAACCGGACATGATTAAGGAGTGGGAAAATATGCTCGTTACGCCCATTAAGCCCTCACCGGAAAAAACTACACAACGGATAGTATTATCTAATATCAGTTGGCAGACTTATGAAAGCTTATTAACAGAAGCGGGAGACAAGAGATCCTCGCGATTTTCATATTCTCAAGGAGTCTTGGAAATTATCATGCCATCAGACTTGCATGAAACAATTAATTGTTTGCTAAAACGGATTGTTACAGCTTTGACTGAAGAGTTGGACTTGAAAATCAAGGGATTTGGTTCGACAACTCTCAACCGTGAAGATTTAAAACAAGGTGCAGAACCAGATTCGTGTTTTTATATCCAAAATGTCGATCGCATTCTAGGGAGAAGGCTTGACATCTCAACCGATCCGCCGCCAGACTTGGTGATAGAAGTTGATATTACCAGTCCTTCTTCTAATCGGTTTGTGGTTTACACACAGCTAGAAATTCCTGAATTTTGGCGGTATTCGGGACAAAGCGTACAAATTTATCAATTGCAAAATCGGGAATATATTATTTGCGATCGCAGTCCGACATTTCCCATCCTTTCTGCTGCAATGCTCAATCAATTTTTGCAGATGGCAGAAAGTCAAGATGATAATGCCATAATTCGAGCTTTGCGTCAATGGGTGAGCGAGGAATTGCGCTCGCCCGAAACAACTGAGCAATAATACTTGAGTTGCAGCGATTCTCAGGTCACAGATGCGAGATAATAAACGGTCGGGCAATCTGATAAAATAACACCAGGGCGATCGGCACTAGGATCGGAATAGCCACCAACAGTCCCCATTTGCCAAGCTTAAGTTTTTGACCGTCGGATTTGAAGAGGAAAGTCACAGCTACAATTCCCATGACTACCCAAAAGCCGCCGAAGCCCAGGAAAACTTTATATCCTGCGTCTTCCATTTTTTCTCCTGCTCTAATCTTAGTTGCAGTTTGTTTCTGCTGAAATCTGCAAATCGGTCGATCGCACTTACTCAATATGACTCATTCCGACTTGGGCCGACAGCGGCCTTGAGTTTCGCACTCGATCCGTGCAGTTCGATCGCTCATAATAGTTGCTAAATCCTGTCTTCCGGTCAACCTCAGCCGCCAGCCGGCCCAAATTCCGTACAGCCAATTGGCGATCGTCCCAATCACCGGCAACTTAGTAACAGCATAAATCCAGCCCATCCCCAGAATCTCATAAATGCGGCGGAAAACCTCTACATTTTTAATTGCCGTACCGTCGGGTAACACCGCGTGAATCCGGCCCATCGCCGTTTCGTAGTCGATTCCGCCGTGGGCTTCCGGGTTGTAGCCATCCTCCGCAATATCCACAAACGACACCAAACCTCGCCCCGCATCCCGTTTCTTCAAAAAATTCACCTCTCGCACGCACAGCGGACATTCAGCGTCGTACAGCAATTCGATTTGCCAAGACGGCTTAACCTCAACAGATTCGGAAAACTCAGTTTTAGCAGCAGACATAGGTAAATATATTTGAAGATCGATCGCACACAAACATTTTACAAGCATTAATAGTTATCAGGTGCTTTGAAAAATAGTCCCAAAGGTGAATCCAGTCTTGGCCGCCCGCAATGCTAATATCATCAAGATGCCGTCTGCTGCCTTGGCCGAGACTTTCGCCCGATCGCCGGCGAAGCGCACGATCGAGCAATTCGAGGCAAAGCAACTGCCAAGCACAACTTTTAAGCCGGCAACAAAATATAATAAAATTTGAAGTCTTAAACATCAGCAAATCCCCCAACCAGCAAATCGCCCCCAATCTAAAAGCAAAAAGATACATGAACGTCAGAGTCCGTCTAGCCCCCAGTCCCACCGGAAACCTCCACATCGGTACCGCCAGAACCGCCGTCTTTAACTGGCTGTTTGCCCGCAACCAAGGCGGCACATTCATCCTGCGGGTAGAAGACACAGATGTCGAACGTTCTAAAAGCGAATACACCGATAACATCCTCGAAGGACTCACATGGCTGGGGATGAACTGGGACGAAGGCCCGAGTTTTCAGTCGCAGCGTCTGGAAATCTACCGCCAAGCAGTCCAAACCCTGCTAGACAAAGGACTCGCCTACCGCTGCTACACCACGTCGGAAGAACTCGACGAAATGCGGGAAACACAAAAAGCCAACAAACAAGCGCCCCGCTACGACAACCGCCACCGCAACTTGACAAGCAAACAGCGCGCAGCTTTTGAAGGCGAAGGGCGGCAAGCTGTGATTCGGTTTATCATTGATGACGATCGCACAATTTGTTGGAACGACATGGTGCGCGACACCGTAACCTGGAAAGGTAGCGACCTCGGCGGCGACATGGTAATTGCCCGGGCATCCAGCGGCGGCGTCATCGGCCAACCCCTCTACAACCTCGCCGTAGTTGTCGATGACATCGACATGGCCATCACCCACGTCATCCGCGGCGAAGATCACATCGGCAATACTCCGAAACAAATATTGCTCTACGAAGCTTTGGGCGCGACAATCCCAGAATTTGCCCACACGCCGCTGATTTTAAACGCGCAAGGGCAAAAGCTTTCTAAACGCGATGGCGTAACCTCCATTTCTGACTTCAAAGATATGGGTTACATCCCCGAAGCTTTAGTCAATTACATGACTTTGCTGGGTTGGACTCCGCCGGATTCAACGCAGGAAATATTTACACTGTCGGAAGCAGCAGAATTATTTACATTCTATCGAGTCAACAAAGCTGGTGCAAAATTTGACTGGGATAAACTGAATTGGCTTAACGGTCAATACCTGCACAAAATGCCAGTGCCGCAATTGACAGATTTGCTGATACCTTATTGGCAGAAAGCCGGTTACGAGTTTGACGCCGAGGCAGACCGCCCCTGGCTGGAACAAATAGCTGCTTTAATCGGCGCAAGTCTCGTTCGCTTAACCGATGCTGTCGGTATGTGCAAGTTGTTCTTCTCCCCAACATTGGAATACGAAGAAGAAGCACTGGCGCAGTTGCAGCAATCAGGAGCAGCGGAGGCTTTACAAGCAGTTCTAGAAGTTCTCGAAACTCATTCTACCCTGACATCCGCCGAAGCTCAGAAAATCACTAAAAAGCTCAGTAAAGAGAAAAATCTTAACAAAGGGCTGATTATGCGATCGCTCAGAGCAGCTCTGACAGGTGCAATGCACGGCCCCGACCTGATAGAATCTTGGGTAATCCTTCACCAGCGAGGAACGGCTAAAACCCGCTTGCTTGATGCCGTTAGCAACTTGAATTTGTCGGCTGGTGGTGCCGTGGCCGAAACTCCTACCCCAGAACAAATCAAAGCCGAAACTTCCACCCCAATTCCCGCTGAAACTTCCGCCCCGGAACAGCCAGCAGTGGAAGTTTCAGCAGTCGAAACACCAACTGTTGAAACAGTCGCAACCCCGGTAGCAGAACCAGCAGCGGAAGTTACAGCAGTCGAAACACCGACTGTTGAAACAGCAGCGGAAGTTACAGCAGTCGAAACACCGACTGTTGAACCGGCAGCGGAAGTTACAGCAGTCGAAACCCCGACTGTTTCAACAGTCGGAACGGAGGTTTCAGCAGTCGATATTTCGACCGTTGAAATAGCCGCAGCAGCAGTTGAAATACCTGCCGCCAACCAGCAAAAAACTATTGCGAGTGGAGAAATGACTTCATCAAACGAACCAGAAACAACCGTTATTATCACCGAAATTCCTGCTGAAAATGAAGCAGGCAGTTCGAGCGGTACCACAAAAGTTATAATTACCGAAGAACCGCCAAGTCAGACCCAGCAAATCAAAGAACAAATTATCTCAATTTTGTCGGAGTTTCCCGCTTACATCGGCAGCTTTTACGAGCAGTACAAAAGTCCTCTGACAGTTGTCGGTGTAATTTTAGCCTCGATTGTCTCTTTGAAAGTGCTTTTGGGCATAGTAGACGAACTCAATGACATCCCCCTGCTAGCACCCACATTCGAGCTGATTGGGATCGGATACACCGCGTGGTTTGTATATCGCTATTTGTTGCGCTCTTCCAACCGCCAACAATTAGGTCAAGAAATTCAAGCTTTGAAAGAACAAATTCTCGGCAAAAAATCCTAAATTTTTGCTCGTAATTAGTTGAATTGTACCCGACACTGACAATTTTAAATATATTGTCAGTGTCGGGTTTTTTGATGGTTTAACGCTCTCAAATCCGCGTTAAATCCGCCTTAAAGAGCGGACGTACGATTGAAATCGCGCCTAGACAAACGATGTCCGCCTCCGCGGACTAAGAAATAAACGGGGTATTTAAGCCGGATTTTGTATGACTAATGACTAATGACAACTGTCAACTGTCAACTGTCAACTGTCAACTGACAACTGACAACTGTCAACTGTCAACTGTCAACTGACTAAACCCCAGTAGCCGTAAAAGCTGCCCAGTGATAGGGACTAGCAAAAGGACAGCGTTTGCGGTTGCGAATTTGCTGCAAAGAAGCCTCCGCAATCAGGCGAGAACTTTGAGAAAGCCGATCGAACGTTTGCGCAATCTGAGGTTGAAAATCCGCCAGCAACACCTCCAACTCCTCGCCAGTCAAATCCCGCAGCCACCTTTGAGCGTCCGAAAGCGCTCGCGCCACATCTCCCACCTGCAACCGAGGAAAGTGTCCGAGATTTTCATAAAACTTGCTCGTCAACAGCAGCGTTGAAACATCGTTCACCTTCCAAAGACTGCTGACAACACTAGACGTACCAGCATACAAAAAACCCGCCGACAAACCGACAAAATCTGTAGTACCGCCCTGGGAGCCGGCGGCAATTTCGCAAGCCGATAAAGTAACTAAAAAGTATTGCCGAAAATCCAGATTAAAAATTTCTTCCAAACTCAGAGAATCCTTCCTCAAACACACCGCAGAGTTGAGAGGCACAGCCAGATCGAGCCAACTCAAACAAGCAAAGTGAGCGCAGTTTTTCTGCTGCAACTGCCCTGTTGGCCGGAGGAAATGCCCGTGATTCCCAGACATTGCTCGGGAAAAAGCCTGTTTAATGACTGGCTTCTGGCGCAAAACTTCTGCACTAGAAAAATACTGGGAAATAGTGCCGATTTCAATGTTGCTGTAGAGCGAATTTTTGTTGAAAGTGGGAACTGCCAAAATGTGCTGCAAACGCGGTCTGTAGCGGCCAATAGCAGCGCTGCGCGCGATTTGTTTCAACCGCAAAAGCTGACAGCTAGGAGCATAGCGAATTCCTCCAGCAAATCGATCGATCAAATAAACAGGCGCTGCAACCTCCCCAAAAGCCGAACCTTGAGAAAAATCCGCACCGCTGTGCGTCTCCACATCAAAACCGCTGTTCGATCCCCAATTAGACCTAAAACTGCCCCCGCCGCTTTCAAACCCCTCTCTCACCCCCAGAGGCAAAGCGTGGAGCGGCAAAGCGTGCAAAAATCGGTGCGGCACAAAAATCAGCCGATCGCAATTCTGGGGAATCAGCGCCACCACTCGATCGATTTCCAGCAGCGCAGCCAAACGTTTGAGGCGAGCCGGGAGATGATTGATCCAACGACCTTTTTGTTCAGAATAAGCGCTGAGATACTCCAGGGCCCAACTTTCGGCAGCCACAGCATTTTCCGGCGAACACAGGTGAACGGCGGGATATTTTGCACTCTTCACCACCACAAAAGCCACCAGCAAATCCCCCAAATTCGCCCACACCACAGCAGCGCAATTGGCATCCGGCAACAATTGGCAAATTTGCTCGAAAGTAATCGGTTCAACTTTGCGAGCTAGGCTGAAGAAAGGGTCGTTTGCCTGCACCGATCGAGCAATCAACCCATCCAACTGCTGCCACAATTGATTTAAGTGCATGAAATCCGAGTTCGGCAGCAGAGAACCGCTGTTCAAACCTTGGCTGTCGCCCTCAGACATCAAGGTAGTCTTGTACTCAGACTCTCGCTGTTCTTGGTGGCGCTGTTCCCTGGCTATTTCCAGTTGCAGCGACTCCAGCTCGCCCAGCACCGCTGCGGGAATGTCACCTTTCGGCATCAACTGGCATTTAACCAGCAGTTCTACCAAATTTCGATTTTTGTGGCGTTCGGCGTATTCCAGGGCTTTAGCGCGATATTCCGGCTGGTTGGGGCCAAGTTCTAAGCAAACTTCCACCAGGCCTTGATAGAGTTCAGTCCAAGTGCGGGCTAATTTAGCTTTGGCGGTACTCGCCCGATCGCCCAAATCGGCGGCATCCACCCCAACTTCGCAGCGCAAGAATTCCACAGCCTCGACAGCAGCAGCAAACACGCCGTAGGCGCGAAACAACTCGCCTCGAACTCGGTAAGCTTGACCCAAATAAAATAAAATCTGAGCCCAGCGGTGGGGATAGGTTTCGCGAGTGTAGACTTGGCCGGCACTGTGATAGCAGGCGATCGCGCGCTCCAGGTGAGACGAGTTTTCCGTCTCCGTCAGTTGGGCAAAAGCGCGCCCGAGATAAATTTGCAGCATCGCCCAACGGTTGGGAGCCGACGACTGGGTGTAGACTTGGCAGGCATTTTGGTACCAGACGATCGCGCTTTTGAGGTTGCGGTTTTTTTCGCCTTTGAGGTGTTCGCTGAAAGCGCGTCCGAGGTAGGCACAGAGCATTGCCCAGCGTTCGGGAGTTTTTTGGCGGTTGCAAAAGAGCAAAGCATTTTGATAGCAGGCGATCGCCATTTCGGTATTTTCGGCTTTTTCCCCTGTCACCCGCAGGCTGTAGATCCTGCCCAGGTAAGTTTGAATCCAAGCCCAAGCTTCGGGAAATTTGGTGCGGGTGTAGACTTGCAAAGCATTTTGAAAGCAGGCGATCGCCATTTCCACATTGTCCACCGGATCGCCTTTAATCCGATCCATAAACACCCGGCCCAAATTCCTTTGAGTCGTCGCCCACTGGAGCGGCAAAGCTTCCCGAGTCCGCACTTGCAAAGCTCTCTGGTAGCAGGTGACGGCGTATTCAAGATTTTCGGCTCGGTTCCCCCGCAGCAACTCGCAGTAAGCATTTGCCAAATTATTTTGAGTCGTCGCCCAGCGCCGGGGAAACACCTTGCGGTTGTAGACTTGCAAAGCATTTTGATAGCAAGCAACTGCCAGTTCCAGATTTTGGGCTTTGTCGCCCCGCAGCCGGCGGTTGTAAGCGCGGCCGAGATTGTTTTGAGTGCTCGCCCAGTCTCCCCCGAAAGCCTCGCGGGTGCGAACTTGCAGTGCGTTTTGATAGCAGGCGACGGCGCGTTCGAGATTGTCTGCCAAATCTCCCCTGAGGCGATCGCTGTAAGCGCTTCCCAGATTGTTTTGCAGCGTCGCCCACTGGGATGGGTACTGTTCGCGAGTCCGCATTTGCAGGGCATTTTCAAAGCAAGCGATCGCAATTTCGATATTTTGAGCTTTATCACCTTTAGGGCGATCGGTGTAAGCGTTACCCAGATTGTTTTGCAGCGTCGCCCACTCTTGGGGAAAGTCTTTGCGGGTAAACACCTTAGCAACTGTTTCGTAACCAGCAATTTCGATTTCCAAGTTATTGGCCTTGCTACCGAGGGGAAACCGCCCAATTTTGTTGCTGAGATTGCCGATCGAAGCTGCAATACGCATCGCCTCGGATTCTTTGGCCGCAGCAAGCGTCAAAGTTGCCCAGCGGCGCAGCAGTTGTGCAAAATTCTGGTCGAGTTTGTCTAAATTGGTTTTCAGTAGCGCGTACACGTGCTGCGAATCAGGGCTGCGCGCCACTGCTTGCAATACTTCTGCTAAAAAAACCAGATATGCTACCCCGGTTCTAGAATTGCCCTTTGCAGATTCTAAGGGTTCGATCGTCCTTTGGAAAAATTTAGCAGCTTTGAGCAAACTGTCTCGCGTCAGTGCCGGCACTTCCAAGTAAAGTGTTTGCACGAACCCAAAGTCGATCGACTTTGAGTCAGTCTTCAAAATCAAATCTATTCCTGAGTCCACAGGATTGGACAGCAGCGCTCGGAGCATATTAACATCAGTTTCGCGACGCTGTTCGTCCATCGTGCATTCCGCCGAACTATTAACGATACGATCGCTGCTTCTGTGCAGCAATTAAATCACCTCCTGGTTTAAATTTCAATCTCTAACCGGAGGTAGGAGTCGCCGAGGGAGATTAAAGAAACTAGCTTTTTCTACCATAACTATCGCCACCACGTATTTGCCTAAAAAAACAGGTTTCTGTGCAAGTCCTAAACTTGACAAACCCGCCCCGACTGACTTGCAGCGGGGCGGGTTTAATTTTTACCCTGATAGATTTTAGACTGCGAAACCGGATTTTTTGGCAACTATAGGGTTTTCTAACGAGAAATCTCGAAATAAACCGGGTTTAGTCTCAATAACGCGCCGACAGATGGCGATCGCCAGTTGTAGCCCTAAAGCCAACTAAAATCAACTCAGTAGATTTAGTGTACCGCTTGAGAGCGCAACGCTGACTCAACGGCAAGCAAAGCCCGATCGACTTCAGCAGCAGAGACAATCAGCGGCGGAACAAACCTCAGCACTTTGGGCCCTGCGGGAACCAACAGCACACCAGCGGCGATCGCAGATTTAACAATATCACCCGATGTCAGCGGGATATCAGCCTGCAATTCCATCCCCACAATCAAGCCCCAGCCGCGCACCTCAGCAATCAAATGCGGATATGCGGCCGCCAGCTTGTTGAGGCCAGCTTTCAACTGTTTTCCGCGCTGCTGGACGTTTTCCAGAAGGTTTTCCCGTTCTAAAGTTTGGCACACGCACAAAGCTACAGCGCAGGCAAAAGGATTGCCGCCGAAAGTGCTCGCGTGACTTCCCGGTTCAAACACATCGCAGCTCGACTTGCACAGCATAGCGCCGATCGGGATACCGCCGCCCAACCCCTTCGCAGAGGTAAAGATATCCGGTTCAATCCCCAGATTTTCGTAACCCCAATATTTGCCACTGCGCCCCATCCCGACTTGCACTTCATCGAGAATCAGCAAAATGCCTTTTTCGTCGCAAATTTCCCGAATCCGCTGGAAGTAGGCGACATCTCCGGGGCGAACTCCGCCTTCACCTTGCAGCGCTTCCAGCATAATTGCAGCTACTTGGCGTTCGTCTTTGTCGAGTTCGTCGATCGCAAGTTCGATCGCGCTAATATCGTTATAAGGCACATAGTGAAATCCCGGAACCAGCGGGCTAAAACCCTTCTGATATTTAGGCTGTCCCGTCGCCGTAATCGTCGCCAAAGTCCGCCCGTGGAAACTCGCAACAGCGGTGATGATTGTCGGATTCGAGATCTTTAATTTTTCGTGGGCGTACTTGCGGGCGAGTTTAATCGCCGCTTCATTAGCTTCCGCGCCGGAGTTGCAAAAGAAAGCTCTGTCCGCGCAAGAATGGTCTACAAGCCACTTTGCCAGCTCGCCCTGTACGGGGATGTAATAAAGATTAGAAACGTGGTGCAGGGTCTGAATTTGCTGAGTTACCGCTGCAATCATTGCGGGGTGGGCGTGTCCCAGAGTGCAGGTAGCAATACCCGCCACAAAATCGAGATATTCGCGGCCCTCGGTATCCCAAACGCGACAGCCGAGGCCCCGTTCCAGGGATATATTAAAACGCCCGTAGGTCGTCATTACATATTTGTCAAAGCTTTCGGGACTAAACGGGCTGGCTTCGACTTGGACTAAGGGTTCTTTTAGTAAGGTTTGTGGACTCACGAATTGCTCCTTAAAAAATCATGTGCTGGTCTCGATTGTACGGTAAAAATCCAGCTTCGCGGTGTAGGATGTTACTTTTGTCATAAACTCATAACAGTAACAGCAATAAATCCCTCACAAATCTACCGATGAGTTATTACATTTCTCCTAACTTTCTCGATAAAGTTGCGGTGCACATCACGAAGAACTTTTTAAATTTACCCGGCGTAAGAGTTCCCCTAATTTTGGGAGTTCACGGCCGCAAAGGAGAAGGCAAAACTTTTCAAGCCGAACTGGTTTTTCAGCGGATGGGCTTTGAACCCGTGATGATATCTGGCGGGGAATTAGAAAGTCCCGATGCGGGAGATCCGGCGCGTTTAATTCGCTTGCGCTACCGGGAAGCTGCGGAGCAAATTCGGGTGCGCGGCGAGATGTGTGCAATTTTTATTAACGATTTGGATGCCGGTGCTGGCAGGTTCGATACTACTACTCAATATACTGTCAATACTCAGATGGTCAATGCCACTCTGATGAATATTGCGGACAATCCAACTAACGTGCAGTTACCGGGAAGTTATGACAACACACCGCTGCACCGAGTGCCGATTATTGTCACCGGAAATGACTTTTCTACTCTGTACGCGCCGCTGATCCGCGACGGGCGGATGGAAAAGTTTTATTGGGAACCCAGCCGGGATGATAAGATTGGGATTGTTGGGGGAATTTTTGAGTCGGACAAATTGTCAAAAACCGAGATTGTGGGGTTAGTGGATAATTTTGCCGATCAGGCGATCGACTTTTTTAGCGCTTTGCGATCGCGCATTTACGACGAACAAATCCGCGAATTCATTCACAAAATAGGAATCGAGCGAGTTTCCAAGCGTTTGGTAAACACTCTGGAAGCACCGCCAGATTTTCCCAACCCGAATTTCAGCCTCGCTCATTTATTAGAAATGGGCAGTTTGATGGTTGGCCAACAAAAGCGGGTGCAGGAAATGCGCTTAGTAGATGAATACAACCAATCGCGGCTGTTCAATGTTCCCGGAAGCGTCAATGTTCCTGCTGCTGCGCCAACGCAAAGCCAATTAAACGATCCATCCTCGAAATATTATAAGGCTTACGTCGAGCCAAGTTCTGAAGTTGGTAACGGTCAAGCTGCGCGGCTGAGTTCCGAGGTATTGCAACAAGTGCAGCAGTTGTTAGCAAGGGGCTGCAAAATTGGCATGGAATATGCAGACAATCGCCGATTTAAGACTGGTTCTTGGCAAAGTTGCGCGACCATTCAAACTGCACAGGAAAAAGATGTGGTTGCATCTTTAGAAACTTGTTTGGCGGAACATGGCGGCGAATACGTGCGGCTGATTGGTATCGATCCAAAAGTTAAGCGGCGGGTAGTTGAAACAATTATTCAGCGGCCGAATGGTTGATTTTTAAAGTTAAAGTAGGGTGCGCCATGCGCACCTGACAAAATCTCTAAGAGTAAAAACTCTGTGTCCTCTGCGTTCTCTGCGGTTAATCAAAAACATTAGGATGATGCAAACCAGCGGCGAATTAATTCTACTTGGAAACGGTAGCCTTCACTAACTTCCTCAATCAATTCGCGTTGCAGAAGTAAATTGAGAGCATCGGATTTATCGGGAAAGTGTTGCAAAATAGTTAATCGGCTGACTATTGCCGCTTCCCCTTGTGCTGCCAAAAACTGCAAAATAGCTAATCCTGCTGCATCTGCTTGATTGCTTTGAATATCGGCAAAAAAGAAACTGCCAACACTTAAAGCCTCTGGGATTGCTGCTTCTACATCGGCTAAGGTTGCGAGTCGGCGGATAGATGGATCTTGCTCATTTTTTAGTGCGATAATTTCAGCACAGAGGAGTTGGATTAGGAAAGGATGACAGCGGGTGAGTTGCAAAACTCGATCGACCGCATTCGGTTCGTAGCGCAGGGTAAAATCTTGGACGGGTTGCTCAATTAGTTGACGCGCTTCTGGTTCTTTCAGGTAGCTGATATGAACCACTTGGACATTGATTAAATAGCTAGCCCAACGCTGAAATTCTTCTATTGTATGGGAACCAGCTAGCATTACTTTGAAGCGGGGACGATGTTGAATCAGGTGACGCAACATTCCCAGAACATCCTCCTCATCAAAGCGTCCTTTTGTGATGGCATTATCTAGCGCCTCGAATTCATCGAAGGCAAGCAGGGCAATATTTTGTTGTAGCGCTGCTTCTACTTTGTCCAGCCATTCATCAAAGCGGGTGAAAGGGTCATCTTGAAGTGTTTCGCGGTCAAGAGATGGGAGAATTAACGCACTTTGGCGCTGGGATGAGTTTGCCATACTCCTAGCGATATTGTAGAGAAACCCAGCAGAATCACTTGCTGATGAAACTGGGCCTTGCAAGTCTACAAACATGGGAATGATAGTGCTCGGTAGCAAGCGCCCCAAGTTGTTGAGTAGGGAAGTTTTGCCCATGCGCCGCTGACCGTAGAGTAACAAAGGAGGGCGGCGGCGGTCTAGAAGTAATTGCTCGATGCGCGTACCAATATCAGCACGTCCGGTGAAGATTTCCTCTTGTTCTGTCAGGGGTACGCCGATGATATAAGGGTTGTCGATTTCTTGTCGCAGTTCAACTGCTTTCGCCTGTTCTTGCACATAGTCGGTGACAATTTCATACCAACAGGTAGCAATGGGGCGAAAGCGTACTAAATATTTATCACTGCTGCGGGTCAACTCTCGAATGAAACCATTTAATCTTTCTGCTATAGCAGTTAGGGCTAAACGCTGATTGTAAGAACTATTTTGGTTGAGGGCTGCTGCTACGTCCTCGCTGATGCGGCTAAAGCTACTTAGGAGAGAACTAACTTGGCTATTCAGTTTTCCAAGGGCTAGATTGCGGTAGGCTTTACTGATAGCAACTACATCTGTACAATGTTCTAATTCCCGTGCATCAAGTTCAATTTGTACCGCTTGTGCTGCCCAACGCTGACGGCTTGTACTTAAATAATTGAGTGCGGCTTTGCCCTCTGGTGGGTTACGCTGTATTACTAAGAGAACGTGCTGGTCTAAGCCTTGCAGGGGAAGGCGCTGCCACTCATCCCAAAAAGCAGAATGCCAATATAAGAAATGGAATTTATTGCTGATACCTAGTTTGTCCAGTTGATATAGCAGAAAATTCCCAACTGTAACGAAGGGATAAAGCAGTACAGGCAGCCATAAATTTACAGTCATTCCCACGCCGAACGCCACGCCGAACGCCACGCTCACCACGCCGAACGCCACGCCGAACGTCACGCCCGACGCCACGCCCACCACGCCCACCACGCCCAACCCCACGCCGAATTCCACGCCCGACCCCACGCCCAACGGCACACCCAACGCCACGCCCACCACGCCCAACCCCACGCCCAACGGCACACCCAACGGCACGCAGAACGGCACGCAGAACGCCACGCCCAACACCACGCCCAACTCCACGCCCGACGCGATGCCCAACACCACGCCCGACGCGATGCCCAACGGCACGCCGAACGCGATGCCGAACGGCACGCCGAACGGCACGCCGAACGACACGTCCAACGCCACCATTGCTGGTGGAAAACCCAATCCGCAGAGTACCAAAGTAAGGGCTAAACCAGCCAAAACAGGCAATATCAGATTTCCTTGGATTAGCAATCGCCACAAAGCCAGCTTCCGCCAGCGCTGTTTTCTAATCAAAATAAGTAGAGAAGAATCAAACTTTAAGTCCGGGTCAATGCGGGTTAAATGATTACGGAAAGCTGAGGGGTGAATTATTATCCACCAGAGGAGTTGCAGGCTACCCAGAATTAGGTTGGGATGCTGTTCTGGTGCATTGGTGTAGGCGTTGCGCGGCACATTTTGCGAGGTCATTTTGGTTGGAAATTTTTCATGGCTTACACATCAAGACCAAAGAAACCGGGTTTTTTACCTAATCTCCGGGCTGCGACGAACAATTTTCGTAAAAAAACCCGGTTTCTGACTATCCGTGCTTAAGCCCTATTTTGTCAGTTTTCTCAGCCTGGGTATTCAGTACGATCCTTGCAGCGCTTCCCATTCTTCCAGAGGTAAAGCAGGTTCAAAGGGGTCATCGTAGTAATTGACCGTCCCTTGCAAGGGATAATGCAAAGTATGGACAATTGCCTGATTAACCCAACTAAGATAATTATTTAATTCTTCATAATCCTGCAACTCTTGCAATTCTTCTGAAGTGAGTTCAACTACATTTCTTTTAGCTGTTAATATTTCAATTCGCTCCAGGAAAAACCTAGAAGCGCGAAATACCAGAACTCCTTGTGCTAACTCCACCCTCAGAGCTCCTTCACTTGGCAAAGTTTTGGGTAAACGCTCCAACTTTATCGGTAAATTAGTTGTCATAGTATCGCTCTAAAAATGTTAGTTTCAGTTTATTTAGATTGTAAATCAGCAAATGGTTTTAGTTGCTCTAACCCTTCTTCGCGCCAATTATCCCCTGTTTCCCCCTCTTCCAGACTAAATAATCGTTCTCGACAAAGGATTTGCAGCAGCAGAGGCCAGCATTCACTTTGATTCAAAATCCACTCAACATCCTCATCAGCAAAAGGAATGGGCGAACTACCTATCAACTCCCGCGCCTCAGCTTCTGTCATAGCTCCCAGAGTTTTAGTATATCCAAAAATATTGAAAAAAGGCGAACTATGTCCCGTGCTACTCGCTAATTCGATCGGTGATTCAGGAGCTGCTAAAATAAACCCTAGATTTCCATTTGTTTGGTTGGTTGCCAAAGAGCGCAAACTTTCCCAAAACCCATCATCTAATTCGGGACAGCGTTGTAAACCGACACCAATTTCGTCTAGTAATATGACTGTGGGCTGATGTAAATTACGGCTAACCAGATCCATAAATCTATCCAAGTCGCAAGGATTAGGCACTGCCATTTTTAGGGATTCTAAAATGTAGCGCAGCAGCCCTTCCCGATTCTGAAGTCGCGAATCTTGAAAATCTACAAATATCCAGCGATAGTTTTCTGGATAGGGCAACCATTCAGATTTTTGATTGGGACGTAATTTTTCTATTGGGGTGGTGGTAATGTTTTTTAAGTATTGTAGCAGAGAAGTTTTGCCACTGCGCTTTTTGCCGATAATGGCGGCATTTTGCAATGGCTGTCGTTTGATCAAATTGAATAGGCGTTTGAGTTCCTTCTCGCGCCCAAAGAAGCAGCGCGGATTGGTGATGGGATTGCCAGTTATAAACGGGGAAGTTTCTCCAAAGGTTGGTTGTGAATTAGGCTGAGGTGACTGGGAATTTGTTATTTCTATATCCGCAATGGTTTTCCACTCATACCCCAATTGATCACTAATTTCAACAAAATACATATAATCAACAGGTAGTCCCGCCAGAAATCTCTTGACAGTGGATAACCCAATTCCCAATCCTTCAGCCAAAACCCTCTGACTAGGAAAGCCGTTCCGCCCTAAAGCAGATTTTACTTGTTCGATGTACCCTGGAGAAACTTTAAGCGAACGCCCCATAATTATCAACAAATAATATTTATTCGATTCTTAATCTGCAATAGGTTTATAAAGTTACAGCAAGATAAATGTCTAATGATTTAAATATTAACCAACAATTCTTGTGTGATAATTCTAGCAAAATCGATCGCACTCCTCAACAAGAACTTTTGCATCAAGCTCATTCCTATTCTCTGGCAATACGTGGACTCATCATCACCAGTGTTTTGCTCTATCTTGTAGGTATCGGTTCCTTTGTAGCTGGCAAAGTTCCAGAAGGAACAATTAACACCGCCAGCGAGTTAACACTCAAGATCCTGTTTGTGCTCGTCAAGCTGGAGAAACAAAATACCGATCGCCTCGATCGCCTATCCAAACACCAAGACTAACCACAGTATAACCGCTGGGGCGATCGCACTTGAACGGCAAAATCCAGCCGGGGCGATCGCCCGCCAGCATATATCATCCGTCATTTGCCGGACATGATTGATTAAAATTTGTCGCACTACTGATTAGATTCCGGGCGTTTCTCGCGTTTTTTCTGAATAAACTGTTCCAAATCCGCGATCGCATCTTCAAAATCCGACAAATTAATCTTCGCAGATTTAGCCTTCTGCGGCGGACTCGAAGGCGGACTCGCAGACTTAGCTTGAGGCTGCGGAGACTGAGGCTGTGCCACATCAGGGTTGGAAGCTTCTATATAATCAAACAATTCATCCAGGGACTGAAAAAAAGATTGAGCCGAGGCCCGGCGTGAATCTTTCAAATCATCGTCTTCCATCATAAGCCACTCCATAGACTTCAAAACTTGCCGAGAAACTCGCGATCGCCCGCGCGTGCAGATATTAGACATGAAAACCCCAATCAGCTAAAACCCTTTATAACTCTCACTTTGATCCGAGGCCAGATCCCCCTCGCATCCCCCGAAAGCAAGGGGGACTTTGAGAAGAATTTTGCCGAATCTCGATCCTCTTAAATCCCCCTACCTAATTGTTGGGGAACTTTGATCACTTCCGGTTCCCCCCTTGCTTTCGGGGGGCTAGGGGGGATCAGGGCCTAAGCATCAAACAGTATACCCGCACTGCATTTGACTTTCAGTTGACACGGCTTGCGCATTGTCAGCCATCAATCTGTACTTAACTTTACACCCGCCTACAGGGTGATTTGAGACTTGGCGCACACTCAGCTCAAAATCATCGACCCTAAAAAAAATCTCAGTTACTGTCTAATTAACCCTAGTCTAGTCGAGAATAAGGACACAGGACTTATGCAACTATTACCGCTGTTCAAGGATTGCGATCGCAACCTACAAGCTTAAAATGACAGACATACGGTGTTTTTGCTTGAGTCCTAAGATTTCAAAGGCATTAGGAGATTTTAAGGTGACTCAGGGATTTGATTACGATTTAGCAATTATCGGCGCTGGCGTGGGCGGACATGGGGCCGCCATACACGCGGTTAGCTGCGGGCTGAAAGTGGCAATTATCGAAGCGGGCGACATGGGCGGGACTTGCGTCAACCGTGGCTGCATTCCCTCCAAGGCGCTGTTGGCGGCTGCGGGGCGGGTGCGGGAGTTGCGGAATGCCCACCACCTCAAGACTTTTGGGATTCAGTTGGGAAGTGTGGATTTCGATCGCTCTTCGATCGCCAATCATGCTAATACTATGGTTAGCAAACTTCGCGGCGATCTGACCAACAGCCTCAAGCGTTTAAACGTCGATATCATCCAAGGTTGGGGCAAAATTGCCGCTGCTCAAAAAATCACCATCGAAACGGATAAAGGCGAGAAAACTATTACCGCCAAGGATATTATTCTCGCCCCCGGTTCGATTCCCTTCGTCCCTCCTGGGATAGAAATTGACGGCAAAACTGTGTTTACCAGCGACGATGCTGTCAGATTGGAATCGCTACCGAAGTGGATTGCAATTATTGGTAGTGGGTATATCGGTTTAGAGTTTTCGGATATTTACACAGCCCTCGGCTGCGAAGTTACGATGATTGAAGCTCTAGATCAATTGATGCCAACTTTTGACCCGGATATTGCTAAATTAGCAGAACGAGTGTTAATTGCACCTCGCGATATTGAAACAAAAGTTGGTTTGTTGGCCAAGAAAATTATCCCCGGTTCGCCCGTAATTATTGAATTAGCTGATTTCAAAACTAAGGAAGTTGTCGAAATTTTGGAAGTTGACGCTTGTTTGGTAGCGACTGGCCGAGTTCCGGTCAGCAAAAATTTGGGATTAGAAACTGTTGGCGTAGAAACCATGCGCGGTTATATCCCAGTCAACGATAAGATGCAGGTTTTGGCGGCGGGAGAACCGATCGCGAATTTGTGGGCGATCGGCGATGTTAATGGCAAAATGATGTTAGCACACACTGCATCTGCTCAGGGAATTGCTGCTGTAGAAAATATTTGCGGCCGCACTCGCGAAGTTGACTATTTGAGTATCCCGGCGGCGGCTTTTACTCACCCAGAAATTAGCTATGTGGGGATGACTGAACCTGCGGCGAAGGAGTTAGGAAAAACCGAAGGGTTTGAGGTCGCTTCTGTCAAGACTTATTTTAAGGGAAATTCTAAGGCTATTGCGGAGGGTGAAACTGACGGTATGGCTAAGGTGATTTACCGGAAAGATAATGGGGAATTGTTGGGAGTTCACATTTTTGGTTTGCACGCTTCGGATTTGATTCAGGAAGCTGCAAATGCGATCGCCCAGCGCGATTCTGTGAACACTTTAGCATTCCGAGTTCACACGCATCCGACGCTTTCGGAAGTGCTGGATGAGGCTTTCAAACGGGCGGCCGGGGCCGCGGGCGGTCATTAATTTGGGAGGTGGCTTCCGAAGGCTGTCAATTCAAGTTTTAACCGTTGAGCGATCGCGTTTGTAGTCGAGTCTTGATGCCCCTAAATCCCCCTTAAAAAGGGAGACTTTGAATGTCTTGTCCCTCCCCGTTTTCGTAGGGCAACCCCCCGTGGTTGCCCGAATTCGGGGGGATGGAGCGGTTTATTGGAGCCACAGGAGGCTGATAGTTTGATGTGTTTGTTGGGAGGATCTCATTTTTGCAAAAACCATTTTTTTACAGTGCGATCGTCCCCGCTCGCGAGCTGTATAATACTCGCTAGCGATCGCGATTTTTGATAATTGTGTTTAAATGGAACTAAATCAGCGAAAAGAACTATTTAGCAAAGCTTACGTGCGCGCTGTGGCAGCAGTAGCCGGCTGTTCAGTAAATCAGCCTGAAGATGACTATGACAGCACTGATCTGCGAATCAAGGCTAGAAGCATTGAGGGGGCTATATCTTACCCGCAGCTAGATTTACAGTTAAAATGTACTTCAAAGTATGTACTTGACGCCGAGTGTATCCGATATCCTCTCATTCTCAAAAATTATAATGATTTGAGAATCAATTGCCAAATTCCCCGCATTTTAGTTCTGGTGGTAGTACCGGAAAATGTAACAGATTGGATACAGCAATCTGAACAGGAAATGTTGATAACATCTTGTGCTTACTGGGTATCGCTGCGGGGGTTGCCAGTTACTCAAAATATCAAGAGTGTGACTGTTGAATTTCCTCGCAGCAACCTGTTTACTGTAAAAGCTATTGAATCCATGATGCAGCGAATTAGTCAAGGAGGTTTCCCATGAAAGTAACTGTACGCGATCGCAAAGTGTTTGAGACTATAGAACCAAGTGTACTGGCAGAATACTTGCAAGCACACTGCTGGGAAAAAGTCGGCTTATTCTATGAATATACCTGGGTTTGGCACAAAAAAGATGATTCAGGTGAGTTGTTTGAGGTCAAGCAGCCTACGAAACAAAATTTTGACGATTACGGTTTGCTGATAGGTGATACTCTCAAGGAACTAGAACGGTTAGAAAAGCGTTCTCAATTAGAGATTTTAAGCGATTTAATTACTTGTTTAGAAAATACTGAAATTCAAGGATTTATTGTCAAAGTCGATCGCCAAGCAGGGGAGAAAATTGGTAAAGTTGCGATGATGGGATTTGTGGTTGGTAAGTTGCAAAAAATCTATCTCGACTTGAATGAAAATGATTTGATTCTGGCACTGAAAGCTTATCAGGAAAGAATTCCGGTAATATGCGACGGCGATTTTGTCAAGGAGGGAAAATATTTTGCTGGGAAAAATTTGCGGAATTTTGCTTTGATGGCAGAGGAAGAAGGGAAAATAGTAATTTGAAGGGCTTGCCATAATTACCAATAACCACATTTTTCCTCGTAGCTCATTCCTGCTCTATAGCTTTTAATGCTGCTAAATATCGCTCTTGAATATCTTTGCGATCTAATTCATCAAAATTGGCCTGCTGGCTGGCGCGATCGATCAAATCTGCGTGTCGCTTGAGTGCTGTTCGGTGTGTGGTTCGATCGGTGAAACGCGCGACAACTGCGATCGCCTCTAGCAAGCGCATCGTGACAGCTACATTCGATTTTCCATTCTGTCGAATTTGGTTAAAGGCTGCATCGATCACATCTGCAAAGGCGATGGGTTCAGCAATCATCCGCAACTGGTTGCTGTCGTCGTAGCGGTACGGAGAGGGAATATCTCTTTGGGTTAAACGACAAAGGGCTGCACTCAGTTGGTCAATACAGCGGATAGCCGTAAACGGATCGTTGATTCCTGGGGAAAGAGCGCGTACTGCAATCTCCACGAGTTGATCGATCGAAAACTCCACATCCTGCTTCTCTGTTCGCTGTGAACCAACGAGAAAGGCATCATTAATCTTGGATACAAGTTGCTCGTTTACCTCTTTTCCCGGAAAGACTTGTGCGAGTTCAATTCCTTCGACAATAAAGCGACCGGGGCGTTGTAGAATTTGTAGCAGCAGGTTATGCTCGGTCGCAACTTGCATTAGTTCGTGATTATTAATGGCTTGAATGTAACCGCCATTGATTGCTTTAATTGGACGGGCATCTCGATCGAAATTAGCTGGAATATTAGCGGCAATATCCGATTGGTTGTCTTGCTGTTTGTTTTTGGATTTACTCGTGCCAATATTTTCTGGAAACAGTCGATCGATCGCGCGATCGAGTTCGTCACCAACTACTTTAATCACATGATCTACCTGAATCGATGAGGCAGAATGATGAATGAAGTAAATTAATACGCCAATGCTGGCGATCGCCAAACCAATGCCGCAAGTTACCGCCAAGTGGGGGACAAACTCATTTTTTTCTGACCCATTGATAGTTCGCAGCACCATCAAGCTATACACAAATGTAGAAATGAAAGTTCCCAGCACAATTTGGTTTCCCCTGTCTTGCATGAAGTTACGCAGCAAGCGAGGGCCAAACTGGGAAGATGCAAGCTGAAGGGCAACGATCGTAATTGAAAAAGCAGTGGTTGCAACGCTCATCATTGAACTGGCGATCGCAGAAAGAATCGCGCGCGAGCCGCTAGGGCCGAGAGTATAGGCCCAACCCAATTCTCCAATCAGTTGGGTTTTTTGATTTTGGTCGATCCAGATGGTGACAAACGAAAGTGCGATCGCCAAAAAAACCATGACGGTTGGCACAAACCAGAAACTCGAATTTAAGGAATCCCAAAAGTTGCTGAATTTTGTATTTTTCACCGATCGTTCCCTTCAGTATATTTATTGTTAGAAATTACTTGGCCATCCTCAGATTTATTGCGTTGAGACTCGATTGCGGCAAGTTGTCTGAGGGCGTAGCTGATACTGCGCGATTTGGGAACTTCAGCTTGTCCGGCGGGCCAGCCTTCTCGCTGCCGCTTGCGATCGCCGTCTGTGTCTTCTGTCTGATCGTGGAACAAAATCTGCTGAGTTGGGAAGGGCAGATCGATCCCATTTGCTACTAGCTTGTTTTTAATCTTAGTTAATACGCGGTCTTGAAAATCTAAGAGTTCGGCACGGCGAGGAGGCTGCACCCACCAGCGGGCCCGAATGTTAACACTGCTACCAGCTAATTCTACGACGATCGCATCGGGAGCCGGATCTTTTAGCACTCCATCTACTTCATGAATTGCCTCTAAAATTAATTGTTTCGCAGTATCAATATCATCGCTATAGCCAATGCCAATGTCATACTGCAAACGGCGATTTTCAAACGCTGTGTTCACGATGACTGAGTTAGTAAATAGTTCCGAGTTCGGAATTACAATGCGCCTACCATCATAGGTTTTGATTATCGTCGCCCGCGTTTGAATATTTTCTACAGTTCCTTCAAAGTCTTTGAATACAATTTGGTCATCAATGTGGAAAGGTTCAGTCAGCAGGATCAAAACACCCGCCAGAAAATTTTGCAGGATATCGCGAAACGCAAACCCGATCGCCACACCACTAATTCCCAATAGCTGAATGAGATCGCTGGCTTTGATGGAGGGAATGACAACCGACAGAGCAATAAACAATCCTGTAAGAACGGTTGCTCCTTGTGCTAATCGTCCCAGCACCAATCCTAAATTGCGAGCTTGACGGTGGGCGCTGGTTAGTTTTCTGACCGTTCGTTTCAGGGTTTGGCCAATAAAACAGAAAATTGCGAAAACAATCAGTGCTAGTACAATATTTGGTAATAAAATCAGGAAATCATTGGCCATTGCCTGGATTTTACTCCAAACATCGGTGATTTTTGCTGTTGTATTCACAAGAGTTTTAGCTAATAGATAAAGTCAGATTTTATGCCAAAAGGATGGAGTCTGCCTCTACCAAAGGTTAGGAATTTGCGGAAGTGGATCGCCCTGAATGCCTGCTATCTTGTTTGGGGCGCTGGTAAATGGGCGATCGAATTTTGAGCTAATTCGAGAAATTATTCAGTTTGGGCGATTCCCTACGGGATAGCTTCCCTTGTGTTAAAATTGCTATAGAAAAACAGGACTAAGCCTAGACCAAGGTGCGAGGTGATTTCAAGTCAAGATTGGACATTTCCAGAAGCAGCTAGCCAGAAAATACCCCAATCCTGGGGCGATGCACAGCCAAATAAAAAGAAACCGGGTTGGCGCTGGCGAGATCCAACAAATCAGGGAAATGGCGTGAGAATTGACAGAGGGGATGCAGATAATAGTTTTCCTTCTCAACAAGTAGACCACGTTATTCTTAGAAAAGACGGTGAAGTTATCGCCAGAAATGGTCAACCAATCATCGGTAGTATCAAAAATAATCCCACAGAAGCTCATATTCCTTTAGATGAATGGTTGCAGTGGCAAACCTGGTACGCACCTTAGTACAGGAGAAACTTGTATGGTACAATATCCGAAAATGAGAGAAGAGTTATTAGAGACTCTCCGCAGTTTGAGCGATCGAGAATATCAGCATAAAGCTTGGGTAGAGAGCGATTATCCGCCAGGAATCGAGTACGATAGTTTTGATGAGGCGGTTCATTTTCTGTACGACGATACAGTATTGGCAGAAAATCCTGATGCGGCAATCGGAGTAATTATTGAAAATGAAAAAGAAGCCCGTTCGATCGCAGCAGTTTGTCAGGCTATAGATTTAGTTTTTGATGTGTTGGGGACAGAAGCTTCAGATGAGGATTATATTAACTCTTCTGAGTGGATAAGCGTAGTTGAGGCGGCATCGAAAGCGTTGCAGGCTATGGAAACTAAATCGCAGCAAGCGGTTAAGGTTTAAGTTAAAGTGCAATTCCTTGCGGGATAGCTACAGCGCGTACTTTATAGTAATTCAGTAATAACTACTATTTTGCCAATATTGGTCTTTTCATTACACAAGCCACTTTTCCATAGGCTTGATATGAACCCTCTAGCCCTTCTAGAGTATGAATGATGTCCTCCAAATCTCCACATTTACTTGTCCAATCTCCCGAAGGACTCTGCCTAGCCATGTGTGTTGGGATTTCATCTTCATCTACATAAATTGCTACTTTCTCAAAAGCGACTTCGGGATTACTGCTCTCACAAATCTGATATCCTAAAGTTTGAAAAGCACTTATGAAAGCTGGTAAAGATTCGATTCGCGGTTCTTCAGGCCAGTAATAAGGACGTTGAGAGATGGGCCACCAAGGGCGATCGCACACGCCAGCGGCCCAAGCAACACAGTTATAATCAGGTGTTCTTGGACTTTCTACGCTGTATGTAGTGTTTCGGAGGTTGGGGAAACGAATTTCTAATGAAACAGACTGCATCTAAATTAATTTCTGCTCCCTACCCCATTGTAACCAAGCTTCAACGGCTTGTTTAAAGTTGTCTTCAGGGCCAACTGGATCTTGCTTTGCGATCGCGGTAAGGGCCATAAACCAATGATCGGGTTGTCGCTCAAGTTCACGCAGAATCAGCGGGATAACTGGTTTACCGATGCTAATAATTTTTTGGTAAGCAGGATGATTTAATTTTTTGGTGGGTGAAGAGAACATTTCTGTGTCATAACGCCATTTTTCTGCAAGTTCTAAAAATGTTTCTTCCAATGGCTGCTGAGTTTGTAAGTCGGAATGCTCTAGTTTATCCATGAGCTGTAATCGCGCTGTTGATTGGCTTTATGGGATTATAGCATTGTATTGGGCTCTGGTGAAAAGGGCGATTCATGCTCAGGATAGCTTCCCTCGATCGCACTTTAAGCAGAATGCTGCAAATCAGGCTGACTTTTGGCAACAACAAAAGGAGATTCGACATCAATTAGCCAGTTTTCATCAATAACTGTGTGATTCGTATCTAAAATCAGAGTCAGTTCGCCAATTTCCTCATCGTCATCATCGCTAACTACGTTGTTTTCGCTAGCAGATAAATCTGCTTTGAGTAAAAATTTAAGCTTGATCCAGTGAGAAGTGGGATGGTTGTTGATAATGTTTGTGCCGAGCGATCGGCCGATCAACTCTGCACAGATAGGATGAATAAAAGCAATCTCTTCATAGAACTTATTATTGCTATCCCAGTAACCTCTTATTTTGTAATTACAGGATTCTAAATGTTGGGTGACGAGGTGATTTATATGAATAGGTTCTAAGATTTTAGCAAGTTCATCCCAATTATTGGGTAAAGATTCCATTTCGTTGTCTGCGATCGGGATTCTTTGATTATACCAAATATCGCACTCCGATTTTCTCCTACTGACTATAGCTTGTCTTATGAATGGTTGTCAAAGCGGTAAAAATTCCCTATGGTGTTGGAGAAACAGAATTAGTGATACTCAAAAAAATAGCCGCACTTTAGGGAGGGAAAGGAGCATCACCTGTTTTCTGTCCGGGTGTCCCTGATGGATGATCGGAGATAGGTATTTTGGGAGCAAAGGTTTTTAATGCTAGTCCACTCAGTAGAAAAATCGCAGTAATGAATGCTGCAACTATAGCCATTCTGCCCCTAGGAGTTCTCTGGGAGGTAGCCGAGGATGGCGGTAGAGCTGGTAGAACTCTCAGTTGACCCAGCCGCTGCAACAGAACTTGCGTATTTTTCGGCCGCCCATCCGGGAAATGAGCCATCAAATCGTCAACCAAATCTGCCACTGGCTTCGGTACTTGAGTCGCTAAAGTTCGCCAAATCAACTTTCCCGATCGCATATCTTCCTGCAAATTTCTCGGTTCTTGAGCCGTTAGCAAATAAACAAAAGTCCGGCCCAAAGCAAAAAAATCCGATCGCGGCTCGGCCCTGCCATTTTTTTGTTCGGGCGGAGTGTAACCGCTTGAAGAAATTCTTGTCACCTCTCCACTTGTTCTCTCAACAGTTTCTGTATATTCCCGCACCGCCCCAAAATCAATCAATACTAATGTCCCGTCAGATCGGCATATGATATTCGCCGGCTTGATATCTCGGTGAAAATAATTTTGATTGTGAACTAGATTCAAGATTTCCGTCAATTGTGTCAACCAGTCAATAGCTAGTTCCGAAGAAATGGACTGGTAGTTCCGATCTTCCAACCACTGCTGCAAATTTTTACCTTCAATTTTCTCCATTATCAGACAGTGCAGAGAATTGCTCGTCTCGTTAGGCTTGAAAGTAAAATAGCCGTCTTGTTCCACTTTCGGGAGTCCCGGATGCTTCAGGCGCTGCAAAACAATAGCTTCTTTTTGAAACAGTTCCACCCCTTTCGGTTCGACGTAAGTGAGAACTTTTAAAACTTTCCGAGTCCCGTCTCTATCTCTGACTTCAAAAGTTTTCCCAAAGCCTCCTTGTCCCAAAACAGTAATTACCCGATAGCGATCGTCTATCAACAACTTTGAGCCGCAGCTTTGACAAAAGTTGACAGTTACAAGATTTCCTGGATAGCGGCAGTTGGGATTAATGCAGTAGACACCGCCCCCCTGTACTCTAGGTGCAGGTTGATTAGCGATCGCTTTTAGCTTTGGCTGCTGTGGCTGCGACAACAAGGAATTAACACTCGCTACTTGATTTTCTGGCAAATTTAGCTTCGATTGTTGTGTTTGAGGCGCATAGGAGTTAACACCCGTTACTGGTAGTGGATTGAGAGATTCACGGCAATGTATACAAAATTTATTTTCTGAGGGATTTTCATGTCCCTTACTACACAAGAGAATAGAAATTCTATGCTTTGTTTGTTGTTGTGGCAACTGAGATGAATGTATGATAGTAGCTGGTGCTTGCTGTTGCTCTAGCTGAGATGAATTGTTGCTTGATGCAGGTAACTCTTGTTCTTTGTGAGGGTATGGAATAACGATCGTATGTGATGGGTGATTTTGCTGCTCTTGAGGTGGATGGACTACCGCACTTGGCAACCACAACATTGAATTTTGATTGCCTGTTTGAGACTTTGCAGCCGATTCAGCCGTCTTATTTGATTGTCTCAGCTCTTCTCCCCCAAGAGATTGCCAAGTCAAAGGTGCTTCTGCTGGATTATGAAAACTCACAGGCAAGAAAGTTACACCGGGAAATCTACTTTCCAGACGGTTGAGTTTTTCCCGTGCTTTCCGCACCGCAAGGCTGACAGAATATCCAGCCACAAATGCTTCCAAAAAACGCTGCAAAAACTTCTGTGCTACCTCATCTGGCACAATTTCTCGCATAACGATGACATTTGGAACTCCTGAATTTCTCAGTTGCTGTGCTATTCCCAACCCATCGCAGGAATTGAAAATGGCTAACTGCAAACCATGCTCTACCGCACCTGTAATATCATGTTTCAAATGCTCGATGGTTATGCTCTCGTTCTGATTTAGTTCAATCACCCCTCTAGCAGCATCATCTTCACTTTTGCTATGACCCGCAAAGAAAAATATCTGCGGACTTTGTTTCTCAATCTCCTCTCCTAACTCCTCACAAGTCGGCTCATCTAAGCGAATAATGTCACCGTTGGAGTCTCTAGATAAAAACTTTTGCAGCAATTCCCAGTCCTTATCTGTCTTAATTTTTGTGGTATTGCCGACCGCTTCTTTCTTGCCAAAAACTGCTAATACTTTGACTTTTTCTCTAGGAATAGGTGGCTGTTTTCCCACTGGTAAAAATAAACCAGCCGAAGCTTTAGCATAGTATTTCGGATGAAAAATATCCCAGCTATGCCAAGGCAATCGCTGTAACTTTGGGTCTTCAGTCTTAAATATAAATCTAATTTCTTCATTTTTATCAGTAAGTTTATGTAATAGTTCCTCTTTGATAGGGAACATATCAGGAGATTTGAGCCATAGATTAATACTTGACTCCAAGTTTCGCGCGTGTCCTTCTATTTGCTTGATACCAGGGTCAGGGTTAGTGTGACCACCTATTCTAGTAGCAGACCTCATGGGGTCTACGCGAGAGAGATAGCGTGACTGCCAAAGCTCATAGTAATCGCGAATCTCTGGATTTTGAGGCAGTTTGCCTGTGGTATAACTAATACAACGATGCTCTTCTTCAGTTTCAATACGAAGCGTGACCGTAAAACCTCTATCAAAATTACCCTCTACTAAATCGAGAAGAACTATTTTACCCATTGCCCCTCCTGGGAAACTATTCAAATTACAAAACTTTGCGTAACACTTAGATCACCGAGTTCAACTCTTATACTAAATTCTTCTCCTGGTTGGCCATTAATATTTAATTGAATCCATTCTCTATAATTTCCAGCGTTGTCTTGCACGATAGTTTCACCAGATGTTGTATTAATTGCCACAAATCTCAGACTTTCTGGGAGATTTTTGCTGCCAATGGGATGCACTTGCAGACAGATGTCCCTTTCTTGACCTGCTTGTTCGATAACAGCAACTACCAGAGCTAAAGAATGACTATTTGGTGGCATTCCTAAGACAATCTGCTGTGCTTTTAGCACGGCCTGAGAGCTAGCGGATCTGTGACTAAAAATCAGATCAACTCTTTCCTCATCCAAAACTTCTTGTACAGTTTTCCAAAGCTCGTCAACCACATTGTTAAGCCACTGACTCAAGTTTACCAGCACTTCACGATGTACGACATCTTTTTCCTTGACTGGTAAAGTTACTTGTATATCCTCAACAGGAATTCCTAATATTTCATTCAATTGTCCCGATCTAAACAGTTCCAGAATCCGCTGCAACTGCTCTAGTGAACCTTCCACAACCAAATTTACTGAATCTTTATCGTTTGCTTCTATTCTGCGTATCTCCATAAAATTTCTCCTAAACTCGTTGTAAATACTGGACTATCTCTGTCAACCTTTGCGGAGATATATTATCAATTGATACCCTCAATACTAATGTACCCTCAGCACACTTTTCTAAGTCCATTTTTTGAATGGGTGGATGGTCGTTACTGCGATTCAATACTTGCTGCATAGTGTTTTTAATGTCTCCCATTTCTGATAAGAGTATAGACATAGAATCATCTACTGTTTTTTGAGTTTTTTGCTGCTGTTCTGCTGAATTAGCATGAACTTGAGCTAATAACTGTGCCTGAAAGATTCTGCGAACCTCTGGCACGTACTTGATCTGAGCGGTAAATTGTTCGCACACCCGTTGAAATAAAACTTCCCTGACTTTGGCTCTGTAGCATTCAGGCAAATCACCATACCTGAGCAGCGCCTCAGCTATCAGGTTATCTTTAATTTTTTTAATTCGCTCCTTAGCTAACTCCCCTTCTGGTGTCAGCAAAAATGCAATTTCATCAATGGAGCCAATTAGTGGCTCGATTTCTTTTGATTTTTTGACTTTTCCTAGTTCTACTCCAAGTCGAATAAACTTCTCATTCAAAAGTTTAATATCCGGCTCGTGTTCTGCTGGATAAGACGGTTCTGGGGGATGTTCCACCATCACCATGAATATCTGTTGTGGCTCAAACTCGCCCATCAATTGATACTGACACTCTAAGGCAATCTTTTGCAGAGCTGAGAGCAAGGAAAACTTAAGCGCCTTTTGCAGGTGATGATTGATAAGTTTATGGTCTTTTCTCAGGTGCTCGACAAAAGACTTGACTCCCATGCAAACAGCCAAATTTGGATAATGTCCTAAAATGTTGGTTATAATCCCCCCGACAATCGCCCCCAGAGTCAAACTTTCCATCCTTTTCTGCCGTCTGTATGCTTGAATATGTATTGCTTTTTAATATAAACTATTTTAACGGGGATAGACATCTCAGAAAAAAATCTTATTTCGTTACAGCCTTGGAACCGGGAGAAAACCTGGTTATGAAGGTTTTGATGCGTCTAGGACTAAATTGAAAAAATCCAGGAAGACGATCGCCCTTATAATATTCTTAGTATTGGTAAGCCAAAAACCATGTCACTCACACAAACCCAAGTCACCTATACTGAAGCTAAAGCGAATCTTGAGGAACTGTGCGAACAAGTCATCAACGATCGCGATGCCATCATCATCACCCGCAAAGACGGCGAAAATGTAGCCTTAATTGCTGCTGACGAATTGGCAAGCCTAATAGAGACAGTCTACCTGCTGCGATCGCCCAAAAATGCCGATCGCCTGTTAAGCGCCCTAAAAGACGCACAAGCCAGAATTGTCAAACCTCAGACTGTCAGAGAATTACGCCAAGAAGTCAACGAGTAGTTTAGACTGACTGCATCGCAGCCGATTCAGCAAATTTTCCTTCATTTTTGTCACTAAAACCCGTCCCAAATTCAGTATATTCACGTATTCTAGGATGGCGAAAACCAAGTACAATATCTTCTTTTGGAACACCTGCAGCTAGTAAATCGGTAGCCACTCCTTCTTCGGTATCATCATATTGAATCCAGATTTTATCGCCAATTAAATTGATGTGAATTGGTGTAGCATGAAGGTAATTGTCCTCATTCCAACCAATATCCAAGACTAAGTAGCCTCCTCGTTCATCATCAAATAAAAGTTGAGACTGATAGCCATCAGGTATAGTATTGCGAAAATTAGCGTGTTCCTGAAGTATGGTTTTGATAATTTCTTGGTATTTCAATCGGGTATCCATTGAAGTATTGCCTCACTTTTTTCATCAAAAACAACAAGTTTAACAATCTGATTCTTTAATAAAATTTGCCCTAACTCTATAGTAAAGACGCTCTTAAAAGCAGATCGAGAAATAGCCAGATATAAATTTCGATTTATCTGCATTTCATTAAGAACTTGGCGGTAAAGAATGTACTGTCCTAAAGCCTGCTCCAAATCTTTTACATCCGATCGCCCTACAAAACTCTTAACCTCAACAACAATTTTTTCAGTTCCTTTTTCAGCATTAATTAGACGTTCTGCACCCAAGTCGGCAGATAAACGCTTGCGACCAATTTGCATGGGAAATGGATCGTGAGTAATTATCCAGCCATCATTTTGTAAGGCACGCTTAACTGTATCGTGATAAATATCTTTAGCTGACACGCATTAGCACTCAGATTAGGAGGATTCACTGTAACCATTATATAATACGTTGAAACTTGTTGCGATCGCCCTTTAATCCCCCCTATCATGCTTCAAATCCGCCGCCGTCCCCCCAGTACCTCAGTCTCCGTACTCTACCTCAGCTACGAAATCGCCGTACCCGACTCCGAACCCCGCCACATCCTCGAAGAAATCGTCTGGCAAAAAGAGGCTGAAGTGGCCCAAAAGCGCGATCGCACGCCCCTAGCCGAACTTCACAAAAGACTCCCGTTTGCACCGCCCATCCGCGACTTCCTCGGCGCGCTCAAAAACGGTAAAACCACACCCGCCATCATTGCCGAAGTCAAAAAAGCTTCCCCCAGCAAAGGCGTAATTCGTGAAGATTTCGACCCAGTGGCGATCGCCCAAGCATACCAACAAAACGGCGCTAGCTGCATCTCCGTACTCACCGATGAAAAGTTCTTTCAAGGCAGTTTCGACAACCTTTCTAAAATCCGTGCCGCCGTCGAATTGCCACTACTTTGCAAAGAGTTTATTATCTATCCCTACCAAATCTATCTCGCTCGGATTCACGGCGCGGATGCTGTATTGTTAATCGCAGCTATTCTATCTGACAAAGACTTACAATACTTTGTCAAAATTGTCAAGACTTTGGGCATGACAGCTTTAATCGAAGTTCACACACTCGAAGAACTCGATCGAGTATTAACCCTAGAAGGCGTCCAATTAATCGGCATCAACAACCGCAACCTAGAAGACTTTTCTGTCAGCCTAGAAACCACCAGCCAACTATTAGCCTCGCGCCAAACCGAGATCCAAGGAAAAAATATCCTCACCGTCAGCGAGTCAGGAATCCACACTCCCGAAGATCTCAGCCAAGTTGCTAGCGCCGGAGTCCAAGCCGTCCTCATCGGCGAATCCCTAGTCAAACATCCCGATCCCGGCGCTGCTTTAGCCGGGCTTGTCAAGGCGCATCCGCACATCACCAAAGGCGAGACTGCTTGACAAACACCCCCGAATTCTGATAAAAATTGATTAACTAGGTAAATAATCAGAATTTCTAGCCTGCATCGACTCGATCGCCTAACTGAAAAAAAATAGCACTCAAAGCTATATTGCGTAGAAATATTTTGCCGAAAAGCAATTAAATCTATTCGCTCTCGGCCCTGCGATCGCCAAATTTAGCGCTATCAAACCCAGCCCCGAAGATGCGATCGGCAAAGCAGGGGTTATTGTACGGTTAGAAAACAAATAAAAAATCGGGCATCTAATGTTCACCTGTGATGCCTCATGCAATTGCAATGGGGTGTCTGTTCGCTGAGGTATGTTAGCTTTCATGGAGCCAATTCCCCTGCCTTCGTACATTCATTATGAATTGTTACTTCAATTGTTAGAACGCAAAACAATGTTTGCTGTCAGTCCACAATCGCCGCAGCAGCAACAAGTTCACCAACTTATTATTACACTGCGGAAAGCCCTTGCCATTCAAAAGCAATTAGAACAAAGCTGCGAGCGATCGAACTTAGCGGTAGAACATCGCTGGTCTTTAAATGAAACTAACCCTACGGGAGTTAAAAGTTAAAAAACTTAGAGGACTTACACATCAAGACCCAAGAAACCGGGTTTTTTACCCTTACTGCGGGTAACAAGAAGGATTTTCGTCCATCAAACCCGGTTTCTGACAAAGGAGTGCGATCGCGAACTAACTTAGAGTACCGACATGACGTATCGTATTTGATTTATTCTATATAACTCCCACAGAAAAAGTTAGGACAATATCATGGACAACAAATTAATGCTGATGATTCCCGGCCCGACGCCGGTGCCCGAAGCGGCTTTGCTGGCGATGGCAAAACACCCGATGGGCCACCGCAGCAAGGAATTTGACGCGATTTTTGCGGAATGTACCGAAAACCTGAAATGGCTGCACCAAACCAGCAGCGATGTACTGAGTTTGACTGTTTCTGGTACCGGCGCGATGGAAGCTGGGATAATTAATTTCTTGAGTGCGGGCGATCGAGTTTTAGTCGGATGCAACGGTAAATTTGGCGAACGCTGGGCCGAAGTCGCAGAAGCCTACGGTTTAAATGTCGAAATCATCAAAGCCGAATGGGGCCAACCTTTAGATCCCGAAAATTTCCGCGAAAAACTCGAAGCTGATACAGAGAAGCAAATCAAAGCTGTCATCGTCACTCACTCGGAAACCTCCACCGGCGTTCTCAACGACCTCGAAACCATCAACCGCCACGTCAAAGCCCACGGCGAAGCTTTGATTATGGTCGATGCTGTCACCAGTTTAGGTGCTGTCAGCGTGCCGATGGACGCTTGGGGAATTGATGTCATTGCTTCGGGTTCTCAGAAAGCTTATATGATTCCCCCTGGTTTGGGTTTTGTGGCTGTTAGTCCGAAAGCTTGGAAAGCTTACAAAACTGCGACGCTGCCCCGCTATTATTTGGATTTGGGCAAATATAGCAAAGATGCTGCCAAAAATACGACTCCTTTTACTCCGCCAGTCAATATGTTTTTTGCGCTGCAAGTAACATTGCAGATGATGAAAGCCGAAGGGTTAGAAAATGTTTTCGCGCGGCACAAACGCTTGATGACAACTACTCGCGCGGCCATGAAAGCTTTAGGTTTGCCATTATTCGCTGCTGACGGTGCAGCCAGCCCTGCGATTACTTCGGTGATGCCGCCTGAATCGGTAGATGCTCAAAAAGTGCGGACTTTGATGAGAAAGAAGTTTGACATTGCTCTCGCCGACGGACAAGACCATTTGAAAGGTAAAATCTTCCGAATCGGTCATTTGGGCTTTGTGTGCGATCGCGATATCCTAGCGGCAGTGTCCTCTTTAGAAGTGGTGCTGCAAGAATTGGGTCATCAAGGCTGCACTCCTGGTGCCGGCGTTGCCGCTGCTGCGAAGCTGTTGGCTGGATCTTAATCTGAGTTATTAAAGGATTTTGGATTTTGGATGATTTCTAAAATCTAAAATCCTTTTAATATGCTTGGGCCAACCAATCAAAGATTTTATCCAACTGTTCGAGAGTGACTAAACCGTACTGCCACAGAACCATCGGCAAGGAATTCGGGTCTTGATCGCGCTGACGCTGTTTGTCACCGCCGCGACGTTCGGCGACAGCAATTGACGCGGGAGAAATCGCCAAATCTTCTTGTAAAAATCGAATTAATCTAGTGTATGTGGCGGGTGCCATGTGATTTCGCCTCCAAGTATAGGACACCATTTTCTGATGGGAACCTGATGTTTGTGATTAGTAATAAGCCAGTTTTAAATCTGTCTTTTAACCGTCGATAGCTGTTAAAACAGTATTAGCGGTTGTTGAAAATGTGAAACTTAGTGCTTAGTGATACTCTAAAGCCAACCTTTCCTAAAAAGTGAAAGGTTTTGCACTTTGGCTGCTGTCGGCTCGATCGCTCTTAGCGATCGCGATCGAACACCTAAACTGAATACCTCGGCATCTTACAGCACGAATCTGAAGAAATTCTGCTACCTAAAACTACTTGCACTGCTGTTCAGAGTTTAACTTCATCTGCGAAAATGCAGAATCCGCAAATCTACTTCGGCAATATTGGTTTGATATGGCGATCGAACCAGAAATTGCTACCTAAAGTTAAGTTTGCCAACTAATTTTGCTCGTAGCATCTTACTTGAGATAGGTTTAGTAGATTTAGGTTGAGCGCCAGAAGTTCCAGAGAATTTCTTTTCGTCTCAGGGGCCCTGAAGGCTGAGCATCGTCTCTCAGGATTGGTAGCGAGTCGCTGACTCGTCTCATACCCGCGACCAACAATCTACAGCTTCTGCAAACAAGCTCAAGCCCAGACTGACTGAGATTGACATCGTAGCAAATCTTTTGGTATTTGTGCTGCATCTTACATTAATAATTTAACACATATTATAAAGTTTTGTAAAGTTTCTAAATTTTTTGAGGTTTTCCCGAAGCAAAACTCAGCCGGATCGGAAGAGGGGGGAGTGACTTCAGAAACCCGGTTTCTACGAGATTTTGTGTTTGTTGACCAGAAATATGGGCAGAAACCGGGTTTCTCACCGCGATGCGCCAGCCATGAAAATGCCCGAAGTGTTACTGGAAAAACTCGATTTCAATCCGATCGCCCACTTTGACACCAAGTTCAGCAGCCCGCCCGCCCCGGAGCTCGATCACTCGATCGACTGGAGTATCGGGCCCGTAGGTGGGACAAGGATCGGTAGTACAAGGAGGTGCAGAAACTGCGATCGCCTCAACAACCCCATCCCGCAGAAAAATCATATCCAGAGAAATCTGGCAATTTTTCATCCAAAAATTGACCCAGCGCGCTGGTTTAAACTCAAACAGCATTCCTCTGTCATCGGCCAAAGAAGTTCTGTACATTAAACCGATAGCCTGTTGTTCGGATGTTTTAGCGACTTCGAGTTCGATCTGGCGATCGGCTATCCGAGCTCTAGCAGAAACAGGCAAAACTTGACCGGATTGTGTCTGCGTCGGAGACTGCGACGCCAAAATGCCAGTAACACCAGCATCTGCGACAGGTAAAGCCGGCGAACATCCCAGCAAAAATATAATTACCCCAATATTTAGGAAATTAGCGAAATAACTCATAATGATTTAAGATTTTAAATGGGGAATTGGTAATGGGGAATTGGTAATGGGGGATTGGTAATGGGGAATTGGTAATTTTTAACCAATGTCAACTGACAACTGACAACCGTCAACTGTCAACTGACAACTGACAACTGTCAACTATCAACTGACAACTGACAACTGACAACTGTCAACTATCAACTGACAACTGACAACTGTCAACTGTCAACTGTCAACTGTCAACTGACTTCAAGCTTCGCGCATCACGTAGCCAACACCGCGCACCGTCTGAATCAAGCGCTTCTCACCTTCATCTTCAATCTTGAGGCGCAGATAGCGGATGTAAACCTCAATCACATTCGACTCGCCCAGAAAGTCGTAACCCCAAACATTCTCTAGAATTTGTTCCCGAGTCAAAACATCGCGGGGATGTTCCATCAAATACTTTAGCAGTTCAAATTCCTTCATTGTCAGGTCGATCGTCCGTCCGTTCCGCAGGGCCCGCCTAGATGCCAAATCCAAAACTAAATCGCCAAATCTCAACTGTTCGGTGCTGCTGTTATCCGGCTGCAAATACAAGCGCACCAACTGCAAAAAATCCTCACTGCGGTAAGGCTTGAGAAAATAATCATCAGCCCCAGCTTCCAGACAAGCTACGCGATCGTCCACTGTATCACGACCGATTAATACTAGCACGGGCGATCGATTGCCGATACTTCGGAGGTGAGAACATAGCGTCAGTCCCGACTCTGGGCCAAGTATGCGATCGATTACAATCAAAGCTGGCTGCAATTCATGGGCTAAATGTTGGCCTGTGGCGGTATTAGAAGCTACTATCGGTTCGTAGCCGGAGGATTTTAAGTCTAGACTCAAGTGTCCGGCGAGAACTTCGTCTGCTTCTACTAGCAGAACACAGGGATTGCGATCGAGAGTAATTGCAGCCATTGAATTGACCGGTGAAGACCATAACTGTTCTAGCACGTATCGAGGGACAGTTGACAGTTGACAGTTGACAGTTGACAGTTGACTGTTGTCAGTTGTCAGTTGACAGTTGACAGTTGTCAGTTGTCATGGGAGAGGAGGAGATTGCGAGAGGGAGAGATTGCGAGAGTGCGATAATTACCAATTACTAATTACCAATTACCAATTACCAATTACCAATTACCCATGAGCATAATCGTATTTGGCAGTATTAATATTGACTTAGCAGCCAAAACTCCTCGTTTGCCGCAACCAGGAGAAACTATCATCGGTAGCAATTTTTTTACGGCTGGCGGTGGTAAAGGAGCAAATCAAGCAGTTGCGGCCGCCCGTCTCGGTATTTCCACCCACCTAATCGGCCGCGTTGGTAATGATAAATTTGCTGAAGAATTATTGACTAATTTGCAATTCTATGGTTTAAATACAGACAATATATTGATTGACAAAAGCACTCATTCAGGTGTGGCAATTATTGCTGTAGACGATAGCGGCCAAAATAATATTATTGTGATTCCGGGTGCGAATAACAATGTCGGTGAAGCAGATATCGAACGTCTCAAAAAACTGTTACCTGAAGCTACATCGTTGCTGTTACAGTTAGAAATTCCTCTGGAAGTTGTCCTAAAAGCTGCGAAAGTTGCTAGTCAAGCGGGGGTGCGAGTGATTCTAGATCCAGCGCCGGCTGTGGCTGATTTGCCACTCGCACTTTACCCCCTAATTGACATGATCACGCCGAATGAAGTGGAAGCTGGCCAGTTAGTCGGTTTTCCTGTAAATAATCCCGAAACTGCCATTTTAGCAGCCAAACAGTTGCAGGAGCGCGGTGTCAAGAATGTTATTGTCAAATTGGGCGATCGCGGGGCGGTTGCTGTGACGGCGGATGAGAGCTTTTTTGTGCCGGCTTTTGCGGTTGGGGCGATCGACACAGTGGCTGCTGGCGACGCTTTTAACGGTGGGTTGGCTGCGGCGTTAGATGGCGGGCGATCGTTGTCAGAGGCGGTGGTGTGGGGCTGTGCAGCGGGTGCTCTGTGTACAACTAAAGTGGGTGCTCAGGTTGCTATGTGCGATCGCGCAACCTTTGATAATTTTTTGGATAATTTAATTTGAATTTGTAAGGTGCGCGTTAGTTGAATTTGTAAGGTGCGCAATGCGCACCCTACTTTGACTTGTAAAGCGCGCATTAGTTGAATTTGTAATTTGTAAGGTGTGGAATGCGCACCCTACTTTAACTATTTTTATTTAATAGTCGTCTTTGAATTCTTTGGCTAAGCGATCGAGTCTGTCGTTCGTTTCTTTTGTAAACTTGAGTAACCCAACGCTGACAATATTTGATGTGAATCCGCCAGCGGTGGCAAGTTTTCCTTCTAGGACTTTTCCATAAAACAACAGTCCGATGCCTAAAATACTGATAGAGGCACTTACTATTGTTAACCCAAGAGTCACGTTAAAACTGAATTTAGCTTGACGCAAACGTTCTTGAATGACATCTCGCTCCATTTCTGGGTAATCATCAGAAGGGAATGGTTGGTTGGAATGTAATTTCTTGTTAGACATTTCTCTAAATTGAACTCTACAATCCTATTAAAAATCAAGCAAGGTTGAGTTCAGAGTCGAGCGAGAAGGTTGAGCGAGTTGACTTGTTGGTTGACTTGTAGTTGAGATTAAATCTATAATTCGGATCAGTAATTTTCTTGAGAGGCATCATGGGGCGATCGCTCAAAGTTTCTCCAGGGTGTACCGAACAAGTCAAATCGGCCTTAGGACGCAACGGCTTTCCGAGTCAGAAGGCTTTAGCTGAAGAATTGGACATTGGGCTATCCACAGTCAAGAAATTTCTGACGGGACAACCTGTTGATTACTCATATTTTCTGGAAATTAGCGAGAGATTGGGGTATGAATGGAGAAATATCGTAAGCTGTTTGACATCTAAATTGCATTGGGTATATAATACTACAGTTATACTTAATTCAAAGTAATGCCAGTTAAA
>NZ_JAUBVZ010000027.1:0-62573 GCF_036702805.1 Microcoleus sp. A006_D1
ATTAATTATTAAATGGGGGCGAAAAATAAAAAACAAAGGAAATGCAGTTAATGCAATTTAAATGTTAAACAGCTTACCAGAGCGATGGTTTGGGATACTGAAAGGCTGTTGCAAAAAATCTCACTGATTTTTAATGATGGTAACGTTCAAGTTTTAACTAGGGAGGAATTGGACAATGGAGAATCTTTTCAATAGTTTTAAGGAAAGAATCGAGCTGGGAATCAAAAATAATATTCCTGTTGAAGCTAGGTTGATTGTGCTTGGGGAACTTATTTATGCAGCGGAACGGAAAGATTTAACTCCGAAGCAAGCACGAGAATTAGAATCTTTGCTGAGGTTGTCGGAGATTTTGAAAAATTATCAGGCTATTCGAGAACAAGCAATTTTTGGTGAGTTACTGGTTTAAATTGCGACAAGTATCAAGAGTAAGTCATTGTCGATCGCACTTTCGATTAAAATAAGTACGTTACCGAAGCTGATTAAGACGATGAAAGTGCAAGTTTTGTCTGTTCAACCTTCTATCGCCCTTAACTCCCACGAGGTTGTGCTGTCAGTCGGTGGAGATAGACACAAATTTATGTTTACCACGGAAGTCGATCGCCTGGGAGAGCATTTACTGCAAACTACTCACGGATCTCGCACTTTTGCAGATTTTTTTCGATTTAATCAGCGGGTGGCGATGAATGTGACCAATCTGGTGGTAAAATGTCACAATCATCAAGCTGTTGAATTTCCAGCAGATGTCGGCATTTTTGTTACTCCAGAAGCAGCTTTATCGAAGCAAAAAGCATTTGAAAGTGGCACTTTTGTAGAAACCGACTCGCAGCAACCAGAAGCAATTAATCTAGAAACTCGTCAAAGGGCGATCGCGATTGTTGAGAAATTACCAGAAGCTATGCTGGATGAAGCAGTTAAGTTTCTGGAATCTTCGTCTGTTAAGGCTAATTTGGTTGAGTAGCGATGTTTTTATTTCAATCTTGCCTAACACTATCGGGCACGCCCACGGCCGAAATACCCGATATCGCTCTTAAATTCTGACACCGAATCAACCCATTAAAATCCAAACTGCGCCCTTCAATTTGCGCCACAGACTCGATCGCCCCCAGGAGATGTCCCGCAGCCTCAGCTTCACTGTAACCACGCCTTAGAGCGACTCTAATCGCCGTTTCATCGGCATCTAGCTCTACTTGCGAACTGCGGTTGTCGCGCCAAATTCGAGTCATCGCCAGTCCAGTCAACCCACCGGCGATCGCAATTCCGATCGCATCTCCCTGCAACAACTCTACAACAGTCCCGACAATTCCCGCCACAGCCGCACCTTGATAAATATCCGGCTTAAACCACTTAAAATTACCCAGAAAACTAACAGTCCGCAATAGCAGTAAATCCCGCTGTGGCTTAGATAGCAGCCGCCACAAGTCAAAATTAATGTAAATCGGGCGAGATTGATGCCAAGGCAAAGGAAAATCGCAGTCAATTACCGTTGATTGTTGGGGCTTATTAATAATTTTACACGTCATGCGGCCCGAGGCGGGCATCACATCTAACAGGCGGCGAATTTCAGGTTCGGGATTCATAGTTGAAGGAAGTTCGGCAACGGATTTTGTAACGGATGTAACGGATAGAAGGATATGTTTATTGCGTAAATTTTTGATTGATAGGGAAACCGCAGATTAACGCAAATTAACGCAGATAATTTCAAGATTGGTGTAGGGACACGGCAATGCCGTGTCCTTTGCTCGTACCTTGTTTAAGGCGTTTTCTTGGATTCAGATTTAGGAGATTCTTGAGCTTTTGGAGTTGCTTTTTCACCCTTCGGCGAAGGCTTCGGGCTAGCAATTGCTGGAGCAACTGACGGCTTGGGACTTGCGGCTGGGGATGCTTCCGGTTTCGGGGAAGCAGGCGCTGTTAGTGGGGCAGCAGGGGCTGTCTTAGCTCCTAAAATGCTGGCGTCTCCGGTGTCAAATAACCCGGCGATGCAGGCAATCATCATTGTGGCTAAGGTTCCGACAAATAAGGCTTTCCAACCGAGTTCGGAAATGTCTTTGCGGCGGGATGGAATTAGGGCGATTGTACCGCCGACAAATATGCCGACGGAGGCTAAGTGGGCGAAACCGGAAAGCGCGTAGCTGACAATTAATACTGTGCGATCGCTAATCAGTCCTTTTGCCGCCGCTTCTGCTAAACTTTGATAGGGCGGAATCGCCGTTTCTAACAGCCGCCGGCCGATGATGACTGATGCTATCCAAGAATCTTCCAAGGGAACTCCGGTTAACAAGGTTAGCGGGTAAAATAAGGCTCCTTGAATGTTTTGTAGGGTGATAAAACTAAAGATTGTGCCAATTGGAGCCGGCAACACAGCCAGCCAGCCAAAGAATTGATTGATTAAGGAAACTAAGCCTAAGATTAAAATCAAAACAGCGGCGATGGCGACTGCCATTTTTACACCGTCCAATGCGCCAATAATCGCAGCATCCAAAGGGCTGACTCGTTCGATTGGTTCTCCGCCAACTGTCTCTTGTTTGCGAATCTCACCATCATTGTCTCCAATTTCATCGCCGATGAACTCGTGGCTTTGGGGCTTCGGATTTTCCTTGGGAATGCCGCCCATTGTTACCGGCACTCCCGTCTCCGGTACTAAGATTTTGGAGAGGACAAAGCAAGCGGGAATGGCGATAATTGAGGCTGAAACTAAATGTCCTAAAATATTAGGAAAAACAGGCTTGAGAAAACTGACGTAAATTGCTAAAGTTGAAGAAGCGGCAGTCCCAAAACAGCAAGACAGGATTGCACAAAGTTCGGAACGAGTCATTTGTGGCAAATAAGGCTTGACGACAATTGCTGCTTCTATTCCTACGAAAATATTAGCCGCGCCGCTGAGTGCTTCCGCGCCGCTCAACCGCATTGTCATGTAAAATATTTTGGCAAAAACTTCGGTGATAATTTGAATTACGCCGATGTTATAAAGCAAGGCCATGAGGCCGGAAAAAAAGACTACTGTCGGTAAAGCCCGAAAGGCGAAAATATATCCTAAATTAACTGGCGGGTCTTGACCGGGTATTGGTACAATGTTTCTGCCGAATACAAATCTCGCTCCGGCGTCAGCAGCGGTGAATACTCCATCGAGCAAGCCTGTAAACCACTCTAGGGCGATGCGAGTTGGGGGGAACAGGAATACTAAAAATCCTAAGACTAATTGCAGCCCAATGCCCCAGATGATGACGCGCCAAGGTATATACCTAACTTGGCGGTTTTCTGAGAAAATCCAGGCGATCGCACATAACCCAAAAATGCCCAGAAATGAGATAAAGTTGTAGATAGACATGAGCCTAGTCCTTGAAATAGCTGAGAATGCCGATCGACGGCTGACACCACATCAGTTATACTATTCATCGGACGGCAAATGCCAAAAAAAATAACTGGCAGATGAATTACGTACTCAACAGTGTACTTATGTCATTGCGAGCGGGAGCGGATCTTTAGCAACTCTTGATTTGCCGTAATTACCAGCAGTTTAAATAGAAACTCTAACACATGGAAGCTTTTGCTCCACATCCTCCCGAATGGACTGCGGCGGCGGTTCACGCTACTGAGTTTTGCTGTCCCAAGTGCGGTGCTAGCTGCACGGATGCTGATGAGGTCTGGATAAATCGCCGATCGCCAGTATACACCGAGTCCAACCGCCGCAAGTGGCAAGAATTTTACCGCTGCTCGTGTAGCGCGGTGTGGTGGGCCTGGAGTAGCGACAGACCCCCTTCTGAGCTTGTACGTCAGGATGAGAACTCGGATGAGGGTTCTGATGATGATTTTTAGAACGGTGAGTCGATTTTCGATTTTATCGGAAATTAGGTTGACAGTTGACAGTTGACTGTTGACAGTTGACTGTTTAGGGCGACCTCTACCTGGAAGTCCGAGGATTCGAGTAATGAATAGTCTTGTTTTAATTTCTCGCCTTTAAGGAAGAGGCTTTAAACCAATTCTTTCTGGTAAGATGCGCGATCAGGTGCACCCTATATTTAGATCAAGGAGCGCCAGTTTTAAACTAATTCAGCACGTCAAGTATGCCCTTGACTACGCCTTCCATGACTCTTTCAACTAAGCTCAATTCATGTTCGCCGATCGACTCATTTAAGAGCATTGACTGAATTCGCTGTCTGTCATCGCGAGTCAGTTCGCCTGAGGCAAAGATCCGCTCAACTATTTGTTCGGTTAGAAATGGGAAAGTTTGAGTTTGCATGGGTCGTCTCTCAAAGCATCAATATTTTGTTTTTAACTTGATTAGAGGAGCTAGTTATTTTGTGGGTTGACCAAGAATTTCTTGATGGTACAAGCCCCCGGATTTATCCGTGGAATCAATCCAAAATCTCAAATCTCAAATCCTCAAGCCCCCGCATTGATCCGTGGGGTAAATCTAAAATCTAAAATCTAAAATCTAAAATCGATTGACTGCTGTTTTATTCAATCACTGCTGCAATCATAGGACGAAAGCGGGCATTTTGTCAAGATACCCGCTACAGATAAATATCACCTCTGCACGGTAGTTTCGAGATGGTGGGAAGGCGTGCTTTTCAAGTGCGATCGACCAAAAGAGACAGATGCGCACCCGGGGAGCAAATCCCCGGCCCCGAAAGCTCGATCGACCTTTTTAAGTTTAGTGGCACTTTCGCGGAACATTACAGCTCAAAAAAAATCTCAAGTACCAGAGACTAGAATTGGCAATAGGGAATCAGCTTTTCTGACTTCCCTCAGACTAATGACCAATGACCAATGACCAATGACTAATGACTAATGACCAATGACCAATGACCAATGACAAATGACCAATGACAAATGACTAATGACTTATTTTTTTCGCTCTGCTCTAATTTTGACATTAGGTTTTTGGCTGCTACCGCTAGCAGTGCGATCGCAAACTGTAGTTCCGGCGAAGGACGGCACGAATACTACTGTCAATTCCGACAAAAATCGCACAGAGATTAGCGGCGGACAACTGTCGGGAAACGGCGCAAATCTGTTTCACAGTTTCAGCCAATTTAATCTCAGCGAAGGTCAAATTGCGAATTTTATAACTAATCCAAATATTCAAAATATTTTCGGGCGGATTTCTGGCGGCAATGTTTCCGTCATTAACGGTATAATTTCCGTGAGCGGTGGCAACTCTAATTTATTCTTAATGAATCCGGCAGGAATTGTCTTCGGTCAAAATGCTAGATTAAACGTGCCTGGTTCTTTTTTCGCGACCACTGCGACAAATATTGGTTTCGGCGATCGCTGGTTCAGTTCTGCCGGAATTAATGATTACAAAGCTTTAGTGGGAAATCCCAATCAATTTAATTTTAATAACTCACAAGTCGGTGCAATTGTCAATGCGGGAAACTTAGCAGTTGGCAGCGGTCAAAATTTAACTTTGCTGGGTGGCACAGTGATTAATACCGGGCAATTGTCAGCCCCGGCAGGTCAAATTACAGTGGCTGCGGTTGCCGGAAAAAATGCAGTTCGCATCAGTCAAACGGGTAACTTATTGAGTTTAGAAATTACTCCGTCTTTGTCAGGGGGAAAATCTGCGATCGCCCCAGTTGCTTTGCCTCAGTTGCTGACGGGGCCAGGCGTAGCCTCAGCCACAGGTTTAACTACCAACGAACAAGGTCAATTGGTACTAATTGGCGGCCAAACAGTGTCGGTAAATGCCGGCAGCGCGATCGTCTCCGGTACTGTAAATGTCTTTGCCCCTTCTGGCACAACAGGCGGCACAGTCAATATTTTAGGGTCAAAAGTCGGACTGTTCGGCGCAAATATTAATGCTTCGGGGACAGACGGCGGAGGAGTTGTGCGCGTCGGTGGCGGTTGGCGGGGGATGGAACCAGTGCCAAATGCTCAGGTAACTTATGTTAGTCCTGATTCTACGATCGCAGTAAACGCGATCGACCGCGGCAACGGCGGCACAGCGGTAATTTGGGCAGACAATACCACTCGCTTCTTCGGCAATATTACTGCTCGCGGCGGCACAGCAGGCGGTAACGGCGGCAGAGTCGAAGTTTCGGGCAAAAATGCTCTAACTTTCCAAGGAGAGGTCGATACCCGCGCGACTAACGGGGCGATCGGCACTTTGTGGCTCGATCCGGCAAATATTACGATCGTCAGCGGTAGCGGCGACACCAGCGCGCGATCGACCGCCGAGACACTCGCACCGGCAGAAGCCACTGAAACATTTCTCTCAGAGGTGCAGTTGGAACAGATGGCCGCCGGCAGCAACCTGATTCTAGAGACTCCGGGCGACATCACCCTCCAAGACTTGCCCGATCACAAACTCGGGCTGCAAGCGAGAACCGGAGACAGCGTAACATTTACCGCAGGCGGAGTGTTTGTTGTCAATGACGCCAACGATGTCATCGAGACTCAAGGCGGCAACATCAACATTTTTGCCAGCAGCATCTCTCTGGGCGGAGTCAATGCTAACGGCGGCAATATCGCTCTCACCGCTAACGGCATTGACTTCAGGGGCGGCAGCAATTCCGTCAGCAGCGCGGGGGGAGCAATTCGCTTGCAACCCAACGACAGCCGAGGAATTCGGGTCGGCGGTAGCGGTGATATTTTAGGGATTTTGGACTTGACAGCAGAGGATTTAAGCTCCCTCGCCGGGGGTTTTGGCTCGATCGCGATCGGGCGTCCAAACAGCAGCTCGATCGCGATCGTCGCACCGATTACCTTCAACAGCCCGCTGACACTTCAAGGCCGCTCGATCGCGATCGACAATCCCCTGAGAACCAGCGGCAGCGCTTCCTTGACTCTCGACGCGCCCCAAAGTGCGATCGGCGCCAACATTGCCACATCCGGCGCAGATCTCACTTTCACCGGCAACCTGTCCCTGACTGCTGATGCAGCTTTGAGCACTCAAGCTAGTGGCAACATTCTGTTTTCCGGCAGCCTAAACGGAGCTCGCGCCCTGAAACTTGACGCTCAGCGAGTGCGGTTCGGCGGTACAGTCGGTCAAACTGCACCGCTGGCGAGTTTGAGTGTCAACGGCCGCAGTACCGAGGTTTCGGGCAATATTGCCACATCTGGCGACATCCTTTTCAACAGTGGTGTCATAGTTGATCGCAGCAGCACGATTTCGGCCAGTACCGGCAACATCGCTTTTGCCAGTACCCTCGACAGCAACCCTGGCCGGGCTAATAGTTTGACCCTGCGCGCTGGTAGCAACATTACTTTTGGGGGCGCCGTCGGTCAAACTCAGAGCTTGGGCCAGCTCTCGGCTGACGCTGCTAGCGTGACGGCGAATTCGAGAATTACCGCGCGCAGTTTGACCGTGAACGCGCGAGATTCTGTTACCCTTCGGGGGGATACCACGGCAGCTTTGGCAGCCAATATCAAGGCAGGAAATGTCCTCTTAGAGGGTAATTTAAGGACGGATGGCGGCAGCGTGAACCTGCAAGCAACTCGCGAGGTTCGGACTGGCAATATTACCTCCAACGGCGGGAGCATTCGGGTTGAGGGGAATACTGTTGCTGCGGGTGCGATCGACTCCTCATCAGCAGCGGGAACCGGCGGCGCGATCGCACTCAAAAGCAATGCTGGCAATTTAACTACCGGATCTTTGAACGCTTCGGGGGCAGTTGGCGGCAATATTGCTCTGACTTCGCCAGCGGGAATTTCCGCTCTCGATCTCAACTCCAGCGGCACTCAGGGAAACGGCGGCGCAGTTTCCCTGAGCGCGACTGGTAACATTCAGTTGGGTTTTATCAACGCTAGAGGCGGCACGGGCGGCACAGGCGGCAGCGTGGATGTGACAACCCTCGGTTTGTTCCGATCTAACAATGTTTTTACCGACGATCGATCGGGCAATCTTGCCAGTATTTCTACTGCCGGAGGTGCGGGGGCGGGGGCGATCGCCATTCAACACGGCGGCGGTAGCGATCGACCTTTTGTAGTTGGCGGAGCGATCGACAACGGCACCCAAGGAAGCATTAATGCTGGCACTGGAAACGCCATTTTGCCCAGTTTTGCTTTTGGGCAAACTTACACCCAAGGAAATTTACCAAATCAGATTTCCCTAATTACACCAAGTGCGCCGCCTCCTCCTGTACCAATTCCCCAGCCAATTCCCCAGCCAATTCCCCAACCAATTCCCCAACCAATTCCCCAACCAATTCCCCAACCAATTCCCGCACCGCCTCTAGTACCCGTAAATCCTGCTCCGGCGCAGTCATTTCCGGCATCTTTGAAAGTAGAATTGCAACCGCAAAATCAAGACAAAAACTTCCCAATTAGCCCTAGTCTTTTCGCTCCTTCTCGCAGATTCGATTCGGCAGGCTCTGGTATTTTAGCCTTTGAGAAAAACTTCACTCGCGAATACGAAAAATATCTGGACTTGCCCGCCAGAACCCCGATTACTAATATGTCGGTAATTTACAAAACTCTGCGCCAAAACGAACAAACAACCGGGATAAAATCTGCAATAATTTATATGAACTGGGTCAGCGGAGCGGACGCCGCCGCCAAAGAAAATGGAGGAGTGCTGGTAGCAAGTCGGGATTTATCTAATCGATTGCCAGTGAGAAAAAACCTCATCCCCCAGCCCGATCGCCTAGACGGAGATAAGTTGGGGGAGAGGTTGCCACCTGCCGACAAAGAAGTTTCCGATGTTCCTAACGGGGGGTATTTAGAATTAGTGTTAGTCACAGCTAACGCTCAACCGATGCGCGTTTTAGTTCCGGCGACAACGCGCTGGCAGGTGCTACAATTGGCTGACGCGTTTCAAACCGAAATCACTAATCCCAGAAGAAGAAGCAGCAGCAGTTATTTGGATTCCGCTCAAAAACTTTATCGGTGGTTAATTGCGCCAATGGCCGCAGAATTGACTGCTTTAAAGATTGACAATTTAATTGTAATTCCGGCAGCAGGTTTGCGAAGTGTGCCGTTTGCTGCGCTTCATGACGGCAAAGAATTTTTAATTGAAAAATACAGCATTAGTGTGATGCCGAGTCTGAGTTTGACTGATATCCGCTACGACAATATTGCTGACGATGAAGTTTTGGCGATGGGGGCGTCGGTATTTGAAGATAAAGCGCCATTACCTGCGGTACCGCTGGAGTTAGAGTCGATCGCGCCGCCGACGCACGGAAAATCATTTTTGAATCAAGATTTTACTCTCGCAAATTTGCAAGCTCAGCGGGCACAACGTCCGTTTGGGATCATTCACTTAGCAACTCACAGCGAATTCCAGCCAGGGGAACCGAAAAATTCTTACATTCAGTTGTGGGATACTAAATTGCGGATCGATCAAATGCGACAGTTGCGCTGGAATGAACCGCCTGTGAATTTGTTAGTTTTAAGCGCTTGCAGTACCGCTTTGGGCGATGAAGAGGCGGAGTTGGGGTTTGCGGGTTTGGCGGTAGCTAGCGGTGCGCGATCGGCTTTGGCGAGTTTGTGGGAAGTCAGCGATGAGGGAACTTTGGGGCTGATGACGGAGTTTTACCGGCAGTTGCGAGCTCCTAGGGGCGAGGGGAATCTGAGGATTAAAGCCGAGGCTTTGCGGCGGGCGCAATTGCAGATGCTGCGGGGGCGGGTGCGGATTCAAGACGGGCTGCTGCGAGTCGAAGGGCTTTCTGTGACTCTAATTTTGCCTCCTGAAATTGCCGCGCGGGGCGATCGACTGCTTTCGCATCCTTATTATTGGGCCGCCTTCACCATGATTGGCAATCCTTGGTAATTGGTAATTAGTCATTAGTCATTAGTCAGTAGTCATTAGTCATTAGTCATTAGTCATTAGTCATTAGTCATTAGTCATTAGTCATTAGTCATTGCATTTTTACAAAATTTTGCTCCCAAAAAAGTGTTCGGTTTGTTTACACGCTCCCTATATGCCAATACGGTTCACTTAACGTTTTTTTATCATTGCGAACGTCCACGTGAAGCAATCGCAGTATATATTTTTCACATGGTTTTATAGACTGAACAGTTTTAAGTGAACCGTATTGCCCTATATGCAGAGGTGCGTCGCTATGAGATTGTGGGTATGCAAGTTAGGATTTTTCATGGCGACACACCCTACGACTAACTAATGACTAATGACTCATGACTAATGACTCATGACTAATGACTAACTCTGCAAATGCCGCCCAACCTCCTGATGACATAAGTACCAAAAATACAAAGCTAAATTCAGAAGAGCTAATAACTTAGTGCCATCTTCTAACATCGCGTGTATTCCTAGACTTGGGGAGTTGAAAATATCCTCAAACCGCGAGATAGCGAATAAAATAAATGCTGCGACTAATGGCAAGTAAGGAGTAGTTTTGATGTATTGCCAAAACTTAACTCCGTAAACGAAAACAGCACTCCCGTAACACAAATAAATTAATTTTGTAGATATTCCCAACCGAGAAAGAATCAAAGTCATCCGAAACCTGTCATCCAGGAAAAAGACTCCCAGCAGTAAAGCGCTAAAAAACAAGAATATTGCCGATCGACTGCGCGGCTCTTTTTGGCGCAGCACTCCGAAAGTAAATGCACAAATTGCGACTGGGATGCACCAGAGGACTTCGGAAACTCCGGTGAGAAGGCCTTCGTAAGGGAACCACGAATTAAAAGGATCGCTAAACAAACGTTCAACTCCGTCTCCCTGGTTGTTGAGTTTTGCGTATAGGCTCAGCCCGCCTAAAATCAGGACAGTCAGAGTGTTGAAAGCAGCTAAAAACGGTACAGTAAAAAAGTGTTTTTTTAGAAGTCCTAAAAAAATTGAAAACTTGGGAATTTTATCGAATAAATGCAGATGCTTCATGAAGATCGTCTCCAAGCAATAGAGTTCGTTACTAGAAAAAATTGGTTGAAAGCCGGAACCCTTGTAGGGAGAAATTAAAATCAGACTATTCATTACTCCAATCCTCGGACTTCCATGTCAACTGTCAACTGTCAACTGTCAACTGAATGAATTATTCACCCGCAGCCAAACCACAAATGTCGTGCCGCGATCTGTTGGATATAAATCAGCTTCTCCAGATGGTAGCCATTCAGGATTTATTGGGGAAAATACTTCGATTTCTCCTTGCATTTGGCGGACTAAATCGCGGGCTATAGCCAAACCCAATCCTGTGCCGGGAATTTCTGTCTGCGCTTTTTCTCCCCGGTAGTGCCGCTCAAATAAATGCTCTAAATCCTGGGGGGGAATTCCTGAACCGGTGTCGCTGACTGCAACTGCTACGGCAGGTAACGGGCGGTGTGCTGCCTCGTAGTTTACTTTAATGTAAATTTGGCGGCCGGCAGGGGTATATTTCAAAGCATTGTCAATTAAATTGCTCAAAACTTCGCGCAAAGCTCGATCGTTCGCCCAGACTGGCGGCAAATCGGGCGGTATGTCTGCTAGTAATGACAGGTTGCTTTCCGATGCGATCGCCTCGGCGGAAATTAACAGCGGTTTTAAGACGAATCCTACACAACAGGATTCTTCCACATTATTCGCCGCAGGTGACAGCGACAGAGGAGAATGCCTAGTTAATTGCACATGGGAGGTTGCTGTTTCGGAAGTGCCAGATGGGAGTGTGAGATTTGCTTCGCCGGTGTCAACGGTGCGATCGAACTGGCCCAGCAATTCAGAGAGCCGATCGCTCTCTCGGACAATACTAAAAGCTACATTGCGATTTTTGTCTTCTGGTACCAAGCGCCGCGCTAACAATTTGCCAAAAGTTCGCAACGCTGTCAGCGGACTTTTAAACTGGTGCAGCAAATTGTGCATCGTGTCGTACACCTGAGCCTGGATTTGCCGAGAAGAACCCAATTCCTGCTGCATCCACTGGGAGCGCTGGTCTAAAATGCAAGCCAGGGCCAAGGTGCGAGCAATTTGTTGCATCTGAGCCTCCTCTCGATCGTTCCAAGCCCTGTCTTGCCGACCGCTGACCAGGAGTCCCATTACAGCTCCCTCGTGTATCAGAGGCGTCACAATTTGCCGGCGCTGCTGCCACAGATTCTGCGGGCCTTGGCACTGATTGGAACTGTTTTCAAAACCCGGAAGTGGCTCGGGTGCGATCGCCCCCACCGTTGATGCTTCTACCGCCAGAGCCGGCGCCGCCAGCCGCCGCGGCACCGGTGTCACTGTCGAGCTTGCCGTCGGTTCCAGCCTCAACTTCTGATTTTCTTCCTCTTCGACTGAGGTTTCTGGGTAAACCGCGATCGGCACCAATTTTGCCTCGCTCCCGGATACCAGCTCTTGTGTCAGGTATACCGCGCTGAATGTCGCGCCCAAACTGACGGCGATCGCCACCTGCGATCGGCAAATCTTGACAAATTCTGAACTGGCTGGCATTAACATGAGCGCCACATTAAGATCTCTAACGAAATTCTAAGTAAATTACAATTGATCTGTCGCCGATTACAGGTTAGAGACTTGGAGATTTCAGGTGTCTTCCTGTGGTGGTTGAAGGCAGCCGGAGTTCAATGCCTGCGGGAACCCGACCAACAACAATTGCCTCAAACCCTCTCCCCTGGGCTTCCACAGCTTTCTTTTCTGGGCTTTTGCCCTCTCTTTTTCGGGTCACAATACCACAACCTCTGCAATTTTCTCGATCGGCACGAATATTAAGATTATGTCGATATATTAAAAACACTTGAAGTTTTGAGCTAGAAGGGATATACTGGCCTCGGATTTGGTAGCTATCATTACAACCTGTCTGCTCACAGAGGAGGTAAAGAAATTGGCCAGGAGACGCAAACGCAAAAGTCGCCGCCGACAAGAAGGACGCAGAATTTTAGAGTGTGTGCCTCAATATAGCATCGAGAGCGGCGAAGATAAACCCGTAACAGCGGCTCGCAAGTTTATCCATGCCGAAGGCATTGCTCCCCCAGCTTTGCTGTTAGTCAAGCGTAACGAGCATACCACTGACAGATACTTCTGGGCTGAAAAAGGTTTATTCGGAGCCCAATACGTAGAAGAGAACCATTTCTTGTTTCCCAGCTTAAAGGTAATGCTGGAAGCAACCACAGAAAAAATTCCTGTGGTGTCTGTCAGTCGCGCCTAGAGCAAAATGTTTAGCTCAAAACATTGACAGCAATGTTTTTCTAACTCTTTTAACAAAAGCGCGATCGTTCTCATTGTCTGGAGAGTGCCAACTGAAATTTATGCGAAAAGTCCTGATTAAACTAGGGTATAAGGAGCCATCGCAGCAGGATAGATCGCCTTACGGGGGCGATCGCCACAGGGGGCACTCTCACGATAATGGTTTTTTTTGAGCTTGTCCAAAAACGGATACAAGCCTTCGACACTCATCGCGAGCTCCCCAAAATTTCAGACAAAAATTCAAGCTCCCAGATTCATCTGTGGAATAAATCTCAAATCTCAAATCTCAAATCTCAAATCGACTGACTGTGCCGGTCGATCGAACTTTCGGGCCAACGACAGAGCCACAAGCATTCATCGGTTTGTCTGCTCGAAGTCTAATCACGGCATCTAGCATATCAAAAAACGTTCCGCACCAAACAAAATTTTAATCTTCTAGCGGTTTCAAATCTAAAGCTTGCTGCATAGCTTCTAGTTCATCGCGGTGAGCTCTGACAGTAACAAAGCTCTTGGTTGGGCTTCCCGAGTCAGCGACTGATTCGAGTTTGAGCGAGACTTGCTCCGAGCGTCCAGCTTTTTTCCAATAAAATATGCCCGCCAGCGGCGACAGCAGTACCAAAGCTAGGAAAATTTGACCTGAAGAAGGAACTAGCATTCCCAAAACCAGTCCCAAGCACAGAGTGCCACCTGCACTTAGCATGGTTAGAAAAATAGCTAAAAACCAACTAGGCCGCACAAAACCTTCAAAAGTGACTTTATAGTTGGGAGCATCGACGGCTACAACTCGGTAAGCCCTAGAAGCAAAATACTCTTGTAGCTGGGTTAACAGTGACTCTTGGGCGCTCTCCGAAGCCAGCTTGATTTGTTCGATTCGAGCTTTGACTGAGGCCTTGATGAAGAAAAACAAGCCTACAGCCATCAGCAGCGTGATCACAAACGTTGAAGAAAGAACAGTAGTATCCATCGGTAGAAGTTTGTGTAATTGAAATTCTCTACTATTACTTTACATAAATTTACAGACGAAAGCGATCGAGGACTTACGCAGGCACTTTTTAAACCAAATTCGCAGAAAGCTTTGTAGCAAGACATTTTTCTCCCCATCACCAAATTCCCATATCTCCCCATCACCAAATTGTTAAGTGACCATGCGTAAGTCCTGACGTAGTGTAGCTGCTTTAATCGCTGTGGGCGGTGCTGGCAAAGCGAAGACAGGGAAGGCATTTCGCTTTGCAGCGACAGCATTTCAAGGGTTTAGGCATCCGATTCCAGCGCCTGCTAACCCGTGTGACCAGTTTCTAAGGCGCGGGGCCGACGCCCAGACGCGCCGTTTCCCTGACCGATGTAGTCGTGCCAGAGACGGGCCAGGTCTTGAGCTTGGTGCCGCCACTCCGGGAGGATTTGATACATCCGGCGGGGGCGGCCGCGTCCTTCTACTTTTTTCCAGTAACCGGTGATTACCGCTTCATCTTCGAGGAATTTCAGAGCGCTGTAGAGTACGGTATCAGAAAGTCGGTAGATGGGGAATTCCCTCTCTAGTTGTCCGATGAGTTCTGTACCGTAGGAATCTCCGCGCAACAACACGGAGAGAATGTAGCACACTGCTAGTTCCTTGTTTAGATAAACAGGAGGGGGGTCTTGAAAAAATTGATAGATGTGTTCAAATTTCATCTGTGTTATCCGCTGGAAACTCTCGTGATACCGTCAGGTTAACGAGAGAGGAAAGCGGGGCGGGGTGTGCCGCTTCCTAAGGATTAACTGGGAATGGGGGGAAACAGAGGTGCAGTATTTCCCCAGCGAATGTTGATAGCCTCAAACGCTTGTCCTGCACTTGGGTAATCTTTGCTTGCACCAAGGTTGAGGAGCGCTGACGTAACTAGCTTACTCAGTTCCTCTTCCAATCTATCGCAGCGACTATTGCTAAGTGTGCGATCGCCCCAGAGTTAGCAGTTTCTTCGGGAGTTGGTGTTTCAACTTTTAACTCAAAATTCGCAACTTCTCCGAAGCCTTTGTCTGCTTCCTCTCTGCGCTCTAGCTTGTCTGAATTCGCCGTTGCTATTGGCGCTTTTTGTCCTCTTTAAACCGGACTCAGGCCTAACATGGCGCGCAGTGTAAAAGTTAGAAACACAAAAGTCGCTACAATCGAAGTAATCAGGGCGATCGCAGTTGCCGGCCGTTCGAGCAGGGGTTTGAGTCGCTCGAACAGGAAAAAGAAAATCCCCAGACAAATCGTAATGAAAAATCGCGGGTAGCGAGAGACGTTATTGATGAAATCTTGCATGAGCACAGGTGGGGTAAAGTGTTACAGCTCGATCTTTGACTGGTAACACTTGTGAGCGAGTTAAACAATTTTGGCACAGCCAGAGCTAAATCTGCCGATCGGGCGATCGGGCCTTTTTCCCGGCGATGCTGACATATATAATTCTAACGAAAATTTTTGGTCGATCGATCCAGCGCTGTCTGTTGAATGCCGCAACGCAACCAGGGAGTGACAAATGAGAGAAGTATTTATATTCAGTTGTAGTTGTGATAAATATTATAGGGCCGTTACTTCTAGATAAATGTCTGCTTCCGCACCTTCTTGGGTATTGCCGCGTCCGTTTCTGAAATGGGTGGGAGGCAAAACTAGGTTGACGCTATTACAATTTTTTTGAATAAAAATATCATTTTAGTCTTTGATTTGCGACCAAATCCAAAAAATCCACCTTCGGACAGTAGAGTAACGCCTTCCTTTAGTTGTATCATTAATATCTAAACGAGTTTTTGACATTATTTTACATATTTCATCTTTTGACGGAAGTTCTCCCAGGCTTATCGCTAATTCAAAGACTAAATAAAAAACTTCATGCTCTAAAATTTTATTAATCAAATTTAGATATTTTAATTTAGATCTTTTATGTAAAATTAACCTACCTTCACTTGTAAGTCGAAAAGTTGCCTTGTTTGTGATATAATTTTGATACTTTTCTATCAGTCCAATATATAGACCAGCATTAGTATAATAGTCAGTTTGCCTGCGGTCAAATTCATAGTTTTCTGTAATATCATCTTTGGTTAAATCTCTTTCTAATAACAATGATAATAAATCTACTACTCTCTCAAATCGATCGGCTTGTGGAAATGGAACATCTGCTGGCTCTGCAATTATTTTAATACTATTGAATACTTGTTCGACATCACTGAGTTGTATTTCTTCGGGAGAAATCATATAATTCTTTTGTTTGATCAAGTTCAAAGAGTTATAATTTTCCTCGTCCCTAAATTCATAAATAAAAAAGCTAAAAATGTCGTTAGAGTATGTCATCAATACTGGAATGACTTTCTTACTCATTTTTTTTGACCACAATCTGTAAGGATAGTAAAGTTGTCTAATTAAGAAATCCTCGATCGCATATTTCTTGGCTTCTATCAATATAAAATATTTGTCACTTTCAAATCCTGCATCTATCTCACACTGAGAATTTTCAACCTTAATTGGATATGGCTTCTTATTCGGGATGGAATTGATAATATTAAAGTCAAAAGACTCTGTAGACATTCTACCCGAAACAGTATAAAATGTTTCTTCTTCAACTAAATCATTTATGATGCCGATATTAAAGGCACAGTGCAATGCCGAACTTTCAGAATATAAATTTTTGTAATCTATACTTTCTAACTGGGGAGGAGCAACAGAAATCGCTTCTAGTTGACTATCATATCGAACTTTTAAGTGTGTCTCAAACTTACCTATAACATATTTAGATCGAGAAATTGGCAAAATTGATAACTTGTTTTCTCGAAATATTTTTGGCAAATTTACAGAGTGATCGAACTTTGCCATCAGCCGACTTTCTCGTTGTTTATTAATTTGCTTTGATTCTATTTCAAAAAAGCCATTTTTATCTAGTTGTTCTAATATTTCATGCGTATCAAATAGTATTTTCCATGCTTTATCGTTTGCAGTCTCGTTACCTTTACTCATGTTTACTTATCCTGAATTTCGTAATTTAAAACTAATACTTCATCAACCATGCTTCTTTTCAAGGCATTTGAGTTTATGCTTCTCGTTGCCCTAACTTTTTTGATTTTATCATGATAATCCTTGTACAAATCCATAATAAAATCTGTACAAGAATTACTCACTATCACCTGGCAACCTCTTTCAGTTAGATCGTCAAAAACTTTTTTAACTCTTTGTTGTTCGTCTTTATTAAAGCCATTCACATCATACCCAGTAAAAGAAGCTGTTTCCGAAACAGGATCGTAAGGAGGATCTAAATAAATAAAATCTCCTTTCTTTGCATCTTGAACAGCTTTTTCAAAGTCATGATTCAACATTATTATAGTCTCGCTGCTCAAGTATTTATTCACAGCTCTTAAAACAGCGTCATCTAAAAGATTTGGATTTTTATATCTACCAAATGGAACATTAAACTGACCTTGGGAATTAACCCTGAATAAACCATTATAGCAGGTTTTATTTAGATAAATAATTCGTGCAGCTTTTTCTACTTCCGACAATTTTGCATATTTTTTTGAACGATCTAATTCTCTCATGTCATAATAAGACGTTTCGTTATTGATATATTTACCATTCCTTAATTCCTCCATCAGGTCATCTAATGATTCTTTTACCACTCGATAGCAGTTAATCAGTTCTTTGTTGCTATCATTGATGACAGCTTTTTGGGGTTGTAACTGAAATAAGAGTGCGCCTCCACCTATGAAAGGTTCATAGTATGTATTTTTACTTGTCAGCTTAGGACAATACTTAAGAATTTCTGGCAATAACTGCCTTTTACCACCTGCCCACTTCAAGAAAGGTCTTACTAACGGATTAATTTTCCGTCTTGCTAACGTATCAGTTTTCACTCAGATGCCTCTAACACTCTCAAACAAGAATACATTGTAAGTTGAATTTTAGTTCAAGTCAAGAGGCAATAATAATATTTATTCAAGGCGTAAGTCGCCGTTAAATATATCGACAAAAGCACCTTGACATAACTCTCTTCATCTGATATGTCGGAAGCTCAACATTGTTAATTAAGCCGATCGCACTTTTAGCACTCCCCGGTCAAAAACCCGGTTGTCAGTACCGATAGAACTGACAAACATCCGGTCTTCATAGACATCAAACGTCACAAAACTCAGGCGGCTAGCAGAATGCTCAGTCCACTCAGAACGTCCCACCGGACGAGTGCCCGCGCCGGCCCCACAAACGAGATAAGTCGTACCATTAATCGAGCGAGTGCGTTCGTAACTGTGCTCGTGTCCGTTGATATAAAGCTGCACGCCGTACTTTTGAAACAAAGGCGTAAAAGTCTTAATAAAAGATTGATTGGAGCCGTAAACGCCAGAAGAATAAATTGGGTGGTGGCCGAAGACAACCTTCCAAGGTGCCGTGCTTTGACTCAACTCTTTCTCCAGCCAAACAAGCTGATTTTTCCAATCCGCATTGTGATTGGTATCTAAGGCAAAAAACTGTATCGGATCGCGCCGAAAAGTATAGTAGCGACCTTGCATATTAAAACCCGCATATTTAAGTTGCGGGTCGCCGTTAGCAGTGCGGATGTCGTGATTTCCCAAACAAGCATAAAATTTAACATTTTGCTGCAATAACTGCTGATAAGGCTGCTCAAAAACAGCATTAATTTTTTCTATTTCGCCGTTATTGTAGATATTATCACCGGCGAGAACAGCCAGATTAAAAGGATTTTCCCGGTGATATTGCGCCATCGCCCCAGCTACAGCATACTGACCTTCAGCCCCGGTGCCGGTGTCTGCCACCGAAATAAAGCGTAAAATAGGCGGTGAGGCCGGCAATGGGACGATCGCCCTTGGGGCCTCAAGATTAGAAGGCACAGCAGCAGTGGCGTCTGTACCCCAGGAAGTCCGAAGCTGAAGCATTTTCCATATTCCGGTCAAACCTAAGGTGCCCAGACTGCTTAAAATTAGAAAGTGACGGCGTTTGATGCTCATTTTGATTCAGTTACAACTAATGAAATGATAAATTAAGGCTGGGATGGCTCAACTAAAATTTATCGCGTTTACATATATTTGCAACGCTCCAAGGCAAAGAAAATGTCAGAAGAACCACTAAATCAACCAACTCCAGAACCGTCTCAATCTCCGAAACCGGAGGTTGAGTCGCCGAAAAAGTCGGCCGCGACTCGCAGCCAAGCTCAAAATGCCAGCAGCGCTGTTTCCACAAATCAGAAAATCAAAGCTTTGATTGTCTCGATTGGGAATTTGGGAAAAAAGGGGAAAAAATTAACAGCAGAACCTCCGTTGCAGGCCCAAAAGCCGATCGCGCCCACGCTAGCTGACTCAACAACAACAACTCCTCCGGCGGTTGCTGCGGAAGTTAAGAGCGTTCCCCCGCCAAAAGTTGGTATAAAATTCGATCAAAAGTCTGTATCAAAACCCACAGGCGGCAGTTTTTTCCAGAAATTCGGCGTACTTTGGCAAAGTATTGTGCGCCTAGTGCGATCGCTCCTACCTGCATCTACGAATGCCAAGCTGTCCGATCCAATTTTAAACGCGGGATTAGCTGCAATTTTGATTGTTGCGATCGGTTTAACTTTCAACAGTTTCTCGGCAAAACCGCCCCAGAAACTAGCAACAGCGCCTATCCCAGCAGCAAACCAGTCTCTGCCAACGTTTGACGATTTTGTGGGGACGGGAACGCCGAACTCGTCTGATGCGATCGCAAATTCTCAGCCTATACCCGCTAATTTTAAAAGTAACTTGCCCGATTTAGCGGCGCCGAAAAAACCGGAACCTGTAGAAATTATCCCGCCGCCGCCGCTGACGCCGGAACAGTCGCTGATTGCTGCGATTCAAAATCAAGTTGCTGAAATTACCGATCGACTTGGCGGCGGTTTAGTTAAGTCTGTTGAAGCTGATTTCTCGATCGGTCTTTTGAGTGTCAAAGTCGCTGAAGATTGGTACAAACTCAGCGAAAGCGAGCAAAATCAGCTCGCCAGTCAAATGTGGAAAGAGGCTAATTTGCTCGATTTCAGCAAGTTACAAATTGCCAATTTGGAAGGAAAGTTAATAGCTAGAAGTCCGGTTGTTGGTTCGGAAATGATTATTTTAGAGAGAGGGATTGATAAAGTTTAAATCGGATGTATTTGCCAACACTCAGATTAGCCGAAAAGTTCAAGACGCAGCATCAAATTAGCTAGGTTTGTAGTGAGGACTTCAGTCCTCTCTCATTTGATGAGGACTGAAGTCCTCACTACGAACCTGAAAAAGCTGATTTACCAGAGATTAAATTAATTAACTTTGAGGGAAATTGAAAAATGACAATTTTAACTCAAGTCGAACAAGTAGAAATTAAATATCCCAGCAGCGACGGAGAGCCGATGGCTGAAAGCGACATCACGCGCGATTACATGATTTACACGGTAGAAGCTGCCAACCTTTACTTTCAAGGGCGTTCTGATGTTTATGTGTCAGCGAATTCTTTCATTTATTATGAACAAGGGAACAACCAAGCAGTTGTTGCTCCAGATTTTTATGTGGTGTTTGGAGTGGCAAAACGCAAAAGGGATAATTATAAAGTTTGGGAAGAAGGGGGAATTACTCCCGATTTTGTGTTAGAAATAACTTCGGAAACAACTCAGACGAAAGACCAAGAAACCAAACCGGAAATTTATCGGGCTTTGGGAGTGACGGAATATTTTCAGTACGATCCGTCGGGAGATTATCTGAATCCAATTTTACAGGGAGTGCGTTTAGTAAATAATCAGTATGAGCCGATTCCAGCTAACAATATCGCTTTCGATACGCTGTGGTTGTTCAGTGAGGTGCTGGGACTGGAATTGCATATAATTTCAGGAGAATTGAGGTTTAGAGTTCCTGAAACTGGTGAGTTTCTGAAGACTCACAAGGAAGAAAATCTGGGACGGCTGGCAGCGGAGTCAGCCTTTCAAGAATCGGAGCAGGCACGGCTGGCAGCGGAGTCAACATTGCGATCGCTCTTAACTCAACTCTTAAATTCTGGGATGAATCTGGAACAGGTGGCACAAATGATGAATTTATCGACCTTGGAAGTGAGACGATTGGTTGGGGAAAACTTTTGATCGCACATACAGCAAAAAGGTGCGCCCCGCGCACCCTATACAACAAAATATGAACAGTCAACAGTCAACAATTAACTCATGACTAGAAAGGCTTATTAGTAGGTTTAAAACCCTGCTTTTGAAAATAGGTTTTAAATACCTCGTGAGCAATTGGTGCGGCCGAGACAGCACCATATCCGCCGCCTTCGACTATAACTGCGATCGCAATTTCCGGTTTATCAGCGGGAGCAAAACCCACAAACATCGAATTGTCAGGATGACCGGGCATTTCCACAGTCCCAGTCTTACCAGCACTTAAAGGAATAGTACCGTCATTCAGACCACGACCTGTACCTTTTTTCACCACGTCAATCAATCCTTCTTTAACGACCTTTAAAGTAGAAGGTTTAATACCAGTTGGGATTTTTTTTGTGAGCGGTGTATTGGTTTGAGAAGCCAACAAATGCGGCTGCACTCGCGAACCACCGTTGGCAATAGTTGATACCATCACTGCCAATTCTAGGGGAGTACAAAGTACCAAACCTTGACCGATCGCCATTGTTACCGTATCGCCCACATACCAATCTTCCTTGTACATTTTATTTTTCTCTGCCGGTGTCGGAACTTGACCGTGATTAGCCGCGTCCAACCCCAAAAGGTCTAAATTAATCGTGCCACCAATACCCATTTTCTTAGCCCATTTCGACATTTGTTCGGGGCCTGCGGCCATCCCTACTTGATAGAAAAACGTATTGCTGCTGTAGGCTAAAGCATCGCGGAAACCGATAACGCCTTTACCCGCACCGTGTTCGTTGAAAGAAATTCCGCCGATCGTAATTGAAGAAGATGATTCTAAAGTCGAGTCAGGAGCAAACTTGCCCGATTCCATCCCGGCTACAGAGGTGACAATCTTAAAAGTGCTGCCGACTGGATAGCCTTGAACTGCCCGATTTAAAAACGGTTTTTCTGGCCCTTGCAGTCGATCCCATTCTTTTTGAGTCACCTTGCGGGTGAAAATGTTGGGGTCAAATGTCGGCCAACTACCCATTGTTAAAAGCGCTCCGGTTTTCACGTCGATCGCCACCACCGCACCCAGGCGATCGCCCAAAGCTTTTTCCGCAGTTTTCTGCATATCTAAATCTAAGGTTAGCTGCACCGGTTTGCCGGGAATAGGGTCTTTTACGCCTAAATCTTGGATTTCCTCGCCCTTAGCATTCACCTCGATCAAACGGTTTCCCCAAACGCCTTCTAAAGTGGGATTAACTAATTTTTCAACTCCCATCTGACCGACGATCATGCCCATCGGATAGGCAGGATTGGCTTTTAATTGATCTAAACTAGCTTCGCCGACGTATCCCAAAAGGTGGGCGGCTAATTGCTGGTTGGGATTGTCGCGACTCGATTCGGCGCGAATTTCAACTCCCTGCAAAGTATTAGCTTGTTCTCCCAAAGCGACGAAAGTACCGACATCGATATTTTTACTAATTCGCACTGGTAGGGCTGATTTGTAGCCTGCTTCATTGATTTTTTTGACAATTTCGGCCGCGGGAACTTTGACGATCGGGCTAAGTGTAGTGGCGACTTCTTGCCACTCTTTGGGCGATCGCTCTTTTGGCCACAAATACACCGATCGCGATACGCGGTTGGCCGCAAAAATTTTGCCGTTGCGGTCTAAAATTTGACCACGAGTCGCTGCGACTGACACAGGGCGAATGCGGTTGTTTTCCGCCCGCTGGCGGTTGTAAGCTCCCTGTACGAGTTGCAATTCGGCTAAACGAAAGATCGGCATCGCCACCATGGTAGTGACTATCAGCATAAAAACCATCACTTGGAGCGATCGACTGCGTTGCCCTCCAGGATTGTCCGAGGTATTTTTGTTTAATCGGACTTTAGAGTTAAAAGAAAAATCGCTAGCCATATGAATTAATCTGCTCTTTTATGCAATTAACAGCCATATCTGATTCCCATCCGGATTATTTAGCGGAGGATGCAGCCACTATAAATTGTCACTGTTTAGTGACATAGATAAATTCTGCCGATTGGCAGACAAATCAGCCGGATAGTTCAATTAATCTATATCTTAAATATGAATTTTTTATGAAAATTCAGCCGAGAAGCGATTAAAATCCCCAGCCAAATATTTCTTCTGCCTTGTGCCTTCTGCCTTCTTACTTCCCAATCACTGACGTATAGGCTGTCACCTTAATATCAATCCCAGTGATATCAGTGCCGACAACCACAGCCGCCGCTCCTAAATCCAATGCTTTTTTGGCCATGGATGGCCCAGCAATTCCGCCTTCGCAGATAACCGGAATCTCAAGCTTTTGTACCATTTGGGCGAGCAAATCAAATCCGGGCGGCGAGAAATTTTCCGTGTGGGGAGTGTAGCCAAAAAGAGTAGTACCGACAGTATCTGCACCAGCTTCAACCGCCGCGATCGCAGCTTCGATTGTATCGACATCAGCCATCACTAATTTGCCCAATTCGCTGTGAATTCGCGCGATTAACGTCTTTAGGTCTTCGCCAGGAGGACGGTTTCTCTCAGTAGCGTCAATGGCGATGATATCTGCTCCTGCAAGTGCGATCGCCCGCGCGTCTTCAAACCGAGGAGTAATGTAAATCTCACATCCCGGCAATTGCTGCTTCCAAATCCCAATTATGGGAGCGGATATCTGTTTTCGCACCGCCGCAATGTGAGCCGGAGTGTCAATCCGCACCCCCGAGGCTCCTCGATTGACGGCGGTGCGAGCCATTGCTGCAATGACGATCGGATCGTGCAGCGGCGAATCAGCAGGTGCTTGACAAGAAACAATTAATCCTGTAGGAATTTGACAATTAATCATGGGGAATTGGGAATGGGGAATTGGGCATCGGGCATCGGGCATTGGGCATCGGGCATCGGGCATCGGGCATCGGGCATCGGGCATCGGGCATCGGGCATCGGGCATCCGGTTTTTTTTGTAATTTATTCCCTGTGCCCTATTGAACTCAAATAAGCGTTAAGTTTTGGTAGTAATTTATCGACAATTGGTTTAAATTTGCTTACTTCTTCGCTTGTGATAAGTTGTCTAACATAGGCTAATCTTAACCAGTTTACTGTTTCGTACAAAGAGCCTCTCGCAATTTTTACAAAACGCCGATTATCTTGGTCATTATAACGACCTCTTCCTTCAGCAATATTAGCACAGACACTATCAGCAGACCGAACGATCTGTTTGCCCATCGTATCTTTTGTGAAGTAATCCCATTTTTTAACAATCTCCCAAATCTGATTCGCCAAACTTTCCGCCAACTTATAAACCTCTAATTCCTCAAAATCAGGTCTTCCCATAATTACCTCAAAAACTCAATTATATTAAATGCTCTTCGGCCCAATGCTCTTCGGCCCAATGCCCAATCCCCAATGCCCCATGCCCAATGCCCCATGCCCCATGCCCCATGCCCAATGCCCAATGCCCCATGCCCAATTATCCATTACCAATCCCGGCCATTAAAGAAAGAATTTTGTCAAGCAATTGCTGAGGGTTAATCGGTTTAGCCAAACAATCGTTAGCTCCCGCCGTCACGAAAGATATCCGATCTGCGGGAATTTCCTTAGAGCTTAAAGCGAGAATTTTGATATTTTCGGTAGCGGATTTTTGGCGCAGTTGCTGAATTATTTCGCAGCCATTCATCCCAGGCAAACGCATATCGACAATCACAGCATTGGGCTGCAAAAGTTCAATTTGTTCTACCGCCGCCGAACCTTCAATCATCCACACAACTTGCAGTCCTGCTGCTGTCAGGATATCGCAAATTAGCATGGCAGTTTCTTCATCTTCTTCGACGAGGACGAGGCTTCCTCGTAGGGAGGAAGAGTGCAGCGGTAAAGATGAATTTGATTTTTCATATTTGAATTTTGTGGATTCATCTTTGCTTTGAGTTTGGATTGGTATGAAAACAGTAAAAGTTGAGCCGACATCAACTGTAGAATTGACTTCGATCGCGCCGCCATGAAGCTCTACTAATTGTTTGGTTAATGCCAATCCCAAACCGGTGCCGCCGTATTCGCGGCGGTAGGGGGAATCTAACTGTTGGAATTTTTGAAACAACAGCGATCGCTGATCTTCGGGAATGCCAATGCCGGTATCTTTGATTTGAAAAACAGCGGTGCTACCTGCGGGTGCAGTACCCGGCTGCCGCACTGCCGGCTTTCGATTTTTATCTTCTGTTACCCAAACTCGCAGGACAACTCGCCCGCCTTCGGGAGTGAATTTAATCGCATTTCCTAACAGATTGAAGAGAATTTGTCTCAGGCGGCGCGGATCGGCGGTGAAGCGATCGCACTCTTGGTTAATTCGCGGTTCTTGCATTAGTTCCACCCCTTTAGCCATAGCTTTTTCTTTGAGGGCGTGCAGGCTCTGGGAAGCTAATTTAGAAAGTGAAAATTCACTGATTTTTAATACTGCTTTTCCCGCTTCTACTTGCGATAAATCTAAAATATCGTTAATTAATTCTAATAAGTGGTCGCCGCTGTCTCGGATTGTTTGCAGGTACTGCCGCTGTTTTTGGATCGGCACTTCTTTGGTGCCAACTTTGCCGTAAGACCACCGCAGCAGTGTGTCGGAAATGCCGATGACGCAGGTGAGGGGAGTCCGCAATTCGTGGCTCATAGCTGCTAAGAATTCGCTCTTGGCGAGGCTGGCGGACTGGGCGGCGGCGAGGGCATCGCGCAGTTCTCGGGTGCGCTCTATGACGCGCTGTTCTGAGGTACATTTTTGTTGTTGAACTTCTGCATAAAGTTCGGCTTGGTAAATGGCGATCGCCAAATGCTCTGCTATTTGCCGCAAAAATGTGATTTTGGTTTCTTCCCACTCCCGCACAGTACACTGGTGGGCAATTAGCAGCCCCCACAAATCATCTTGAACTACGATCGGCACTAGCAACTTCGCCCGCACCTTCGCCCGCCGCATCAACTCTAAAAAACAAGGCTGCGAAGAGTAAGTTGTTTCCACATCAGTGACGCACAAAGCCAAACCTTTGTGATATTTCTCTCTGTCGATAACTCCATCGGGGAAACACTGGGCGCCTTCAGTAAAATTCAGTACAGACGAGATAGCATCGCTGGCTAAAGCTTCGTAGGTGACGCGACCTAAATACAAGTAAGAACCGGAATTTTGGTTGACTGCACTAGACGCAGAAACTGCCCCAGGTATTTCTTTATTCAACTCGCCATTGTGCGGGGCTGGGACTTTTTCAAATTGATAAATTAACAAGCGATCGACATCCAAAAAATCTCGCACTCTCGAAACTGCTTTTGACAAAATTACAGGCAATTCCAAACTCTGGCGGATTTGAGTTGTCACCTGATTCAAAAGTCGCTCTTGTTGGAGCTGTTGTTGCAAAGCATCTTCCACTGGCTGACAAAATGGAATGCAGGAACTGGGAATTTCTACGTGATTGACGGCTTCGGAAATCTGGATGTTTAGCGTTTCGGGAGCTATCAGTTTGGGCGCGCAATTTTCCTCTATTTCTGTTTGGGTGTGTAGGGGCTGGTGACTGTTTTTGCTGGTATCTGAAGCGAGAATATCCAGCAAATTTAGGGTGAATTCGCTTTGCAGAACGGCGGAGTTGGGCTGTAGATTTTTAATTGCTTGTTTGAGGGCGCGAATGTCAATTTGTCGCGAGGTTGCGGGCGTTGTTTCTGCGAGTTTGTCTGCGAGGGGAGAGAGGAAATTGCCGATCGCCCCAGGCTCGAAAGTCAACTCCACATTTAATTGCGAATTGAGATATTTTTCGCTGTGTTTGTGTCCGTTTGTTGTCAAATCATCTAATAGTTGGCCCCGCAGCAGCGCGCTAAACCGATCTGATAGCACTGCTGCAAACCTTTGGGACGAGTTTGGCCCGCGATTTTCAGCATCCGCGAGATCGTCGTCGGCGAGCCAAATCGCCCCGGGGAGTTCAGCCATTTGCTGTAACAACTGGTAAGCAGCCTCAAAGGTTGCGATCGGCAAAGTCCGATGTAAGGTTTTTGGTTTCAATCTAGGTATTTTCCCGGTTGTTTGCAAGAACAAAATTTGAATGCCCCTGTTTGGGGGACAGAACCCGGGGCGCTGCGGGGGCGATCTCTCCAAGAAACATGAGACGAAAGTAGTCACAAGGCAAGCTGTCGTCAGGCCCAGGAGCCAGAGAGCTGATTTCTCCCTATACTTGTGATTACTTTAAACAATCTTATTCCAGTATAATATCAATATATAATTTGTTAACTTCTACTTAACACTATCCGGGTAAATGAGCAATCCAACTCAACTCACCCCCGATTTCACGATCGGACATCTAGCGTGTCACCACTTCCCAGTGAGTGCTGCAACTCCAGCACAGGTAGTGGCGGAAAGATTCGAGCAAGAACCCGAGCTGCCGGGAGTGATTATCACTCACGAAGCACAGCTACTGGGCATGATTTCTCGCGTCAAGTTTCGAGAGCAAATAAGTCATCCCGAGCGCGTAGAACTTTACGGACAGCACCCAATTCGTTGCTTGTTAGATTATATTAGAATTCCGCCTTTGCTGCTAGCGGAAAACTGGAAAGTTGAGGATGCCGTGCAAGCCGCTCTCAACAGGCAAAAAGACTTGATTTATGAACCAATTATTGTGGTTATGGAAAACCAGAGCCTCCGCATATTAGACGTTCAGACTCTGGTGGTTGCCCAGTCTCAACTTTTAGCACAAGCTCACAAAAATCTTAAAAAATACCGCCTAGAAAGACACAAATATTTGGGAATTATTCAACAAGAACAGGCAAAGTTTCACGAATGCAACGAGCTGTTGAAATCCCACCAAAGGCAAGCAAAACAAACTCAGAATGCTCCCAATTTGCAGCAAATTGTTCTGGCAAAAAAAGCTGAAGAAATTGCTGAAATAAATCAGCAATTCGTGAGGATTGCCAAGCTGATTTCCTCGGAAGGGCGCCAAGCATTTCAAGCTACTTTTCAAGGTGCTAATTCTATTTGCAACAATACCGATAAAATTTTGGGCGTTGGTAAAGCAATAGCTAATGATTTAGAAACGGTTAACCGCACTTCCCGAACCATCCGAGAGGCGATCGAACAAGTCAGGCATTTAGCAGTACAGGTGGCTGTAGTTACCAATCAAATGGGCAATCAGCCCAACGGTCTGAGTCAAGTGAGTCTGGAAATTGGCAGGCTGGCAAGTAAAACTTTTGAATTGGGGACTCAAATGGAGCAAATTGCCAGCAGATTTAAACTTCGGGTTCACGAACTCACCGAAGCAGCAAGAGCTGGTGCTAATGTGGCAAAATCCGTGACTATCAAGATCGATCGCGCGGAAATGGCGCTGTTAGAGTTGGAGGAATTAATCTCGCAAAAAAACATAAATTCGCTGACCGCTACGACCGAACATTTGGAAGTCATAAAAAGTGTTACCGCTGATTCTTTAGTTAAAGAGATAGAACACGCAGAAGTCGCGGCTTCGGAGTTGGAAGACATGGTTAAGCAGCAAGATTCATCGCAATATCTGATCCAAAAAATTCAGCAGGCGCTGAAGTCAAAAAAGCCATAAATTCTTGGATATGATACGTATTTACCGCAGTCAAAAACTCACAATAATTTATATTTTCAGGAGCGCGCAAATAAGATACTATCGTTGCCAGGAGGGAGAAGTTGAAAATAATTGGTAAACATATAGCCTTTCTCAGAAAGATCAGGTACGCGAACGGCTATGGGCTATGGGCTATGGGCTATGGGCTATGGGCTATGGGCTATGGGCTATGGGCTATGGGCTATGGGCTATCCTCACCACGCTTGAGAACCGCTATATTTGTTGGATAGCATAAATAAATTAGACACCCAAAACAACACAATTAGTTTAATTTAAAGGTGATTATGAAAATTTTACTGGTAGAAGATGACTCGATTACAACCAATTTGCTGACCAGAGCGCTGAACTCTCACAATTATAATGTGAATACGGCAACCGACGGTCAAACTGCCTTGCAGTTGGCGCAGGCCTACGATTACGATCTGATTGTTTTGGATGTGCTGATTCCTAAACTCGACGGCATTAGTTTGTGTCGGGAATTGCGATCGTCTGGCTGCCAAATGCCGATTTTATTACTGACAGCCCTAGACAGCAGGAGCAATCTAGTCGAAGGTTTAGAAGCCGGTGCAGACGATTATATGGTCAAACCCTTTAATATCGAAGAATTGATTGCTAGAATTCGGGCTTTGCTGCGCCGGGGCAAGGCAGCTTTGTCGAGTACAATTTTGAGCTGGGAAAAATTGCAAGTCAACCCGGACTCTACGGAAGTAAATTATGCGGAAAAAGTGCTGCACTTGACTCCCAAAGAGTACAATCTGCTGGCACTTTTCCTGAGAAATCCCCGGCGCATTTTCAGCCGCAGCGCCATCCTCGATCGCATTTGGTCGGCCGGCGAATTTCCCCAGGAAGAAGCCGTTACCGCTCATATCAAGGGGCTGCGGCACAAGCTGAAAGCAGCCGGGATGTCTGTAGAATTAATCGAAACTGTGTACGGATTGGGCTATCGGCTCAAAAGTCTGCCGGAGGATCTTGAGAGTCCAAAAGTTGTCGGGGAGACGGCTAAAAGTCAAGAGAGTTTATCTGCTGAATCCAGCGGGCAGAGCCTGGTATTAAACAATGACGAGCGCCGCCTCAAAGTCCTGAGTGTGGTTGCGGAAATTAGGGGCAAGTTAAGAGCTAATTTTATCGAAAAGGTGGTGATATTCGATCGCGCGATCGCCCAACTGAAAACCGGAACCTTGGACAACGAACTGCGGCAGGAAGCCCAGGCGGAAGCTCATAAGTTAGTGGGTTCTTTGGGAACTTTGGGGCTGCCGAAAGGTTCGGTAGTTGCGCGCAAGATCGAAGATTTGTTCAAGGCCCAAAACGTCTTGAAACCGGGGACTGCTCAGCAGATTGAGGGATTTCTGCATTTGCTCAAACAGATATTCGATCGCCCGCAGCCGGAACCTGAAAGCGAGCTGGTGGCTCAGGTTTTGCAACGGCGCCGCATCTTGATCGTGGATGATGATAGTGTTCAGAGCGATCGACTAAAAATAGCAGCATCCGGTTTCGGCTTCCAGATAGAAGTCGCCAAATCTCCCCAAGCGGCAAGAATTGCGATTTATCGACAGCCTCCCGACGCGATTTTGCTGGATTTGACATTTTCCAGAGTTCAGGAAAACGGACTGACTCTCCTCGCCGAACTCCGCAGTGAAAAACCAGATATTCCGGTGATGATTTTTAGCGGGCACAATCAATTGAGCGATCGAATAGAAGTTGCTCGTTTGGGAGCTTCCGGCTTTTTACACAAATCTATCGCCCCAGCAGATATACTCAAAGCAGTCGCCCAACTTCTCGACCAGACAGGCCCTGCGGAAGCCAAAGTTATGGTGGTAGATGATGACGTGCATCTATTGGCTGCACTAACAATGATTCTACAACCTTGGGGATTGCAAGTAACAACATTGGATGAACCCGAAAGGTTCTGGGAGGTACTGGAAACCACTTGTCCCGATTTGCTAATTTTAGATGTGGAGATGCCCGGTTACAGCGGTATCGAGCTGTGTTTGGCGGTGCGGAACGATTTGCGCTGGAGCAAGCTGCCGGTGCTATTTTTGACCGCTCATTCTGAGTCGGAAACAGTGCGCCAAATGTTTGTCGCGGGTGCTGATGACTATGTGAATAAGCCGATCGTGGAACCGGAATTAATTGCTCGCCTCCTGAATCGTTTGGAGCGGGCTCAACTCCGGCACAGACTGGCTCAGACACAGCGTTAAGTCGAGTCTCGATCTCCCTGGCACACCCCGAAAGCAAGGGGGGGATAAGAGTCCGATCAAAGTCCCCCTTGCTTTCGGGGGATTTAGGGGGCTCGGGCCTCGACTGTAAACGAGAGATACAAAGGTTTTCAGGGGATTGATCTCCCTGGCACACCCCGAAAGCAAGGGGGGGACAGGAAGTGTTCAAAGTCCCCTTTAACAAAGGGAGGATAAGAGTCTTCTCAAAGTCCCCCTTTTTAAGGGGGATTTAGGGGGCTCGGGCCTCGACTGTAAACGAGAGAGACAAAGGTTTTTAGGGGATTATTGACACCTAATGATGCGGATGCGATCGCACGGATGGATGTTTGGGCGATCGTCAAAAACACCAGCTAATTTAGAAAATTATTTACAAACACTTAAAAGCAATGATCTTAACCTCAGACACAGGCGCTCTCGATCACAGCGACTGTGAACCAATTTATGACCCAGCTTCGATTCAACCTCACGGCATCCTGTTGGTGCTGGAATCTCCTGTGTTGAAAATTTTGCAAGTTAGCAACAATACTTTTGGGGCGATCGGCATTTACCCCCAAGAACTTGTGGGCAATTTTTTACATCAATTTGTCGTGACTGAGGAAATTGAGGCTATTGAAAAAGCTTTATTTCAAAACGACAATCAACATAACCGTATCAGCCTATCATTCAAAAGTCAAAAAGGCAATTATTTTTTTCAGGGGACTCTGCATCAATCTGGCTCAGCATTAATAGTTGAACTAGAGCAGGTTGTTGCCCCACAAGCTAGCGATTGTTTCAATTCTTATCATTTAGTCCAAGAGCCGATCGACAAAATCCACAAAACACAAAATCTGCGAGTGCTGTGTCAGACAGCAGTTGAAGAAGTGCGGAGGATGATTGGGTTCGATCGCGCGATCGTCTATCAATTTGATGCCACCGGTGCCGGGCAAGTAGTCGCCGAAGACAAAGTAGAAAGTTTGGCTCCTTTATTGGGGCTGCACTATCCGGCTACGGATATTCCCCCCCAGGCGAGAAACCAGTTCAGCATGAATTTAATTCGGTTTATTCCCGATATTAACTATCAGCCTGTAGAACTAATTCCTGACTGCAATCCGCTGACCGATCGCCCCCTGGATCTGGGATTATCTTTGTTGAGAACAGTTTCGCCTTGCCACGTTCAATATCTCAAGAATATGAACGTTGGCGCTAGCATGACGGTGACATTAATGAAAGATCGAAAAGTCTGGGGATTGCTCGCCTGTCACCACCCAACAGCAAAGTATGTCAACTACGAAACCAGAACGGCTTGCGAACTGATAGCAAAGTTTGTGAATCTAGAACTCAGCTACAAACAAGATAGCCAAGACAGGGACTATGCAATTTATCTCAAAGAAATTTGCCATAAATTTCTCACGGAAATTTCTCAATCAAACTGCTTTGTAGAAGGTTTACTTAAATCCCCAGATGAATTGCTGGCATTAATGGGTGCTAGCGGTGGAGTTGTGTGTGCCAATGAAAATTTAACAACCATCGGCAAAACCCCGGAATTGGGAGAAATAAAAAAGTTACTTGTTTGGATAAAAACTCAAATAAATAATGATGTTTTTTATACAGATTCTCTCTCAAAACTGTATCGACAATCCCATAAGTTTAGAGAAGTTGCTAGCGGTTTGCTGGTGCTTGCCATGTCCGAGATGGAAAATTATTATATTTTGTGGTTCCGTCCCGAAGCAATTAAAACTGTCAACTGGGCAGGTCAACCAGACTGGCACATTGAATTAAAACCGGATAGCAGCCCGCCGATGTCTCCTCGCACTTCCTTTGAGTTGTGGCAAGAAACTGTGAGGTCAAAATCTTTGCCTTGGCAGCCGTGCGAAATCGAAATAGCCCGAGAACTGCGAGTGGCGATTGCTAGCATTGAGTTACGGAAAATCAATCAGCAGTTCAAGTTAGCTTTGTCTGCTACTAAAATCGGATTTTGGGACTGGGACGTGCAGAAAAATCGCATTGTTTGGTCGAGGGAACATGAAGAGTTGTTTGGCTTGGCTCCGGGAACTTTTGACAGAACTTCTCAAAGTTTTGCAGCTTGCATTCACCCGGAAGATTTAAAAGGTGTGGAGAATGCGATCGATCGGGCGATCGCCCAGCGAGCAGATTACTGTCACGAATATCGCGTAATTTGGCCAGATGGCAGCATTCACTGGATTGAGGGCAAAGGTAAGTTTTTTTACAGCGAAACGGGCGAAGCAGTGCGGATGGTGGGGACTGTTACAGAAATTACCGATCGCAAAGCTCAAGAATTACAGTTGCGTTTGTTGGAATCAGCAATCACCACGACTAACGACGCGGTGTTAATTACCGAAGCTGAACCGATTGACGCACCGGGCCCGCGAATTCTGTATGCTAACCCAGCTTTTACGCGGATGAGTGGCTATACCCTAGAAGAAGTTGTCGGCAAAACGCCGCGCATCTTGCAAGGAGAAAAAACAGATAGGGCAAGTCTCGATCGCATTCGGACAGCTTTGGAAACCGGGCAGCCGGTGCGAGTTGACTTGATCAATTACCGCAAAGACGGGACGGAATTTTGGGTCGAATTGAGCATTGTACCCATAGCTAACGAAAGCGGTTGGTTTACCCATTGGGTATCAGTGCAGCGCGATATTAGCGATCGCAAACAAGCTGAAGCAGCCCTTCAACAGCTCAACGAACTGTTAGAAATGCGAGTTTGTCAGCGCACCCGAGAACTAGAATGCTCTCAAGCAGAACTGCGGGAAAGCGAAGCTTTATTTCGCTCTCTGAGCGAGAGTTCCCCAGTTGGCATTTTCAAAATCGATGCTGGGGGAAAATGTACCTATACAAATCCCAGGTGTCAAGCAATTGGTGGCTTCACAGCGGCAGAAGCTTTAGGAGACGGCTGGATGCGGTTTGTTCACCCCGAAGATATCAAACTAATTCTATCTAAATGGTCGGAATCGCGATCGCTAGATGGGGAATTTTCCTGCGAATTCCGCCACATCCAGCCCGACGGAACAATCCGGCTTGGTAGGGTTAAAATAGCTCCAATTTTGTCCGACGGAGGTCAACTAATCGGTTACGTCGGCACAGTCATAGATATCACAGAAAGTCGGGCAATTGCCAAAATGAAAAATGAGTTTATTTCGATTGTCAGCCACGAACTGCGAACGCCGCTGGCCTCAATTCGCGGTTCTTTAGGTTTGTTGGCGGCTGGGGTACTCAAAGACAAACCGGAAACTGCTAAACAGATGTTAGACATTGCATCGAGTGATACCGAAAGGTTAGTGCGTTTGGTCAACGATATTCTCGACTTAGAGCGGCTCGATTCGAGCCAAGTTACCATTGTTAAGCAGTGGTGCGATGCACAGGTTTTGATGCGGAAGTCTGCGGAAGCTGTGATGTCTGTGGCTGCTGAGAATCAGATTGATTTGGCGATTTTGCCCGCAACCGCACAAATTTGGGCCGATCCCGACAGCATTGTTCAAATGTTGGTAAATTTGTTGAGCAATGCGATTAAGTTTTCGGCTCCTGGGTGTACAGTAACTGTCAGGGTTGAAGATTTGGGCGGTCAGGTTTTATTTGAAGTCAAAGATCGAGGGCGGGGAATTCCTGCTGATAAACTAGAAACTATTTTTGGACGGTTTCAACAGGTCGATGCTTCTGACTCCCGCCAAAAAGGAGGTACGGGTTTGGGTTTGGCTATTTGTCGCAGCATCGCAGAGCAGCATGGTGGCAGAATTTGGGCCGAAAGTGTTGTCTCAGAAGGCACGAGTTTCTATTTCACATTGCCTGCACCGCTGGAAGGCGAAGGTTCATTCAGTTGACAGTTGACAGTTGACCTGGGACAGTTGACAGCTACCTCTACCTAGAAGGAAGAGGATTGGAGTAATGAATAGTCTGATTTTAATTTTTCCCTACAAGCGAGAGGCTTTAAACCAATTCTTTCTGGGAAAAAAGTTAGATTGGTTCGTTCCTTGCAATGCTTCGCGGTTTTGAGATTGCTTGGTTCGCGGTAATGTACAGGCTGTGTATGAGTTTTGGAGAGTTCATTGGTGTCAACTGAAAGTCAAATGTAGTACGGATCTACTGTTTGACGATTAGGTCTTGATCCCCCCTAGCCCCCCGAAAGCAAGGGGGGAACAAGAGCGTTCTCAAAGTCCCGAAAAAAAAGGGGGGGACTGGAGTCTTCTCAAAGTCCCCCTTGCTTTCGGGGGATTTAGGGGGATCTGGCCTCGGATGAAAGCGAGATTTATTAGTGGTTTTACTCTATAGTTGACACCAATGGGGAGGGTTATATTGAGATTTTTTAGTTTTCGGTTTAAGTAGGTGCATCTCCTGTGCGTAAGTCCTGTTTCGGTTTATGATGATTAATTTAAAATTTGAGTTCTTTAATTATGTCAGCAAAGCGCATTCTGGTAATCGATGACGAACAAAACCTTTGCAGCGTGATTCAGGCTTGTCTGGAACATTTAGGCGGCTGGAGGGTGGTAATTGCTCCCAAGGCCCAGCAAGGATTGCTGTTAGCTGAAACTGAAGTCCCTGACGCTATTCTGCTAGATGTGATGATGCCTGAGATGGACGGAGTTACTTTGTTTGGTTTGCTGCAAAAAAATGCTGCTACTCGGGGGATTCCGGTGATTTTTCTGACGGCTAAGGTGCAGGCGATGGACTTGAACGAGTTTGCTGATTTGGGGGTAGCGGGGGTGATTGCTAAGCCTTTCGATCCTTTGGGTTTGGCTAAGCAAGTTGCGGATATTCTGGGTTGGGAAGCGTCGGTCAGTTGACAGTTGACCTGGGACAGTTGACCTGGGACAGTTGACAGACGAGGGCGACCTCTACCTACAAGGAAGAGGATTGGAGTAATGAATAGTCTGATTTTAATTTCTCCCTACAAGGGTTCTGGCTTTAAACCAATTCTTTCCGGTAAAATGCGATGCAGAAAAATTCGGCGGTTGCAACCGCTAGTAGACAAACAAAGTCGGGCTGTGCCGACTGAAGAATCAAGGGGGCATTCAAACCGGATTGACGCCAATCCGGTTTATAGCTATTTGTCTCTTGCAAAAATCTCGAAATTATGTTAATGAGCCGGGTTTGTGCGTGCCGGAAAGTCCTGGTTTTGGCGGCTGTTTTCAGAATTTCCTCATTTTTTTGATTTAGCTTTGAGATCGATCGGTGATTGGTTACTGTAAACTCTGATTCCCTATAAGTTCCAAAGATGAACTCAGGGAGTCGGGGTTTTTTGTTTTGTGTAAAGCCGATCGGCAACCACCGTATTTACACGCAGAATAACTGCTCCTGAAGTTAACCACACTTGCCTCAAGAAACCGGGTTTTTCACCCAGACTCCGTAATACAGTCAAGTTTTTTGGTAAAAAACCCGGTTTCAGCCTCAGTGTTTTAATCGCTGCTGCGGCAAAAGTATATTGATTAAAAAAAATGATTTTCTTCATAATTTCCTCAGATTTTTTAGATAATGTTTATTGTAAGTTCTTGAGTTGAAAGCCGCACTATCAGCGGCATCGCCCTGCCAAAGAAGGAACCTGCTGTCAGGGGAGTTCGGGTGAGTGGCGGTACTTTCGATGCACTGCTGCGACAGCACAACCAATCTGAATCCGTCAGGAGTTAGGCACTGCATACCAAACAAACCGGGTTTTTTAACCGAAAAAATCTGGTTTCTGTGCAAGTCCTATAAGTGTTTGCAGGAAAACTCAATCAAAAATAAATTAATAAGTGTGGATGTGATTCGCGCTCTCGAATAACGCCAAAAATAAGTCGATCATTTTGTCCAGAGCCAAACAGGCACTTGCCACTAACAGGCTCGCGCCAAGTCTGAGTAAGTTTTTTAAAGATTGTGGAGAATTTTCAAATGTCATATCAGCTATCTTGTCAAGGTAACAGCCAAATTTTGTGCTATTACGCAAATGCTACCCACCAAATTCAGGTGGTTCGGATTGGGAACATTCCTAATTGGTGCTTTGAAAGAGTGGTGTTTCCGGGACAGCGACTGATGTTTGAAGCGGCGGCAGAAGCAGTATTAGAAATTCACACGGGTGTGGTGACGAGTGCTATTTTATCGGACAAGATTCCCTGCTACGTGCTGCGGGTTATAGAAGAGGTAAGTTCGGAGTTCGATCTGGTTATTCCCGAAGAAAAATGTGCGGTATTAGCCCCCTAAAATTCCGGAGAAATCAGACGAACTCGATATCGGCAACAAAGATATTTGTTAAGTAGTGTTTGGAGACAGGGAAAATGCAGAAAAATCTTGTCAATATTACCTTGGGCGTAGTTACAGAGGAAGTACAAATTATCTTGGAGTCTTATCCCAAGTATCCCTACCAACAGGCTTTTTCATACTCGGACTTGCGGCAGGATTTAATTGCTTACGTGCTGAGCCGAGTTCCTAATAAGTATATTGCGATCGACTCCGGCGAGTCGGTGTGGAACCAAACAGCGCAGGTTCGCTGTTCTTCTGAGCAGTTGCTGCACATAGAAAATTTGATTCATACTGGCATTCGCGACTTGGTGCACAGGTATCAGAAGGTAGATTACCGCGTTCCTGAACAAGTTAAATTCGATGCGAGAGTTGCTAGTTGGTTTAGGTAGTTTGCGGTAATTGAGGGAGATGCTGAGATTCTCGGCACTCTCGGTTGGGCGATCGAGCTAAAATTGTCTGTGCGCTCGATCGTTCAACACTTTTTGTCTTCAGGACTCTTTGATCCCAAGCGTATTGCGATCTAACCGAAACCGCATTTTATGCGCTCAAAATCGCCAAAAATATGTCATTCCTTCGATGATTCCCCCAGCGCAAGCAGCACCAGCTAAATAATGATTTTTAGTACCGCATTCGCGATGCCATGCCAAGAGTTCGGACATAGCATTAGCGACGATTACTCCGCGGACATCTTGTTCAAACATACTGATATCGTTGCCAGAATCGCCGCAAACTAAGGTGGCATCAGATGAAATTTGCAGGCGCTTTTGTAAATAAGTCAGGGCATTGCCTTTATTGCTAGTTTGTGGTAAGATATCAACATCGCGATTGCTGCTAAAAATGATTTGAGCTGCCAGTCCCGATGCAGTTAACTTTTGCTGCAATGCCTGGAGAATCGAGCTGTTTTCTGCTGCTGGTTCCAGACAATAACTGATTTTCCAAGGATTTTGTGCTTTGAGGGATTGGGGTTGAAGCTTCTTAAACTGCTGAGCTAACGAGGCGATCGCCATTTTATCCCAGTCTTGAGACAGATATTGGGCCCAATCTAAATCGAGGGTTGCGTCTTGGTAAATTTCGCTGCCTACACCTGCGATTAAATAGTCCGGTGCTAGCAGTTGTTTTTGGGCAATTAGTTCGCCAGCAGAAGTATAAGAACGCCCGGTAGCGTAAACTAAACAAATTTGCGATCGCTTTGATTGCAAGCGCTGGTTTAAAAGTTGAGTTGCTGCGTCGTCTCCGACTAATGTGTTGTCTAAATCTGTCACTAATAAGAAATTCATTTTTTTATTGGTAAGTGGGAATTGGTGATTGGTCATTGGTCATTGGTCAATTTCACAATAAAATTATCTTAGTCTTTGCTGTCTTTTGTGGGTTTGTGGTGCAACAGAGGGCGTAAAGCCGCCACAATGGATCAAATTCAGAATAACTCAAGCCCAGAAGTTGCGCTATGGAGGTGCTGCGCTAGTGAGGGAGTCTGTCAGATGAAAGGCTGGTGGGGTTTGAGGTTGAAGCGTCGCAGCTATCGGCGAGAAGGGATCGGGATTGATTGAAGGGTCGATCGAACTTTACCACAAGATACAACAACAGAGGCGATCGCAGCAACAGCCCCAAAAGTAACGGGGGCCATTCGTAAATTGCCCCCAAATGAGTTAGAAATTGCAAACTATTCTCAGTCTGAAAAAGCTACTGAAGTCGGTACAGTGCCCACACTAGCAGCCAGACTGACACCTCTGATAACCTCAGCATACAACAAGACGCGACACAAGTCATAGGATTTTAGATTTTCGATCAAAAATGGTATCGAGTGGGGGAGATGAGCTTATCTAATTGGAAGTTCGATAATAAATTCAGTGCCTTTACCGGGTGCTGATATGCACTGCAATTTACCGTTGTGTTTTTCAACGACAATTTGGTGCGAAATTGATAAACCCAAACCTGTGCCTTTACCTACGGGTTTTGTGGTAAAAAATGGATCAAACAGACGCACGAGATTATCTTCGGGAATGCCCGGGCCGTTGTCTTTAATCCGAATGCGAATGCTCTTGTTATCAATCGTTTCAGTTTTGATAGTAATTGTAGGAAAGGTAGAATCAGCGGTTTTGTTTGCTGGGATGCTGCTTTCTTCCAAGGCGTCCATCGCATTTGCTAATATATTCATAAATACCTGATTTAACTGTCCGGGATGACATGGTATTTTCGGCAGTTCTCCGTATTCTTTAATCACTTCAATGCCCTGCCAGTGGGCCTTGGCTTTCAGCCTGCTGTTCAACATTAACAAGGTACTGTCTAGACCTTCGTGAATATCGGCAGGCTTGAATTTCGCTTCGTCCGTCCGCGAGAAATTGCGTAGAGTTTGAATGATCTCTACAATTCTATCGCATCCTGTGTGCATGGAATTGAGCAATTTGGGCAGGTCTTCGGCGAGAAATCCTAAGTCTATATCCTCGGCTTGTTTCTGAATTTTTGCTGGGGGATTTGGGTACTCTTCTCGATACACCTGCACGATTTCTAACAAATCGAGAACGTAGCCGCGGACGTGGCAGAGGTTGCCGGCGACAAAGCCAACTGGGTTGTTAATTTCGTGGGCAATTCCTGCTAGCACTTGTCCGAGGGAAGACATTTTTTCGGTTTGGACTAACTGCATTTGAGTTTGCTGCAAATCGCGCAAAGCTGTTTGCAATTCTCTTGATTTTTGCCGATCGCGCGCAGCAGAAGCGGCCCGTTCTTCTTCAACTCCGATCGCGCCGGCAATAATTCCGATCAGCTTGCAGTCGGCTTCTGTGGGCGCGATCGACTCGGTGTAGAGAACGCACACCGAACCCACGTAATTGTCGCCCAGCCGCACTGCTTGTCCCAGATAGCTTTGCAGTTGGTAGCGGATGACAGCGGGATCGATTTGGCCGTAGATCGTGTTCTGCAAGTTAGGAATCACCACAGCCCGATCGCTTCCTTTGTGGCATACGTCGGTGCAGACGTGGCCCTCGGCGCGATCGACCTCGGGGTAGTCCGGGGGCGTTTGCCAAGTCGCGATCGCGCGCAGCAGCCCGCTATCGACGCGGCTGTAGATGGCGCTGCTGCCGCCCAAAAGCTCGCCAGCTAAGGCTGTCAGGCGCTGGATGTTGTCAGTCGCGTCGGTGGTGAATCCCAAAAAGCACTCGTTGATTTTGCTGAGGCGGTACTCTGCTTGTCTGCGCGCCGTCATGTCGCGGGAGTTGACCACAATTCCGTTCACAGCGGGGTCTGCTAGCAAGTTTATGCCGACTCCTTCGAGAAAACACCAAGAACCGTCAGCGCGCCGGAAGCGAGCTTCTAGGGCGATCGGATCTGCGGGATTTGCGATCAGTTTTTGGAGATCGGAGATCACCGAGGGCCGGTCGTCAGGGTGAATGAAATCGAGAACCATTCGACCGATGAGTTCCTCTGGTTCGTAGTCCAAGACTGTTTCTACAGAAGGACTTTCGTAAAAAATCCGGCCGCTGGCGTCGAGAATGGTAATGATGTCGGAACTGTTGAGAATTAGCGATCGCCACTTCGCCTCATTTTGCAGTAAAGCTGATTCGGCAAGTTTGCGATCGGCGATTTCGGCGACGCTTCCTTCGTAGTAAAGGAGTTCGCCGTTTTCGTTGCGGACTTCGCGCACGTTTTCCGAGATCCAGGTAGTGCTGCCGTCACAACGGAATATGCAGGACTCAAACTCTTTCAGGGAGCCGACACGGCTGATTTCGGCGCTCAAGTCAGCGCCGCGGGTGCGATCGGCATAAAGGTTTTTTGCCGAACATTTTGCGATCAGTTCAGACGGGGAATCGTACCCGTAGATGCGGGCGAGTGCTGGGTTGGCGCTGAGGTAGCGCCCGTCTGGGGCGGTTTGAAATATGCCTTCGGTGGCGTTTTCAAAGATGCTGCGGTATTTGGCTTCGGCTTGTTTGAGGGCGAATTCTGCTTGCTTGCGATCGGTGATATCAGATTGGACGCCGATGAAGTGGGTGACAGTCCCGCTGCTGTCGCGCACGGGCGAGATGGTGAGTTCGTTCCAGAAGGGGGTTCCGTCTTTGCGGTAGTTTTTGAGAACTACTTTGCAGTCGTGTTGTTCTTGCAGGGCTACGCGGATTTGAGCCAGGGCTGTGCGATCGGTATCCGGGCCTTGCAGGAAGCGGCAGTTGTGCCCGATGATTTCGCTGCGATCGTAGCCTGTAATCTGCTCGAAGGCTGGGTTGCAGTAGACTATCGGTCTGTCCGGCCGCGTCGCGTCTGCGATCACGATGCCGTTGCTGGTAGCTGCCAGAGCGCGATCGTACAGCCGAAATACTTCTTCTATTAAATTCGGTGGATTGCCGCCGGTGCGAGTCGGCGATAGGTTGTCAGAAGGAATGTTTATATCGATCGGCATAATTTTTGATAGATTGAGTTTATTATCGATCCGGACTGGCAGCATATTTGCAAGTTTAACAAATTTGTCCTGTTTTCCGAAGGCAGAAGTGAGACGGCGATTATGCTGAATTTTGGGAGTAAATCATACCCAGAAAAAATCTGGTATCCCTCGTTTTTCTTGGCTGCTGCCTTGTGCCTTGTGCCTGGCACCTTCAAAGGACTGTTATTTGTTAATTTATAATAGTTATTGCCACGCCCTCTCTATCTCTGGTATGGTTTACTTGGCAGGGATCGCGCAATTATTTTTTTAATCCAACCCCAAAAATAGAGCGTCCGGATCAATTGAAATATTTTTTGTTAAATACTTTTTCTTAAATTGATGCAAACTCTGCTGAAAAAAACCTACTCAAGATTAATTTTGAACGATCGCAGCCAGTTCTGAAATATTGTCGATCGCGAAAGTCGGTTCCAGGGCGAGACACTCAGCGCGATCGCCATATCCGTAAGCCGCCCAACAAACATCTATCCCAGCATTTTTAGCAAACAGCAAATCCACCGGTGTATCGCCAACCATTAAAACTTGACTGTTATCCAACTCCGGGAACAGCGGTTTAATAATCGAGTAAAAAACACTCGGGTTTGGCTTCTGAATAATTTGTCCGTCATCACCTACAATTAAATCAAAAAAACTGTGAATTCTCAACTTTTTCAGGAACAAATTAACAAAACTAACGTGTTTGTTGCTAAAAACTCCCAGGCTCAATCCCGACTTGCTCGCCAACCTTAATAATTCCTTGGTTCCCGGAAATAAATCTAACTGCTTTTCACCTTCTGTCCGATAATAAGAGCGGTAAGTTTCCACCCATTCGGGAACTGCGATTTCCTCGATCGCCGGATGCAGCATTTTGAAAGTATTTGGTAAATTAATGCCGATCGTCGCTTGAATTGTCTCGGCAGCAGGCGGTGCAATATTAAAACTTTCAAAAGTTTTGGTAATGCAAGATACAATCGCTTTGTGAGTAATTGCCAAAGTGCCGTCGAAGTCGAAAATAATTAACTTGTACTGACTCATCTTACTGAAAAGTTCCTATATAGCAACAGCAGGTTTCCCATGATATAATAGCATAATCAATTTCTAACCCACCAATAATAAGTATAATATTTCAACATTCAAGAGGTCAAGATGAATGTCACCGAAAAACCAGAATTTCTAGCAACAGACTTTCCAGATCACACTCAATTACCAGACTCCGACGGTACTTTTGTGAAAAACTTTCAAGAACACCCTCAAAGCATCCTATTAACAACATCAATTCGACCGATTTTAGACCAAGTTCATCCCGACGGACAATACTGCATCGGTCAAGATTCCGGTATTTATTGGCGAGTAGCCCAACCCCCGGAACCACTCGAAAGAGGAGCCGAAGCACCCGATTGGTTTTACGTGCCCGACGTGCCGCCAACTCTTGACGCAGATCTGCGCCGTTCCTATGTCATGTGGCGGGAATTAATGCCACCTCTGATTGTACTAGAATTTGTGTCCGGCGATGGCAGCGAAGAAAGAGATAAGACTCCTCGAAAAGGCAAATTCTGGATTTACGAGCGGATAATTCGCCCTGCTTTTTACGCGATTTATGAAGTTAAAAAAGCCCAAGTTGAAGTCTATCATTTGGTCGAAGACCGCTTCGAGTTAGCCGCACCAAATAATCGCGGACATTACCCGATCGCCCAAATAGGAGTAGAATTAGGCATTTGGGAAGGAGTTTATCAGGGCGTAGAACTGCCTTGGTTGCGCTGGTGGGATGCCTCCGGGACTTTGCTGCCGGCGGCGGAGGAACGAGCAGAACAAGCCGAATTGGCGGCAGAAAAAGCGCAGTCAGAAGCAGAACGAGAACGGCAAATGCGCATAGAAGCTGAGTTGCGAATTCAAGCTTTGGAAGCGCGTTTGCGAGAGTTAGAAGGAGAATAAGCCGCAGATTCCTGTAGTGGCCATCACCTTTGTTTTTCAACCAAAATACTCGCTTAAAACTCTCACTCTCTTAAAAAACCCGGTTTCTTTGGACTGACGCACAGGTGGCCATCACCTTTGTTTTTCAACCAAAATACTCGCTTAAAACTCTCACTCTCTTAAAAAACCCGGTTTCTTGATTGGGAGTGCACAAATCCTACTGCTGCAAAAAGCCCGATCGACTACCAGCCCCCTCAAAAACGATACAAACATCGGCGATCGTCCAGAATTTGCGTATATTAACTGGTAAGTATTGCATCACTTTTGTATAAATCCTATGGCGCTAATTGTTCAGAAATATGGTGGGACATCGGTTGGTACAGTCGATCGCATTTTAGAAGTAGCCCGACGAGTAGTCAAAACAGTACAGCTGGGAAACTCCCTCGTCGTCGTACTTTCAGCAATGGGCAAAACGACCGACGGTTTAGTGAAACTCGCGAAGGAAATTTCCGCAAATCCCAACAAACGGGAAATGGATATGTTGCTCTCCACTGGGGAACAAGTGTCGATCGCACTTTTAAGCATGGCATTGCAGGAAATGGGACAGCCCGCAATATCCCTCACCGGCGCCCAAGTCGGGATTGTCACCGAAGCAGCCCACACCCGCGCCCGGATTTTGCGGATCGATCCGGCACGGCTTGAAAGCCAGTTAAAAAGGGGTAAAGTCGTGGTAGTTGCAGGTTTCCAAGGCATCGCCGATGCCGAAGAATTGGAAATTACCACTTTGGGGCGCGGCGGTTCCGACACCACAGCAGTAGCCCTCGCCGCAGCCTTGCGCGCCGACAGATGCGAAATTTATACCGACGTGCCCGGAATTCTGACTACAGATCCGCGCTTGGTAGCCGACGCGCAACTGATGGATGAGATCACCTGCGACGAAATGCTGGAATTGGCAAGTTTGGGTGCAAAAGTCCTGCACCCGCGCGCCGTAGAAATTGCCAAGAATTACGGCGTGCCGCTGATTGTGCTTTCTAGCTGGAGTGAAGCCCCCGGGACGCGGGTAGTCTCTCCCCCCCCGCAACCCCGACCTTTGGAGGGCTTGGAGCTCGCAAAAGCGGTCGATGCGGTGGAGTTTGACTTGGATCAGGCAGGGGTGTCGCTGTTGCGTTTGCCCGATCGCCCTGGAGTAGCAGCGCGGTTGTTTGGGGCGATCGCGCAGCAAAATCTCGATGTAGACTTAATTATCCAGTCAATTCACGAAGGAAATACTAACGATATCGCCTTCACAGTCAGGCGAAATTCCTTGAATCAAGCTGTCGCGGTTGCAGATGCGATCGTGCCCGCCCTCGGCAAGAATTCTCGCCCAGAATTGGGGGAACCGGAAGTGAAAGCAGAGGAACGACCCATAGCTAAAGTTAGCATTGCGGGTGCGGGAATGATCGGGCGGCCGAGGGTAGCGGCGGAGATGTTTAAGACTTTGGCGGATGCGGGAATTAACATTCAAATGATTTCCACTTCTGAGGTGAAGGTTAGTTGTACGATCGATGCTGCGGAGTGCGATCGGGCAGTTGCCGAACTCTGCAAAGCATTTGATGTCGCCAATTCGCCGATCGGGCTGCATTCATCATCGAACAAACCGCCCGCAGTCCGCGCCGTAGCGTTGGATCTCAATCAAGCGCGTCTCGCAATTCGTCAATTGCCCGATCGTCCCGGAGTAGCAGCAAAACTGTTCGGACTTTTAGCCGAGGAAAATATCAGCGTAGACACAATCATTCAGTCGCAACGCTGCCGCAATATCGATGGCATATTAACACGCGACATTGCATTTACCGTAGCACAAATTGACGCAGAAGCTGCTAAAATAGTCCTCGAAAAATCAGCCGTTGAATTCGGCTGGGGCGAAGTAGCAGTTGATACAGAAATTGCCAAAGTCAGCGTAGTTGGTTCTGGAATGGTAGCGCATCCGGGAGTTGCAGCAAAGATGTTTGAAGCGCTTTCGCAGCACAAAATCAACATTCAAATGATTGCGACTTCTGAGATTAAGATTAGCTGCGTTGTGGATGAAGCACAAGGTGTCATAGCTTTGAAGGCAATTCACGCCGCCTTTGAGCTTTCGGGGAGTGAAAGAATCCAAGTTCCAGCTTAAGACTTGTTTGCTTAATTAGTCATGGATGTGCGGATGGTCAGAAACCGGGTTTTTTACGAAAATCCTTCGGAATAACCCGTAGATTGGATAAAAAACCTGGTTTTTTTGGTAGTCCATGCGTTTGTGAGTGTTAATATCCTGTCCGAATCAGCCTGTGTTAAGATGAAATTGGCGATCGGCATCGAGGAACTTACATCTTATGACTGTAGCTAACGAACAGATTACTGATAGCAGTAGCATTAAGGGATTATCAAACTTCCGGGTAACAGTTGAACGTATTCTGGAACTTTTAGATTTAGAAGAAGAAGACGAATATGGAATTTTAAGACCGACTGAGTATGCTTTTAACACAGCCATGAAATTGATTGTAGAAGCCTATGATGTTTTGGGCGATCGTTTCCCTAAAGCATCGGCTGGTACAGACGATGCAGGTAGTATCAGACTTGCTTGGCAAAATACAAATGCTGATTGTAGAGTAAGGTTATTCTGCCCATCTAATGCTGACGATCGAGCTTACGTTTATCATCAGAAGAATGAGGAATATAAATCGGAAGATATCATTTCCTCATCAACGTTAGTTCATTGGCTAGACTGGTTTAACAAGGTATGACTGATACATTTTCTCGGAGTGAATCAGAGTTATAAAAATCACCTTTTCATACTATAGCAACATCTACTCAACACCCAGTTTTTCAATTAATTCATTCCACTTGATCTTGTGAATAGGCTGCAATTCTGTATCCATACTGACCAGATTAGAGTAATTATTCACAAAAATTTCTAAGGAAATCAATCTTAAGTAATATTGAATCGTAGGAACTACTCCATTAATTATTATTTGACAGCCATGCTCTTCTCTCACTTGGGATATTATGTTATTTATTTCCTGAATTTCATAAATTTTAATATTTTTACACGAAAGTATATAGTATCTTTTGGGATTAAACCTGATGATTTTTTCATAAGCTATTCGCACAATTGTTAAGTCAATTTCCCGATCAAGCTTTACTTCAATAGCTTCACAGATGTGCCCTTGTTCGTCAAATACTTCTATGTCGCCTGAACTTCTTGAAGTCAAGTCAGATGCTGTGTGACTGCCTAAAGGTGCTAAAGTACACTTTTCATATCTTTTTACTTCATCCAAGAGAGACTTGTACGTTGCATAGATAGCCAGAACCGGCAACTTTGAGCCACCGCGAACTTTATATTTAGTAGAAAAATGCTCCTCCAGACAAGAAACTATACTCAGTATGTTCAGAGTGTCAGGATTAACTAATTTAGCTACGTTTACAATATTTTTAGATTGTACTTCAATAACTTTATTCAATATCAACCGCAGCACATTATCTGCCTGTTCAGGTCTGCTTTGAACATAATCAATTATAGTTAAAAATGCTTTTTTTACTGCCTTGTTGCTGATTTTGCCCTGGTAGTCTAAATTGTACGGGTACGGTTGTTCTAAAGACCTGGTGAGCCAACCGCTTTCAGCCATAGATGGAAGTCCCAGTTCTTTTAATGTAGGTGTAATAGATAGAGTGTCAATAGTTCTTCCCGAAAAACCACCCGGCATACTACTCTGATGTTTTCTGATGTCCTGTTCAGAGAATAAAGACTTGTGAGTTAAAAGAGTTATCAAAACGGTGTATACTCCCTTTTGTTTGTATGCTTGTTCACCAATCAGTAAAATATATTCAAGGCATTGTTGAGGAATATCCTTGATATCAGCAATTGAAAAGGACAAGCTGTATATATTCTTCAGTTTTTCTTTGTGGTTCATTGGGTTCATTTGACAATAAATTTTGACTTAATATTTCTTTCGCAATCGCGTCCACCACCGGTACACAAACAGAATTCCCAATTTGCTTGTAACTTTCCCCCGCACTAGGATAACTTTTGAACTCTTCAGGAAAACCCATAAGACGGTAACATTCCTTCAGCGTCAACTTTCTCACCATATCTTGCTCAGGAATGTAGATAAAAAACCTGCCAGATGTTTCTTGCGAAGGAATTGTCGGATGCACTCCATCTACCGAATAAATGCGATTAGGCTGTCTGTGAACCCTCGATAAATGTTCTGTATTGGGCCTGACGCCAGTTTTCCAAGTACCTTTATTTCTGTAACCTACAAACAAAAGTCCCGAATCTTGCTTTCTCGGAGACTCAATTAAAGTATACTCGGATTTGTCCAATATTTCAAAATCCCCTGTCTCGTCTAGAAATTCCCTGAGTTTTGGAGGAAACTTGGTTTTAAGTCGAGAAAAATTGAATTCTTTACCTTTAGTTGCAATAATAAATATTCTTTCACGATGTTGAGGAATTCCAAAGTCTTTAGCATTTAGCATTTTGTAATTCACGCTGTATCCTAAATCTTCCAGACTCGCAATAATTACTTTTAAGGTATTTCCCTTGTCATGATGGATTAAGTGCTTGACATTTTCCAGAACAACAACTTGAGGTTGTTTGATTTTGATGATTTTACATATCTCGAAAAATAATGTACCTCTAGTATCTTCAAAGCCTAGCTTTTTACCGCAGATGCTAAAAGGTTGACAGGGAAACCCGGCGACTAAAACATCAAAGTCTGCTAAATCGGCGGGCTTGATGTTACTGATGTCTGCAAAAGGCACTTCGCCGAAATTTTCTGTGTAAACTTCTCGGCATTTGGCGTTGATTTCGCAGGAAAAAACGCATTGAAAGCCATTTTTTTCAAAACCTTGTCTGAAACCTCCTATTCCTGAAAACAAATCTATAAATTTCATTTATAATTTAATGCAAAATGTTACTCCGCCAATAATAACATATTTTGTTTCTCTCTCTTCTTTCACTCTGCGTTCTCTGCGCTCTCTGCGGTTAATAATACTAATTTAAACAAAAACCCCGCGCCGGACAGGGCATTGCCGTGTCTACAGATATCGCCTAGAATATCGATCGCCCAGAAAACTCCCAAACTTGTCCCGCAGCCGACTAAACTAGAAATAGCAAAAAAAACAACAGCGATTATTTACTGCCTTTCACCAACCATGAGTCAAACCTTGGAAAACCTCACCGCCATCGATGACAACCTCTCCAAACGCCACATCGACCTCGATCCGGGCGGCTACTTCATCATTTACATCGATCGCACAACCAGCCTAATTTGCGCCAAACACTTCACCAACATTATCGACGAGCGCGGCCTGGCTGTCGATCCCGAAACCGGCAAACCCATCCCCGCCCGCGGCAAAGTAGAACGCACTCAGTCCACAATCTTTAGCGCCAGAACCGCCAAAGAACTTTGCGTCAAAATCCTAGAAGAAACCCGCCCCAGCCCGGTGACGATGTTCGATCACGCGGCTTATCTGGGACGGGAATTTGTGCGGGCAGAAATTGCATTGTTGAGCGATCGAGAATACGTTCAAGATTAGTGCAGTCGTACCCTAATTTCTTGACAAAACGTCAACTTATTGCATCTGACAGCAACCGATCACGAAAAACCTTGATACCAGAAATAAGTCACCATCGGAATCACTGTCGCCAACACCAACAGCACAACCACAATCACTGTGGCATTACCTTGGTCTGTTTCTTCAGCTTTTTTAAACGTGCCTTCAACTTGGATATTGTCAACAACTTCAGGCGCACCCGGATCGGGTTCGCCCGACATCACAGTCGCAATCCGCGAACCGGCTGCGGTAAATGCCTCGTTGTATTTATTGCCTTCCCGCAGCGGCACTTGCACGGTTTCCCCAGCTACACTCTGGGCAATTTCATCGGTTAGCAGGGACTTCACCCCTTCCCCGGTGCGAATTGCCGCGCTGTTGGTAACAGTGTCGAGAACGAGTAAAATTTGATTAGTCTGGTCTTCTTTTTCGGGAAACCACTGTTCAAACAGTTGGTCGGTGAAAGTGGCAGTCGTTTCGCCGTAGTCTAAGCGGCGGATGGTGACAAAGCGAACTTGTTTTCCTGTTTTCTGTTCCAGGGTGTCGAGCACGCTGCTGATGTTGCTTTCGCTGCTGCGGCTGAGCACGTCGCCTTTGTCGAACACCCAAGTTCGATCGCCCGCCGACAACACCGGCATTTCGTACACGCCAGTCGCCAATGCCGGCAATACCGCCATCTGGGACGCGATCAGAACGATCGCGATCGCCGCCGCCGCTTGTTGGAGATAATTTCTCCAGTTAAATAATTGCTTGAGTCTAGTCATTGAGGTTAACCGTAAAACTGACTTTTTTCCAAAAATACTATAGAAACCCCCGTAAAATTCATTTTATACAGGGCAATATTTACAATTAGCCCGCCAGTTCAACTTCCCGCCTGATAATTTTAGGATTTTAACTATGGAACCAGCAGATACTTATAAAGGTTGGATTATGCAATCCCAGAAAGTCTTCTACGTCGAGGTTTGGGATAGCCGCGGCAACCGCCACGTCGCCGTCCAAAATGCCAAAACTGAGGAGGAAGCTTTGGAATTGGCCAAAAATTGGATTGACAAATACGAGTCAAAACCCGGAAGAATGCCGATCGACGTACCCCATCCTTTCGGAGACATGATCGATATGCCATTTTGATTGTGTACCCAGACGGCTCGATGCTCACGAAAAAGCAGGCACATTTACGCCATGCTTTGTCAGATAAGATAGCGGTTGAAACCAGGTGTGTATCAACGAACTCCACTCCAAGCGGTGTCAAGAAGATAATCTAATTTTAACCGTCCAGTCTTCAACCCGCTTGGAGTGGGTTTTGTTTTTTGTATAAACCTGGTTTTAACCACATACGGTTCAATTAAACTTGTCCGAAGAGAGGAACGAAGCAAACTGTGTCTGTTTTTAACATCATTTTATACCAATTGTAAAAAATATTGCTACTATCGAAATTAGAGGATCTCACCTGTAGGGAAACGGCACTGCCGTGTCCGGCGGGGAGTTAAGGCAATGACAGATAATTTCTCTACATTTAATAACCGTAGCAACAATTTTTCACGCTTGGTATTACTTTCAGAACGGTCTTAACTGAGCTGTATTGGGTTTTAACCGCCCCGTCTTCTTATTTTTAGCGATCGGGCGTACTTTGCTTATTTACACCTCTAACTCGCAGCCAACCAAAACCCAATTATGCAAAAAACACTATTCAAGCTCCGCAATCCATTTTCTAATAATTTAGCCCCAAAAATTGGACACTTCAATCCAAGCTGCAAGCTTTGCTGCTAGCAGTTAGCCTCGCTTCTGTAATAGTAGTTAGCGGAATTGGTTGGTATCAAACACAAGCTACCCTGCGAACCAAAATCGCCGACCAGCTCGTAGGTATACGCACCAGCAAAACCGATCAAACAGAGTTGTTCTTTGAAAACTTGTACAACCAGGTAGGGATGTTAGCAGGAGACAGCAACGTCATTAAAGCCATGGTGGAATTGAATGCAGGTTTCCGCAACTTGGAGCGCAACTTTGTTCCCTCGCAATCGGAGAAAGGTTTGGAAACTTACTACACCAAGCAATTTTTACCTCGGCTGAAAAAGAATCTATTCTCAGAAGACCCCAGTTTCGGCAAATATCGTCCCACCGGGCAAGCTGCTCGCTATCTTCAGTATTACTACATGGCTGACAATCCCAATCCAGTCGGCGAAAAAAACAAGCTGTTTGATGCAGGCGATCGCAGCGAATACACCAAAGCCCATGCCAAATATCACATATTCTTCCAAGATATTGTCGAAAAATTCGGTTATTACGATGTATTTTTGATTAACCACAAAACCGCAGATGTCGTTTATTCCTATTTTAAATAAACAGATTTTACCACCAATTTGCTACAGAGTCCCTACTCCCAGATCTGACTTGAGCGGCGGTGATTGTGGCGGGAATTTCTTTAATCAACGGGCTGTTGATTACAAAACAGCAACAGATTAAATGGCAACTTCAAGTACCTAACTTGTTTTTTCAGGTGGCCCGGGCTGCTGTGATCTTAGGCATTAGTTATCATATCCTCAATGGAGTTTGGAATGTAAGTTTGAGCGGTTTGGGCAGCAGTATAGGAATCGCCTCGGCAGTAATTGCTTTAGCGCTGCAAGATACCCTCAGCAACATGGTGTCAGGATTGCTGCTGCTATTTGCTAAACCCTTCAAAACCGGTGACTGGATTGAGTTAGAAGGAAAGCAAGGGCGGGTACTAGAGCAAAATTGGTGGTCGGTCACAATTGCGAATAATTTATTTAATTTAAACATTCCCAATGGGGTACTGTCGAAGGCAACAATTATCAATTACGGTTCGGGATCAGTTTGGAAAACTATTTCTGCCAGCTTTTCTTACGACGACCATCCCAATCGGGTGATTCCCGCCCTAAATAGTTTGGTGGAAGGCATAGCTAGCATCGAATCTGAAGGTATTGCTGAGGTTATTGCCTAGGGAGTTTCTAGTATTAATTACGAGCTTTCTTACAAAATAATGCCGGAACAAGATAAGCGAGTTTCTGCGCAACTGAGATCTCGACTTTATTATCTGACCAAGCGTTATGGTTTTACTATCCCCTATCCGATTGAAGTGCAGTATGATATCGATGCGAAGCAGGGGATTCCGAGCCAAATTCCCCAAGTGTTGGTGAACCGCCAAGAGGAATTGAGCGCTTATTTGCGATCGCTGCCTTATTTCATGATGCTTGACGATAATGGCATGGAGAGACTGGCCGCTGCTACTGAATTTCAAGCTTATGGCAAGGGTGAGTTAATTATTCGCGAAGGTAAGCCTGACGAGGGGATTTATATTGTCTGCAAGGGCACTGGACACGCTTTCATCACTGATGAAGAAGGTAGTTGCAAGATTGTCGAGATCCTTGAAGTTAACGGGGCTTTTGGTGAAATGGCTATTTTTTCTGGAGAAGTAAGTCCGGTTACGGTGGTTGCTGATGAGGATATTGAGCTGGTGGTGATTCCAGCGGACGAGATTATTGAAGCGATTCACTCTAACGCCCAATTTGCTACAGAAATTCTTCAGTATATTGAGGAACGCAAAAAAATGTTACGCATCGCTAAAGGAATTAAAAATGATGCTAGTCCGCAGATTACCGAGCGGGGCCGCCGGATGCAATTGAGAGGATAATAGATGTTGTCGATCGCGATCGGGATAACGAAAACACAGATTTACTGGAGAAGTTGGAGTGCGATCGCAGCGGTTTTACTGTTAACAGCTTGCGCTCTACATTCAGTAACACAAAAGGAGAAGATTGTCAATCAAGTTTCCCCTGTCAGTGCAGACAATAGTTCAAAAAAAAACTTGGGCATTCAGCGAGTCGATCGCAAATTAGTTAAACCACCTTCGGGCCCAGATCCCGCCACACAGGGAATTGTGCTACCAGCCCTAAAACCTCTGGAAATGGAGGGATCGATCGCGATATCGGGAAGTCAGGTAATTTTGCCACTGAGTCAGGCTATTGCTCAACGCTATATCGAAAACGGCTACCCCAGCAAGATCGATCTAGCGGGTATTGATACCCAAGTTGGCTTTAAGCTGTTTTGCGATCGCAAAAAGGTAGATATTGTCAATGCAGTGCGCCCGATTAGCAGTCAGGAAGCACAAGCTTGTGCCAAATCGGGTGTGGAGCCGATCGGCTTTCAAATAGCTACCGATGCTGTTACCATTGTTGTCAGTTCTCAGAATAATTTCCTCCCTACCAATCTGACGCGGGAGCAACTGGCAAAAATATTTACCTTCGAGAAGTGGTATGATGTGAATCCCAAATGGCCCTCGGAGGTGATCAAACGTATTGTGCCAGCGGGCGCGGGTACTGGAGGAGCAGTGGATCTGGTAGTAAAAGCTATCCTCAAGGGGGACTGCAAGCAATTTCTCAATTCCCCGTATACAGTATTTTATGACTTTGTAGAGCAGCTACACTCAGAAGCTTTGACTAATCCCTATATGGTTGGTTTTTTAGAGTATGCGTCTTACAAACAAAACCAAGATCAGCTAAAGGCGATCGCCATTGATGGAGTAGTCGCATCTAGCCCACAATATCCGATCACCCGTCCGCTGTATATTTATGCAGATGCCAAAGCAATTCGGACTCGACCGGAAATTGAAGGGTTTATCAACTATTATTTGACTAATGTCAGGGAAGAAAGTCAGAATTTGGGCTACCTCCCGGTCAAACAACAAGTATTGGAGGACTCAAAGGCTAAGTTTTTACAAGTGCAGGGTAATAAAGGGTTATCCCTGGAACCGAGCAATAATAATTAGTTGGTTTGTCCGCGATTAACAGTTATTTTTAGCTTGCCTGATTAATGACACGCCCTAGACTAATATAGCAACCGCCACATCGGTGAGGACATAAATAACTTCATGAATAGAGCCGATACCCGTACTGCATCAATGGTTTGATTCGGGTTATGCAACTGTCAACTGTCCACTGTCCCAGGTCAACTGCTATAACTGGTAACTTGCGGTACGCTTTCCTAAGAAATTCCTCCCAATTTCTGCGTTTTTTCTACTAAACTCCGAGCAAATGTGTCGAACCTTTCAGACAGTTTTTCATCCAACAATTTACCGTCTGGACTAAAAGCTTTCCAAGCTTGTCCGATCGCAATTTGTTCGGGAATCACCCAAGCGTGCACCCATCTCAAAATAATTCGCAAATCGTTAAGGGCGTTGCTGTTGACTTGTCCTCCCAACACGCTAATCGCACCCGCAACTTTCCCGTCCAAATGCTCGAAACTCATCAAATCCAGGGCATTCTTGAGAACACCGCTAACGCTACCGTGATACTCCGGCGTTGCCAAAATCAAACCGTCAGCTTGGCGTACCGCATTCCGCAGCTTTTCCACATCTGGGTAATCGCGATAATCATTCTCGCCGTCACAGAAGGGCAGGTCGAGCGATCGCAAATCCAATATTTCAACTTCCGCACCCAAGGCCTGCGCCCGTTCTGCCGCTATTCTCAATGCCATCTGGCTGTAGGAGCCAGCCCGCAAACTTCCACCAATGCCGACAATCTTCACCATAAAACCTTTAGCAGTCTAAAGCGTACTCATTACGACTATGATTAATCTAGCAAGTTCGATCGGCAACTGTCAATCGATTTGAGATTTTGGATTTGAGATTTGAGATTTATGGACGTGGCCGAGAAACCGGGTTTTTGCTAAAATTATTGATTAAAGCCACAGATTTTGGCAAAAACCCGGTTTCTGAGTCGCAGTCCGTAAGTTCAGTAGACGTGACCGAGAAACCGGGTTTTTTGAGCAAAATCCTGGGTTAGAGCCCACAGATTGGTTCATTCAGTTGACCGCTCGACAGTTGACCTGGGACAGCACTTGACAAAAGAAGTCCGAGGATTGAAGCAATGAATAGTCTGATTTTAATTTCTCGCCTTTAGGGCTTGGGGCTTTCAACCAATTCTTTGGAGTAAAAAACCCGGTTTCTGAGTCGCAGCGGGTTCAACAACCCGCCATCTTGAGCGGCCTGTTTGAGATGCAGGCGAGAGATAAACCCATTCAACACCCGGCATCTTGTTAAAATAAACAAACATAGCAAACCAAAAGCGGTCAATCTTGGCAGTCTTCAACAAGCGGCACAGCAATATGAAAAATTCTTGGAAACACGCATGGCTGGGGCATCTAGCTGTAAACAAAGACAAATCGAGCCAGCAGAATCCTAAAAAATCAATTCCAGGACGGAATCTTTGGCGCATCCTGGGCAGTTTGGTGATTTCTCAAGGAATATTGCTCTCGACCCCGGTGTTTGCCGACAGCGCGCCAAATACCATGAGTTACAGCCAACTGATCGACAAAATAGACAAAGGGCAAGTCAGTAAAATCGAAATAGACGAAATTCAAAGAACTGCCAGAGTTAAGCTAAAAGATCAAAAAACCGATCAAGCCCAAATTGTTACCCTGTTCGACTACAACAACCGAGAACTTTACTCGCAAATTCGCGCCAAAAAGATTGACTTTGAAGTCAAACAAACAGCCGACAACACCGCCGCAGTCAGTTTAGTAGTAAACTTGCTAGTGATTTTTGCAGTGTTGGCAGTGTTGATGGCTATCCTGCGTCGATCGACCCAATCGCAAGGAAATGCCATGAACTTCGGCAAATCCCGAGCCCGTTTCCAAATGGAAGCCAAAACCGGCGTGATGTTCGACGACGTAGCAGGGATCGAAGAAGCGAAAGAAGAACTGCAAGAAGTAGTCACTTTTCTGAAAAAACCCGAACGCTTCAACGCCATCGGCGCAAAAATTCCCAGGGGAGTTCTGTTAATCGGGCCTCCGGGAACAGGCAAAACCATGTTGGCAAAAGCGATCGCAGGCGAAGCAGGCGTTCCCTTCTTCAGCATCTCCGGTTCCGAATTTGTGGAAATGTTCGTCGGAGTCGGCGCCTCCCGCGTCCGCGATTTGTTCCGCAAAGCTAAAGAAAGTTCTCCCTGCATCGTCTTCATCGATGAAATAGACGCCGTAGGACGGCAGCGCGGCGCTGGTATTGGTGGCGGAAATGACGAACGCGAACAAACTCTCAACCAGTTGCTGACAGAAATGGACGGCTTTGAAGGCAACAGTGGCGTGATTGTGATTGCAGCTACTAACCGCCCCGACGTGCTCGATACTGCCCTGCTGCGGCCCGGTAGGTTCGATCGCCAAGTAACTGTAGATTTGCCCAGCTACAAAGGGCGTTTGGGGATTTTGGAAGTGCACGCGCGCAACAAAAAACTCGACGCCGAAGTTGCCCTAGACATGATTGCACGCCGCACTCCTGGCTTTTCCGGCGCTGACTTGGCAAACTTGCTCAACGAAGCAGCAATTCTCACCGCGAGGCGACGCAAAGACACGATCGGTAACTTAGAAGTTAACGATGCGATCGACCGAATCACGATCGGGCTGACTCTGAATCCGCTGCTGGACAGCAAGAAAAAGTGGCTCATAGCCTACCACGAAGTCGGACACGCCCTAGTCGCGACTATGCTCAAGAATGCCGATGTGCTGGAAAAAGTAACGATTATTCCCCGTTCCGGTGGCATTGGAGGGTTTGCCAACTTTGTGATTGATGACGAAATGATCGACAGCGAAGGTTTGATCAGTCGGGCTTTGCTGTTAAGCCGGATTACAGTAGCTTTGGGGGGACGGGCGGCGGAGGCAGAAATTTACGGCGATGCCGAAGTAACCAAGGGCGCCAGCAGCGATATCACACAAGTCAGCACCCTAGCTAGAAAGATGGTAACGCTTTACGGAATGTCGGATTTGGGGCCTGTGGCTTTGGAAAGTCCGAACAGTGAAGTATTTTTGGGCCAAAGCTGGAATTCGCGATCGGAGTATTCTGAAGAAATGGCAATTAAGATCGATCGGCAAGTCCGAGAAATCGCCATTCACTGCTACGAAGCAGCCCGCCGGATTATCCGCGAAAACCGCGCTTTGGTAGACAAACTGGTGGAAGTGCTGTTGGATGAAGAAACGATCGACGGTGATGAATTCCGCAAAATAGTCGATCGATACTCCGAGTTGACAAAAAAAGAGTCATTGGTCAGTTGACAGTTGACAGTTGATAGTTGACAGTTGACAGTTGTCATTAGTAAGGGTCGGGATTGCGTAATACTTCTTCCCTCTGATTACTAACTAATGACCAATGACCAATGACCAATGACAACTATCAACTGACAACTGACAACTGACAACTATCAACTGACTACTGACTAATTAAGACTGATTGGAATACATTTCGCGAAGTACCAAAGCCGGATCTACCCAGCGGCCGCCGTACTTCAATCCCCAATGCAGGTGAGGCCCACTGGTGCGGCCAGTCATTCCCACTCTGGCAATTCTCGCACCGGCCGGCACAGTTTGACCCTGCCAAATTTGCAGGCCGCCTTCGCGATCGATATAATAACGTCCGCCGTTAGCTGTTTGCACCCTACCTTTGAGGTGACAGTAGATGTGTTCCCATTCTCCCGATCGCACTACCATACCAGTACCACATCGGCCATCTTCCCAAACTTCCACAATTTGCCCGCCCCACCAATTGCGGATATAGCTGCCTTCCGGGGCCGCCAGGTCTAAACCGTAATGAAAATCCCCGCCGCGAGGGCCAAAGGGGGAACTGTAGGCTTCAAAACTTTCGACGGGAAAAGAAGCTTCTTGCCACAAATTACCCGTGGCTACCTTGCTTGGTAAAGCTGACTGAGCCATGACTAACTGCTGCTGCAAATAAGGGCTAATCACCACGATACAGATTGAAAGAGCTAACAGTAGTATGTGTCTAGCGCGAAAAAAGCGTTTTACTGTCAGCGGGCTTGTAGAGTCTGGCACGATTTATTTAACTCCTCAAAGTTTAATGTATTTGCGAATCTGCGTTGTCTGTTGTGCCAATCCGCTGCAAGATTGCCTCGCGTGCTCTACCCACTAGCGAATCAGTTGACCAACGTGTATCTTACCCTATGCACAACTCGTGTCAAGGCTCCGGGCTGAATGCTGCGGGTAAGTGAAAAATATTTTCCTGCGGAATTCTTGCTGCGGTTGAATTCGATCGAGCTTTTGCTTGACACTATAGTTTAGTCCGGGATTTTGGTATCATCCAAAATCTCAAATTCATAACACACATCAGCAATGCTTACTGAAATTTTTCCCTTTAGTTTTGCCATAGACGCAACTGCGATCGCCGGTGCGTCATTATGGTCTTTGGCCCTGTACTGGGGTCTGTCGCCCCTCAGCGAATGGGTGATGCTGCAACTCAACCGCTGGATGAATTTTGCCGAAAGATCCCTCTACACCTCGGAAGCGGAGTTTGAGAGAACCCGCCAAGCCAGAGAAGCTCAAAATGCGTTTTACGCTTCGTTGTTGAGCATTCTGCCCTTTTTGATTGTGGGTGGATTGTGCAATTGGGGCGTAGAATTTTCTCTGGGCACCAGTTGGGCGGTATCTATGGGGACTATCGCCTGTATTGGTGGTGGTGTGTACGAGCTCGGCCGCCGAGACGGCCAGTATTAAGTAATTTGAGATTTTGGATTTTGGATTTTGGATCGAGATATTCGAGGATTCGCAAGGATCTAGAATAGATGAGCATCTTAAATCCAAAACTCAAAATCTCAAATTGATAGATCAACCGCAGATGCTAGAGAGATTAACGCAGATGAACGCAGATAATTTCAAGAAGAGCGAGGGAATGAATGGAATTAAAGTCTAAAATTTATAGGATATTTCAACCGTAATTCGACTCGGGATGTTTGCCTAAAAGCCGCAGTTGCCGTTCGGTAGCAGTCGCGAGAATTTCTGGATTGAATTGCCACGGCCAAGGCGAAAATTTTTGGGCGATGTTGCGGTGGGAATAATGCACTTGCAACATATAGCGACTGCCATCGACTGTCGTATTTCTGCCGCCGGAGTGCCAAATTTCACTGCGGAAAAACAGCACATCTCCTGCTTTGCACACCACTGGTTCTGGCGAGTGTCCGTTCCAAGTTTCTTCGCCGCGATCGGGTTTTCTACCAGATTTGTGACTACCAGGAATAATATAGGTAGGACAGAGGTCTTCTGTGATGTCGCTGAGATAGAAATGGGCTGTACAAATCCAGACTGGGAGTTGAAAAGTGCGATCCTCTTCGAGGGCTCCGCTAACGGCAAACACGCTTTCGGGCACGGGTACAAACACCTGATCGACGTGGACGCGCCAACCATCGTAACCGGGGCCGCTTTTCCATGCAGTCATGCCGATAATGTGGCAATCGCTGCCCATCAATGCTTCTGCCAATTCAATGATACCAGGTCGATCGCTATAGGAAAGCCACAGGCGATCGCGATTAAAGACGCATTTAAAATGTTTGTTTAATTCACTCCAACTGCTACCATCGAGTCCGAAGGGTTGCAGGCGATCGAGTGCTTCCCGCGCCGCCGCGATTTCCGACTCGCCGAGTACACCGGGAATCAGCGCAAAACCATCTTCATGTAACGCTTCTACCGCCCCCGCTGTATCGGAAACGTCACAAGTCTTTTGCCGATAGCTGAAAACTTCGCTTAACGTGCTGGCGTTCATAATTCAAATTCGAGTAAAATTATTAACTGTTATTAAATTAACACTAATTCTGACAGTTTCAGGGCCCACGCGCATGGGCGAGAAACCCGGTTTCTACCAAAAATTTAGCGCCGAGTCACGAAAAATCTACAAAGAAACCGGGTTTCTGAGGTTAGCGTGCGACTGTAATTGTCATTGGGAACGACAGTCCTGTCTGGTATAATTTGACTATTCTGATTTGGGAACTAAACCCAATGAAATACCCACCAGAACCAACATCATTAAATCAAGCCCGCGCCACCTTCAAAGAAATCTGGGGCTACGACGACTTTCGGCCGCCCCAAGGAGAAATCGTCGCCAGTTTATTAGCCGGAAAAGATACAATCATAATTATGCCAACTGGTGGAGGCAAATCAATCTGCTTTCAACTGCCAGCTTTGTTACAAACAGGCTTAAGTTTGGTAGTTTCGCCGTTAGTAGCACTGATGGAAAATCAAGTGCAAGAATTGCGCGATCGCAATTTACCCGCGGCCCTACTCCACAGTCAATTGCCAACACAGCAGCGCCGACAAACTATGCAATCGCTGCAACAAAACAAATTAAGATTGCTGTACCTGTCTCCCGAAACATTGCTCAGCAAACCTGTCTGGGAAATTATCAGTCAGCCGCACATACAAATAAACGGTTTAATATTAGATGAAGCGCACTGTTTAGTCCAGTGGGGTGATACATTTCGGCCAGCTTATCGGCGTTTGGGTGCGGTGCGATCGGCTTTATTGAAAACTAAGCCGCAAGGAACTAAAATTGCGATCGCAGCTTTCACCGCAACCGCCAACCCGGAAGCACAAAAAATAATCAAAAATGTCTTGCAACTGCACAAGCCGGAAGCTTTTCTGCTTAGTCCCTACCGTTCTAACTTGCACCTGCAAGTACAAACAGTCTGGACACCTAGAGGACGAAGACAACAGTTATTAAATTTTATCAAAGCTCGACCACAAGAAGCAGGTTTAGTCTACGTCCGCACGAGAAAAGATAGCGAAAATTTAGCAAATTTGCTGGAAGATGCAGGTTATAAAACCGCAGCCTATCATGCTGGTTTGAGTGCAGAATCGCGGCGAAAAATAGAAACTGCTTGGCTGAATAATGAGCTTAAATTTGTTGTTTGTAGCTCAGCGTTTGCTATGGGAATTAACAAGTCGGATGTGCGGTGGGTTGTTCACTTTCAAGCACCTTTGCTATTATCAGAATACATTCAGGAAATTGGGAGAGGCGGACGCGACGGCAAATCTGCGATCGCCCTGACGTTGATTTGCGAACCTACGGGTTTGCTTTATCCTGATGACAAACAAAGAAAGGAGTTTTTTCAAGATAAATTGCGATCGCAATTTCGAGAAGCGCAGCAGTTGGCCAAACAACTGCCAGTTAAAGGCGATGTAGATGCTGTGGGGCGCGAATTTCCCGAAAGTGCGATCGCCCTTTCCATCTTGCACAGCAGCGGACAGTTAAAATGGGAAGATCCTTTCAATTATGCGATCGACAAATCCGTACAGAAAAAAGCCGCCAAACAAAACTTTACCGCCACCGAAGAAATGGCAAAATATCTCAAACACCGGGAGTGCAGGTGGCAATTTTTGCTGCAAGCTTTTGGCTTTACCAAGGAAGCTACATCAATGCGGTGCGGCCACTGCGATAATTGTCGGTAAAATTGACAATGTTACTTAAAGATGTTACGCACTCCGACCCCAGAAACCGGGTTTTTTACCGAATCTGCGGGCAGAAACGAAGTATTACGGTGAAAAAACCCGGTTTCTCGCCACCCATGCGATCGCGAACTAACTCCAAGATGTTATGATTAAAATAGTTGACGATCTCAGAAACCGGGTTTCTTCCTATATTTATCGTTCCTGTTCGTAAAACTCCTAGAAACCCGGTTTCTCGCCCCATATCCGTCAGCCCAAAAATTGGCAAAAACAGTAAAAAGTAAATGATAGAAACAGAGACTGCGCCACAGATGTACACAGTAGAAAATACGGAGGAATTTAACCATAGTAATGTCACTCAGCGATTAGACATTTGGCTGTCAAACCAAATACCAGACTTATCCCGATCGCGCGTGCAAACCCTCATATCACAAGGCAACGTCAAAGTCAACGACGAAACCTGCACCTCGAAAAAAATCTCAGTCAAAACGGGCGATCGCATTCACCTGACATTACCCGAAGCCCAGCCCACAAAATTACAAGCCCAAGCAATTCCCCTCGATATCCTCTACGAAGATGACAGCCTAATAATCATCAACAAACCAGCCGGATTAGTCGTCCACCCAGCAGCCGGACATCAAGACGGCACATTAGTCAACGCCCTGTTAGCCCACTGTCCCCTCGCAGAAATCGGCGGAGTTCAACGGCCCGGAATTGTCCACAGATTAGACAAAGATACAACAGGTGCGATCGCGATCGCCAAAACCGACATTGCCCACCAAAACCTCCAAGCCCAACTCAAAACCAAAACCGCCCGCCGCGAATATTTAGGCGTAGTTTACGGGGTTCCCAACACCGAAACAGGTACAATAGACCTACCCATCGGACGGCATCCCACAGACCGCAAAAAAATGGCAGTAGTACCAGAAGAAAAAGGCGGCCGCCCCTCAGTTACTCACTGGACAATCAAAGAAAGACTCGGTAATTATTGCTTAATCCACTATCAATTAGAAACCGGCCGCACCCATCAAATTCGCGTCCACACAGCCGAAATCAAACATCCGATTATCGGCGACCCGATGTACAGTTGCAACCGTTCCATCGGCGTTAATTTAACCGGACAAGCCCTCCACGCATGGCGGCTACAATTGCAGCATCCCCTAACCGGAGAGTTGATTGAGGCGATCGCACCTTTACCCGATCAATTCAACACCCTATTAAAAATACTGCGCCTGCGAGCTAATAATTGATCCTAGGGCATGGAGCATAGAACATTAGCAGCCAATAACCAATAACCAATAACCAATAACCAATAACCAATAACCAATAACCAATAACCAATAACCAATAACCAATAA
>NZ_JAUBVZ010000028.1:0-48157 GCF_036702805.1 Microcoleus sp. A006_D1
GACAGTTGACAGTTGCATAACCCGAATCAAACCATTGATGCAGTACGGGTATCGGCTCTATTCATCAAGTTATTTATCTCCTCACCTATGTGGCGGTTGCTATATCTTGGATAAAAATCACAAAAACACGCTCTCAAAATAGAGAGCGTGTTTTTGTGGATGAAATCATGGCTCAGGCGGGATTTGAACCTGCGACCTTGGGCTTATGAGTCCCCTGCGCTAACCACTGCGCCACTGAGCCAAACGTTCCTCACGATTTACTATCCTAGCACGGTAGGGCGAGCTATGTCTCAGGCTCAAACAACAGAGTTTTTAATACCTAGCGAGGAAAGTTATGAGTTTTGCTAATCAGTCAAAACCCATAACTTGCGACCCGTGCTTACCGAGAAGCGCTGGACGCATCATCGGGCAGAAAAGCCATCGGATTGACAGCACCCTGTCCGGCAGGATGGACTTCAAAGTGTAAGTGCGGCCCGGTACTGAAGCCCGTGCTGCCCATTTCTGAAATCTGTTCGCCCCGAGCGACTTTTTGGCCCTTTTGCACCAAAATTCGGCTGTTGTGGGCGTAGACCGTCTCCGAACCGTCTGGATGGGTAATTTCCACCAGATAGCCGTAGCCACCGTCGTTCCACTCTGCATAGGTAACCACCCCGTCAGATGCTGCCATAATTGGCGTGCCGATCGGCCCTGCAATATCAATTCCCTTGTGCATCCGTCCCCAGCGCCAGCCGTAGCCAGAAGTGAGAACGCCCTTAGCAGGCCAACTAAACCCGTTAGCCGACTGTTGTTTGCTGCCGTTGGGCAGATAAGTATCAGCGCCCGATAGCGGAGGCAGTTCCGGAGAAACCATGCGTCCCAAAGACGGGTTGCTCAGGGGGTCGTAACCCTCGGCTCCCAAAGGAGCAGTGGCTACCACGGGCCGCTCAGCAGCACTTGTCGGCGTCAGGTTAATCGGTTGCAGTTCCGCTGCGCGAGCCGGGTCAAAACGCTCTTGCTGCTTCTGAACCTGCTCTGACCACGCTCTCGATGGCGGTCTGCTGATTTCATTCTGCACCGCCCCAGCATACTCGGGGGTGTAGAGGTCGGGATTGAGACTTGGCAGATTCTCAGACGGGTTGCCCGAGGCGAATTGCGTCTCTTGCCCGTCACTTGGAGCCAGGGAAACCGCCCCAGACCCGATCGCATTGCGCGAGGCGCGATATTCCTCTCGCAGCCTGAGCACTTCTGCCCTCAAGCGTTCAGCATAAGGGTTGAGAGCCGACGGGTTCGACTCAGGTAAAGCGCTAGTTGGAGCGGCATTTAAACCTTGGGGCCCAGCATTTGACACGTAGCTGACCGTCTGCGGGTATGCTCCTGTCTCGATCGCGGTAGCAGTCGCACTTGCCGGCATTGGCAGGGCGCTGGTATCAACGGCACCTGTAAATGTGGGTTCTCCTTGAAGCTCCAGCTTTCTGGTGTCGCTAATTGTTTGAGAAACTTGAGTTAGCGGAATGCTGTTAATTTTGGGAACCATCGGCGCTGAAATATTGTTCAGACCTTCCAAGTTCGCCAAGGGAGAGACAACCGCGACTGTGGGCGCGGGTTCTACAACGCCAGCACTGGGTATGGACGGGGTAGACGAGCTGTTGTTCAAAGATGCCGGAACCGCAGCCGACCAGACAGATGTAGAGTTGGAGCCAGAATTAGAGGCTGCCGCCACCGCCGCTGAATTATTCCAGCCAACTTGGGGAATTTTCAGCCGTTGATTGACATTCAGCAAGTTGGGGTTGCCGAGCTTGTTGGCGGCGATCAGCTCTTTGGGGGATACGCCGTGACTGCTGGCGATCGCATCTAAGGTATCTCCCGGACGCACGCTGTAGAGCGCCTGGGATGGCGCGGCGGTACTGCCCGCAGGGGGGACTACCAAAGCGGATGGCAAACTCGGTGTTGCCAGAGATTGTTCTATTGACTCTAATGCTCGATCGGGCGATGCTGCTTGACCGACCGCGGCATTGGGAATTACAGGTATGTTCCTGAGGTCGGGAATTGCTGTCTCACTGGCCGATCCCGGGGATGCCAGCGTCGGTACAGCAGGTGTAGATGAATTTGCTCCCACCTCATAGTCCAACAGGGGCCGACCTGATGCTGTGGTGCGGTTTTCCTGTTTTTTCAAACTGTCGATCGCCCCGTTTGCGTTCGGGCTGTCGATCGAGCTTTGTGCCGGTACCGGAGTAGCCAGCGGGGTCGCTGCGGTTGGCTGCCCAGACAGGGCTGCACTATCCAACGACTCGGAGCCAGTCAGATTTAATTTTTGTTCGGGATTGACCGCGGCCGTATTGCCAGCGTTCTGTTGTGGCGCGGCTTCAGTCGCCTGCGGAATTCTGAGTTCTTGGCCAACTTGGAGTACGGTATCGGGTTTGATGCCGTTAGCAGTTGCTATTGCCTTCGGTTCAACTTCATAGTCCCGAGACAGCTCCCAAAGGGTTTGTCCCTGCTGAACCTTAACCCCTGGCTGTGCGGCTGAGGAACCGTCAACTTGTGCGGAGGTAGCTGGCCCGTTGGTCGAGACTGGCTGTACTTCAGCGGTGGATTCTGCTGTCGGTGTGAGTTCAGACGCGCGAGCGCTGTCTCCGTTTCTCGGCATCAGGATGCCAGAAGCACCTACCGATATTGCCAGCCCGAGCGTGGCGAGAGAGCGAACCCTGCCAGTGCTGAGCGTTGTCTGTTTTGACGGTTCCGCAGAACCGTCTCTGTCGATTTCACTAGCCTGAACAGACTTAATTTTTTTGGGGTATGTTCGTTTCAAAAAAACGACCTCCTACTGAGAAGCGCTAACTGTCCTTGGAAACACTCAAGGGGATCGCATGACGCTGAATTTAAATCAACAGCCAAAAATATTCTGATTGTTGATAGCGATCGTGCTTAGGCCAGATTACCTTGCTTTTTTAATTTAGACAAGCTCGAACCGTCAGAAATTTTGAAATTCTCGGTCAAACCCGCTGCATTTACACCCCAAAAGCCTTACACCGCAATAGGTGGAACGAATACATAAAATATGCGTTCCCGTACAGGCTAAGACTCTCACCTATTATCCGACTTTATGCTAATTTCCGGACTACCTACAACCGTATATTTACTAGATATCAATAGCGTTCAGGCACAAGCAGGTGATCCCTGACAACATAAATCGCTGAAATCCTGTGTTTTTGTAGGTAAATCATCTTCAGAGGAATTTGGTATTGCTGATAACAATATGTTTTTGGCTCGATAAAATATATTAATTTCGGCTATCTAAATCCTCATCGCTTTGATACAAATTTCTTATATTTAAAAGTAGATTTCGCAGCCCCATGCAGCTATTAAATATCTATATGTGTATGTAGGTGTCGATCGCGATTTATCCCAGCTCGCCCAACTGTCGTTTAGCCTCAAATAAACCTACAGCAGCGCTGACAGAAAGGTTCAAACTCCTGACTCCAGGCTGGCTCATGGGAATAAAAACTGTCGCGTCGCAGGCATCTAAGACGAATTGGGGAATGCCGACAGTTTCCGAGCCAAACATCAGCCAGTCGGTGGGCTGAAATTGAAATTCGGCATAACTGCATCGCCCGCCAGTGCTGAATCCGATCGCTCTCCCCCCACGAGAATGCCGACAAGCCTGAAAAGCTGCTAAGTCTTCATGACAGTGGAGATTGACGTAGGGCCAGTAATCTAAGCCGGCCCGTTTCAGGTAGCGATCGCTAATTTCAAAGCCCAGCGGGCCGACTAAATGAAGTTCCGTGCCTGTGGCAGCGCAAGTGCGGGCGATATTGCCAGTATTCGGGGGGATTTGCGGGTGAATCAAGACAAGTTGGGGCATGAAGCTAATTAAAAGCGAAAAATACAGCTATTGGGAAATCTCTAAATCTACCCAAAGGTAGATACAACTTATAGCTTTTATTTATAACCTGTATCGCGTTCGATTGATTAAATATTCTGATTTGTTTTTGGGTGCCGCTTTTCAATTTTTTGGCGGGAAGTTCAGGCTATGTGGATTATTGGCTGAGTACGCGCCTGGGGGCTAGTGAAAGCCCCCACGATCGCAATGACGGTTATACCCTTGAAGAATTGAAGAATTGAAAAATGGGCAATGACTGACTAGATATGGGCTTGGGGCACTGGCTGCAAGTAGCGTTCTTTGGTGAAACTAATATTAGTTTAGGCAACTAACAGGGCGCACAAGTTATCTTCGAGCTCGAATTCTTGGTGAGCCATGCCATCAATCCCTTGGAGAATAATACTGCGGGTGTCCAAACCGGACTCGTGCAGCTTCAACCACTGCTGGGCGGTGTTGCCTTCCCGGAGAATCTTTTTGAGCGGCGACAAAAAGCAGCTAAATCCGCGTTTTTTGGCGAAAGGCCAGACTTCCTGGTAAATTTCCTCAATCCAATCTCGTGCCAAAATCTTTCTGCCGTCTTGCCAGTGCGTGAGTTCGGCATCTAAACTTTGCCGGGATGCAGCAATTTCGTTGGCGTCTGTGAGGGCAACTAAGTCTTGGTTGCGGGTGTCTGCCGGTAAGGTACTGACTTCTAAAGGGTCTAAGCTAGGGTCTTCCATCATCTGCCAAATGCGAGCTTCTAGCAAGGCAGTGATGGCCAACAAAGCCAGAGGATTGACTTCGAGATCGCAAATTCTCAGTTCGAGGCGGTTGAGACAGTAGGGGCGACGATCGCCATTTGGGCGTACAGCAGACCACAAATGGCGGACATTTTGCATGGTACCGAGTTCTAACTGTTCTTCAGTCCACTGGATATAATGCTTGTGACTTTCAAACAGGGGGACGATGGCGGGAGTTTTGGGAAACAAGCCCCAGCGCGTGGAATGATAGCCGGTGACTGCGCCGTCGAGGAAGGGAGAAGAGGCGCTCAAGGCAAGGTACAGCGGTGCTTCGACGCGGGCGATGCGGATGGCGCGCATCAGCATTTCTGGTTGGGAGATGCCGATGTTGATGTGGATGCTGGCGGTGACGACTTTGGTGCCGTAGGTTTGCTCGATGTAGGTGTGGTAGGGGTTGTTGGGATCGGATCTGTAAAATCGATCGCTTCCCCCGAGAGATAGGGTACTTCCCGGGAGCAAGGTGTAGTCGCCCAATTGTTTGAGATACTCGCGCAGCCGGACTCGCGGCTTGACTAGAGCGCACAGCAGGCGATCGTAGCTGCACAGCGGGGCGGTCGTGTACTCCACATTGCGGCTATCAGGCTCCCGCACAAATCCCTCTAGATCGGCGACTATGCGATCGGACAGACCGACCACCTCACCTTCGGGTGTGCCGGTATACATTTCTACTTCAAAGCCTTTTGATAGCAGCACGTTTGTTCCTCAGCTATGTTGAGTGCTAGTTTCTAGTATCCCAAAAATTGAGCTGTTCGTACTATCTGCCGCAAGGCAGAGTTGATTTTTTTGCCCGCTGGCGCTGAAACCGGGTATTTCGCCCTCAACCAAGTTCGATCGTTGTAGGGCGCGCCTCTTGGTATAGCAACCGCCACATCGGTGAGGACATAAATAACTTCATGAATAGAGCAGATACCCGTACTGCATCAATGATTTGATTCGGGTTATGCAACCCTTCGGCTCCCCTCGACTACGCTCGGGGCAAGTCGCTCAGGGCGAGCTGTCCACTGTCCACTGTCCACTGTCCACTGTCCACTGCTATAGACCTCTTGCAAAAATACCTAGGACGGGCGGGACGCCCATCCCACGATCTCAACATTTCTTTCTCATATCTCGATCGCCTCTCTTGCTTTCTTTCCTTTATTCTGTGGCTTTTGTGAATTTATCCGCTTCATCCCACAGATTATTTTTTCATAAGATATTGAAAATCCGCCCTTTTTTTTGAGGTAAAAAGCTTGACGCGGCTACCTTGACAAGGTATTATTAAATAATGGAGATATTGGTATTTTTAAAACTTAAGTCACCACTCCCATTATCTAAATAATACCCCGGAAATCGAACAAAATCAATAGGTAAAAACTCCTTTTTTAGCGCCGCGACTTGAGAGTATAAATCAACAAAAATAAGCTTAGCTTTTAAGTTTTTTTTCGCTGACTACGATAAAGACAAATGGAAAAATGACCCTTACTTTTGATCGAGCTAATTATAGCAATTTGCTGGCAGAAGTCGCTCCACGGGCGATCGAAACCGAGGAAGAATGCGATCGCCTCCTAGCAGTGGCAGAGCGGCTGACGTTCGCAAAAAACCGCACTCCCGAAGAAAAAGCTTTATACAAGTTATTGGTAACGCTAATTGAAGTTTACGAGACCCAAAACTATCCGATCGACAAATCTGAACCTCACGAGATTTTGCAGCACATCATGGAAGCCAGCGGCACCCGTCAAGCTGACTTAGTGGGTATCATTGGATCGAGTGGCGTAGTTTCTGAGGTTGTGAATGGCAAGCGGGCAATTAGCAAAGCACAAGCTAAGGCACTCGGTAATTATTTTAAAGTGTCGCCTAGTTTGTTCATCTAATTAGCAATACTTGGGACAGTTTGAGATGGCGATCGGCAAAGGTACATTGTTGCGATTCAGCGCTCTTTGAGGGCAAAGGTACGTTGTTGCGCGAAGAGCGCTCTTTGAGAGCTCTTCGCGCAACAACATACAGCTTCAGACGTTGAGATTGCGATCGCCACAGAAAATAGTCCGCAGTATTGTAATTAGGATTAATCCCAAAAAATGCGATGCTATTTATACCGTCAGGTGCGCCCATAAGCACCCAGATATGTCTGGCGTGTATGCTGAGTCTAGAGAAAAGTCCCTCAAACCCTTGAAATCTCGAAGGCTGCGATCGTTAAATCTGTTTTTTTAACAGGTGATTACCCATAAACTAGGTTGATTGTCGTGAGCCAGCGGTAACACATCTGAATGTTAGAAGGAGCGCCAAACAAATGATGACAACTCAGTTAATAAAGCGCCTGTTCACAGTAAAAGAATATCATCAGATGATTACGTCTGGCATCTTGACAAAAGATGATCGAGTTGAATTAATTCGAGGAGAAATTGTTCAAATGGCCGCCGTCGGTAGAAGGCACACATCCCATGTCAAGCGCCTGACAGAGTTGTTTTATATCCGCTTATTATCGAGAGTAACCATTGGAGTCCAAGACCCGGTAGAATTGGACGATCGCTCTGAACCTGAACCGGATATTTCCTTGCTGCGGCGGCGCGATGATTTTTACGAATCGGGACATCCTCAATCAGAGGATATTTTGCTCATTGTGGAAGTAGCAGATACCACCGCTGAAACTGACCGAAATATAAAAATTCCCATTTATGCTGAAGCGGGTATTGCAGAAGTTTGGTTGGTAGATATTAATGAGCAATGCGTAGTAGTTTATCGCGAACCTTCTCTTTCGGAATACCAAAATATTCAAAGATTCCAGCGGGGTCAGACTTTATCCATTCTAGCTTTTCCCGATCTAGAAATTCCTGTGGATGAGGTGTTGGGATAAAAAGCTGGACTCATACCATTTGAGATTTTCCATTTTCCGATTTGAGATTTAGTAGACTAAAGAAACCGGGTTTTTTACCGATATTAACGGTTTGAACCCAATATTTGGACAAAAAACCCGGTTTCTGGCAACCTGTGCGTAAGTCGTAGGGTGTGTCGCTATCCACCATCTTTAAGAAAGATCGATAATCTAAATAGCGACGCACCTAGGAGGTTCAATGAACCGAGAAGCAAGCCCAATATTTTTCTTGTAGCAAGCTTTTTTATGGGGCATGAAATGTTGGGTTTGTTTCCTCACCCATTCAAAAGAATAAGGTGCGTCGCTATCAGATTGTCGCTTTTTTTGAGGATTGTTGATGGCGACGCATCTTACAGCTACTGTTACTGTATTCTTTTGTTAACTGGTATTATTGAATTAAAAACCCGGTTCCTGCAAGAAACCGGGTTTTTAATCAGACATTATTTATCCGCGTGTCGAGGCGATTAATGGCTTAATGCGAATTCCGGCAATTTCGGCTCAGATGAACCATCCGGTAACACCTTAACCTGACCGTTTTCATCCACATCAACGATCGCACTTTGGCCTTCTTTCAGCTTCCCAGACAGCATTTCCTCAGCCAGTACATCTTCCAACAACCGCATGATGGCGCGGCGCAAAGGTCGAGCACCGTAGCTGGGATTGTAGCCTTCTGTAACTAACAAGTCCTTGAACTTGTCTGTCACCGACAAAGTAATACCCTGTTCGGTTAAGCGGCCGAAGACTTGCTGCAACAGGATATCTGCAATCTGCTTGACTTCTTCCTTATTCAACTGGCGGAAGACGATAATTTCATCCAAGCGGTTGATAAATTCTGGACGGAAGAACTGTTTCAATTCTTCGTTTACCAAGTTGCGAACGCGGCTGTACTGCGCGTCTGTGGCACCTTCAGCAAACTCGAAACCGAGACCACCGCCGCCTTTTTCAATTACTCGCGAACCGATGTTTGATGTCATGATCAGCAGCGTATTCTTAAAGTCTACTGTCCGGCCTTTGGCATCGGTCAAACGGCCGTCTTCCAAGATTTGCAGCATCATGTTGAAGACATCCGGGTGAGCTTTTTCGATTTCATCGAATAAGATCACTGTGTAAGGACGGCGACGGACTGCTTCTGTTAGTTGGCCGCCTTCGTCGTAGCCGACGTAACCCGGAGGCGAACCGATGAGTTTAGATACGGTGTGGCGTTCCATGAATTCGGACATATCTAACCGAATCATGGCTTCTTCGGAACCGAAGAAATATGCTGCTAAGGCTTTTGTCAGTTCGGTTTTGCCGACGCCTGTGGGGCCGGAAAAGATGAAACTGGCGATCGGGCGATTCGGATTTTTCAAGCCAACCCGCGCGCGGCGGATCGCCCGAGAAACTGCGCTGACAGCTTCTTCTTGACCGATTAAGCGCTGGTGCAGCGTGTCTTCCATGTGCAGCAGCAATTCCGATTCCGATTCTGTTAGCTTGCTGACTGGTACTCCCGTCCAATTTGCCACGATGTGGGCGATGTCTTCTTCGGTGACGATGGGAGAGATTCGGATCTGGCTTTTGTTGATAGTTGCTGCGGCGATTTCGGCTTCGATTTCTAATTCGCGATCGCGCAATTTGCCAGCTTTCTCAAAGTCTTGCTCGCGCACAGCAGCATCTTTTTCTTTGCTGACGGCCGGAAGTTGTTTTTTGAGTTCTTTAACTTCGGGCGGGGTTTGCGAGTTCAGGACGTGGACGCGGGAACCAGCTTCGTCAATTAGGTCGATCGCCTTATCTGGCAAAAATCGATCGTTAATGTACCTGTCTGACAGTGTAGCCGCTGCTTCTATAGCTGCATCGGAAATTGTCAGTCGGTGGTGCTGTTCGTAGGCCGATCGCAAACCATACAATATTTCGATTGTTTCAGCCACACTCGGTTCACCGACTTTAATCGGTTGGAAGCGGCGTTCTAGGGCAGCATCGCGCTCAATGTATTTGCGATATTCATCCAAGGTAGTTGCGCCGACACACTGCAATTCGCCTCTAGCAAGAGCCGGTTTGAGCATATTGGAAGCATCCATGCTGCCTTGAATCGCGCCTGCACCAACTAAGGTATGAATTTCATCAATTACCAGAATGATGTTGCCGGCAGCGCGAATTTCTGCCATGATTTTCGTCAGCCGTTCTTCAAATTCGCCTCGGAATTTTGTACCAGCAATCAGCGAACCCATATCGAGGCTGATTACTTGTTTGTCTTCTAAGATTTCCGGGACGTTTCTGTTAACAATCCGCTGGGCGAGGCCTTCGGCGAGGGCTGTTTTGCCAACTCCCGGTTCGCCTACTAGCACTGGGTTGTTCTTGGTGCGCCGCCCCAGCACTTGGATCACGCGCTCGATTTCATTTTCGCGGCCCACGACTGGATCGAGTTTGCCGGCTGCTGCTAACTTAGTTAAGTTGGTGCCAAATTCTTCTAAAGTCGGGATTTTGCGATCGCCACCGCTATCTCCTCGGCCTCCGGGGACTGCCGCGACTTCTCCCACGGCACGAATTACTTGTGTGCGGACTCTCTGGCGATCGATTCCCAGGTTTTGCAGCACCTTCGCCGCCACTCCTTCATCGTCTTGAATCAAGCCAAGCAGGATGTGCTCGGTGCCGATGTAATTGTGACCTAACTGGCGCGCTTCGTTCAGCGCAGTTTCAAAAATGCGCTTGACGCGGGGCGTAAACGGAATTTCTGGCGGCAGGAAGCCCGAACCTCTACCGATGATATTTTCGATTTCATTGCGCGCCTCTTTCAAGTTAAGGCCCATATCCAGTAATACTTTTGCAGCGATGCCAGTGCCTTCGCCGACGAGTCCCAGAAGGATTTGCTCGGTGCCTACAAAATTGTGGCCGAGGCGCCGCGCTTCTTCTTGGGCTAGCATTATTGCTTTAATGGCTTGTTCTGTAAAGCGTTCAAACATATTTTTTCCTTCCTACTGTCTTGGCGAGGGATGTATCGCTGCTGGTGAGGAGCGATTTGGAACAATACACAAATTATAGATGTAAATTTTTGTGTATTTCCTTAAACTCAATGTATCGCTGCTAAGGGGGGGCGGACAGTGGGGAGAGCCGAATAGTAGAGGTGTGTTTGCCGTCTCGCAGTACGATCTACAAGTGTCAACGCAAATTAAGGCTAAGAATCATCCTATTTGTTGTATCTCAATCTACTTGTCGGCTCCCCCCCTGTCAAGCATTTTCTGAAATTGGCAAGCGAAAGTGCCTCTGCGGGCGATCGGCAAATGCTTTTGTTGGAAAATACCGCTGCAAGCAAAAGTATTTCGCCCCAAACCAATTTTATATTAACAGGTTAAGGGACTTCTGGGCGCACCCGATCGCAGCGGCAAAATTGGCGGCATTTTTTAATTAGGTTTATTCGCCCTATAAAAGAAATTTTCAGGACTTGCTCGGGCAGTTTTTTTATGATTTTGATTGTTAATTCTGACAATTTGCTTTTTTAAAGCCATTGCGCCAGCAACTGTTCAATTACTTTCACAAAGCCGATCGCAATTTGAATCAGCGGCCAACCCACAAAACAAATTAACACCGCCCAGCGAGTTTCAATATCCAAACCTTGGCGAACTGCCACAATTACAGCTAGCAAACTCCACACTGCTAATATCCGCTCTATTCCTTCTCCCAGCAAGGGAATTAACGTTAAAAAATTCAGCACTTGCGGGGCATAGGCAAATCCGATCGGAACCAGCAACTCCCCATAAGTTACGTGACCAGGTTTCACCCACTCCCCGATTTTAAAGATAGTGAAACTCCAAAAATAATAACCCCCCGCGACTGCCAAACCATCTATCAAAAGTGCTAAAAATAACACAAGTGGCTCAGTTCGATTGATTAACAAAATGACGGCACTGCCCAAAACGCGGGACACCGCAGCTAAAATTACAATTGTTAAAGCTATCCGCTTAGTTCTGGGAGTGTAGGAAGTTTTTTCGTAAAAATTGCCGTTCAAAGAAAGTGCGTTCCAAAGCGTTGCCCCCAAACCTGCAATTGAATCTTCTCCCTTCACGTTAAACTCCCGCTCCTCAAGATAGTTGACAACTTTGACAAAATAAGCTCTAATACAGCAGAATCACGAAACTATTTCTAGGTAATTAGGTAATTAATAGGCATTCTACCAGATTTTATTAAATGCTAAGATTGATTTTGCGGATACTGGCGTGGCTGCGCGGGGGAAGTTTAAATTTGCTGATCGTCGCAGGTGTAATCCTGATAATTTGGGGCATTCTTTCGCCGGTGGGAACTGTGATCTGGTGGCTGGGTCAAAGTGCCGAAACTTTGGGTCTCAAGAAAAATCCGCCGGAGATATTACCCTCAAACAACGACAATCTAGAAACGCGCAAGTCTTCGCCACTCAATTGTTATATCATTTTTTTACCGGGAGTTGGCGATTTTTCGGGGAACGAATTAACGCCGGGAGAAGAATTTTTTCTCAAGCGTTTAGTTAAAAGTCAACCGCAGTGCGTAGCAGTGGGCGATATTTTTCCTTATTCAGCTTCTAACAAAAGTTTGGGAGGAGAGCGGTGGCTAGCTCCTTTTTGGCGGTTTGCAGAACACGCAAAAAGCGGGCCGATTGCGGGGGATATATTCATCAAAATTCGCAATCTCTGGAGGTTTGCAATTTCTCTAGATTACCGCTACGGTTTTGCATACAATCAGGGAATTGCTAATGCAGTTATCGATCGCATGAATGCTAAATCTCCGATCTCAGCTAATCCTCAAAAACCTTTGAAAGTTATTTTAATTGGCACTAGCGGCGGCGCACAAGTTGCTTTGGGTGCTACTCGCTATCTTAAAGAATGGCTGAATGCAGAAATTAGTGTTGTTTCGGTTGGGGGCGTGTTTTCGGGAGAAAATGGTTTTGCAGAAGCCGATCGCATTTTCCATTTTCGCGGCACTCGTGATTCAATTGAGGATATTGGCGGCGTAGTTTTTCCCACTCGCTGGTACTGGTTCGCCACTTCTCCGTTCAATCAAGCTCGTTCGCAAGGCCGGTATACAGAAGCTGTCAGCGGCCCTCACAAACATGACGGCGATGATGGATATTTTGGGGAAAATCTGGCGGGGAACGGTCAAAAGTATGTAGATATTACGCTGGACAAGATTAATCAATTGCCTGTTTGGTCTGAGGGTGCAGCGAAAAGAGAGGACTGAAGTCCGAACTATCGAACCTATTTTATCATAGTCGATATACTGGACATCAAATTAATTGGTAACATATACCTTTTTCAAATTGCACCAGCTTAAAAGCAGGGTCAAGATTTACAGTTGTTTCTCCTCCCCCTAGAAATAAATAGCCGTCAGGCCGCAACACCCGCCGCACTCTGGCTAAAATTGATTGTTTTGTCTGAACATCGAAATATATTAAGACATTTCGCATAAAAATAATGTCCATTTGAGGCATCAAGCCAAAGGGTTCGGTTAAGTTAATCTGGCGAAATTCGATCGCCCTACGGATCTCTTCTTTAATCTGCCATTCCTTGCTGCCGCGGTCAAAGTATTTGTGTAACAATGCTGTTGGCAAACCCCGCACCACTTCGTGCTGCGCGTAGCATCCAGAATTTGCTAGCTTCAGCATTGCTGTAGAGATGTCGCTAGCAATTATCTGCACTTGATTTCTCATCTGCGGAAAGTATTCGCGCAGCAGCATCGCAATACTGTAGGGTTCTTGCCCGCTGGAACAAGCAGCGCACCAAATGTTAAAAGTGCAGCCCTGTCGCTGTCTTAATAATTCCGGCACTATCGATGTTTTTAACATCTCGAAAGGGTTGACATCTCGGAAAAAAAATGTCTCGTTTGTCATCATTGCTTCCACAGTCGATTCGTAAAGCGGGTTAAAACGCTGTTGTTTGATTTGTTTTAACTCTGCAACTAACCCGCTGACGGAATTTGCTCCGGCTGCTTTAGCTACCATCCCCAAACGCGATTCAACGAGGTACATTTTTTCTTCGGAGAGGGATACACCTGTGCGATCGTACACGAGTTTGCGGATGTAATCAAAATCTGCAATAGTTATTGGCATGGTTATTGACAGTTGACAGTTGACAGTTGACAGTTGATGGTTGACAGTTGACAGTTGACAGTTGACAGTTGGCAGTTGACAGTTGGCAGTTGGCAATTGGCAGTTGACTAATGACTAATGACTAATGACTAATGACTACTGACTGCTGACTATTGACTATTGACTGCTGAAATCTACTACTTTATCAACATCTAAAAATAGCAGCAACTGCCCTTGTAACTTATATGCTCCTCGAATTAGCGGGCGTATTTTGCTGGTGAAAGTATCCGGAGGAGTTTCAAAATCAGCTTTAAATACTTCTAAGACATCTCCAATCTCGTCTACTAATAAACTGACTGTTTCATCCCCAGTTCTCACAATCACATTTAGAGGCAATTGTTCGACAGGCCGAGCGCATAAATCCAATCGCCTTCGCAAATCAATCGCTGTGACAATTTGCCCCCTCAAATTTATCAATCCACCTACTACTGCGGGTGCTAGCGGCACTCGCGTCATCTCCTGATAGCGGATGATTTCTTGTACTTTATCCACCTCTATGCCAAAAAATAGGCTGTCAACAAAAAAGGTACAAATTAGAGTTTTTTCAGGCATTTTTAATTATTCCTTTAATCGCATTATCTTGCGCTTGCCCACATCTGCTTGACTCCGAATAAATTGTTGTTAATTACTTCATCGACATCGAGGATTTCTGTAACTTGACCCTGAATCACAGCACAATATGAAATTCCTGCTTGAGTAGCTGCACCTTTAATGTCGATCGCCTGTTCTACAATGTCCAGGATGCGATCGACTACCAGACCGACTTGTTGCTCTGAGCCGATCGACACCACGACTAACGGCAGTTTATCATCTGCGGCGTGCGATCGCCCGTCAAGACTATTGGGCCCCAAATTAGCAGCATCTGCGCCACTCCCAAACACCCCCGACAAATAAATCACCGGCATAATTTGGTTGCGGTACTGCACCACACTCTGCTTCCCTACGCGCTCCAACAGATGACGGGGAAACTCTTCCAAGCGGCAAACTCGCGATAGGTGAATCGCCATCCGCCGACAGTCTGGGCCCTGAAATACTAGCAACTGCTGTGGCGGTTCTGAAGACTCCTGGCGGCTGTTTTCGTCAGCTAAGATAGCCTTTTCCTGAGCCTCCGTCATGTGGGTTTTCTGAGCAATCCCGTGCACGTCCAAAATCAAAGCAACTTTACCATCGCCCATAATAGTTGCTCCCGCAAAACAAGCTAGAGATTTTAGTTGTTTACCTAAAGGTTTAACCACAATTTCTTGCGTGTCGTTGATGGCATCCACCACCAATCCAAAAGGTTTATCGGTAGCTTGAACCACCACAATATTCAGAGCGTCATCTAGCTCAAATTGAGATTTTTTACCACTTCCAGAATTCCCTTCTTCTAGCAGCAATTCCCGGTTTAAATAAATCAGCGGTAGCAGTCGCCCGCGCAACCGATAAACGGGCGTTCCGTGAAACATTTCGATGCTTTTAATTTGCGAGCCTTCCAAACGCATTAGTTCTAACAGATTTACTTGAGGAATCGCGTATCTATCGCCTCCGGTAGTAATAATTAATGTGGGAATTATCGCCAGAGTCAAAGGAATTTTTAGTTTAAAAGTCGTGCCTTTACCCACTTGACTATGAACGTCGATTGTGCCGCTAATTTTTTCAATATTTGTCTGTACCACATCCATCCCCACTCCCCTACCGGAGATATTGGTGATTTTTTCAGCGGTGGAAAAACTGGGCATGAAAATTAAATTTAGGGCCTCGCGATCGCTCATTTTTGCCGCGTCAACAGCAGAAAACATTCCTTTTTGCACCGCCTTACTTCTAATCCGATCTGGATCGATTCCTCCGCCGTCATCGGAGATTTCAATGTTTACTTGACCGCTTTCGTGATAGGCTCGCAGCAGCAGCTTCCCGACGGGGGGCTTGCCTTTGGCGAGGCGCACTTCTGATGTTTCGATGCCGTGATCGAGACAGTTGCGGACTAAGTGGGTTAGGGGATTGGCGATCGCCTCGATTAAGGTTTTATCTAGTTCTGTTTCTTCGCCTGCCATCTCTAACTGTACTTGTTTGCCCAAGGCAAATGCTGTGTCGCGCACTTACGCGGGGAAATTTATTCCAAATAGTGCGAATTGGCTGCATTCTGGTCTTCATTACTCCTTCTTGCAATTCGGAAGTAACTAAGTTTAAGCGGCTGGATACTGATTTTAAAGTATCGTCATTTTGGGCGTTTGCTGTTTGTGTATTGGCAAATTCTAAGATTTGGTTGCGGCACAATAGGAGTTCGCCTACCAAGTTCATTAGTTTGTCGAGCAAGCTGACATCTACTCGGATTGCAGCGTCGGAAATTTTGAATTTATCGCCGTCTGTATCCGCAGCAGTTACCTGTTCTGTGGCACTATTGTTAACAGCGGGATCTGGCATTTGGTCGATCGACAATAAAGCCTCAACATACAAAGGATCTGCTGTCAAGTCTAATTTTTCTGGTTCCTGGGCGGCAACTTCTGGGATGGCGGCGGTGGATTCTTGCAGTTGCAAAAGTCGATCGAGCAATTCGGTGTGGGCGATCGGACTTTCTTGGCCTGTCGTTTCTAGCGCCTTCATGTGCGATCGCACCGCGTCGATTGTCTCAAACAAAGCGCTAGTAATCTCGGGAGTCATCGCCATTGTGCGATCGCGCAAACGGCTGAGCAAATTTTCTCCTGCGTGAGCCACTGACTCCAGTTTTTCCACCCCCAAAAAACCGCTATTACCTTTAATCGTGTGCAAGCCGCGGTAAATGCGATTCATCACCTCTAGATCGGAATCATTTTTTTCTAAGGCTACTAAATCCTCCTCAATTTGGTTCAGGTATTCGTAGCCTTCAATCAGAAATTCCTTTACATCTTCATCAATTTCCATTTCTCCCGTTCCTTGTTCATCGGTTTGACGCCGGATTAAAATAAATTATCGAATAGTTCAAAAAAGTAGTGCGCCCCAGTCAACTTTACTATCGAGGGTGCGATCGGCTAGATGATTGCCAACTTGACCTCATTAGTATACTATATCTATACAAATTAGCAAAAATCATTAACATCGCAGCCTCGCAGTCGTGTTTTTGAACTCTGGCAACAAAAAATCTGCATCAGGGTTTACCCGACAAAGTGCCAAGGGCGATGCAGGACTTGTACACTCTTAGCGCGCCGAAACCCGGTTTCTCCCTAAATACCTGTCCCCAAACCTCTTATTTTTCGTGGAAACCGGGTTTCTTGGGTAAGTCCTAAGATAGCAGTTGGCAGAAGAGATCAAGCCGAATTTGTCGGTTTTTTGACCTCCGAAACAACATTTTTTATAACTTCTGAATTATACCTAAATTTTGGAATTTTTCAATCCTACATAAAATGCTAGAACAAATAGAACAAGCGCAACAAAAATTCAGCGTCCTCGATCGAGTCCCCATCGGATTGTGCGTCATCAGTCGCGATTTTACCGTACTGTTTTGGAACCGCACACTAGAGCAGTGGACAAAAATAATCAAAAAAGAAATAGTAGGAACCAACCTCAAAACTCACTTTCCCCAACTCGACGAACCCAAATATCAAACTCGCCTGAAACAAGTATTTAACAATGGGTTGCCCGCCGTATTTTCTCCCCAACTGCACCAGTCCCTGATTGCCTCAAATTTACCCAACGGCAAACCGCGAATTCAAAACACAAATGTCACTCCCATACCAGCGATTAAAGGAGAAGGTTTCTATGCTTTAATTGCGATTCAAGATGTTTCCGAAGTGACGCAGCGCATCCAAACCTACCAGCAAGAAATTAAGCACCGATTAGTCATAGAAGAAGAACTAAAACGCGCCACAACCGACGCCGAAGCTGCCAACCGAGCAAAAAGTGAATTTTTGGCAATGATGAGCCACGAAATCCGCACGCCGATGAACGGAGTTATCGGCATTACTGAGCTGCTGCTAGACACGCAACTGTCGCCAAACCAGCGTAATTTTGTGAATACAATTCGCACCAGCGGCGATGCTTTGCTGGCAATTATTAACGATATCCTCGACTTTTCTAAGATAGAAGCAGGCAAGCTGGATTTAGAACAAGAACCGTTTAATCTCAGAAATTGTGTCGAAGAAGCTTTAGATTTAGTGGCGATGAAAGCTGCGGAAAAACAGCTCGACTTGGCCTGCGAATTGGATGCCAGTGTTCCTGCGTTCCTGTACGGAGATGTCACTAGATTGCGGCAAATATTGATAAATTTGCTCGGCAATGCTACCAAATTTACCGAAGCAGGCGAAGTAGTAGTTAAAGTAACAGCAAAGCTGATTCCAAACCCGGCTCTAGGAGTTACAAACACTAACTCAATTTCTGAGATAACTCAGGGGTTTGACAGCGAAGCATTCAGTCAAAAACCTGCTTTGAATCCCCGCATACTCGACTCCGATGCTGCCGATTTTCAATATCTAGAACAATCAAAAATTAGCAATTACGAAATTAAATTTACTGTCAGAGACACAGGCATCGGAATTCCGCCCGATCGCCAAAACTTACTATTTAGAGCCTTCAGTCAAATTGACAGTTCCACAACTCGCAAATACGGCGGTACCGGCTTAGGTTTGGCGATCGGCAAACGCCTCAGCGAAATCATGGGCGGCACGATGTGGGTAGAAAGCGAAATCGGCAAAGGCTCTAAATTTAATTAGACCATCAAAGCTCACTCAGCACCGACTCATCAAGAAACATTAAACCTGAATGCACCGCAGCCTCAACTAATAGGTTTGCGGCTGCTGCTAGTAGAGGATAATGCCACTAACCGCAAAATTATTACCCTGCAAGCTAAGTCTTGGGGCATGGTTGTCCGCGCTGCAAAATCCGGTGTGCAAGCGCTGAAAGTGCTGCAACATGAAAGTCTGTTTGACTTGGCAATCTTAGACTTTCATCTGCCGGGAATGGACGGCATTACTTTAGCTGAAAAAATTAGGGAATTTCCTCAAGGTAAAAATTTACCTTTAATGATTTTGATTTCTGGCGGCCGGCCATCGACGCGGGAAGTTCAAGGGCGAGTTGAATTCGCAGCTTTTGTATACAAACCAATTAAACAAGCGCAGCTCCATGAGGTTTTGCTCCGCATCCTGGGCGGGGAATGCAGCACAAATCAACCGTGTTTTTCGCAACCTCAATTTAATCCTGAATTAGCCGCTAGACTACCTTTAAAAATACTGGTAGTAGACGATGTAGAAGTCAATCAAATGGTGGCAGCGCAGATTTTAAACAAGTTAGGTTACAGTTCAGATTATGCTAGCGGCGGCCAAGCAGCTTTGGATGCTTTGGAGCGTTCAGAATACGATATTGTGTTTATGGATATGCAAATGCCAGAAATGGACGGGCTGGAAACTACCCGCATGATCCGCCAGCGGTTTTCGGGAGATTTGATATTAGACAATCCTCGCGCTCAAGCTGTAATCGAAAATTCCAAATCGACTTCTCCTTGGATTATTGCGATGACGGCTAATGCGATGCAGGGCGATCGCGAACTTTGTTTAGATGCTGGGATGAATGATTATATCACTAAGCCGGTGCGAGTGCAGGCAATAGTTCAAGCGATCGCTCAGTACGATCGAGAAACCGGGCCTTCCAAATTAAATTCTGAGCTGAACAATCCGCAGGCGGAGCCTACAGACTATGCTACCCAAGCTCAGCCTGGAGACGAGATTAAAAATGTTGCGCCTGCGGTTGATGAGATTGCCTTTCAAGAGTTAAAGTATTTAATCGCTCGCGCAGGTGTCTTAATTTCACAAATTGAAGCTGGAACTCAATCGGAAGCGGCAAATTTTCCTCCTAATCCTGGGAAAATTCTAGCGGCTACTGATCATATTCAATTTCCGACTTTACCTGCTGTGAAACATCCCAACCTAGAAGCAGAAAAATCTCAAATTACACCGCCAGCAATACCGGAAAACTCTCTACCGAAAACAGCCACATCGGCAATAGAAGTGCCGCCTCTTGACAGTCAAACTTTTGAAGAATTGAGGGAGTTATTAGGAGAAGAAGCCGAAGAATTTTGGTTCGAGCTAGTTGAGAAATTTCTGGAAGTAGCACCGCCCAAATTGCAGGAACTAGCAGATGCTGTCAATCAAGCCGATGCTCCCGCCATTAAAGCCTCAGCTCACGCTCTTAGAGGTGCTTGTACGACAGTCGGAGCCATCCCTTTGTTTCAATTGTGCGCGCAGCTAGAACAGATGGCGCGCAATGAAACTGTCTCAGGTAGCGAGGTTCTGATGTGCAAAATTGCCGCCGAGTATCAGCGGGTAAAAGTGGCTTTGCTATCTAGTTACTGATCTCGCAGAAGGCAGTTCGGCAACGGATTGTGAAACGGATAGAAGGAATTTAACGGATAGAAGGAATTTAACGGATAGAAGGAAGGATAGAAGGAAGGAAGGAAGGAAGGAAGGAAGGAAGGCTTTAGTTATCGTCGCGAGAGGAAGAATGCTTTAGTTATCGTCGCGAGAGAAGGAAGAATGCTTTAGTTATCATAAATTCTCTTGTGGGCCGTTGCTCCTAGCCCGCCGCGCTTAACAGGCAGGATGCCTGTTCCACAATACATGAATTCTCTTGTGGGCCGTTGCTCCTAGCCCGCCCCGGAGCAGCATAATTGAGCATAGATTGCTGCTTGATAAAAGCGCTCGGATCTGCTGTTTAGCCGCGCCATTTGTGCGATCCCCGTTTTCCCCAAATATTCCAAACTTTAGGCCATTTAGCCAAAGACACAACTTTAGAGTTTCTGACATAATCTGATACAATTTTCAACAGAATCTCAAAAGCAGTGTGACAACTAAATCAGTAATTTTTCAGATACTGTTGAGCAACTTACCAGTATAAACAACTACATCTAGTGCGTCAGTTACTGTAGTTCAACGGTTCGATTTACCAATTATCAATTACCAATTGTTAAAGTTAAGGAGCGCAAAAAATGGGTTTAATTCTAATTGTAGACGACGCAGCATTCTCTAGGCGAATGATTCGCAAAGCAATTGAAGAAGCCGGACATCAAGTCATAGAAGCAGCCAACGGAAAAGAAGGCTTAGATATGGCTGCATCTCAGTCGCCCGACTGCATGATGACAGACTTGTTAATGCCAGAAATGGACGGTTTCGCTTTGCTCAAAGCTATGGGCGAAAAAGGCTCGAAAATTCCAGTAATTGTACTTTCAGCAGATATTCAAGACAGTGCTAAGCAGAAGTGCCAAGAATTGGGAGCATTTATGATGTTGAAAAAGCCCCCAAAAGCTCCAGATATTCAGGCGGCTATCCAAAAAGCTCTGGATAGCAAATAGGAGATATCAGAGTGGAGCTAACAGCAGATGAAATAGATGCTTTGAAGGAGCTGATCAATATTGGCGTGGGAAGTGCCGCTGGAATGTTGAACGAAATGATTCAATTTCCCATCCAGTTGCAGATTCCAGATATTGAGCTGATCTCCGCGAAGGAGCTGCGAAGCGAATTACAAAAACGCTTCGGGATAGAGCCTCTTTCCACTGTGCAGCTCGGCTTCAGCGGCTCATTTAGCGGCAGCGCTCAGCTACTTTTTCCGACTGACAGTGCAGTAAATTTAGTCTCTGTTCTCACTGGCGAAGAAAAAGGAAGTCCTGACCTTGATGCTCTCAAAATTAGTACCCTCAGTGAGGTGGGGAATATGGTAATTAACGGCGTTATGGGTTCAATTGGCAATATCTTAGACCAACCGTTAGACTATGCGGTTCCCTATTACGCAGAGGAAGAAATTGAGGAATTGCTGTTAAAAGAACAGTCTCTAGATTGCGGGAGTGTGCTGTTAGCTCCGACTCACTTTAGTATTGAAGAACAGCAAATTCAAGGAGACATTCTGCTGTTTTTCGATGTGGGTTCCTTTCAGATGCTGCTGAAGGCGATCGCCGCAGTCTCTTAATACCGCAAATATTCCTAATTAAAGGGGGATTATTTGCCTCCAATACGGCAAGCAAAAACCGGGTTTCCGACAGCAATTGCCGAAAATTCTCTACAGATTGCGACGGCCCTGTTTGCGTAATAAATTCTATAAAACTACCTAAAACATGGATACACAAAATCAATCAACAGCCTCAGAATCTCCGGCAAATGAATCGGATGCCAGCGGGGATTTGGTAGGAACAAAAATTGCCGAAACCGACGTAAATCCTGCGACAGCAGAGATTGTCAACACCCAGTACCGGCAGCAACTGATTATTGCTCTGGCAGCAGTCAGAGATGGGGACTTTAGCGTTCGTTTGCCCGCAGACAACGGCTTGGGTGAAATTGCCAAACTATTCAATGAAATGGTGAGCGTTAATGAAAAATTTGCGGACGAAGTAGATCGGGTCAGCCAAGTAGTTGTTGAAGAAGGGAAAGTGCCTAAACCGACAGCAATTAAAGAATTCAAAGGTTCTTGGGTTAGCAGCATGGACGCGGTGAACGCGACGCTAAACAGCTTAATTACTCCGACAATAGACATGGCGCGAGTGCTGCACGCTGTAGCTAAAGGCGATTTGTCGGAGAAATTTAGCTGAGAATTTGAAGGCAAACCAATCAAAGGATTGTTTCGGCGCATTGGGACGACTCTCAACAAAATGGTAGACCAATTAAATGGTTTTAGTTTAGAAGTAACTCGGGTCGCCCGCGAAGTTGGTAGTGAAGGCAAATTGGGAACCCAAGCACAGGTAGAAGGGCTATCTGGTATTTGGAAAGAACTTACTGAAAGCGTTAACTTGATGGCGGAAAATCTCACCAATCAAGTGCGGAATATTACTAAAGTTGCAACGGCGATTAGCGTCGGCGATTTGAACGAAAAAATTACAGTTGAAGCCGAAGGGGAAATTTTACAACTGAAAGATACTCTGAATCAAATGGTTGACTGTCTCAACGATTTTGCAAAAGAGGTGACGCGGGTAGCAAAAGAGGTGGGAACTGAGGGTAAACTCGGCGGTCAAGCGCAAGTTCACGGAGTGGCTGGCGTCTGGAAAGATTTAACGCAAAATGTTAATTTAATGGCGAGCAATCTTACCAGTCAGGTACGCAATATTGCTGAAGTTACTACGGCGGTAGCTCAGGGAGATTTGTCTAAGAAAATTACTGTGGAAGCTGAAGGGGAAATTCGGGATCTCAAGAATACGATTAATGAAATGACTGTTCAGCTTAACGAGTTTGCTTTAGAGGTGACGCGGCTTGCTAGAGAGGTTGGTGTTGAAGGTAAACTCGGAGGTCAAGCAACAGTTCAGGGTTTGTCGGGTACTTGGCTGAGTTTGGCTGGCAATGTGAATATTATGGCGGCTCATATTACGGAACAAGTTCGCAATATTGCGGAAGTTTCTATGGCTGTGGCTAAGGGAGATTCATCCAAAAAAATTACTGTAGAAGTTCAAGGAGAAGTTCTGGAACTGAAGGATACGCTGAATACAATGGTTGACCAGCTTAATACTTTTGCTGACGAAGTAACCGGGCTGGCTAAACAGGTAGTTTCAGGACAATTGGGAGGGCAGGCGATAGTTCCTGATATTGGCGGGACTTGGAAAGATTTGACGGATAATGTTAATTTGATGGCGGCTAATTTGACCGCTCAGGTGCAGCAAATTTCGCAAGTGGCGATCGCAGTTAGCGGTGCTTCGGAGGAATTGATTGGCGAAAGCCAAAGTATGGGGGCTGCGGCGGAAGAAACTTCGGCTCAAGCGGGTACGGTATCTGCGGCGGCGGATTTAGTTAATAGCAATACTCAATCGGTAGCTACGGGGATTGAGGAGATGAATGTGAGTATTAAGGAAATTGCTAAGAATGCTTCGGAGGCTGCGACGGTTGCTAATTCGGCGGTGAGGATGGCGGAAAGTACGAATCAAACTATTACTAAACTTGGCGTTAGTAGTGCAGAAATTGGTAATGTTGTCAAGGTGATTACTTCGATCGCCCAACAAACTAATTTGCTGGCTCTGAATGCTACAATCGAGGCGGCGCGGGCTGGAGAAGCGGGCAAGGGTTTTGCGGTGGTGGCGAATGAGGTGAAGGAGTTGGCGAAGCAAACAGCAGCAGCGACTGAGGATATCAGCAAGAAGGTTGAGGCGATTCAAGCTGATACTAAAAGCTCTGTGCTGGCGATCGCCCAAATTACTTCAATTATCAACCAAATTAGCGATTTCCAAACTACGATCGCCAGTGCCGTTGAGGAACAAACGGCTACGACTACCGAAATTGCGCGGAATGTCAACCAAGTTGCGATCGGTTCTGAGGAAATTGCCCGCAATATTACCAGCGTCGCCGATGCGGCGGGAAGTACCGCCGCCAGTGCTAGCAATACTCAAAATTCGGCGATCGAATTATCGAAAACTGCCGCTCAATTGCAAGGACTTGTTAATCAGTTTAAGTATTGATTTTGTCAGTTGACAGTTGACAGTTGTTAGTAGTCAGTAGTCAGTAGTCAGTAGTCAGTAGTCAGTAGTGCCAACTTAACGTCTTATGTAGTGCCGGTCTTCTGTCTGGCGATTAAGGCCCAGATATCCCTGGCACCCCCCTTCCCAAGGGGGGGACAAGAAGCTCTCAAAGTCCCCCTTGCTTTCGGGGGATTTAGGGGGATCTGGCCTCGGATAAAAGCGAGATTTTTCAATGGTTTCAGGCGATTGTTGACACTAATGCGCACCCTACATTGGACTTTAAATATGAAGCAAAAGTCAATTAGCAGGATATCGAAATGTTAACTGAAATACGGAACCGACTTTATACTCTTGATGAGTACCGACAGTTAGAAAAGACTGCTGAATTCAGAAGTGAATATCGCGATGGAGAAATTGTATCAATGACAGGAGGCACGATTAATCAGAACCGGATTACAGGCAATATCTATGCCTTCTTGAAATCTGCTTTGCGTGGAAATAATGCCGAAGCATTTATGAAGGATTTGCGGTTGTGGATTCCTCGACATCGCCGGGGAACTTACCCCGATGTCATGGTAATTTCTGGACTACCAGTTTTTAGTGAAGGGCGTAAAGATGAAATCCTCAATCCTGCGCTGATTGTGGAAGTGCTTTCTAAATCTACAGAAGATTTTGACAGAGAGAACAAGTTTCGGTTTTATCGATCGATTCCTGAGTTACGCGAGTATATTTTAGTCGATCAATATGAGTTTTTGGTTGAGCAGTATATTAAGAATGAATCAGGACAATGGTTATTTCAGGAGTACGAGGGAGAAAACTCTACAGTTTCCTTTGCTTCTGTGGGAGTACAAATGTCTATGGGCGATATCTATGAGGCCGTTATATTCGAGACGGAGGAGACGCCATAATATCAACATTAGCGGTAAAGTTATGGTGCGCATTTCGCACCAAAATGATTAGTCCAAGAATGCTTAAAATCAATTACCAATTGCCAATTCCCAATTCCCTAAAATGAAAACCTACTCAAAACCAATTTCATTAATTCTAATGGGAGGATTTTCGGAATCAGAAAATCAGAGATTGCGCGAAACTTTAAAAGCAGACGAATATGTATTTGCCACAGCTACCGATTTGTACAATTGTTTAGATATCGCTGAGTGCCACCATCCCAAAGCTGCAATCCTAGATTTTGCAGCCATAGAACACAATTATTTACCCATTATCCAATTCTTGCAGTTGTTACAAATACCCACGATTATACTCAGCGACGACTTAGCAAGAAATATGATTCAGTATTTGTCGCTAGCAGGAATATTCGCCACTCTCAAAAAAACCAACAATCAACTAGAATTGCGGCGCACCGTGGCAATTGCTGCTTACCCAAACGCTGGCAGTGCAATGGATTCCGACAGTCAAATGCGGAATTTTAACTTGGGCAAGCTCGAAACAGGAAAACACAACAAATTACAGGATGTTGTCAACAAAGCGATCGGCACAGCCGTGTCTCAAATGAGCGAAATGATCGCCTGTGAGGTGGAATTTGAAATGCCTTCATCTCAAGCACTGTCGCCGCTATTTTTGCATAAAAACTTGATTCAAACTTTGGGGAAAAATCTAGTAGCTGTAGCACAAATTGATTTTCACGGTAATTTATCGGGTTCGGTTCAGATGTTGTTTTCCTGCGAGGCTGCTGATGCTCTTGTTTTAGCTCTCAACGGCGGCGGCGATGTCGCTAGTGAGGAATTCAAGCAAGAAAAAGCCGACATCATGGGGGAAATTGGCAATTTAGCTATTGGTGGTATCGTTGGGACGTTTAGCAATACATTAAAATACGATCTCGGCTATGTAGTTCCCCACTATATAGAAGGTTCGGTAGATGAAATTTTTAGCGCTATGAATTTTAATATGAGGTCAACAATTATCCTGTTTATGTCTCATTTCAAAATCATCGATTTTGGGGTTGATGGGGATTTTATTCTGTTTGTTCAAGCTCGCTTACTGCTCGATTTGTTATTTCGAGTTTAATAGAAAATGCCCAGAATTAAGATTTTAGTTGTTGATGATTCGGTAGTGGTTCGCAGGTTATTGAGTAACCTACTCGACGGCGATGCAGCACTGGAAGTTGTGGGGACTGCCGCCAACGGTAAAATTGCTTTAGCCAAGATTTCTCTAGTGCATCCAGATTTGATTGTGCTGGATGTGGAAATGCCGGAAATGGACGGTTTGGAGACGCTGGCGGCAATCCGAAAACAGGACGAGAATATTCCTGTAATTATGTTTAGCGCGCTCACAGAGTTGGGTGCTGTTGCTACTCTGAATGCTCTGGCGCTTGGTGCTACGGATTACGTGACCAAGCCTCACAACATGAACAGCAAGGAAGAGGCGCTAGAGCAAGTCCGCGAGCAATTGATTCCGAAAATTAAGGCTTTTTGCAGTGGCGAGAATAATCGAAAATTGGGTAAAATTAAAGTAGACGAAAAAGAGAAGGTTGCTAGTACGAAATTGCCTGTAAAACCGCTTTTAATCTCGTCTAATTTAGCGATAAATCTTCAATATAAAGTCAAAATTGTGGCGGTTGGGGTTTCGACGGGTGGGCCAAATGCTTTGGAAATTATTTTGCAGGATTTGCCGGCTAATTTCCCTGTACCAATCGTCATTGTGCAGCATATGCCTCCGGTTTTTACGAAGCGTTTGGCCGATCGCCTGACCGAAAAGTGCAAGATTAGAGTGGAGGAAGCTGTGACGGGAGGTATTGTCGAGCCGGGAGTGGTTTGGATAGCGCCCGGTGATTACCATATGGTGCTGGAAAAACAGGGTTTTGGTGCGCGAATTCGCACGCATCAAGAGGCGCGGGAAAATTCTTGTCGCCCTGCGGTTGATGTGCTGTTTCGATCGACTGCTAAGATTTACGGTGCTGGGGTTTTGGGTGTGGTGCTGACTGGAATGGGGCAAGATGGGCTGCTGGGTTGTCAGAATATTCGGGAGGCTGGGGGTAAGATTATTGTTCAAGATCAGGCTAGCAGCGTAGTCTGGGGGATGCCGGGAAGTGTTGTTAATTCTGGTTTTGCCGATCGAGTGGTATCCTTACAAGACATGGCAGCCGAAATTATCGATCGAGTTATTAATCATTAGTTATGAGTTATGAGTTATTTGTTATTTGTTATTGTTCTACCAATAACTGATAACAAACAACCCGCAAAATGCGCGATGCCCTGTTTGGCCGATGCCCGATGCCCCATTCCCAATTCCCAATTCCCAATGTCTAGACCAACATTATATATTGCCATCACAAATCATGGATTCGGTCATGCTGTCCGAGTTTCTTCCGTAGCTGCAAAAATTCAAGAATTAAATCCAGATATTTTACTAATTATTACAACAACTGCGCCTCGCTGGCTGCTAGAATCTTATATTACTGGCGATTTTATCCTCCGTCCCCGCGCTTTAGATGTGGGTGTCGTGCAAGCTGATAGTTTGCATATGGACAAAGAGGCGACGCTGGAAAAATTGCAGAAAATTCGGAAAAATCAAAATTCGATAATTGCGGGCGAAGTAAATTTTATCAAGCAAAATCGGGTGGGTTTGGTGCTGGCTGATATTCCTCCTTTGGCAACGCTAATAGCGGCATCTGCTGGGGTTCCTTGCTGGATGATGAGCAATTTTGGCTGGGATTTTATCTATCGAGATTGGGGCGGGGAGTTTACGGAAATGGCTGATTGGATTGGTGAATGTTTCGGAAAGTGCGATCGGCTTTTTCGTCTGCCTTTACATGAACCGATGCCAGCTTTTCCAAATATTCAAGATGTCGGCTTGACTGGTGGAAATCCTCGTTATAGTAATGATAAAATTAGGGAAGTATTCGGCATTGAATCACCGCTGGAAAAAACTGTGTTGCTGACTTTCGGTGGGCTGGGTTTAGAGGCAATTCCTTATCACAATCTCCAGCAATTTAGTGATTGGCAATTTGTCACTTTTGATGCGGGAGCTCCGAATTTGCCGAATTTGATTAGAGTGAAAAATCAGGAGTTTGCACAATCTTTCCCTATTTTACCGCGTCCGGTTGATATGATGCCTGTATGCGGCCGCATGGTTTCTAAACCGGGATACAGCACTTTTTCGGAAGCTTTGCGGTTGGAAATACCTGTTATTTCTATTATGAGAGAAGGTTTTGCGGAAGCTGCGGTGTTGTTGGAATGGCTGAAAAATTATGCACAACATCAAATTGTGACGGCGGCGGAGTTTTTTGAGGGGGATTGGGGGTTTTTGCGGCAACCGCTACATCCGCCGCTTTTGTCGGATAAGTTGGATAAGCACGGTACGGAGGATCTCGCCCAAGCTGTTGTAGACTATTTTAAAGAGGGCGATTAGGATGACGGTGATTCAAGAGTTTTGCAAACAGTCTGATTGAATGTTTAAAATATTAGATGTTTGTAGTGAGGACTTCAGTCCTCAAAAAAGAGAGGACTTCAGTCCTCACTACGAACCTTATAATGGTTATTTTACCGGATATGATATGCTTCATCATCAGCAAATACTCAAGATTAAAACTACAGGGAAGTCTCTGTGCAAAATCACTCCTAAGATAGAAGATGCGGTGGCGAATTCAGGTATTGAAACCGGACTTTGTAGCCTGTTTTTGCGCCATACTTCTGCTAGCTTGGTGATTCAAGAAAATGCTGACCCGGATGTACTTCAGGATTTGGCTAATTTTTTAGCTAAACTGGTACCGGAGGGCGCGAGTTACATTCACGATGCGGAAGGCCCAGACGATATGCCGGCGCACATTCGCACTGCGCTGACTCATACTTCCGAGCAAATCCCGATCGCCCGCGGTAGATTATTGTTAGGAACTTGGCAGGGAATTTACCTGTGGGAACACCGCCAGCGGGGCAATATTCGCGAGTTAGTTGTTCATGTCAGCGGCGTTTGATGGGAATCTGTACCTCGCTGATTTTAGTGGCTTCCGGTGTCATCGGAGAGTTGTAAAAAAAGCGGCGCGGTGGCCCGACTATTTCGTATTCGGGATGTTCTTGAAGCCAATCTTTGAGTTTCTGGAGGTTGTTTTCGTAGCTTTCCCAAGTGTAGGCGCCACCCACGCCGATGCTGACAACTGTCATCGGTGAAGTATCCGTGACTTCAACAGCAGAGTTAACGCTGCTGGGAGCGATATTTGGTGCGGGATAGAGGAATGAAACTTCTGCAACAGGAACTGTATTGATTTGCTCGGAAGTTGCGGTGTAGCGCGCTTCTACTGGCGTTGTCATCGCAATTTGGTTGTTGCTGATGTGTTGAAATAAGGGATTGAAGGCGATTCCTGTTGCTTGCCGCAAATCGCCCGCGTGGGTGTAGGTGACAGCGCGATACTGAGGATATTGCTTAACTTCTATGACGCCAATCTGTGCGGGCTCAGGGAATCCACTAGGTAATGCCATTTGAGATTTTAGATGTGAGATTTTAGGTTTTACATTTAAGAATGAGGAAAGACTGACTCTGCAAGGGTTTGCAACTTGCTTGCAGTTGCGTTGTTTTTGGCAACTGCTATAAATAAGCTGAGATTGTTTGCAGACAATCGATCGACCGGCACAATCATTTTAGCAGTTATTCAGGGTGCTGCTAACTGGCGATCGCCTAGAATTAGTTGAGAGATTTCTTAATTAACCTCGTAATAATACGGACGACACTGAGTAAGCAGAGAAACATTAATCTAGTTGTCCTTGAAAAATTAGCGTTTTTCAGGGGCGTCTGCTATTTTTGTCGGAAAATATTCGCCTGTTGAGCCGATCGAGCTGGGCATTTTCAGTGATGGCCACACCGATCGCGTTCAGCAACGCCGCTCAATTATACCGCTTGCAGGGAATGACATATGAAAAAGATTCTAGTGATTGAGGACGATCGAGTAATTCGGGAGAATATTCTCAAACTCCTCAAAGCTGAAGGTTTCGACGTGACGGGTGCATCCAATGGAGCGCAGGGTTTAAATGCGGCGGTGTCAAATCTTCCCGACGTGATTGTTTGCGACGTGATGATGCCGCAACTTGACGGGTATGGGGTGCTGGCGGCCTTGCGATCGCATCCTATTACTGCTACAGTACCTTTTGTTTTTCTGACTGGTAAAGCCGATCGCTCCCAAGTGCGGCAAGGTATGGAATTGGGAGCAGATGATTACCTGACTAAACCTTTTACTAAAGCTGAACTTGTGGGCGCGATATCGAGCCGCTTGAAAAAACAAGCAGCTTTGGCCCAACAGCAGAGTAATTTGCGATCGCAAAGCAGCGAATCGCTTCAAGATGCCGACAAATTGGAGCTGCTCAAAACAAGTTTGTGCGCCGCCCTAGAACGAGAAGAATTCCAAGTTTACTATCAGCCGCAGGTCAATGTCCAGACTGGAAAAATTATGAGTGCAGAAGCTTTAGTGCGCTGGCTGCATCCCGAAAAAGGGTTGATTTCGCCCGCCGAATTTATTCCGGATGCCGAAGAAACAGGCTTTATTGTACAGTTAGGCGAGTGGGTTTTGCAGACAGCTTGCAGGCAAATGCAGGTTTGGCAAAATGCTGGTTTTTCCTTGCAGCAGGTAGCGGTGAATCTGTCGCCGCGCCAATTTCACCAGACGAATCTCAGCAGCAGAGTTGCCCAAATTTTAGCAGAGATTGGTTTGGCACCAAGCAGTTTGGAATTAGAGCTGACAGAAAGTATGATGGTGGAAGATGCCGAAAGTGCGATCGCTACTTTACAACAATTGAAAAATTTAGGAGTTTCTATATCTATTGACGATTTCGGCACAGGTTATTCTTCTTTAAGCTATCTGACGCAATACCCCTTCGATGTTTTAAAAATAGACCGCTGTTTTATCAGCAATATCACCGATGGTTGCACAAATGCAGCGATTGTGAAAGCGATTATAGAAATGGCGCACAGTCTCTGTCTTGAAGTAATTGCCGAAGGAGTTGAGACGGAAGCAGAAAGAGATTTTCTCTGGCGCTACCAGTGCGACGCCATGCAAGGATATTTGTTCAGTCCTCCTGTGCCGGCTGCGGATTTTGAACGGTTGCTAGTGTCCGGCAAATAGAAAATCGGTGCCGTCAATCTTTGTCCTATAATTAAGTGCGATCGGGGTGAAATATGGTTTTAGAATCCAGCAGTAACGTTGACTCACTCAAATCAAGCAAGAAAAAAGATAAGGATGTTTACATAGCTGTTCAACTAACTATAGCTATCGTGTGTTTAGCTATTATGTCCAATTTTTTTTCGATCGTCAACGCTGGAGAACGGGGCGTGATGATGCAGTTTGGTAAAGTGCAAGAACAAATCCTCGGAGAAGGACTGCACGTAATTGTCCCCATAGTTCACACCGTGCAAAAATTGAGCGTCAGGGTACAGAAACAGGAAATTTCGGCTGAAGCTTCCTCAAAAGATTTGCAAGATGTTTTCACGGATGTAGCCCTCAACTGGCACATTATCCCAGAAGAAGCAAATGCAATTTTTCAACAAATTGGTGACGAAAAAGCAGTTATCGATCGCATTATTGCTCCGGCAGTTGAAGAAGTATTAAAAGCAGTCATGGCAAAATATACGGCTGAATAAATTATTACTAAACGGGGAGAAGTTAAAGCCGGAGTTGATGATTATTTGACCTTGAGGCTGGTTGCATACCACATTGCCGTTGATGATCTCTCTTTAGTACACGTTCACTTTTATGAGCGGTTTAGCGATGCAGTGGAGGCGAAACAAATTGCCGAACAAGAAGCAAAAAAAGGGGAGTTTTTAGCGCTGAAGGCTGCAAAAGAGGCGGAGGCTAAGGTGAATTTAGCTAAAGGAGAAGCGGAAGTACAAAGATTGCTCAGGGACAATTTGACTGCGGAACTGTTGGAAAGGCAAGCTATAGAAAAATGGAACGGGAAATTGCCGCTGATTGTTGGTGATGGCAGTAAAAACTTATTGGATTTGAGGAAATTTGTCGATCGATAATTATAATCCAATACACTTGGGTTAACACTGTTTATCTCCCGGAGATCCCCCTAAATTCCCCAAAAGCAAGGGGGACTTTAAGAACTCTCTTGTTCCCCCCTTGCTTTTGGGGGGTTAGGGGGGATCATCCTTAACTGAACCGTATTGGGTTGTAGGTTGTATGAATGCTGGCAAATAGCTACCAATTACCAATTACCCATTACCCATTACCAGAAACTTCAGTTAATATCTGTTCAAATGCTTTAGTAATTCCAGTTTTAAAACGCTGTCTGTGCTTCAGTTTCAAAACAGGTTTAATTATTTCAAAAGATACATTTGAACTTGGTTTGCTATCGATAATTTTAATGGATCGCAGTGTAGATAGCTGCAATTCTTTGTTTACCATCAATTCAGGAATAGCCGCTGCACCTGTGCCGCTTTCCACCACTGCTTTGACCATTTCACTGCTGGTCAAAACTAAAGTTACATTCAATTCATTAGGATTAATACCCCAACTTTGCAAAGCTTGTTCCAACATTTGCTGAACTCCCGAACCGGGTTCTCGCATCACCCAATCTGTTTCTGCAATTTCGGTTAAATTAATTTCTTGACGATCAAACCAAGGGTGAGATTTGCCAACTACAATCAGCAAGCGTTCGCTACCGACAATTTCTTCCTCCAGCGTGTTCTTAAGCGAAGCTTTGATGTCTCCCGTCACCAAACCTAAATCAAATATTCCCGTCGCCATCCCCGCACAGATTTCTTCGGCATTGGCGAGAGTACAATTCACGCAAATACCGGGATATTTCTGTTTGAAATTGCTAATTTTGTCCGGCAACCAATAATTGCCAATTGTCAGACTGCAACCCAAGTTTAAATCGCCCCGCTGCAAGTCGTTCAACTCCCGCAAACCTCTCTCAGTCAAAGCAACACGATCGATAATTTTTCGCGTTTCGACTTGCAGCAACTTCCCGGCTTCAGTGATTTCGATGCGGCGCCCGATGCGGTGAAACAGTTTCACTCCATATTGCTCCTCTAAGCTTTGAATTGCCGCGCTGACAGCGGGTTGTGTGATGTAAAGTTCCTCCGCTGCGCGGCTGAAGTGCAGGTGTTCCGCGACAGCTAGAAAAACTCGCAGTTGGTCAAGTGTCATTCCGGCCATTGTGAGTACCCCATACAAAATACAGGTTTTTTTAAGACTTTCACCTATTGCGGCTAAACCTTGGCCTGTAGTTTTTTGCTCTTCCATTGTACAAGTTGGAAATCAGAAAAAAGGACGGTTGCTAACAGTTATTTTGACTTTTGCTTACAGCGTCAAGGCTTTCAGCTTGCGGCGCCCGATCGCCTTTGTACAGCCAAGAGTGATTTGTAAGGCTCCACTGCATCACTTGTATTTATTAATTCAATAAAAAACAACATTTGATTTTAGTGTTGAGGTGAATTAGAGTTATACTCAAGCGTCTGAACACTGAAGCCGACGCTGAAGCAGAACTCACTTTTTCAAATGGATCGCCAAAAGTCGATCGACAAAAATAGAAAAGATAAATGACCAAGAAAGCGCAAAAAAATCAGATTACGCTGTTAGCGATCGGGGCTGGCATTACTTGGTATGCAGGTTACAAAGATATCCAACTCTCAGCTATGGCGATGCTGTGGCTGGAAGGAGCATCTGTTGCCATGATTTCCATCTTAGGAATTATCATCTGGGCGCACAAAGGTTTTGCTCTGGATATGTCCCAATTGACTTTGGAAGGCGTAACTCCGGGGAGCATAGCGACGGGACTTGTATTAGTAATGTTTGGTTTCTCTGGTTTTGAAAGCGCGACATCTCTGGGCGACGAAGCAAAAAAACCTTTAAAAAATATCCCCAGAGCTGTCATGAGCAGTGCTGTAATGGCTGGTTTATTCTTCATTATGATGACCTATATTGAGGTGTTGGGTTTTAGCGGCACCGGACAGTCAATTACTGATTCTGAAGAGCCTCTAACTTTTCTGTCGCAACAGGTGGGATTTGGTTGGCTGGGTGAGTTAGTGGCGATCGGTGCTTTATTTAGCTTTTTTGCTTGCGTCCTCGGCAGCATCAATCCAGCGGCGAGAGTGTTTTTTATGATGGCGCGCCACGGTTTGTTTCACTCTTCATTAGGTGTAGCGCATTCATCTAATAAAACTCCCCACGTTGCGGTTTCGATGTGTACATTTCTGACATTTTTGGTTCCGGCTGTGATGTCTCTGTTTCACATCAAACTGTTCGATTGTATGGGTTATTTGGGGGCAATTTGCAGCTACGGATTCTTAACGGTGTATGTCTTGATTTCGATCGCAATAAGATTAGTTCGTAGTGCGGACTTAAGTCCGCTCCGATTTGGCGGACTTAAGTCCGCACTACAAACCATTTAAGGAAACACAGAAATGAACGAATTAGTGACAGCAATTTCCACTGGGATAACGGCTTTTACGGCTACGAACCTTGACGATCTTCTGATCCTGCTGCTGTTTTTCTCGCAGGTGAATGCAGCATTCCGGTACCGACACATTGTTGCTGGTCAGTATTTAGGCTTTATAGCACTGATTTTTGCTAGCCTTCCGGGGTTTTTTGGCAGCTTAATCTTTCCGCCAGAATGGATTGGAATGCTGGGTTTGCTGCCAATTGCGATCGGGCTTAGCCGCTTGCTGAATCCAGAAACCGACGATTCGGAAGTTGAGGCAGAATTAGAGCAATCTGAGAAATCTTTTTTTAGCAGTTTTCTGTCTCCTCAAACTTACAGCATCGCAGCGGTGACGGTGGCGAATGGCGGCGACAATATCGCGATATATGTGCCGCTGTTTGCGAGCAATACTTTAGAAAGTCTGGCGGTGATTATCGCTGTATTCTTCGCGCTGGTGGGCGTTTGGTGCTATGCTGCTTATCGGTTAATTCAGATGAGGGCGATCGCGGATAATTTGACTTGCTACGGCAATCAGCTTGTGCCTTTTGTTTTGATCGGATTGGGATTTGTGATTCTGCTGAAAAGCGGCACGTTGGCAAGTCCAACTTTAAGTATAATATCTTTAGTTTGTTTCGGTTTTTGTCTGATAACTCTGAGCAGAACTAACGCCAGCGAAACTGAAGTTCAGAATAATTGAAGGGACAGCACATGAGTTGGATTGCAGCAGCGATTATTGCCGGGATTACCTCTTTTGCCGCCACCAATATTGATGATATTGCGATTTTGATGCTGTTCTTCGCTCAGGTAACTTCTACTTTCCGTCCCCGGCACATCATTATCGGTCAGTATCTCGGATTTGTCGCCCTCATCGCTGCTAGTTTGCCCGGTTTTTTTGGCGGTTTAATTGTGCCGAAAGCTTGGATTGGTCTGTTGGGTTTGCTTCCGATCGCGATCGGCATCAGTCACCTAGTCAAGCGAGAAAATGAGGCAAATGACGTACAAGCGGTATCGGCGAAATTTAAGGGTCAATCTAACTCATCTGCGGTGTCAAAAATAGCAAGTCTGTTCAACCCCCAAATTTTTAATGTGGCTGCGGTAACAGTAGCCAACGGTGGAGACAACATCGGCATTTATTTGCCGCTGTTTGCTAGCAGCGATTTGCCGAGTTTAGCTGTTATTTTAGCAGTTTTCTTTTTGATGGTAGGTGTTTGGTGCTATGTCGCTTACTGGTTAACTCGCCAAAAGGCGATCGCCAGCGTTTTAACTCGCTACACCAAGGCTGTTGTCCCTTTTGTCTTGATTGGCTTGGGAATATTTATTTTGATTGAGAGCGGTACTTATCGGCTGCTGCCGCTATTTCAATCTCAATAATAATGGGTTAAATGTCCTGACTTCCATACCTCTCAAGATAGATAAGTTATCTAAATTTTTGCAAATAAATCTGGGTTTAGATATTGTTAAGAATTAGTAAAATTAACTTGACAATTAGAGTTGAAATGATAAAATGAAAAGTAAAAATACCCAGGTTTTTGACCTAAATAAATTTCCACAAAAATAAAAATTGGGAATTACCGAAGCGTCTACAAAGGAAAAAAAATTTGAGATTCTGGAAAATTGTTTTAGTGGTCTTAGTCATTGCAGTCAATTTTGTTTTTGCTCCGGCATCTTGGGCGGAGTCAGCCAAGCCTAAATACACGAGCGATCCCGACTACATAGAAGTGAGTCAAACTCTCAACACTCTGTTAGCGGCGAAAAACTCGACCGAACCAAGTGAGAATTACACCCCGGAGGAACTTCAAAAGAAAATCTCTCAATTGGAGTTTCAAAAGTATACTTTAGAAACGGGGAAAAGCTGGGGTCAGTGCCGCAATGACACTGGAAAAACCCTGGCTATCTACGGCCCGAAACGCAAAAAAGCTCCTTCCTCTTACGAGAATGCTCTTTATTTTCTAGGGGCTGGTCAAACAACCGAGGACAAATGGGATTGTGATGGAGTTTATCTGCCGAGCGATGTCAATGCAACAGATTTAAGTGCGATCGACAAAGTTGCACAAGCATTGACTGGCGGTGTAGCTCTTAAGATAGTTGACGGCACTCAATTAGTGGCGACAGCTAATCCCGAAACGGCGGCTGTAGAATTCAACGTTCCTACTGCTAAAGTTTTCAAACCGGGCGAGGTTAATTGGTTTTTTACCGACGTGTCGCAGGCGTACATAGATACGCAAGTTCCCAACGTACCGACTGAGGAAAACGATTAGTTTTGGTGCCGGCCGGGGGCTCTATCCCCCGGCTCAAAGCGAAAATATATCTGTTTCCATTCACATTTACAGTTAAAATTAAGAGTTTTATTTATGCTGTTAGGATTGATGAAATCGGCTCAAGCAGATACGCAGAAAACCAAGCGGCCCAATCCGTCGCGGGTGCGCGATCATTTGGCAAACGAGCGCACTTATTTAGCTTGGATGCGGACAGCGATCGCCCTGATGGGTTTTGGCGTCGTCATCGTCCGCCTGCGCGCCTTCCACCCGCCTCTGCTGCCCACTCCCGGCAATGGCTGGAAATTGGGTTTGCTGTTTTCGGCGGTGGGTTTGCTGACGGTGTTAATTTCCACTAAGCACTATTTTGCTGTGCGTCACGATATCGATTACGATACTTACGAACCTACAGACAGGTGGGTACTGCTTTTTAGTTTGGCGATCGTACTTCTGGGAGCTGGAGTAATTTATTTTATTTTCACAGTTCCCGGCAGCCAAACTACTTTAATGAGTCCCGAATAATCCGAGTTTTGACTAAAAATATATCAAAGGGTGCGATCGATCTGACATCTTGCACCATTTTCAATAATCCTGTAGGGGTGGGTTCGCCAACAGCCTTCAAGCCTGCAAACAGGTTAAATAAACCCGCCCCCACCCCACGAAAAATCCCCACTTGACATTGGTGCAAGATATAAGATCGATGCAATTATCGTTCAAACCCATGAAAGTAGATGAGGAGAAACTAAAGCAGCAAAATTTGTCTAGGGCGATCGATCGCTCTGCAAACGAACGCACCTTTTTATCGTGGATGCGAAGCGCGATCGCACTTATGGGTTTTGGCGTCGTCATCGTGCGGCTTCGCGTCGTGCAAATCCCCGTAGATCACCGTCACGGCACGGGTTGGAAGTTGGGTTTAGTCTTCTCTCTGGTGGGTTTAGCAACAGTGTTAATCTCAACAGGAAAATACTTTATGATTCGCCGCCAAATTGACGAGAATACCTACGAACCATCAGATTGGTTGATATTCCTGTTCAGTTCGGCTGTCGGCTTATTGGGGATGGGAGTAATTTATTTTATCTTTGCAGCCGCCGTCAGCCCGAGCAGTTTTGTCATACCCGATTGATTGCAAAAAGCACATCAGACAGCATTCTCCACAACCTCTCCCCGATAGATATTTTTGTACCACCAAGAAAGTAGAATTAGCCCAGTTCCACTAAAATACGGTAACTCGATCGAGTTACTAGACATAACTCTGTTTTGCTGTTAAACTACGGTAAGTCGATAGAGTTACGAGGGTGCAACGTGGAAAACGCTAAAAAAGTCAGTGAAGAGTACCAGCTTGCAGGACAACTCACCCAAAAGTTGCCAGAAGCTAACGGCTTTCAGCAAGTCGGGTTAAAAAAAATCAGAGGCGGGTTGCTTCTGGCAATTGGATATTTGCTATCACCGCTTTGTTGGTGGAACGACCTATTTTTCAATCTGCCAATTGCCTATGGCTTTGGGTATATCTGTAGTTGGCTTTCCCCAGATTTACTGTTTCCTGGCACAATTTTCGGCTACTGGCTTTCCAATATTGCTGGAATTCTCTTGATGCAGTTCGGGGCTGTAGATGTCTTTGCAGACAAACCCAAGGAAAAAAACCTCAAAAAAGAGTTATTGACGGGTTTAGTTTCCTCAACCGCCTTCACTATTGTCGTTGTGGCATTGATTCATTTTAAAATTCTCGATACTCCAGATATATTTTCCGGCGAGTCTGTTAACCTCAGCTCTCTTTTATCTATGATGCCCCAGTCGCCTCACTTATAAGTATCGCTTGGGGTAAAACTGCTATTTTATTGAGTGCTACCCCGCTGCGCCCAATTGCGAGTCAATCATGCGATACGTAAGTTCTCTTATTGGTTGGATAGGTGCGCTAACAAGCACAGTTGGTCAGCAAAGTTATGAACTATTTGTTACTATCATTTCTCAGCTTTTTCGTGGGCATTATCGTTGGGCTAACCGGAGTAGGAGGAGCCTCGCTCATCACCCCAATGTTGATTTTTGTCTTCCAAGTTCCGGCATCAATTGCGATTAGTTCTGATGTCGTAGCTGCCACACTGATGAAAGTTGTTGGCGGGTTCAAACACTGGCAGCAAAAAACACTCGACTTGCAAGTAGTTAAGTGGCTGGCTTTGGGGAGCGTGCCCGGTTCGCTGGCTGGCGTGTGGATTTTACACTGCATCCAACTCAGCGGCAATCAGGACTTGGATTACATATTGCTGCGCTGTCTAGGAGTTGCGATCGCACTAATTGTCGCTTTATCGCTGACCCAATTACTGCTCAAAATATTTTTACCAAATATAAAATTGCCTTCGCCCCCAAAATGGGACTTAAATACTAATTTCGGTCGCATTTTCACGGTGAGCGCGGGAGCAATTTTGGGCTGCATAGTGGGAATCACTAGCGTGTCTTCCGGTGCGATGTTTGCACTGTTGCTGATTGCTTTTTTCCGCCTAGATTCTTCAAAATTGGTGGGTACAGATATTTCTCAGGCGGCAATTTTGTTGATGTTTACATCTGTGGGACACCTCAGCCTCGGAACAGTAAACTGGAGTTTAGTTTTGCCAATTTGGTTGGGTTCGGTGCCGGGAGTTTTGGTAGGGGCTAAATTCTGCCAAGTTATGCCTCAACGCCCGCTAAAGTTTGTGATTTACGGAATGTTGGCGATGGCTAGTTGGAAGTTGTATCAAGTCTGAAAAATAGGGGTAGTGCCAGGGGCATTGGTGTCAACTTAACGTCTTATGTAGTACGGGGCTGCTGTCTGACGATTAAGGCTAGATCCCCCCTAACCCCCCTTAAGAAGGGGGGGACAAGAGCATTCTCAAAGTCCCCCTTCTTAAGGGGGATTTAGGGGGATCAGACCTCGGCTACAAACGAGAGATAAAAAGGGTTCCAGGCTTAAGTTGACACGCTTTGCCACAGGCCGATCGATCGCCCCTACTGCGTATTAATAATTACTAACTAATGCTTCAAGTTGGTCGATCGTCGGCAATTCTAAGTCTTTGAACAAAACTGTACTGAGATAGCGTTCGCCAAAAGAAGGCTGTACAAAAACTATCAATTTACCAGCATTTTCGGGACGCTTGCCAACTTTAATTGCACCGAACAATGCTGCACCTGCCGAAATTCCTGACAACAATCCTTCTTCTCTGGCCAGGCGGCGGCTGTAGGCGATCGCATCTTCATCGCTAACTGCAATCACCTCATCAATTAACTCAACTCGCAGCACTTCCGGGATGAATCCCGCACCGATTCCTTGAATTTTGTGGGCACCCGATCGCCCTCCAGAAAGCACGGGGCTGCCGGCTGGTTCAACTGCGATCGCCCTAAAACTCGGTTTCCGCTGTTTAATTGCCTCAGCAACGCCCGTAATTGTGCCACCGGTGCCAACTCCAGCCACTAAAAAATCTACTTTCCCGTCAGTATCCGCCCAAATTTCCTCCGCTGTGGTTTCCCGGTGAATTTTGGGATTAGCGGGGTTCTGAAACTGTTGCAGCATGAAAGCATCGGGGGTTTCTTCGACAATTTCCTCCGCACGGGCGATCGCGCTTAACATCCCTTCATGTCCCGGTGTCAATTCCAACTGAGCTCCGTAAGCCTTCAACATCGATCGGCGTTCCGTGCTCATCGTATCCGGCATAGTTAAAATCAGACTGTAGCCTTTCGCCGCCGCAATCATAGCCAAAGCAATTCCAGTATTTCCCGAAGTCGGTTCAACTAAAATAGTTTTCCCCGGTTGAATTAACCCCGCATCTTCTGCCGCCTGAATCATGCTCGCCGCAATCCGATCTTTCACCGAAGCCGCCGGATTCATCCCTTCCAATTTCGCTACAATTCTAGCAACCACTCCCTCAGCTTGAGGAATTTTATTGAGCTGAACTAAAGGAGTTCTACCAATTATTTGTGTAACATCTCTAGCAATTTTCATTGTTTAGTTTCTCTCCGTTAAATGTAGTACATGGGATTTGCTTGTTTGCGAACATCCCGCTGTTCGCACAAATCTTGTAATGTGTATTTTTCCAAAACCGCCAAAGATGCCTGTCTAGCTTCCTGCCAGATTTCTAGCACCGCAGTTTTTTCTATTGTTGCAGATTCCGACACTTTTTGGGTCTGGCCGCTGCCGTCGCCTTCGAGAGTCGAAAACACCTCTAGCAAAGTAATCTGCCAAGGCTCTTTCGCCAGCAAATAACCGCCTTTAGCGCCCCGCAGACTCTGGACGATACCCGCACGGCGGAGCACGGCAAGAATTTGGTCGAGATAGCGTTCCGGTATCTGTTGAGATGCAGTAATTTCGTTGACTGTTAGGGGCGATTGTTTTGGGTGGTGGCTCGCCAGTTCCAAGAGGGCTAACAGGGCATATTCTACTCTAGAAGATAGTTCCACATTCCCCACTTGCGATCGAGTTTAAATTGTAGACTATCTCATAGTACACAATTCCGGTAGGTATACAGGTGTTATTATGTTTTTATTACAAAAACGGTTGGAGAAATCCCGCGAGCAACGTAAATGTAGGCAATTTAAGCTGTCGGCACTGTCGGTATTACGAGCAGCACGGGCACAGGGGCGGAAACTGCCTGATGCTCGGCGTGGGGGTACAGGGTGGGTGGAAAGCTTGCCCCTTTTTGGTTCCGCCCTTTGCACCGTCTTGGGAACACGCAGAAGCGGGTAGAGATCGAAAGTCTCAAATGTTGGAGCGATCGAGCTTTTCCACAATCCGGCAGGGGTTTAAACCCCTGCCTCAAAGCAAAAGTCCTCTGAAGAGGACTGAGGAGTTTTTCATGCCTCTGAAGAACGTTCCACGGACGCAGTATGTCCGTTATGGATGAAAGAAACTGGTTGAGTTGCTTAGGAGGACTGATGAGTTCTTTAGTCCTCTTCAGAGGACTTGCGCTATGAGACAGGGAATTCATTCCCTGGCGGACTATCGGAAAACACCTTAATTTCACAGGACGAAAGGCATTACCTTCTCCCTACCTCGCGCCTAAAAAAAGGCAAGTGCGATCGCTCTATAAGATCGGCGATCGCACTGTAGGGTGTGTTAGCGACAGCGTAACGCACCAACCAATATGACAATACAATAAATAATTTAAGAATAATTTAATTTCACCCTGACTAGCTCCCTATGCCTAATTATCGAAGACCTAATGTTTTTGGAGGTACATATTTCATCACACAAGTCACTTATCAAAGAGATTCTTGGCTCTGTAGTGACATAGGGAGAAAAGCTCTCCGAGAAGCAATAGAAAAAGTAAAGGAAAAATATCCTTTTTGTATTGATGCTTTTGTTTTATTACCCGATCATTTCCATTGTTTGTGGACTTTATCTCCTGATGATAAGGATTTGTCGGTGAGATTGCGATTAATTAAAACTTATGTTACCAAACATTATGGACAAGCATTAGGGGTTAATCGAGCCGTTTCTCAATCACGACAAAAGCGAGGGGAAAGTAATCTTTGGCAACGTCGCTTTTGGGAGCATTTAATTCGGGATGAACGGGATTTTGAGCTTCATTGCGATTATATTCATGATAATCCGGTTCGACATGGATTGTGTGAAAATCCCCAAGATTGGCAGTATTCCAGTATTCATCGGTTTATCGCTCAGGGAATTTATCCGCCTGATTGGGGTAAAGATGGCAGAAAGGAAAAACCTCAAGGATATTGCGATGATTAGCAGTCGTAGGGTGTGTTAGCGACAGCATAACACACCTTAAATTAACATAAAGATGGTGCGTTACATTTGTGTATATTTGATGGTGCGTTACACTCCGTTAATGCACCCTACAAGATCGGCGATCGCACTATGACAACAGATCGCTTTGGCTCACGGGTATAACGGCTAAAGTCAGGGGCAGCGAGTTGAGATCAAAAAGCAGCCTTAAAGACTACGTGTTTATCTCCATCACCATCCCTGTCATACCAGCCTTTCATAGACCAATTAATCCATCCACCATCACCATCATGGGTAAATTCACCATCTTTGAAACACCAGATGCCAAAAATTGTGCCATCACCATAAGTTGCTGAACCATAAAATACAATGTCCTTAAGACCGCCAGTCTGAGGGTGCTGACCCATGTTAACAGTTAGTACATTGTATTTCTGACCTGCCTGAAAAAAAGCAGTTTCTACAAGATTGTTAACAAATGCTCCACGCTCCTGATCTGAGTTTATGGCACTTGCAATAGCTTGACCAATTGCCAAAGGATCTATGGAAACACTAATGTCTACTGGCATGATGAAAAACTCCTTGTTTGCGCTCGTATAGTGAACATCAGATTCGGCCGCACAGACGCATAACTTGCGCCTTATTAGACGGAATTTTTCCGCAGATCCATCCCAAAAAGGGGGATAGGCAGATTGTTTCCTCAGATCCCTCCACAACAGGTGGATCTGAGGAAAGCTTCTTCATAATACGCCGATCGAGATGGATCTGAGGAAAATTTCCGCATATCTTCAGATTTGTACGGTTAGCACTACGGGTATCATCAGACATATACTTCGTCAGGCATATCTGGTCTAGCCCGATTTGGGTACTGAGAGGCGAGACACAGATCTACATTGCTCAGGCAGCAGGGATTGAGGAGGCGATCGCTAAAGTCAAGACGCAGCATCACCAGGAAACTGGAAGACTGGAAGCGATCGCAGTCGGAGGTATTCTGGCACCCGATCAGGTAATCTCTCTGGATATAAAGTTGTTATAACGTTTTCATCTTGAGAGAAGTTCCCAGGATGAGCATAACTATTTATTAAACCGAAACTTTCCGTCTTGTCAACCCCTACAGAACAAAAAGCCGAAACTTTCGGAATAATCACCCCATAGAGGATGATAGCTAGAAACATTCCGTATATTCTCCGATGACAACCAGAAACTTTCGGGATAACATACCAGAAGTCATACTATCAAGAAACATTCTGGTTCTCAGCTTATGGAACAACGTCCCAAAAAACTCCTTGAACAAGTAAGTGATGTCATTCGTCTGAAGCATTACTCTTACAAAACGAAAAAAAGCTACATTAATTGGATTAAACGCTATATTTTATTCCATAATAAACGACATCCTAGAGAAATGGGTGGAAAAGAAATTGAATAATTTTTAACTCATTTAGCCGTTGAAGAAAATGTCGCTGCTTCAACTCAAAATCAGGCTTTAAGTGCCATTTTATTTCTGTATAAGGAAGTTTTCAAACAAGAGTTAGAGTTACAGGTTGATGCGGTACGGGCAAAAAGAAGTCGGCTCTGCCTCCGATTTGGAGCCACGAGACAGCATTACCAGGCACGAGCCTGGTAACGATGTGGCAGCAGTGTTTTGTAGAATCTCCCCGATAGTATTTTGAGTAAGATGCAGCCGCTGATTTAAATTGAATAAGCAGGGAAAGTCATAGCGTGTTTGGGCTTGACATAAACCTGTTGCTCTCGCTTTAACTGTAGATGATCGAAGCGATCGCGACTCACGTAAGCCGTCACCGTCTGACCCGATTCTAATACTAACTCGGTTTGAATTTCCCGCCCTAGATGAATGATGCGGCTGACTTTTGCTAAGGCAAAACCAGACTCCGGCTGAGTTTTAATTTCCACATCATGAGGACGCAAAAACACTAATTCAGAATGAGCCGCGCCATTATTGTGAGCAGTTGTACCGTTGCTGGCGAACAAACCCGCAGCATTCGGCAGCACATTGACCGGCCCAATAAAACTCATCACAAAAGCTGATGCAGGTTTGTCGTAAATTTCCGCAGGAGTGCCAACTTGTTCGACTCTACCTTTGTTCATCACCACAATTTCATCGGCTACTTCCATCGCTTCTTCTTGGTCGTGAGTCACAAAAACTGTGGTGATATTAACTTCTTTGTGAAGGTTGTGCAGCCACGATCGCAATTCTTTGCGAACTTTAGCATCTAACGCTCCAAAAGGTTCATCTAGCAGCAGCACTTTCGGTTGCACTGCCAGAGCTCTTGCCAAAGCCACCCGCTGCCGCTGGCCCCCGGAAAGTTGCGACGGGTATCTGTCGCCCAAACCTTTCAACTGCACTAAATCCAAAAGTTCATCAACCCGTTTGATAATTGAGTCTTTAGGAGCTTTGCGAATTTCCATCGCAAAAGCAATGTTTTTCCGAATAGTCATGTGTTTGAACAAAGCGTAGTGCTGAAACACAAAACCGATATGCCTTTCCTGCACCGACTGCTGGGTAGCATCCTCGCCGATCAGGTAAATATGACCCGTGTCTGGCGGTTCGAGCCCCGCAATCATCCTCAGCAGAGTTGATTTCCCGGAACCGGAAGGCCCCAACAGCGCCACTAAAGAGCCGCGTTTAATTTCCAAACTCACGTTGTCAATGGCGTGAAAGGAGCCGAAGTGTTTCGATACGTTTTGAACTGTAATGCTCATGACTTTATTTACCTATTTTAGGAGTTGACGATTTTGTTAACTCCGAATACCCGATAGAATTATAGTAGTATATCGTGAAATTAATATTTTGCAAGGCCTGTAACTTTTTGTATCCTATGGAGAGAGCCTGCTGATTGGGACTGCGCTTGAAAGATAAGACTCGGCGGTTGAAACCGCGACTATACAAACGAAGTCCGCCTTCGCGGACTAATAAACAGGGTTTTTCAGCCAGATTTGGTATGAGATGTGCAGCAGCTTGTTTCGCGGTTTTCCCCGACTCCCGGCGATATTGAAGATTTCAGGTACGAATTGCTCAATCTGAACTGCGATCGCCCATAATTTAGATCACAATAGTTAATTCAGAAGCCCGCCAGCTTCACCTTTGAGAAACTACCAAGAATAAGTTCTAACCAAAACACCACTATGGGAAAACCAACAGGCTTTATCGAATTCCTTCGCGAATTGCCCTCCGAACTCTCACCAGTCGATCGAGTGCACAACTGGGACGAATTTCACCTACCGATGGATGAGGACAAACTCCGCAGCCAAGGCGCGCGCTGCATGGACTGCGGCATCCCATTTTGCCACACCGGCACCATCATCAGCGGCATGGCAAGCGGCTGCCCGATTAACAACCTCATCCCCGAATGGAACGACCTAGTATATCGCGGACTGTGGAAAGAAGCCCTAGACAGACTCCACAAAACCAACAACTTCCCCGAATTCACCGGCAGAGTCTGTCCCGCACCCTGCGAAGGCGCTTGCGTGCTCGGCATCAACAACCCGCCTGTGACGATTAAAAACATCGAAGCCTCGATTATCGATAAAGGCTGGGATGAAGGCTGGATTACCGCCGAACCGCCAGCCAAACGCACCGGCAAAAAAATCGCCGTCATCGGTTCCGGGCCCGCCGGTTTGTCGGCCGCCGCGCAACTCAACAAAGCCGGTCATTTGGTAACTGTATACGAAAGAGCCGATCGACCCGGCGGCCTGCTAATGTACGGCATCCCCAACATGAAGCTAGACAAGGAACAAGTGGTGATGCGCCGCCTGAAAGTCTTGGAAGACGAAGGCGTAACCTTTGTCTGCAACACCGAAGTTGGGAAAGACTTGCCCGCAGAACAACTGCTAAAAGAATACGACTCGGTTGTACTGTGTACTGGCGCGACAAAACCCCGCGACTTGGGCATCGAAGGCCGCGAATTAACAGGCGTCCACTTCGCGATGGACTTTTTGACAGCCAACACCAAAGCAGTTTTAGACAAGAGCACCAACGACAACTTCATCTCCGCCGAAGGCAAAGACATCGTGATTATCGGCGGTGGCGACACCGGCACCGACTGCGTGGGCACCTCCATTCGCCACGGCTGCAACAGCCTGGTGCAGCTAGAAATCCTGCCCAAACCGCCCTCGGAACGCGCCGCCAACAATCCCTGGCCGGAATGGCCAAAAGTCTACCGTCTCGACTACGGCCAAGAAGAAGCCGCAGCCAAATTTGGGGATGATCCGCGCGGCTATCTCACCACCGCCACAAAGTTCGAGGGCGACGAAAACGGCAACGTCAAAGCCGTGCACACTGTTGAGGTGGAGTGGGCGAAAAACGAGAAAGGGCAGTTCATTCCCAAGCAAATCGCGGGTACGGAGAAAGTGTTGCCGGCGCAGGTTGTGTTGCTGGCGATGGGCTTCCTGGGCCCGGAACAGCCGCTGCTGGATGCCCTGGGATTGGAACGCGACGCGCGCAGCAATGTGAAGGCGGAGCACGAAAAGTATACAACCAGTATTCCGGGAGTTTTTGCGGCGGGGGACTGTCGCCGGGGACAAAGTTTGGTGGTTTGGGCGATTAATGAAGGGCGCGGTGTGGCGCGGGAGTGTGACCTTTATTTGATGGGCGAGACGGATTTGCCTTAGTTGATTGGGGCGGGTCGATATTGTTTGATTTCCGCCGGTTAATGGGCTGGTAGGGGCGGGTTCGCCGAGATTTTGAGTAAAAAACCCGAAATCTTGTAAACCCGCCCCCACTACTACGATTTAAGTAGGTAGGCGCTGTAAAACACAATTATGTAAAGGATTGTAAAGTATCCAAATGCCCTAAGCGTTGCTAAGTTAGCCGTGTTTACATACTGTTACATAGCTCGGCTTAATTCCGCTTACCTACTTATGTTCCAATCAGACAGAGCTTGCAGTTTAAGTTTCAATCCCTGGTAGGGTTTTAGGTGCTTGTAGAATTACCTGTTGTAGAAACCTTACTGTATTTAGTTTTCAAGGTCTTGTTCCGTGAATTTAAAACAAAACTACCATTCCAGCCTGTGGTATGTCAATATCCAAGTTTTCATATTCACTCCAAAACCTTATGTGGCACTCCTACACCTAGCTTGGAACTGCTACGGCTAGGGGGGAATAACTGTATTTTATGTCATAAGTGTCTTGGTGATAGCTATACTAGGAAAGAAAGTTTATACCCTTCAACATCTTTCCATTATGAGAAAACCACCTTACTACTATTTAAAAAATATTAGCCGTCGCTGGCACACAGAAATTAAGAAAGTGGATGATAAGGTAATAATTCTTTCCCCCTACTTGACATCAGAAACAGCAGAAGCCATTTTAAGAGGCTCAAAATTTGCTGAGTGTGAGATATACACAATCTTTTCAGTCCATAATTTTGTTTCTGGTGCTTCGTCATTAAAAACCTTAAAGTGTTTACATGAGAAGGGCTATAAACTTTATCATTTACCAAGGCTCCATGCAAAAATAGTTATTTCACCTGGTAGATTCGCTACTATAGGAAGTCAAAATTTAACGAGGAATGGTGTAAAAAATAAAGAAGCTAGTGTAATTATATTTGATAAGGGAGAAGTTAAAAAAATTGAAGAACTACTTGACAGATGGATTCCTCAACGCAAATCTATTACTTCTGAAATGCTTAAAGAACTTGATGATAAAATAAAAATTTTAAGAAAAAAGTTTAGTTTAATAAATCGTGAATTAAAAAAAGAAATAAATGATTTAGAGGTTGAGCTTTGGGAGAATGAAGATGAACGTATTGAGAATGAACGATTAGCTGAAGAAGCGGAAGAACAGAGACAACTAGAAGAACAGAGACAACTAGAAGAACAGAGACAACTAGAAGAACAGAGACAACTAGAAGAACAGAGACAACTAGAAGA
>NZ_JAUBVZ010000028.1:48257-49531 GCF_036702805.1 Microcoleus sp. A006_D1
ACAGAGACGACAGGAAGAACAGAGACGACAGGAAGAACAGAGACGACAGGAAGAACAGAGACAACTAGAAGAACAGAGGAAAGAAGTAATTAATGCTACCAGGGCTAGAGTACAACAACTCTCAACATATGGAGTGATAGAATTAGAGCTTGCCCAAGAGTTTATTAGGGAGTCTGCGTATTGGGATCATCCTAGTGGTTCTCTAGTTCGTACCCCGAAACGCGCTGAGCGCATATATAAGTATCAAAATAATTATTGGGCAGTCGATTATGGCTCTAATTCATTTTTAGTTGCTCCTGCAATCTATCGTTGTCAACAAGCTTTATTAAAGTTTTTGGAAGAAGCTGAGCGTGGAGACGTGATGCCTAGACCCCAACTTCGAGAAAAATTAGAACTAATTGTTCGAGGAGCAGTGGCTAATCATGAAGGAGATGAATATCGATGTTATCCTGTTGATAATAATTCTATGATGTTTGGGAATCAAGCTATTAATATTTCTGATTTTGTGGATTTGATTCTTAGCAAAGGTGGTATTGATGACCACCTATTGGGTTTGATACAGATAACGACGGTATAGGTTGCGAGAGATAAAGGGAACCAGCCATTTGGAGTACAGTATTACAAGATATACTTAAAAGGCAACCAGAAAAACAGATGCAACCAGAAAAACAGATGCAACCAGAAGAACAGAAGAAAGAAGTAATTAATGCTACCAGGGCTAGAGTACAACAACTCTCAACATATGGAGTGATAGAATTAGAGCTTGCCCAAGAGTTTATTAGGGAGTCTGCGTATTGGGATCATCCTAGTGGTTCTCTAGTTCGTACCCCGAAACGCGCTGAGCGCATATATAAGTATCAAAATAATTATTGGGCAGTCGATTATGGCTCTAATTCATTTTTAGTTGCTCCTGCAATCTATCGTTGTCAACAAGCTTTATTAAAGTTTTTGGAAGAAGCTGAGCGTGGAGACGTGATGCCTAGACCCCAACTTCGAGAAAAATTAGAACTAATTGTTCGAGGAGCAGTGGCTAATCATGAAGGAGATGAATATCGATGTTATCCTGTTGATAATAATTCTATGATGTTTGGGAATCAAGCTATTAATATTTCTGATTTTGTGGATTTGATTCTTAGCAAAGGTGGTATTGATGACCACCTGTTCGGGTCGGATAGAGATAACGACGAGATTAGGCACTAAGTAGGTAGGCGGAATTAAACTCAGTTATGTAACAGTATGTAAATAGGGCTGACTTAGCCACGCTTAGGGCATTT
>NZ_JAUBVZ010000029.1:0-41609 GCF_036702805.1 Microcoleus sp. A006_D1
CACAGTGCGATCGCAAGGAAATATCACCCTCACAGGAACAGGCGGCAACGCGAGCGGGAGCGGCAACGCGGGCCTTGTGATAGCAGGGCTGGTAGAATCCACAGGCACCGGGAATGTCACTCTCGTCGGTGTTGGCGGCAGCGGGACCGATCTCAATACAGGGATAACTCTTAACAATACCAGCACAGTGCGATCGCAAGGAAATATCACCCTCACAGGAACAGGCGGCAACGCGAGCGGGAGCGGCAACGCGGGCCTTGCAATATTTGGGCCCGTAGAATCCACAGGCACCGGGAATGTCACTCTCACCGGTGTTGGCGGCAGCGGGATCGATCGCAATTCAGGGATAGGTCTTAACAATACCGGCACAGTGCTATCGCAAAATGGAAATATCGCCATAACAGGAACAGGCGGCAAGGGGAGCGGGCTCGAAAACTCCGGCCTTGCGATAGAAGGGCCTGTAGAATCCACAGCCACCGGGAATGTCACTCTCGTCGGTGTTGGCGGCAGCGGAACCGATCGCAATTCAGGAATAGGTCTTAACTATACGGGCACAGTGCTATCGCAAAATGGAAATATCGCCATAACAGGAACAGGCGGCAAGGGGAGCGGGATCGGCAACTCCGGCCTTGTGATAGAAGGGCCCGTAAAATCCACAGCCACCGGGAATGTCACTCTCGTCGGTGTTGGCGGCAGCGGAACCGATCTCAATTCAGGGATAGGTATCATTTTAGATAATGCCAATATTACGACCAACGAACAGAATATTACTTTTAATGGCAATGTCTTTCTCGCTCCCAATTCTAATGTCAATCTGAATACTGGGCAAAAGGCAGGCGATATTAATTTTGGAGGAACTGTTGATGGCCGTGGCAATCTCAGCTTAGAAACAGGGAGTGGAAACATTGATGTTAAAGGGGACGTAGGCAAGACCACCCCATTAGAAACTCTGACAGCCAATAGTTCTGGTACAACGACATTTAATCAAACAGTCAATGCCGCGAGTTTGACTACAGATGTTGGCGGCACAACTACACTCAATGGCAATGTCACGACAACGGGCGCTCAAACTTATAAGGATGCTGTCACGATTGCCAATAAATCGAGTCTCGCAGGTAGCGACGTTACTTTCAACAAGACAGTTGACGGTAGTGGCGATTTGACTGTGAAGGCGAGTAGTGGCAATATTACATTCAGCGATGCAGTTGGTAAGACAACTCCTCTCACAAGTTTAACTACCAACAGCAAAGTATCTTTAGGCGTCAATGTCACGACAACTGGCGCTCAAACTTATAACGATGCTGTCACGATTGCCAATAATCCGACTCTCACAGGCAAAGGCATTACTTTCAAAAATACTGTTGACCCCCTTAATAACGTCGGCAGCAGCTTGACTGTGGATGGGGGTACTGGTGATGTTACATTCCAGAGTACGATCGGCACTATCAACAACCCGATCGTAGATTTGCAAACTAAATCTACAGGAACAACCGTATTTAGTAAAGCAGTCAGTGCAGTGAATTTGACTACAGAGGCTGCGGGTGGCACAACTCAAATTAATGACAAGGTGACAACTACCGGCACTCAAACCTATGGAGATGCTGTCACAATTGCCAATAATCCGATTCTCTCAGGTAGCGACGTTACTTTCAAAAATACTGTTGACGGTAGCAGTGATTTGACGGTGAAGGCGAGTAGCGGGAATATTACATTCAGCGGTGCAGTTGGTAAGACAACTCCTCTGGCAAGTTTAACTGCCAACAGCAAGACATCTTTAGGCGCCAATGTCACCACAACCGGCAGTCAAACCTATAACGATGCTGTCACGATTGCCAATAAATCGACTCTCTCAGCTAGCGACGTTACTTTCAAAAATACTGTTGACGGTAGCGGCGATTTGACGGTGAAGGCGAGTAGTGGCAATATTACATTCAGCGATGTAGTTGGGGCTGCAAGTGCGATCGGCAATTTAAAAGTTAACTCTGCCGGTACAACTGCATTCAACAAAACAGTCAACGCAGCAAGTTTGACTACAGATGGCGGCACAACTACACTCAATGGCGATGTCAAGACAACCGGCACTCAAACCTATGGAGGTGCTGTCACTGTTGCCAAGAATCCGATTCTTTTAGGTAGCGATGTTACTTTCAACAAAACAGTTGAAGGTAGCGGCGATTTGACGGTGAAGGCGAGTAGCGGGAATGTGACATTCAGCGGTGTAGTTGGGGCTGCAAGTGCGATCGGCAATTTAACAGTTAACTCGGGAGGTACAACTCAAGTTGAGGCAAATGTCACGACAACCGGCAGTCAAACCTATAATGATGCTGTCACGATTGCCAAGAATCCGACTCTCTCAGGCAAAGGTATTACTTTCAATAATACTGTTGACGCCAGTAACAGCGGCAGCGATTTGACTGTGAATGCAGGTACTGGTGATATTACATTCAGCGGTGCAGTTGGGAGTTCAAAGGATCTCGGAAATTTAAAAGTTAACTCTACAGGAACAACTGCATTTAATAAAACAGTCAATGCAGCAAGTTTGACTACAGATGTTGGCGGCACAACTACACTCAATGGCAATGTCACGACAACGGGCGCTCAAACTTATAACGATTCTGTCACGATTGCCAATAAATCGACTCTTTTAGGTAGCGATGTTACTTTCAAAAATACTGTTGACGGTAGCGGCGATTTGGCTGTGAAAGCCAGTAGTGGCAATATTACATTTAGCGATGCAGTTGGGGCTGCAAGTGCCCTGGGCAATTTAAAAGTTAACTCTGCCGGTACAACTGCATTCAATAAAACAGTCAATGCTGCAAGTTTGACTACAGATGGCGGCACAACTACACTCAATGCCGATGTCACGACAACTGGCACTCAAACCTATGGAGGTGCTGTCACTGTTGCCAAGAATCCGACTCTTTTAGGTAGCGATGTTACTTTCAACAAAACAGTTGACGGTAGCGGCGATTTGACGGTGAAGGCGAGTAGCGGGAATGTGACATTCAGCGGTACAGTTGGGGCTACAAGTGCGATCGGCAATTTAACAGTTAACTCGGGAGGTACAACTCAAGTTCAGGCAAATATCACAACAATCGGCAGTCAAACCTATAATGATGCTGTCACGATTGCCAAGAATCCGATTCTTTTAGGTAGCGATGTTACTTTCAACAAAACAGTTGACGGTAGCAGTGATTTGGCTGTGAAAGCCAGTAGCGGGAATGTGACATTCAGCGGTGCAGTTGGGGCTGCAAGTGCGATCGGCAATTTAAAAGTTAACTCTACAGGTACAACTGCATTTAATAAAACAGTCAATGCTGCGAGTTTGACTACAGATGTTGGTGGCACAACTACACTCAATGGCAATGTCACGACAACTGGCACTCAAACTTATAACGATTCTGTCACGATTGTCAAGAATCCGACTCTCACAGGTAGCGACGTTACTTTCAAAAATACTGTTGACGGTACCGGCGATTTGACTGTGAATGCCGATAGCGGTAATATTACGTTCAGCGGTGCAGTTGGTAAGACAACTCCTCTCACAAGTTTAACTGCCAACAGCAAGACATCTTTAGGTGGCAATGTCACTACAACCGGCAGCCAAACCTATGGAAATGCTGTCACGATTGCCAACAATCAGATTCTCACAGGGAAGGAAATTACTTTCAACAAGACTGTTGACGTACCTGGCAATCTCGATCTGGTTGCTGACAATGTTAATCTCAAAGGAATTGTCACAACCACGAATGACGGCGCGCTGACAATTACCAATACGGGGAATCTCAATATCGATCAAAATCTGAATTTAGATGGTGCATTTAATCAAAAAGGTGCCGGAACTGTGGCGCTGAGCGGAAATATCGCTACCACTAATGATCACATTAGTTTTAGTGGGCCTGTGACCTTAAAAAATCCTGTAAATTTTACACTGGGAGATGCAACTATTGCTTTCGGTTCGACTTTAGCAGCAGGAACTAACGCCCTGACTTTGACAGCAAGTGAAATTAATTTTTTCGGTAAGGTTTCTGGTAATGCTGCGCTAACGCTACAACCAGGAAAGGTAGGACAAAATATTGTGGTTGGTGGTAGTGACAACAATACTAGCGCTTTAGATTTGACTGCATCGGAAATTGATTTAATTCAAAATGGATTTACTAAAATCGCGATCGGGCGATCGGATAGTAGCGGCAATATTAGTATTCCCAATAATCGCCAATTTTTAGACCCCGTAACTATTCAAACGGGAACTGGTACGATCGCACTTGATGGCACTCTGACGGGCAATGACAACAGCAGCATTACTCTCAAGGCTTCTACAATCAATTTGAATTCTAGCATCAATACCAATAAAAATGCGATCGCCCTTAACGGCAATGTCAAACTCGGCAACGATATCAATCTCAATACCAACGGCGGAGATATTAACATAGTTGGTGCGATCGACGGCAATCGTTTGTTAAACTTAAACGCAGCTACAGGCAGTGTGCTGGTGCAAGGAAATATCGGAGGAACAGCACCGCTTTCTGTTTTGAATGTTACTGCAACGAACGCAGAATTTACTGGTAATATTGCCAGCAATTCAGGTTTTAATATTACTGCTAGCACTAAGTTGGGTGGCAATGTTACCACGAATAACGGCAATATCAATATTGACGGTACTCTCGGGCTGACGAAAGATGCGATATTGAGCACGGGTGGGGGGAATATTGCCTTTAAAGGTGCGATCGACAGTATCGATGCGGCCCGCAGCCTAAATCTGGATGCAGGTAGCGGCAGCATCACTTTCAGCGCAGCAGTCGGCGCAACCAGCAAGTTAGGAAATATTCTGATTAAAAATGCTGGCAATGTGACAGGAAACTCGACAATTAATGCAGCGCAATTGACAGCACAGAACACGGAAAAAGTCAACTTATCGGGAGATGTAACCGCCAGCAAAGTGGATATTACTGCTAGCGGCGATATCACTGTTAAAAACGTTACTACTGATGGTGGAGAAATTCTCTTCAACAGCGGTAACGTTTTCACAGCAGGTAATTTGAATACATCGGGAACTATTGGCGCTAACATCACGGTTAAAGCGATAACTTCAATTACAGCCGGACAAATTAACTCCAGCGGTACAGTCGGAAATGGTGGCAATGTGTTCTTAGATCCGATCGGCGATATTCAAGTAGAGTGGATTAATGCCCAAGGTGGTACTGGTGGCACCGGTGGCGATGTGTTTGCTTCATCGACGGGGGGATTTTTCCGCGCTACGGGTGGTTTTTCCACCCCACTTTCGCCGACGGGATTTGCTAGCATTTCTACTGCTGGTGGCGCAGGTGGTGGCACAATTACAATTGAGCACGCTGGGGGAGATAAAGGGCCGCCGATTCAACCGTTTGTCGTGGGAGATGCGACTACAAATGGTACGGCGGGTGCAATTACCACTGGACAATCTAGCATTACATCGCAGTCGTTTCCCCGTTCTGCTAGTGGTGTGCCTAATATTGCATTTCCGACTGATGATGCGATCGATCCAATTCCAACTCCGTCAACAACTCCGAGTCCAACTCCCACTCGGGTTGTGATTCCAACTCCGAGTCCAACTCCCACTCGGGTTGTGATTCCAACTCCGAGTACAACTCCCACTCCGGTTGTGATTCCAACTCCGAGTACAACTCCCACTCCGAGTCCAATTCCAACTCCGAGTACAACTCCCACTCCGAGTCCAATTCCCACTCCGAGTCCAATTCCCACTCCGAGTCCAATTCCAACTCCGAGTCCAATTCCAACTCCGAGTCCAATTCCAACTCCGAGTACAACTCCCACTCCGATCGCACCCATCACCACACCAGCATCCCCCACACCCGCACCTATCGCCTCAACCCCCGATCCAGAAGACTTTCCAAGTCGCCGCCGAATTCCAGCGCTAGACACTCCCGGCCCTGCTGCGGGTCAAATTTTAAGACTGGATTCAAGTATCACCAGTCAGTTATCCCCCGGCCAACCGCCAGCAGTTCCCCCCAGGGAAACACCGCCATCGCTGAAACCTACTTCTAATTTAGTTCTGGGATATGTACCGTCTCCCGATCGACTTTTTGAAGGCAACGACATAGAGAAAATAGTTTTGGGAATAGAACAAATTAGGAATCAAGAATTTGGAGAATATCTGGGAGTTAAAGCCAACCTTCCAGACCAAAAAGTGATGATGGTGCAATTCCAAGAAACTTTAAGAAAGATCGAACAGCAAACCGGCAAACGTTCTGGTATTATCTACATAATCTCCCGAATTAATCAACTGGAACTAATTTTAGTTCCTCCCGTAGGGCTGCCGATTCACTACAGCGTCCCCGAAGCCAACAGAGCAGCACTTTTTCCGATAGTCAACCAGTTCCGCGATGAAATCACCATTCCCGCAAAACGCGATACTACCAGTTATCTACCCTCGGCCCAGCAATTGTATAAATGGGCGATCGCACCCCTTGAAAAAGACTTGCAAAACTTAGGAATTCAGACTTTGTTGCTGTCAGTCGATCCGGGATTGCGGAGTATGCCCTTTGCGGCTTTACACGACGGTAAAGGCTTCTTGATTGAAAAATACAGTTTCAGCCTGATTCCGAGTTTCAGCCTGACTAATAGCGATTATAGAGCAGTTAGAGACGCCACTCTGCTAGCAATGGGACGGTCAGAATTTGTGGACAAACAGCCATTGCCCAGCGTGCCGATCGAATTACAGGCAATTTCTGGTGAGTGGAACGGCGCATCTTTCCTGAATTCGACTTTCACTTTAGACAATCTCAACTCGCAACACACCAAGGGAGGATTTCGGATCATTCACCTAGCAACCCATGCTGACTTCCAACCGGGAAAACCGAGCAATTCTTACATTCAACTTTGGAATTCCCAATTGCAGCTCGATCACATGGATAGTTTAAATTGGCGCAATCCGCAGGTAGACTTGTTAGTATTGAGTGCTTGCAGAACAGCCTTGGGCGATCGGGAATCAGAGTTAGGTTTTGGAGGTTTAGCAGTAAAATCCGGCGCCAAATCTGCCTTAGGGAGTTTGTGGTATGTTGAGGACGGAGGCACTTTGGCGCTGATGAGCGAATTTTACCACCAGCTTCGAGGAGCCGCAACCAAGGCAGAAACTTTGCAACTTACTCAACAGGCGATGATTGCTCGTAAAGTTCGGATTGAAAACGGGCAGTTAGTAACAACAGCGGGCAAGTTGAATTTATCGGCTAATATAAAACAACAAAACCAAGATTTTTCTCATCCTTATTACTGGAGCAGTTTCACCCTGATCGGAAATCCGTGGTAAGCTGCGATATTTGAGAGCGTGTTGGTGGATAAAATCAACCATTCCAGGTTCGCAGCATCGGAATGCAAGTCCTCCGACTTTATGAGGACTAAAGTCCTCACTACGAACAGCTATTTTTATAGCAAATTAATTAAATTATTTGAGATTAAATACAACCCCACAGATGAATCTGGGGGCTTGAACTAACGTCCAAACTTTTTGTCTCACCGCGACTTTTGTCGGGGGATTGTATCCGTCTTTGGGCCTTCTTCGAGTCAAAAATTATCTGAAACCAGCAGCAGCTCTGGGCCCAAGCTGTTTCAAGTTAGGTGCGGCAGTTCCATAATTAACGCGACAACCGATGTTTAACAAACTAGAACTGCATTCGAGAGGGACAATTTGCTGGTCGAGGAGAGCGCTGCAACTTACATACTCGTCGTTATTAGTATCTCTTACCATACATTCGATCGCTCTAGCACCCGATCGACTCGCCCAACTGTTCATACCTACAACTGCGATCATGTGCTGCCAGAAAAACGACAACACTAACACTCCCAAGAGTACAGTAACTCCTAATCCTGCTTTAACTTTCCAACTGCTCAGGATGTTTCCCAAGCTACTTTTTACATTTTCCGTCCAAGAAATAGAGCTTTCGGAACTTGTTTCTGGAGCCGATAAATTTGTTTGTGTTGGTTCTGGGATTTCCGACATCACGTATCTCCTCTGATTGTTGGGACTTGCCAGGGCTGGCAGTTGCGATCGCGCGCAACTGCAAACCCTATTAAATTTTAGCAAAACTAGCCTGTGCCGACAACCGATTCGGGCAGCACCGCCCTATAAGTATGTATGTTGAGGAACTGCACCGCGATTTCTATACCTTTTGAGGTATTGCGCAATTTGTCAAACTGGTTGGTAGTGAGGACTTCAGTCCGCATAAAAATCAGAGCACCCAAGTCCGAACGATCGAACACTTTTGATTGTGACATTAGTACAGTGCGGATGACCGCACCTTACGAAAAATTACTGATTTCAACCTGCCAAAAGTTCCAACAACTCGGCCTCGGAAAGTAGCTCGATTCCCAAAGATTGAGCTTTTTCCAACTTAGAACCTGCATCTTCACCCACAACCACATAATCAGTTTTAGCACTCACAGAACTTGAGACTTTCCCTCCCGCTTTTTGGATCAAATCTTTAGCTTCATCTCGTTTCAGAGTCGGCAAAGTTCCCGTAAGCACAAAGGTTTTGCCGACAAATTGTAAATTATGGTCGCCGGAATTCTGACTTTTGACTTCTGACTGCAATTGCAATCCCGCAGTTTTCAACCGTGCGATTAAACTTTGATTTGCCGGAACTCGAAACCACTGATAAACCGACTGAGCAATCTCCGGGCCGATGCCGTACACGCCCTCAATCGCAGCGGCCGATACTGCGGCTAACTCTTCCACATTTGCAAACCTTTCTGTCAGCAATTGAGCGTTGACACTACCAACGTGGCGGATTCCCAAGCCGTAAAGTACCCGCGAATAAGGTTGATTTTTCGATTGGGCGATCGCACTTACCAACTTTTCGGCTAGCTTTTTGCCCATCCGTTCCAAACTCATCAATCTTTCGGCTGTCAAATCGTACAAATCTGCCGCAGAATTGAGCAGGTTGCTATCAACCATCTGCTGCACCAACTTTTCCCCAACACCGTTAATATCCAGAGCATCCCGGCTGCAAAAATGAATCAGGGAACCCCTCAAAATTGCCGGACAAGACGTATTGATGCAGCGAGTCACGGCCTCCCCTTTTTCCCGAACTACAGGTTGTCCGCATTCGGGACAGCAGCTAGGCATTTGAAAAAGTTGAGCATTTGGGGGGCGAAGTTCTGCTAAAACTCGCACAACTTCTGGTATGATTTCCCCAGCTTTTCTGACAATTACAGTATCGCCAATGTGGAGGTTGAGCTCGGAAAGTCGATCGCCATTATGCAGCGAAGCCCGCGAAACCGTTGTCCCCGCCAACTGCACGGGTTTTAGTTCCGCCACGGGCGTCAAAGCCCCGGTTCTGCCTACCTGTACGGTGACTGCTTCCACTATTGTAGGCACTTCTTGTGCTGGATACTTCAGGGCGATCGCCCAACGCGGAAATCTCTGAGTAAAACCCAACTGTTTTTGGAGCAAAACCGAATTAATCTTAACAACAACGCCATCCGTCATGTAAGGCAAATTTCGCCGCTCAGTATCCCAAAATTCGTAATACTCCCGAACCTCATCCAAAGAATAGCAAACTTTGCGATTGGGATTCACCTTAAACCCCATTGTCCGCAACAATTCCAACGAATCCCATTGCGTGTTACCCTCATTTCCCTCATCTAAATAAAGAGTATAAGCAAAGAAATCTAACCGTCGCTGATCCACAACTTTAGAATCCAACTGTCGCAGCGTACCCGCCGCCGCATTGCGAGGATTAGCAAACAATTGTTCCCCCGCTTTTTCCCGTTCCCGATTAATTTCTGCAAACACAGCCAAAGATAAAAAAGCCTCTCCGCGCACTTCCACAACAGGCGGCGGATTATCTAAATTCAGCTTTAAAGGAATCGAGCGAATAGTCTTGACATTTTGAGTGATTTCCTCTCCTGCAATGCCGTCTCCCCGCGTCGCACCGCGAACTAAAACCCCATTTTCATAGGTTAACGCTAAAGCAGAGCCGTCAATTTTCAACTCGCAAACATAGGAACCCCCCCCCAGCCCCCCCTTGCTAAGGGGGGGAGTAATTTCTTTGTTTTTCTCATTGCTAAGACGAGGTGCAATTCCATCTTGTCCCTCCCCTTGGCAAGGGGGGGCTAGGGGGGGTGCAATTCCATCTTGGGCAGGTGCAATTCCATCTTGTTCCCCCCCTTGACAAGGGGGGGTTAGGGGGGGTGCAATTCGCTGCCAGCGTTCCTGCCATTTAGCAAATTCCTCAAAATTAAAAGCATTTTCCAAACTGTAGAGAGGAATATTGTGCTTGACGCTAAAAAACTGAGTAGCAGGCTTTTCTCCCACGCGCTGAGTCGGACTTTCGGCAGCAATCAATTCAGGATGAGCTGATTCTAGTTGTTGCAACTGTCGATAAAGGCGATCGTACACCTCATCTGGTATAATCGGCGCATCGAGAACATAATAAGCATAGCTAGCTTCCTGTAGCTGCTGCCTCAATTGTTGAATTTGCTGCTGAATGTCGGATTGCATATCGATTTGAGATTTAAGATTTTACATTTGCTCTTATTTCAGACCGAACCACAAGAAAATTGGTTCGTAGTGAGGATTTCAGTCCTCAGGATTTTTTGAGGACTGAAGTCCGAACGATCGAACATTATAACGGTTGTTTTACGGGATATGATATTAGATGATCTATCTCAATCTTAACTCAAAAAAAGGAGCCAACAACTAGAAAATCAAAAAATATCCTAATTATGACTCGCCTTTATAGCTGCTGAATTTTGGGTAAAATTCCTCACAAATTCAGGTCGGCAAACTCGCTAAATTTCTTATTATCCCCGGACATAGAAGCTTGAAGATTCTCACCATTTTTTTCGCTATTCAAGTTACCATTGGCGCGGACTTTGGTCAATTCTTGAGCGTTCGCCTTGTTGAAAGCGAGGGGTTCAGCGTGTTCTACCTGAAACACATTAGCGTAGAGGTTAGCAATAATCTGTTTGCCACCCTGGGTCAATTCCAAGTAGTTCAAAGCTGCTGGAATATAGGGAAAAACTCCGTTCCAATAAAACTTGGCGTAATTTTGTCGCAAATCTCCCGGAGACTTGTAGCCCAAAATTTTATTAGTGCCGACTTCCTCAAATTCGTAGAACAAAGCACTGATTTTTCGTAGGTAATTGGGGTCGCTCAACTGACCAATCAAATCGGCGGCCCTGGCGAGTCCAGAATAATTGTTTCTGTCTTGATGAGTTTCGCTAGCAGGAACGGGGAAGCGTGTCAACTCAATATTGCGTTTGATTTGTTCGGCGTCAATTAAGGTGTGGCCGCCGAAGCGTTCGTCAATTACGAGTTTTCCTCGATCGACATGGTAAGGAGTTAAACTGGCAGAAGTGGCGCCGATCGCCACAGAAACCATGCCCCCATCAATACCCGTAGCGTAGAGTCCGACAGCTTCTTGGTCTTGGCGGCAAACACCTTTCACGTAGCCGATATCGTGGCACAGCAGCGAGATCAGGTAGTGCAGCCAATCTTCCGGCGACACTCCCCCTTCGCGAATATGCTTGCCCCGGAGAATCTCTTGTCCCACCAAGGCCACGAGCATTGTGTGTTCCACATTGTGGTACAGAGCATCGCAGTTAGCGATATTTTCCAGAGCCATAGTCCCCGCCCAGGCGATAATTTCCGGGTAGTCAGGCTTGTACTTGCCGTAGGTGCGACGGTAGCCGGCCTGCAGCTCTTGCACAAAAGCGTCAATCAGGATAGCAGTTGCATTGAACATCATAAATTCTCTCACTCAGGCTGTAGTTACAAACTCGATCGAAAATATCTTGCATAGCTGAAAAAATAATCAATGGGCATGACCGTAGGTTTGACCCCGGGCGCGTTGAATTTGAAATTTCAGCTACTCTTGTCAGGTCAGAAAATTACTCTCAGGCTATGCTTCCCACGATAACCTAATTTCCGAAGCAACAGATCGATTGTTCGGTATTAAATATTAGTGAAACAATTTACATCGTTTCACCGACTAATTATTAGAAGTCCTAGGTGTGAAAGTTATGAACTGTCTGTTTCCGAGTCTCTCCACTGCTGTAAAACGCACTCGGCGGTCGATCGCCCCAAAATACCTAGGATGGTTTGCATTCACGGCTGTTTGCACCGCCGCACCGGCTTTGGGAGCAGAGCGAATTTACGTAACTTACGGGCCGCTAGAAGAATCAGTGCCGATCGCATCCCTGGCACTCTTCGCCAAAGAAGGCAAAATAGACTCGAACTTGGACGGCTTCGCTCAGTACGCCAAAAAATCTCAGCTAGCGGAGATTCGCAGCGCCCTGCAAGCCAAAGCTGAAATCAGCCACGTGACGATCGCCCAATTCCTCTACACGCCGCAAGGAGAAGTGCTGCTGGAACGCTTGGGGCGAGTGATTCAAACCAAAGCTCGGCAGCCGGGATTTTATGCGATCCGCGCCGCCTTAATTTTAGCAGCCTCAGACTCAGAAGGCCTGACAATTCTCAACGTGCTGCAAAAATTCCCTACTTACGGCATCAGGATTGACATCTCCCGCGGCTTGGGTATCGCCAGCGAGCTGACATCGCTGATCAACCGTTCCAACCGGGCGATCGCCGGAGTTGCCCAATTGTCGGAAACACAAGCAGCCGAGGAGCCAGGGATACCGCCAGCCGAACTGTTGCAGCCCCAGCAAAATGGCCCCTACACTTGGAAAAAATCATCGGTAACTCTGACGAGTCCAAATCGCGATCGCACGTTTGATATGGACATTTACCTGCCGCAGGGCAGCCAGCAACCGGCCCCTGTCGTCGTAATTTCCCACGGTTTAGGTTCCGATCGCATTTCCTTTCAATATTTAGCAAAACACCTAGCCTCCTACGGCTTTGCCGTCGCCGTCCCCGAACACCCCGGCAGCAACGCCCAACAAATCCAAGACTTAGTAACAGGCAGAGCCAAAGACTTAGCAGAACCAGCAGAATTTGTCAACCGCCCCCTCGACATCAAAGACCTGCTCGATTATTTAACCAAACTTTCTACAACCGATCCGGCCTACCGAGGGCAGCTAGACTTGCAGCGAGTCGGCATCATCGGCCAGTCTTTCGGCGGCTATACGGCATTAGCATTAGCCGGGGCGGAGATTAACTTTGCACAGCTAGACAAAGACTGCCAGCTCGAAAAAGACACTTGGAACATCTCGCTGCTGTTGCAGTGCCGCGCCCGTGGCCTAGAGCGCAACCAGTACAATTTCAGCGATCCGCGCATCAAAGCTGCGATCGCCGTCAACCCTATCGCCAGCAGCATTCTCGGAGAAACAAACCTCAGCAAAATCCAAATCCCAGTCATGGTAATCGCAGGCAGCGCCGATACCGTCGCCCCCGCTTTGCTCGAACAAATTCAACCCTTCACTTGGCTGACATCGCCCAACAAATATCTGGTACTGATGAACAACGGGACTCACTTCTCAACGATCGAGGACTCCCCTCAAAGCCTCTTTCTGCCACCACCAGAGGTCATCGGGCCCGAACCAGCTTTAGCCCGCCGCTACCTCAACGGACTCAGCCTAGCTTTCATGGAAAGTTATTTGAACAACAAATCAAATTTCCGCCCGTATTTGGAGCCCTCCTACGCTTTAAGCATCTCCCGAGACACTCTCGGACTGAGAATTTTGCGATCGCTCACCCCGCAGCAACTACAACAGTTCAGTTCTGCACCTGTGCGCACTCCGGCTCCTCCACTGCCGATCGAGCCACTTTCTCCAGTTTCTCCGCCTTCTCCACCTCCGCTAGCTCCAGTTCCCCGTTAGGCTGTTGTGGCATTTAAATTCAATCTTTGGGGCGGTGCTCGGAGCAACGGCCCAAAGATTGTTTGACAAAACAAGATTGTTAAAATTAGACGCGCACCAGCTTAACAGCTAACAGTTGACGAAAGACTCCAAGTTTTGGAAGTCGTATATAGCCTTTCTCACAAAGATGAGGTATCATGTTACTGACACTCATGAGGGTCAAACAGAGAAGACACAAACGATCGACTGAACTAGAATTACATGGTTCAGTAAAGCCACGGGAAAGCGATAGCACACATAATAACATTTTTCTGACAGCACGAAGAAGTTGACTCACAAAAAGTAAAATTGTACTCCTCTTCATACATTGTTAAAAATGAAAACTTATTCGATTGATTTTAGGCAAAAAATCCTTGATACTTATCATGCTGAACCCATTTCACAAAAAGCAATAGCTAAGCGTTTTTCGGTGGCCCTGAGCTTTGTACAAAAATTGCTTAAACAGTATCGTGAAACAAAAAACATTGCTCCGAGAACTGACCGATGTGGAGCCAAAGGCAAACTTAATGCGGAGCAACTACTCATTTTGGCGGAATTGATTGAAGAAAATAATGATGCAACCCTTGAAGAACTCCGTTATTTGCTTTATGGGAAAATTGGATTTTCCGTGAGTAGAGCAACAATAGGAAGAATGATAAAACTCTTAGACATAACTTTCAAAAAAAAACTCTCTTCCCTTCAGGCAAAGGAACTGAGCGAGTTCAAATCCTGCGATGTGAGTTTTGGGAAACAATTAAAAATATTAGTTTTAAAGACTTAATATTCATTGATGAATCTGGAGTTAATTTGGCAATGGTTAGGTTATATGCTAGAGCTTTAAAAGGTGAAAGAGCCAAGGGGCCAAGACCAACCAAACGTGGCAAAAATGTGTCAATAATTGGTGCAATGTCAGTTAATAAAATCTTAACATCCGTTAATCTAATAGGTGGAACTGATGCAATTACATTTGAAGCTTTTATTATCAGAAAACTTGTGCCAAAACTATGGAAAGGTGCTTGTGTAGTGATGGACAATTGTTCTATTCACATGGGAGAAGAAGTGAAAAAAGCGATCGAAAAGAAAGGGGCAAAATTAATATACTTGTCACCTAATTCGCCAGATTTTTCACCAATTGAAAATCTGTGGTCAAAACTTAAAATCATTCTCCGTTCTAGGAAGACTACTAATTATCAAGAATTAGGAAAAGCCATTGAGTTTGCGTTCGAGCAAGTTACATCAGAAAATATTTTTAACTGGTTTACACACTGCTGTTATTGTACCTCATCTTTTTGAGAAAGGCTATATTATGGATAAGTGATTATTGTCAAAGGTAAATCAGATGGTTGTCGCAATTTCTCAAACAGGATTGGGTACAGGTGCAGCCTTGCTCTCAAACGTGACATGGGAGACTCTGGAAAAGTTGGATGTAGATTTGGCCCTAACTGGAGCGCGTTTAACTTATTTAGATGGGTGTTTAGAAATTACGACTCCTTTTTCTGAGGCCCATGAGGAACCTAAAAAAACTTTAAGTCAGCTTTTAGAGATTTATATGCTGATGAAAGACATTCGTTTCTACGGGCGTGGTAGTACAACTATCGGGATGAAGGAATTGGGTGCACGGAAGGAACCAGATGAGTCTTATTGTTTGGGTACGCGCAAGTCAGTTCCAGATTTGGCGATCGAGGTGACGGTGACGAGCGGTGGAATTGATACGCTGGAAATCTATCGCCGGGTGGGAGTGCAGGAGGTTTGGTTTTGGGAGGATGGTGTAATTTCGGTTTATTGTTTGCGTCCAACGGGATATGAGTTGGTGAGTAAGAGTGAATTGTTGCCGGAGTTGGATTTGCGATCGATCGAGTTTTATTCGCGGATGGCAGATCAATATGATGCGATCAATGCTTTTATGCGATCGATGTAGAAGTTGAGAAGTGCGATCGAAAAATCATGCTTTAGCCTCACGTTTTGCCTTTGCTGCTTGAAGTTTTTTCCATGCAGCTTCGGTTCCTGGTTTCGGTAGTTTTGCAGCAATCTGGGCAAAAAGCAGTTACGCAGTTCACGTAAACTCACCGTGACTCCAACATTTCCTCAACTGTCAAGCCAATATCAATTGCAATCCGCTGAAGCAATCTCGGTGATATATCACGGCCTTTATGAAAAGGAACAGTAGTGCCTCGCCCATCTTCGTGACGGAACTGCTTATGTGAGCCTTTTTGACGCACTTCTACAAAGTCAAGGTTCTCTAGTATGCGGACTATTTCCTGTGGTTTCAGAACTGGGATATTGCTCATGTTTATCGGATCACAATCTGTTGTGTACCTATAAACTCTGTCTCAATGACCAGAGTATCATCTTCTAGGAGCATCTCAATTACCTCACGCAGATTCTCGTGTAACTCATCCAAGGTTTCTCCCTGAGAATGCGCCCCAGGAAATCCAGGAATATAACCAACGTAAAGCTTGGTATCAGAATCTTTTTCGATGATAGCGGTAAATGTTTTCATAAGATTCGCTTTCTATCCGTTAAATGTAAGAAATGTAATCTCTCATAGATTATATAATATTTCACCTGCATTGAATGTATGCTTTGAATACGGGATTGAGGAGAAAGAGCGATCGCCCTTCTAGTTGAATTTTTTCCACTAAGCCGCGTCGGGCCAAGGATTGTATGGCTTGCCACAGTTCTGATTTGGATAATTCGCGATCGGCAGGTGGTTGGGAAATATCTACCGCGTCATCTTGACTTGCTAACCATTCGCTCACCTTTTTTTCTAATTCCGATAAACGCTCTAGTTGAGATTCTAAAAGGGGTTCTATGTCCCCTAAATAGATATCATTTTCTGCGGCTAAAAACCGGGCTACATTCCCGTCAAATAATTCTAAAATTGTTGAAGCGATGATGTTTAACCAGGAAGGATGACCTTGATAAAGGGTGATTAATTCTGACCATTTTTCCTCATCGGTTAATCCTTTTTCTTTGAATATTTCTGCGGCTTGTTCTCCTAAGCCTTTGAGGTATAAGGTGCGAGTTGGTCGGTTTTCTCCTTCTAAAGTTGTGATTTCTCTGGGTTTTTCCCAACTGAGGAGGATTAAGCAACTCTGGTGAGATGATGTGGCAATTTGTTTGAAAAATTTGGCATAATCTTTATATTCGGCTAAATATTCACCTGCTAATTGACCGCTGCTAAATATATTATGTACATCATCAAGTATTACTAAACAACGATAGGTGCGAAAATAATCGATGATTGTTGGTAATGGGGTTGGTTGCGATCGCGAAAAAAATTGCTTGAGTTGGGTTTGCAGTGTTGAGAGTGTGGGAGTGTTGCTGAGACTTTGCCAAATAATGTAATCAAATTCGGTTTGAGTTTGTTGGATGAGTTGGAGGGCGATCGCGCTTTTGCCGATTTCACTTAAGCCGTAGATGGTGATTAAGCGGGTGTGGGCTTCTAATATCCATTGTTTGAGGGTGGTGAGTTCGGATGTGCGGTTGTGGTAGTAAGGGATGTCGGGCGCGTCTGTTAAGTCGATTATGCGGGTATGGGCTTTGTTTTGGGGAGAATCGGGGGGAAAGGGCGATCGGGTTTGTACATCTTTAATGGTTTGTATAAATTGACCGCCAATATTAACATTATCAAATTGTAATAAACAGTGACCTGATTGAGAAGTTTGATCAACTTTATGTTTTTTTTCTAACTTAGAACGAAAATTAAATTTATTGAGATCTTCTCCTAATTCCTCACCCAACTTTTCCCATAACTTAGCCGCTTCTTTTTTAACGTGAGATTCACTACAATTGAACTCTTTAGCTATTTGAGGATATTTCTGTCTTTGCCAAACACCGGTTAGTATGGCTTCTTGTAGGAGTGTGAGATTTGCTCCGGTGCGATCGAAAATTAAGTTGTCAGCCCATTGTACAACATCTTCACCATTCATAGGTCAGGGTTGAGTGAGGTTTAGTGTACTATATTCTACCAAATCCTACTTTGTCAACTAGATTGTACCAAACTCTACTAAATTGGTTCAGGGTGGTTAGAAGTTTGGGTGCTAAATCCGACTTTTTTGAGTTGCCATATATAAAGATTACCAAATACAATTTAAGGAAACAAAGCAATCAAAAATTGAAAAATAAGAGCGAATTAACTTTGAAATCTAATTCCTTTTGGCATAGTTTAGTTGCAGTTATGACTCTGACTCTATTCTTGATAACTGCTCAGTTTTCCATACCCTCTAACCCAGCTTGGGCCGATCAAACCGGCAACTGTTATTCAGATAAACTGGGTCATACGGAATGTACAAATATTGACAAGACAAATAACGGTACTATTATAATTGTTAACCAATCTGATTCAGGCAAAGCTGAAGCTTTTGTAGCAGGCGTGATCGTTGGAGCTATTGGTGGTAGCGCTAGTACAATTGCAGCCGTTTCTACTGCGGGTTCTGTTGCTGGACTCGGAGCTGCTGGAGTTACTTCAGGTTTAGCGGCAATTGGTAGCATTGCAGGTGGTGGAATGGTTGCTGGGTTAGCGGTTTCAGCAGCAGTTCCTGTAATAACTGCTTCTGTTGTTGGTTATGTTGCTTATAAAGCTTGGGAATGGGTGCATCCTCCTCAAACTCAAAATGTAGAAATTACTCCCCACTAAATTTAATTTTTTTCAGTAGGAAGGATCGGCAAAACTTCAGCTAATACAGTAGATCAAGGATAAAATCTGATGGTTCACTTAGGTTCTAGCGAACAAAAAAAAGATATTCGTCTAATAGCAACTATTTGGATTTGGATTTTATCTATCTTTTCACTCTTAGCTTGTGTGCCAATCTTAGCTCTTACGGAAAATAGTTTTTTCCTGCCTTTTGCAGTGCTTATTTCTGTTACTATAAGCACTGCATCTATTTGGTTTTTTGGAAAGCCCATAAATTTAAAAAATGATAAAATGATTAAAATTTTACAAGCTAGAATTGAAAATTTAGAAACAATTTCTGATATTACTGAGTTTGATAAAAAATTAATTAATGATAACTATAAATAAAAATATTTTAATCACAAGGCTTAGATGTAGGGTGCGTTAAATTGAGATTAATTATCAAATAAATAGATTATAGCAGGTGACGCGCTCTACTAGGTAAAACTAACGTCGATCTGCAAAACAGGGAAACCGCGCGATCGCACTACTATTTTCAAGTATAATTTCCCTAACTATTATCTCCACATTTAACTAACGAGGTCCGGCTTCAATAGCAGAATTGGCTATTTGAACGAGCGTTTCCTCTCGTCCATTCTTCATGGTTACTTGGTACAAAACGCCTTGATACTGCCATTCCACTAAGGCAGTACAGGAAGCACCGCAGCCATTATAAAAAATTCCTTGTGTTCGGTCAGCTAATTTAATGGTTTTAAATTCACTTCTAAATCCTCTAGGCGGTGGTTGGGCTGGTTCTCCACCTCTTTCTGCTGATATACTCCCGATAAAGCACGCTGTACTGTTGCAATTAGGTGTGTGGCTGATTTCAACGCTATAGCTATTTGTTTCTACTCGGCTTTTCAAGTAAATTTTTTGTGAGAATGGAAGCTGACTAGGTAAAAAAATTGGTACTCTCGTCTTACCTTGAATTTGTGAGAGAATTTCACGAACAGGAAAAGGAATACTCGATTGTACTGGTTTGACAAATTGACTATTAGCACGAACGAAACAACGTTGCACCCCACCAGTAGCGTAGTTTTTTCCTACAAAAAGCCAAGGTAAACCCCTGGTATCGTTGAAAGTACCAGCAGCATTACTAGGAAAGCTTTCAAAACGCTGTCCCTGTTTTAAGACACCAACTAAAGACCAATTAAAAAACTCAAATGGAGTGCGGTTGTCAGCACGCATAAGTTCTTCAAAAGAAGAATTTGTCATGCGACAATTTAACCCATTTGGGTCTGGATCTACTACTTCCCAATAAGTATGATAAGCTCTTCCCATATAATCCCCTTGATTATTAGGACTTGGGAGAGGTGCAGTAGAACCCAGTTTAGCTGCTCCTAATACCAGAAGAGTTGCAAGAGTAATGGTTTTTAATTCTTTTAACATGGGTATCACTTTTAAAACACTATATCGATCGTAGTATTCAAGGACTTTCTGATACATTAAGTCTATCATACTTTGGGATGAAGAACTATTGATTACTCGCAAGTCCCAGAAGCGCGATCGCGCCCAAAATTCCGAGCCAATTCCTTCTCACTTACGATCGCAAAATATCATCGACAAGAACCGTACCACCATCACAGAAGTCTATACTGAGATGATAATCTTCAAGTAGTGCAGTCCCTATAAGCGGACGATGCCCCATTCCTAGCACTGCAACATCCTTTTCTACACCATTCCACAAAATAGTTGCCAAATAAACGTTAGTTGCTACATTGGAATTATCGGCTAACTTTGCATTAATTTGTCCAACATAATGCAACCCAAGTTTAGTAATCGCAGGAGATGGCAAAGTCAAGAAACCTTCAAAACCTGTATCAACAACACACTAAATTTCTATATCTAAATTTTCTGGCATAAGCAAAATTAAACTAATTCTAGCTTGTCGCCCAACTACATTTCCTTGTATCATTTATGCCGTCCTGACCAATGTACCACCAACAGCGTAAACCGCATCAAAACCAATCCGTTCCGCCCAAATTAGTGCATCAGCCTGTTTAGCTTGTAACTTACCACTCGTTACTACCAAATCCTCACCAATTTCATATTCACCCGTCTCCACATTAATTGAAATAATCTTGCCAATATTCTCCGGTGTCTCTACTTGAGCGCGGATAACCTTCTCATAAAGTTCTTTACCCCGTTTATCAAACACCTGTTCAGCCGGAATACCAGTAACTTGATCGCCATCCATTTCTCGATCGCGCATTTGGGCTTCCTCACTCCAGATTGATGTAGCTTCTGGATCAATTTCACTAATTTGTCCCAAGTGTTTTAGGAGTCGCGATAGCAATATTGCTTGAGAGTCCTTTGGCAATGCCATAACCTCAGCTTCAATATTTTCAATTGTCATAGTATTTGAGGATTTTATGATTCATTAACTCTATCATACTTTGGCATAAATAACTATGGCTGAGACTTAAACTTTGCCTTGGCCGCTCGAAGCTTTTCCCATACAGCTTCCGTTCCGGGTCTTGGTGGTTGGGCGGCAATTCGAGCAATCAGATCGCGATTTTTTTCTTCGTAGTACAGCCGCAGTTCTTCAGCTTCCTTAAGAACCATTTGATACTCAGCTTCAACAGTGTCGCGATTTGCCTCAATGTAAGCTAAAGCCGCGTTAATTTGTTCCTCTGTTAGATCAAACAATCCTCTGATAAACTTAGGCGGATATTGAGCCGTCACATAGTCCATGATGTCGTAGATAGTGATGCGCGTACCTGCGATCGACAGTCCTCTTTCTGTACGGATAATCGCTGTTTGTTCGTTACTTATGGTTGTCATCTTTATAGCCTCCTAGAAGTGATCTTTATATTGGTCGAAAACCCTGCACAAAATTCAGCCAGCGCTGAACTTTATTACCAGTAATATCTAAAATTGGAAGAGAGCGATGGCTAGATATTGGCGGCCCAGCTTCTTCCTGAGAATATTCGATCGCACTAAGCTCTAGTTTACCTAAACCGTAACTGTTCGCAAGAGTCCCAGCCGACTGACAGGTAATTCTGAATGTCCATCTCAATTCTGCCATTTCCGGCCCTGTACTGCCAAGTCCTACCGCCCGCGTCAGGTATCTGCTGTTTTTAGCCTTAATTTGACACCAATGGGTGCAGGGCGCACAGATAAAGTGTCTGCATCCAAGACTGCTTAATCGGGTTGAACTGCCGCTAGAATTTGTCCGGCTGTCACCGTTTTCCCCTTTTCACAAAACAACTGGGCAACAGTGCCCGCAACATCAGCAGTAATAGCAATTTCCATTTTCATCGCTTCCAAAATTAACAGGCGATCGCCCTCTGCAACCGCATCTCCCACATTAACCAGCACCTGCCAAACATTCGCCGAAACGTGAGCGACAACTGCCTCACAACCAGCAGGCAAATTCACCTCCGGCACTCCCTCAGCCATATCCAGCGGGGCTTCTGCGACAGCTTCAGCATCAAATTCCCCGGCGGCGGCCCAGCGATCGCGCTCTGCATTAAATGCGGCCTGCTGATTCGCTTTAAACTCAGCCGCACTGCTAGCAATAGAATGCAAAAACTCATTGTATTCTCTCAAACTAAAAGTTATTTCCTCAACCTTTAATTTAAACTTCCCTTCGATAAATGCTTCCCGACAGCGCTGCAATTCCTGATGAGAAACCGGATAAAATCGGATTTGGTCAAAAAAGCGCAAAAGCCAAGGTTTACCAGACTGGAAATCCGCCGTTTGTTTGAACCGATTCCACATTTGTACCGTGCGGCCGACAAATTGATAACCTCCCGGGCCTTCCATTCCGTAAACGCACAAATACGCGCCGCCAATGCCGACTGCATTTTCGGGAGTCCAAGTGCGGGCGGGATTGTATTTCGTAGTAACTAAACGGTGGCGCGGATCGAGGGGAGTTGCGACGGGCGCGCCTAAATAAACGTCTCCCAAACCCATCACTAAATAGCTAGCATTAAATACAATTTCTCTGACTTGTTCGATGCTCTCAAGTCCGTTGATGCGGCGAATAAACTCAATATTGCTGGGACACCAAGGTGCATCCGATCGCACAGACTGCATATATTTTTCGATCGCCAACAGCGTCGATTCATCTTCCCAAGATAAAGGCAAGTGTACAATCCGCGCCGGCACTTCCATATTCTCGATCGCCGGCAGTGACGCCTCCGCCGCAATCAACGCCTGCATTAGCTGCTGTTGCGAAATCTGGCGGCTCTCAAAGTGAATTTGGAGCGATCGCATTCCCGGCACTAATTCGACAACTCCCGGCAACGGATTTGCTGTCAGCCATGCCATCAAGGCGTGGGCCCGGAAACGCAAATTTAAATCCAGCACTAAAGGGCCGTATTCAACTAAAATATATTTATCCCCAGCTTGACGGTAAGTAACAGCAACCTGTCCCGGAGATTCAGGAATTTTGTGCAAAATAGGAGAACCGGGAAGCTGGGACAATCCCTCCGCCTTCGCCTCAGAAACAGGGAGACAAAAAGTAGCAATTTGCCTGTCTTGTGCTAATTCCCCCTGCAAAGCTTCAGCAAAACTCAAACAGTAAAAGCGAATGCTGTCCCCCGGTTTCAGTTGTCCGATTTTCCACAATTGGGACTGCACAATAGTAGCAGGACACACAAAACCCCCCAAACTCGGGCCGTCCAGACCTAGAATTACAGGCATATCGCCCGTAAAGTCGATCGTGCCGATCGCATAAGCATTATCGTGAATGTTAGACGGGTGCAAACCCGCTTCTCCGCCGTCTTGACGCGCCCAAGTTGGCTTCGGGCCGATCAGCCGAATCCCCGTCCGCGTCGAGTTGTAATGCACCCGCCAATCTGTTGAGAAAAACATTTCGATGTCTGACTCAGTAAAGAAATCCGGCGCGCCGTGAGGCCCGTACAAAACGCCAATTTCCCAATTATTGCTGTAAGTTGGAATTAGTTCGGGAGGCAAAGATAATTCCGCTTCCAGAGTTGCAGTTTGGTGCAGTTTCAACACATCTCCCGGACGCAGCGTGCGGCCAGCGTGTCCGCCAAATTTCCCCAGTACAAACGTTGATTTGCTGCCCAAATATTCAGGTACATTAAAGCCGTGTTTCACCGCTAAATAAGTGCGGTAGCCGCCGCCTTCAATGGCTTTTAACTTGAGAATGCTGCCCGCTTTTACGGGAATTGCCCGCCAAAACGGCACCGATTCGCCGTTGAGCGTTCCCTTCATAGTTGCACCAGTCAAACTAATAACTGTATCGGCATTAAATCGCAGAGTTGGGCCTGTGGCTGTGAACTCCAATCCTGCTGTCGGTTCGGGATTTCCTACTAAACGATTTGCCGATCGAAATGCGAGATTATCCATCGGGCCAGAAGGCGGTACGCCAACATCCCAATAGCCAATCCGCCCCGGATAATCTTGAATGCTGCTGTAGGTTCCACCCTCCAATACATCGATCGTTAAAGGGGCGTATTCAAAGGAGTTTAAAAAGCGCGTGTTCAGTTCGCCCCGGTTGAATCGGGAATCGTCCAAAATCTGGCGGAGGTAATCTAAATTAGTTTCAATTCCCGCTATTTCACTGGCATCTAAAGCAGCTTTGAGTTGGGTGATCGCCTGCGATCGATTTTCCCCGCAAACGATTACTTTTGCTAGCAGCGGATCGTAAAAAGGAGTAACCTCCGTGCCGGTTTCTATCCAACTGTCGCAGCGGACGTTTTCGGGAAACGCAACTTGATTCAGCAACCCGGAACTCGGCTGAAAATTCTTGGCAGGATCTTCGGCATAAATTCGCACCTCAATTGAGTGTCCTTGCGGCTGATAGCTATACTCTTGCAGGGGAAACAAATCCCCAGAAGCCTGTTTTACCATCCACTCAACAAGGTCGATGTTGTTGACAGCTTCAGTAACGCCGTGTTCGACTTGCAAGCGCGTGTTGACTTCCAAAAAATAAAACTGTTTCGCATCAACATCAAACACAAATTCCACAGTACCTGCTGATTGGTAATTTACCGCTTTTCCCAGCCGCACTGCTGCACCGTACAACTGATTTCGCTGTGCGTCGGTAATCGCAGGGGCGGGGGTTTCTTCAATTACTTTTTGATTGCGCCGCTGCACCGAACAATCTCGCTCGCCCAATGCTATGACATTTCCTTTACCATCTCCAAAGATTTGGACTTCAATGTGTCTGGCTGTTTGAATGTATTTCTCTAGAAAAACGCCGCTTTGTTTAAAGTTGCTTTGACTCAAACGCTGTACTTTTTCAAATGCTTCTGCCAAATCTCGATCGCCAAAACAAGCCTGCAAACCGATGCCGCCGCCGCCTGCGGTACTTTTGAGCATCACCGGATAGCCGATCGCCCCAGCAGCCCTTTCCGCCTCCTCCAAGCTTGCTAAAAGTTGGCTTCCGGGAGTTAGCGGCACTTGATTTGCAGCGGCTATTTCCCGCGCGGTGTGCTTCAATCCAAAGCAGCGCAACTGAGCCGGAGTCGGGCCGATAAATGCAATATTTTCGCTGATACAAGCTTCTGCAAATTCTGCATTTTCGCTCAAAAAGCCGTAACCCGGATGAATTGCTTGGGCTTTTGTTTGGCGCGCCACTTCTAGAATGCGATCGAACCGCAAATAACTCTCGGCTGCGGCTGCTGCGCCGATACAAAAGGCTTCGCTGGCGGCGAAAACGTGCTTGGCGCGGGCGTCGGCTTCAGAATATACTGCTACCGAAGCAATTCCGAGGCGATCGAGGGTGCGGATAATTCGGCAGGCAATTTCGCCGCGATTGGCAATCAGAACTTTGTTAAACATTATGGGGGGAATTGGGAATTGGGAATTGGGAATTGGGCATTGGGAATTGGTAATTGGGAATTGGGAATTGCAGGAGCTCAGAAACCGGGTTTCTTCCTAAATTTCGGTGAGGATACAAAAATCATCGCAGAAACCCGGTTTCTTGGACTTGGGGAAGGAGCTCAGAAACCGGGTTTTTCAACCAAAATAATTGCTTAAAACCTTCAATCTCGGTTAAAAAACCCGGTTTCTTTGTTCGGAGTGCGTAAGTCCTAATAATTATATATTTTCAGATTACACAGCATCCCAAACAATCAACTGAATCGGCGTGGGATTGTAAGCGTTGCAAGGATTGTTCATTTGCGGGCAATTAGAAATCGCAACCAAAGCATTCATTTTGGCTCGCAAATCAACTGTACTTCCCGGATCGGAGATGCCGTCAACAATTTCCAGCGTGCCATTTTCACTAATTGGAACATTCATAAAAAAGTTGATATTACTGACCAAATCTCGTTTGCCCAAACCGTAGGGAAGAATTGCGGCGAGGAAATTTTCAACGCAGGCGTGCTGGTACTTTTTGTCGAGTCCAAATCGCACCGAATTGCTCTCGCAGCTACAGGCGCCGCCGGAGGTATCGTGCCGCCCGCAGGAGTCAGCAATTATGGTCATCATGGTGCGCCCTTCGTTGGAAAGAAGTTTGCTGTTTGTAGTTACAAAGATGTTGCCTTGATTGACGATGGTATCGGGGGCGCTGTAGCGTTCGGAAGGGTCATCGGCATTGTAAACTAAAAAGTCTACTGCTTGATTTCCGCCTAAATCTACAATGCGGAGAATCTGTCCTTTTTTGATGACGCGAGACCAAGGATGTCGGGCGGGTAAAACTTCGTTGTAAATTGCTGTTTTTGGATCGAGGGCTTGTTGGGTAGTTGCAATCATGGTTCGCTTTTGGTGGTGGAAGTGCAGGATTTTTTGCCGCAGATTAACGCGCAATACGCAATTGTTAACACTGTTTATTGCTCGGAGATCCCCCTAAATCCCCCTTAAGAAGGGGGACTTTGATAAGATTCTTGTCCCCCCCCGAAAGCAAGGGGGACTTTGATAAGATTCTTGTCCCCCCCTTTTTAAGGGGGGCTAGGGGGGATCTGTCTTAACCCAAGCGTATTGGATTGATGCGGACAAGACTGAGTTGTGGAATCGAGTTTATTGCAGGAACAAAGCATCGGTGTTGGTGAAGCCGCGCACAACTTCCGGGTTGGCGTTGCGGCACAAGTCGTCTGATTTGGGTGCGGGGGATTTCCTAATCTGAATTTGGATGGGTTTTGGATCGTAAATGTAACCAGGGTGCAGGATGTGGGGGCAGTTTGAGATAATTGTTAATACGTTCATTTCGGCTCGCAAATCGATAAAACTACCGGGTTTTTCGCAGCCTTCGCGAAACTCCATCGTGCCGTCTGGTTTGACGGCTATTCGAGTAAATAAGTTGAGGTTTGGCATGATGTCTTTTTTGCCTAAACCCCACCGACTTAGAGCTTTGAGGAAGTTATCGCGGGAGTTTTTCCAGTCTCCTCCGCCGTATTTTTTGGCATTGCTAATGGCGTTGCTGCATCCTGCTAGCAAGTCGTGACAGCCTGATGTGTCTTGGGTGATGGAAAATAGGATGCGTCCCATGTCTGTGTAAAGGACTTTGCCTTGTGTGAGAAAGGCGTTGAATTGAATTTTGGCGGTGTCTGCTGCGTTGAAGCGTTCGATCGCATTGTCGGCATTGTAGCAGAGCATGGAAACACCGCGAGAGCCTTCTAAATCGGTGATTCGCAGGGTATTTCCCCGCTTGATGACCCCCGACCAGTACGCGCCGCCCGGTACGGTTTCTTCGATTAATACGAGGCTAGAATCGATTTGTGAGTTTTTGTCGATCGATAGTTGCACCATGAGTTCCTCCCGATGTATTGAGGCAGTCAGCGAAACACAACAATATTATCTTGTCGCTGTCAAACCCGCCTTACCCCAAAGTAATATTTATAGCGGTTTTCAAGAAAGTGAGGTATGGGGGAGAGTCCAATGCCCAATGCCCAATGCCCAATGCCCAATGCCCAATGCCCAGGAGTACCTCATTTACCTGAAAAAGGCTATACAAATCTATGTCTATTTAAGCGGCCATTGCAACTGCTTCTTGTCCGTGTTTCCGCATCAAATCCATGAGTTCGTCGCGGTAATCGTGGAATTTGGCGTGGCGTTTAATGCTGAGATTGCGATCGGGCAAATTAATCGACATTTCCTTTCTCACTGTACCGGGACGAGCACCCAAAGCATAAATTCGATTGGAAAGAAACACCGCTTCTTCGACATCATGGGTAATCATAAAGATTGTAATCTGAGTGCGGCGCCACAAATCGAGCATGAATTCGTGCATCGATTCTTTAGTGTGGATATCCAAGGCGCCGAAAGGTTCATCCATTAATAACACTTTCGGTTCAGAAGCGAGGGCGCGGGCGATCGCCACCCGCTGTTTCATCCCGCCCGACAATTCCTTGGGTAGCGACTTCGCAAACTCCGTCAATCCTACCACACTCAAATAATAACTCGCTTGTTCGCGCCGCTGCTGCTTCGGCAAACCCTGAAGTTTGAGGCCAAACTCGGCATTTTCCTGCACGTTCATCCAAGGATAAAGAGTGTAATGCTGAAATACCATACCTCGATCCGGCCCAGGTGAAACAACTTCTTTGCCGTCAATTTTCACTTCCCCAGTTGTCGGCTTGTCCAATCCCGCAATCTGCCTCAACAAAGTAGATTTGCCCGAACCGGATGCGCCTACCGCGCAGATAAATTCACCTTGCTTGATGCTCATATTAATGTCCTTGAGGACAACTAATTTACCGTTTTTAGTTTCAAAATCTTTGTGCAGATTCTTAATTTCCATAAACATGAGTAAATCCTCCGTATTTGTAAGTTTAAAAATGACACCCTTTTGTCTCCTAACACCAAATCCAAGTTAGCAACTCTTCAGTCCGCGAAGGCGGACTTCGTTTGTGTAGAAGCGGTTTCAACCGCCGATTTATAGCAGAATTTTTAGACCAAGATTTATCTAACATCTGCTTACTGTTTCTGAATTGACCATTTACAAGAAACCCGCAACAGATATTGAAAAAGCAAGTCAAAAGTCAGCCCGATCGCCCCAATAACAATCAGCCCCACAAAAATTTCATCGGTTCGGAGAAATCGACCTGCGACACTGATGCGGCGCCCCAAGCCTTCAGTTGCAGCAATCAATTCGGAGACGATTACCAATTGCCAAGCCGCAGCTAGATTGATGCGGCTAGCATCAAGAATTCCCGGTAAAACGTGGGGGAAAATAACTTGAGTGAGGATTTCCCAGCGATTCCCTCCCAACATATAAGTAGCTTCGATCAAGTCTTTGGGCACAAACTTGACCGTATCCATCACCATCAGCGAATTGAAGAAAAAGACACCGATAAAAATTAGGGTAATTTTCGGTTCTTCGCCGATTCCCAAGTAGAGTATCAGCAGGGGAATGAATGCTGGCGCGGGCATATATCGCATCAAGCCGAACATCGGTTCTAGCAAGGCGCGAATGCTGGCAAAACTGCCCATCAGCACACCAATTGGGATAGAAAAAAGCAAGGCTAATAGAAAACCAACTCCCACCCGCCACAAACTCGCTACCGTGTCTTTCAAAAGTTCGCGAGTGTTCCAAAGTCGGCCAAATGCCTCTAAAACTTTGCCGGGGGAAGGCAAAAATTTGGGATCTATGTTGGCGAAGGTTGTGACTAGCCACCACACTAGCAGCGGTAGGGCGATCGATGTGACTGTTAACCCAATATTGAGGGGTTTTGGTATGTCTTCGGCAATCCGCCAAAAAACCGTGGGAGTTAGGTTTTTTTGCTTGAGATGGGATTGGATCGATCCTGGTGCGGTATGTTGTGCCATGATTTAATTACGGAACGGTTAATCGAGTAATTTGATTGATTTTGGTCATCCCTAAAATAGGTTTTTTGAGAGTTTCATTTGTCTGTAATTTCCGAAACTTCGACATTTTAGCTTTTACCTTCGGCATAAGCTTTGATAAAGCGATCGTCAAATAATTTGCTAATATCTGGTTGGGTTTTTGCTAAATTTACATCTACGAGAAATTTAGTCATTTCCGCCGCCGCAAACTGCAACGATGTCATGTCATTTCCGGGTTGAAAAGCTTTCAAGTTTTCCTCAACTGTAAATATCTTAGTGCCGTTTTCATATTCTTTGTATTCCTCTACGCTGACTCCGGCGCGGTTTGCTAGAATTTGGTAAGATTTGTCTTTATTTGATTTTATGTATTCCAATGTGGCAAACCATGAATTGACCAGGGCTTGGACGCGATCGGGGTGTTCGCTGACAAACTTTTGGGTGAATACCAAATGGTCGGAAATCGCCCCAGGAAAATCTTTTGAACTAAACAGTTCCTTGCTGTTTTTGCGCTTTAAGGCTTGGGTGGTAAACGGCGCAAATACTGCCACCGCATCGACTTTTCCTCCGACGAAAGCCGCCGCAGCTTTGCCTGTTTCCAGCGGTACAAATTGAATGTCGCGCACTGATAAACCTGCTTTTCTCAGCCCTAACAGCAAGAGAAAATGATCGACTGTACCTTCCTCTGCTGCAACTTTTTTACCTTTCAAATCGGCAACGGAATTGATGCCTTCGGCGACAATAACTTTGTCGTTTCCCGTCGAGTTGTCGTTGACTAAAACAATTACTTGGTCGGCGCCGCCCGATATGGAGTTTACTGTATCGCCGAGGGTTTGACTGTTAGCATTTATCTGTCCTGCTGTGAGGGTGCTGATCGATTCTAAGTAGCCGTCAAACCATTTTAAGTCTACCGCAACGTTATTGGCTTCAAATATCTTTTGTTCTTTGGCAATTTGCCAAGGAAACCAGCCTGGCCACGCGCTGAATCCGAGGCGAACTGCGTCAGCATTTACGGAAGAAGCTGCTTCCGTTTCAGTTGTGGTTTTGATATAAATTGCCGGGTTGACGCACCCGATCGCCAAAAACAAGGTGATGAAAAATATGGCACAGTAGGATAAGGGCGATCGCGTTATTTTTGGGGAGCCATATCGGATATTCATAGCATATTCTGGTTGCTGGTTAGAGGTGAATATGTCGATCGAGCTTTTGCACCTTCCTTGGCTTGGTTCCCTCCCGCAAAACCCCTTGATATCAGGATAAAGCCCGAGAGTTAACGAACCGAGCCGAGCTTGCAGATCGCGTTTCTCCCCGGCTTTTATCGGGCCCTGTAACTGGCTGGTGTTTCCCTAAAATTTAAATCTTGGGACAACCAGTCTGCTGCTCTCGGACAGCACTCGAACTGTCTAATCTCAGGAATGAAACTCGTTCAAATCGGAACCCTAGAAGCTATTAAATTTTTGCTGTTTTTGTCTATATAAGTCCTATTTGCAACCCAAGGAGTTATGCGAGACTGTTTGTTACTGCAATGCACTTAACTGTTTGAAAGGTAAGCATACTGTATAGCCTTTCGAGTTCTCATATGAGGTACTATCCGGCATAGGGCATAGGGCATAGGGCTATGGGCATACCTCACTTTTTTGAGAACCGCTATAGTGTGCGATCTTAATAGATTGCTACTTTTGAAACACTAACAGCCAGCTTGATGATAAAATGTGTATCATGTTACAAAAAACTGCTTGAATCGGATTTTTTTAAATTAAAATTTTGGGAAGATTCAACCGGGCGATTGTGCATCGCAAAGTTTACGCCCACACACTGACAAAACCCGCAAGACAATAATTGAATATTTATTGAGAAATACTGCGATCGCCCTAGACTAGATGCGAAGGCGATCCCCAATGCGGTAAACTAACATTCTATTAGTAATAACTGAGATGTTCCACAATTCTCAATAAGCCTTTTATGGGCGGGCAGGATGCCCACCCCACAAGAAGAAAGAAATACACTCTTTGTGGAACAAACATCTTGCCTGTTAAGAGAGAATGGTACTCTTCGGTGAGTAATAACGATCGCCAAACACAGCCTGTGAAGTCAACTCTTCAATCTAAAATCTAAAATCTAAAATCTAAAATCGAGTGACGCTGCATTATGGCAAAAGTTAACGACAGTCACAGTCTAGACATTCATTCGCTGCTCGATCGCTACCGCACAGGCTCGATCGCGCCCGCAGATGCGATCGCTCAAGTATACGATCGGATCGATCGCTATGCAGATCCAGCCGTGTGGATTTATTTAGCACCGATCGCAGAAACCCTCGAACGCGCCAAAGCCTTGCAAAACCGAGACCCGCAACAGTTGCCGCTCTACGGGATACCGTTTGCGATCAAAGATAACCTCGATTGGGCGGGCGTTCCCACGACAGCGGGATGCCCGCAGTTTGCTCGCACTCCAGCGCGATCGTCCGCAGTCGTAGAGCGCCTGTGCGCGGCAGGTGCGATCGCGATCGGCAAAACAAACATGGATCAATTTGCGACGGGATTAGTGGGAACCCGCACGCCTTATGGAGTTTGTCGCAATCCGTTCGATCGGCGCTACATCCCAGGCGGATCGAGTTCCGGTTCCGCCGCAGCAGTCTCGGCCGGACTGGTTAGTTTTGCTCTGGGTAGCGATACCGCAGGCTCAGGGCGGGTTCCCGCTGCTTTTACCAACATTGTCGGGCTGAAGCCAACTTGCGGCTCGATAAGCACTCGCGGCCTGCTTCCAGCGGTGCGATCGCTCGATTGCGTTTCGGTGTTCGCTCTCACCTGTGCGGATGCGGCCTCGGTGCTGCAAGTCGCCAGCGGTTTTGACGCTGAGGATGCGTTTGCTCGCCGCCCCGAAACCAACAAAGTTTTGCCGGATTTAGCCAGCTTGCGGGTGGGAGTTCCCCCAGACGGCGAGCTCGAATTTTTCGGGAATGCAGAAGCCGAACAGCTCTACCGAGAGGCGATCGCGCGGTTGCAATCCTTGGGCTGCACGATCGCACCTATTGACTTCAAACCCTTTGCGGATGCTGCCGAAATGCTCTACGGCGGGCCGATCGTAGCCGAAAGGTTGGCGGCGATCGGCGATTTCCTGGAGGCGCACCCAGAGGCGATCGATCCGATCGTCTATCAAATAATCAGTAGCGGCAAACGCTACGATACTGTCTCTGCTTACCGCGCCTCGTACCAGTTGGCGGAACTAAGCCGGCGGGCAGAAATTCAGTGGCAGTCAATGGATGTTTTGGCTGTTCCCACCACTGGTACGATTTATACTGTCGGAGAAGTTGCAGCCGCGCCGATCGCCCTCAACACCACTCTCGGACGCTACACGAACTTTGCCAATTTGCTCGATTTGTGCGCGATCGCAGTTCCCAGCGGGTTTCAAAGCAACGGATTGCCCGCAGGATTGACACTGATGGCTCCGGCGTGGCACGATTTATCGCTCTGCCGCCTGGGATCTGCTTTCCACGCTAGCTTGGGCGGAACTTTGGGCGCAACCGGCCAGACGCTGCCAACCGTCCCGGAATTCGCGATTGCACCAAAATCTTCGTCAGAAGAACGAGTCAAACTTGCCGTGGTTGGTGCTCATTTGAGCGGTGAGCCACTGAATTATCAACTAATCGAGCTCGGAGGAGTTTTGGTGCGAGCCTGCCGTACCAGCCCGATTTACAAGCTTTATGCTTTGACGGGGACAGCGATTCCCAAGCCGGGATTGGTGCGTCAGTCAGAGGGCGGTAGCGCGATCGAGGTGGAAGTTTGGGAGTTGTCGATCGCAGCTTTCGGCCGATTTGTCGCTCTAATTCCGCCGCCGCTGGGAATTGGTACGCTGGTGTTGGAGGACGGCTCGACGGTGCAGGGCTTTTTGTGCGAATCTTATGCTGTCGCAGGTGCGATCGACATTTCCGATCTGGGCGGTTGGCGAGCTTATAACTCCCGATTTTAAGCTAAGTTAGAATGGCAAATTTCTACCACTGTTCAAAACCATGCCAGCAGCAGTACCAGCTAGGATCACCATCACCACCCCAACTCCAACCCCCGGCAGCGGCGGTACCAGTCCCGGAGGCTCAGCTAGCGGTGGCAGGAACGGCACCAGCGGCCCCGACTCCCTCAGCGGTAATGCGGGCCCTGACTTAATCTTCGGTTTGGGAGGCGCTGACAGCATTTTCGGCTTGGGGGGAAACGATAGCCTCTACGGTGGGGACGGCGACGACTCAATACTAGGCGGCGACGGCAATGATTTGCTGTTCGGTAATGCTGGCCGCGACAGCGTTTTTGGCAACGCGGGCGACGATACTGTCTACGGCGGCAAAGATGCTGACTCGGTAAGCGGCGACGACGGCAACGATTTGCTGTTTGGCAACCAAGAAAGCGATACTTTGTTGGGAGGCGCGGGCAATGATACGCTGTTTGGCGGTGCCAGCGATGACTCGCTGTTTGGCGGTATCGGCGATGATTGTTTGTCGGGCGATAAGGGCCGAGATACTTTAACTGGCGGCGCTGGGAATGATACTTTTGCGATCGGGCGTTTGACAGATGCGGATGTGATTACCGATTTTACTGTTGGTACTGATAAAATTCGCTTGACAGCAGACCTCCCCTTTGCCCAACTCACCATTTTCGCTGGATCTGGCGGAACTTCGCCGAGTACAATTATTCAACTTACAAGCACCAAGGAAACTCTGGCTACTTTATTCGGAGTTGCACCCACTTCTATCAGTCGGGCGGACTTTATTTTTTGATTCGGAATTGTTGACTGTTGACTGTTGACGGTTGACTGTTGACGGTTGACTGTTGACTGTTGACTGTTGACTGTTGACAGGAAAGCTAATAACAACTAACAACTAACAACTAACAACTAACAACTAACAACTAACAACTAACAACTAACAACTAACAACTAACAACTAATAACTAACTAATGACTATCGATGGTTTTCTCAATCTTAACAAACCTGCGGGCATGACATCTCACGACTGCGTGGGGCGAGTGCGCCGAATATTGCAACTCAAGCGAGTCGGACACGGAGGAACCCTCGATCCTACTGTGACTGGTGTTTTGCCGATCGCCCTGGGCAGATCGACCAGACTGCTGCAATTCCTCCAACACAACAAAGCTTACCAAGGTACGATTCGGTTTGGCTTAACTACCGCTACGGACGATTTAGAAGGAGAAATTATCCATTCTCAACCGGTGCCGGAGTTGAGTTTAGAAAAAGTGCAAGCTGCACTGCCAAAATTCATCGGGAAAATCGAGCAATTTCCGCCGAGTTTTAGTGCGGTTCAGGTGGGAGGAAAACGACTTTATGAGTTAGCTAGAAAAGGCGAAACTGTGGAAGTTGCTGCTAGAAAAGTCGAGGTTTTTCGGCTCGAAATCTTGGATTGGCGATCGGGTGATTTTCCCGAATTGGATTTGTCGATCGCCTGCGGGGCCGGTACTTACATTCGGGCGATCGCCCGGGACTTAGGCGCACTCTTGAATACAGGCGGTACTTTGGCTGGTTTGACTCGCACCGCCAGCAGCGGTTTCTCGATCGACCAAAGTCTCAGTTTTGAAGAATTAGAACTACAATTGCAGGAGAATAGATTCAGCCCGATTTTGCCATCGGCGGTTTTGGGACACTTAGGCGCGATCGTCCTGTCGCCTGAATATACCAAACGCTGGTTTCAAGGACAGCGCCTCCCGATTCCCGAAACGCCCGTAGCAGGGGAGGAAAGTAGCAACAATCCCCCCGACAACCCAATACCCGAACCTCCCTATCCCTTGCAAGTTTACGATCGAGATGGTAATTTTTTAGGTATCGGTCAAGTAGCAAACTCCGAAACAAATACCATATTGTCTCCTCAAATTGTGTTTTAGCTATCCCAGAGGTAAAAATGAAAATAGGTATACAGGACAAGATTTTGCGATTAATCTAATCAAGCGCTGAGGTCAAAACTGTGAAAGTATTACTGATCGGATTAATTCGAGGCTACAAAATGGGGATTTCTCCTTATTTGCCCAATGCCTGTAGATTTCAACCAACTTGTTCGCAATACGCGATCGAAGCCGTAGAAAGATTTGGGGCGGCGCGGGGCTCAGCGCTCGCAGTCAAGCGGATTTTGCGCTGTCATCCTTTTCATCCAGGAGGTTACGATCCAGTACCTCCCAAAGATAGCGACGAGAATTAGCTATTAATCAGAAGCAAGATTTTATTTATTAGTTAATGGTGCAAATAAGCCCTGTATCTTCATGGCTAAAACTCCCGATGGGTATCAGTACCACAGGGGGTAAACTTACAGCATTAATTGTTGGTATTTGTAAAATTTCAGTAATATTACTGTTTTCTTCCACAACTCAGCAGCTATATAATAGGAAAAACGGGAGTACAGGGGATGCGAGTTGATATGTCTGCTACCGCAATCGGGTACAAAATGTTGTCCCATACTTTGGCAGTGCTCAGCCAAAAACAAGCAACGGGGAAACTGCTGTTAGAGCAAGGGGAGCAACAGTGGCAACTTTACTTTTTTCGGGGTTGTTTGGTTTATGCCACAGGAGGAGCGCACAGGGCGAGGCGCTGGTATAGGGGGATCGGGCAACACTGCCGCAACTTTCAAGTGGATCTCAGAGACCTCGATGCTGGGGAACTGTGGGAATATCAACTGATTCAGCAAGGGATAGCTGCTAGCGAAATGAGTTTGGAACAAGCTAAGGCGATCGTCCACAGTAGCGTTTCCGAAGTGTTCTTTGCTCTGGTCGGCCAATCGGGTTTGCGCCGGGAGTGGCGTCCGTCGGAAAAATATTTTTCTAAAATAATCTCTTCTTTGCTGCTGTCTTTAACGGAAGTAGAGCAAATTCTGTGTTCTACAGAACAAATTTGGCAGAAGTGGAAAGCCATGGGTTTGTGGCTGGTAGATCCCGAACAAGCACCGCTGTTAAAAGCGTCGGCGCAGTTCCAGGAAAATCGATTTAGTTCTAATTCTTTGATAGCTTTGGCTAACGTATTTAACGGCGAGAATACTCTTTGGGATATTGCTTTTAAGAAAAAGCAGTGCGTCACAGTGGCAACTCGCGCTTTAGTTAATTACATGAAGCAGGGTTTAGTAAATTTCCGAACAGTACCAGATTTGCCGTCGCCTATAGAACAGTGGCGCTGGGCCGCCGCCATCGCTGGGCCTGTTCGCCCTTTGATTGCGTGTATCGACGACAGTCCCACAGTATGCGAATTTTTAGAGCAAATTTTATCGCCCGCAGGGTATCGAGTCCTAAAAATTCAAGACCCGATGCAGGGAGTTGGTATCATCGCCAAACAAAAGCCTGCTTTAATTTTTATGGACTTAGTGATGCCGAAGACAAGCGGCTTTGCTTTGTGCAATTTTTTGCGGAAAACACCGACTTTTCGGGAAACTCCGATCGTGTTTTTGACAGCTCAAGACAGTATAATTGACCGCACGCGAGCAAAATTGACAGGTGCTTCCGATTTCTTGGCAAAACCGGCCCAGCCGGAACAAGTTTTGCAAGTAGCTGACAAGTATTTGAAGGTAAAAGGCGATCGCAATCCTTTAGCAATTCGCCGCCACGATTTACCGAATTCGCAGCAACTTACCTTGGCAAATTCTTAAACCAAAATTATGCTCAAAAAGCACCGCTTATCGGGTGCGTCAGAGGCTGACGCACCCTACATTTATGCTACCGATAGTCATCAGTCACTCCCAATTCTGCAATTCTTGAATCTAAAATCTAAAATCTAAAATCTAAAATGGTATAATCCATCGGACTTGATATTATTAATTATGAGCGATCGAACTCCGCAGGTAAGCGTGGTGATTCCGGCTTACAACTGCGCTGCTTACATCGGCCAAGCCGTAGATAGCGTCCTGCACCAAACCTATACAGACTGGGAAATTATTGTCGTAGACGACGGTTCCCGAGACGACACCAGATTAGTTTTAGAGCAATATGGCGATCGAATTCGTTACATTTACCAACAAAATCAAGGAGTTTCCATTGCCAGAAATCGCGGCATTGAGCTAGCGCGAGGAGAATTCATCGCCTTTCTCGATGCAGATGACTACTTCTTACCAGACAAAATAGCAGCACAAATCGCTGTCTTTGCAGCCCAACCAAATCTAGGAATAGTCCATAGCGGCTGGCGTCTAGTTAACAGTATAGGCGAACCGCTAAAAGATGTCAAACTCTGGCAAAATGTCCCTAAATTAGACTTAGAAATGTGGCTGCGGTGGAAACCAGTATTACCCAGCGCCATGATATTTCGCCGCCAATGGTTAGAGCGAGCAGGCGGATTTGACCCTCGATTTCCACCAGCCGAAGATACAGATTTAGTGCTGCGTTTAGCCTTAATGGGATGCGAAACAGAGTGGCTGCGGCAAGTAACAGTTTGCTACCGCCAGCACGAACAAAGTGCGATGTACAAAGGTTTGCCGCAGGCTAAATCCCTCGCCGCAGTCATGGACAATTTTTTTGCCAGCCCCGAATTGCCGGATAAAATACGTTTGTTAGAAAAGCAAATCAAGTACAGTACCTTAGTTTGGATTGCTTGGTATTTGCACCGCACAGGTCATCCCGTCGAGATGGTACAATTTTTGCAGCGTTCTTGGAATTATACGCCTTATCTGCCTGTGGAAACAGTAATTAATTGGGCGGAATGTTTTGCTGAATTTTCGCAGGATGCAGGAAATGAATTCGATGCAGATTTATTAGCTCAGTCTCCTGAATGGCAAGAGTTAATGCAGTGGGTAATTATTAGTACAGCAGCTTAATTATGCAGAACTTACGCACAGGGAACCAAAAACCCGGTTTCTGTATGAATATTTGTCTAAAAAATCGACAATCTTTGGAATAAATCGGTTTTTTTGGCTTTAGTTCTATTACAATACGGTTCACTTAAGACATATCTCCCTGGCACACCCCTTAAAAAGGGGGAGACAAGAATGCCCTCAAAGTCCCCCTTGCTTTCGGGGGATGCTGCAAGGGATCTCCGGGGCATAAATATGTTAAGTGAACCGTATTGAGTTATATTATGTTGATAGCAGAAGGCGGAGCGAAAAATCAAGATGGCAGTTTACCAAGGATTACCAATCATTGTGAAACCACTCCAATAGTAAGGATGAGAAAAATTTTGGTTTGGTTGTTCTGAATTACCAGATAAATTTAACTTGTTGTTTGTTGTCACTAACAGCCCCTTTTCCAGCCGGACTTTACCCGAAATCATTGCTTGTTGAGTGCGCTGCAAAGCTTCTGATTTAATAGTCGATCCTTGAAGCTGCTGGTAAAATTCACTCATCAGGCCTAAAGTGGCTCGATCGTCAACATACCACAAACTCCCTAGGGCAGATTTAGCGCCAGATTTTATCGCTAAACCTCCAAAACCTAACTCGGATTCCCGATCGCCCAAAACCGTTCTACAAGCACTTAATACTAACAATTCTACCTGGGGATTCCGCCAATTTAAACTCTGCATCTGGTCGAGCGACAATTTGGAATTCCATAGTTGAATGTAAGAATTACTGGCTTTTCCTGGAAGAAATTCAGCATGGGTTGCTAGGTGAACGATCCGAAACCCTCGCTCTGCGTGTTGCGAATTGAGATTATCTAAAGTGAAACTCGAATTGAGGAAAAATTGGCTATTCCATCTAGCAGAAATACTCTGTAATTCTAGAGGTACGCTGGGCAAGGCATTTTGATCGATAAACTCCGACCGTCCCATAGGTAGCACTGTGGCATTACGAACCGATTGATAATTAGTATTTGTCAAAACGAAACTGGGAATTAGACTAAACTTGTATTTTTCAATTAAAAAGCCTTTGCCGTCGTGTAAAGCTGCAAATGGCAGGCTTCGCAACCCTGGATCGACCGATAGCAGCAGGGTATCGATACCTAGTTTTTTTAAGTCTTTATCTATGCGTCCAAAAGACAATTTATATAATTGCTGAGCGGATGCTAGATAACTGGTACTGTTGCGTTTTTGAGGATTGGTGATTTCATTGCGTAGGTCTCTGACAACGGGGAGTAAAGCTGCTCTGTTAGCTTCGGGCACGCTGTACTGAATCGCTGGCCCTACGGGAGGAAGCACAATTATTTCTAATTGTTTTTCTTGTGAGACTATATAGACAATAGCAGACCGCTTGTTTGTTTGTCGTTCGATATTTTGTAAAATTTTTTGGAAGTCATTAGTTGTAAGGTTTTGCTCTAGCTCGTTGGCTTTTATGCCCAGATGTTCTAAAAATTCTTGATTCCTAATTTTTTCTAGTGCCAAAATAGTTTTATTTACATCATTTTGCTCGAAAATTCCATCGGGAGACGGAACATATCCCATAACTCCATCAACTGCATCAGCACCAGGGTTGGCTTTTTGCGTTGGTGCGACGCGAATAATGGGCAACTGGCTGATAATACTTCGATCGATATTTAAAACTTGATAGGCCGCGATATCGGAATTGTCTAGCGCTGGAGTTTGGCGGCGTTGAGACTGTTCTGCATCCAAATTTGAGGGTTGGGGTGCGGGTGTTACTAATTGCGCGATCGGCACTTGTATTTCTGTAGTATCAAGTGGCTGGGTTGCGATCGAAATTGAATTTACAGCCGGAGTTGAATTTACAGCCGGAGTTGAATTTACAGCCGGAGTTGAATTTACAGTCGGAGTTGGAATCACAGTCGGAGTTGGAATCACAGCCGGAGTTGAATTTACAGCCGGAGTTGGAACTACAGCCGGAGTTGAATTTACAGCCGGAGTTGGAACCACAGTCGGAGTTGGAATCACAGTCGGAATTGGAATCACAGCCGGAGTTGAATTTACAGCCGGAGTTGAATTTACAGTCGGAGTTGAATTTACAGTCGGAGTTAGAACCACAGCCGGAGTTGAATTTACAGTCGGAGTTGAATTTACAGCCGGAGTTGAATTTACAGTCGGAGTTGAATTTACAGCCGGAGTTGGAACCACAGTCGGAGTTGGAACCACAGTCGGAGTTGAATTTACAGTCAGAGTTGGAACCACAGTCGGAGTTGAATTTACAGCCGGAGTTGGAACCACAGCCGGAGTTGGAACCACAGTCGGAGTTGGGTCATCAGTAAAGATATCAATACCTGCCACATTGTTATTGGAACCCTGAAACGGCTGTGGTCGAATAGTAGATTTCCCAGTTGTAATTGCAGCAGCCGTGCCGTTATTAGTAGGATTCCCCACCACAAACGATTGAATGGGTGGGGCATCATCGCCTCCAGCGTGTTTAATTGTAATTGTGCCACTACCAGCGCCCCCAGCGGTGGAAATGCTAGCATCTCCCGTTGGCGAAAGTGGGGTTAGGAAAGAATCTGTAGCGCGAAAAAATCCTCCTGTGGATTCAATAAAAACATTGCCACCGCTACCGCTAGTACCACCCTGGGCATTAATGAAACCGACTTGAATATCGCCGATCGGATCTAAGAAAACATTACCAGCATTTCCGACAGTACCACTAGAGTTGATTTGTCCCGCCGTAATTGAATTTTTAGCTACAACAGTAATATTGCCACCAATATTTCCCGATGTATTCAAATTTCTGACATTAACTGCGCCCATTGGACTCAAAAGTGCGATCGATCCTCCATTTCCAGAATTAGCAGCAGTGACATCTCCCAAAAAAATGATATTTCCCCCACTATTTACTTCCAAGTTTTGGGCATTAATTGTCGAGTTAGACATCACGTCGCCAGCACTTTTAATCCGAAGACTTCCTAATCCCGTAACATTACCTACAGCACCATTTAATGTAATATTACCAGTGCCAGAGTTCACAGTTAAACCGCTATTACCGTTAACTGTATTGTTAAAAGTAATACCGTTCCCTGTCAAAATGGGATTATTAGCAATTGTGACTGGATCTCCATAATTTTGAATACCCGTTGTCGTGACATTGCCATTCACTTGAGTCGTACCGCCTGCATCGGTGGTTAAACTCTGGGCATTCACAGTGGTAGCAAAGCTAGTTATACCGCTACTATTAGCCGTGAGATTTCCTAATGCTGTTGTGTTGCCTACAGCACCATTGAATGCGATATTACTGCCAGAGTTTACAGTCAGATTACTGTTACCGTTAACTGTATTGTTAAAACTAATAGCGCTTCCTGCAAGAATTGGATTGTTGGCAATTGTGACTGCATCTCCGTAAGTTTGAATACCCGTTGTAGTAATATTGCCATTCAGTTGAGTCGTGCCGCCTGCGTCGGTGGTTAAACTTTGGGCATTCACAGTGGTAGCAAAGCTAGTTGTACCGCTACTATTAGCCGTGATATTTCCTAATGCTGTTGTGTTGCCTACAGCACCATTGAATGCGATATTACTGCCAGAGTTTACAGTCAGATTACTGTTACCGTTAACTGTATTGTTAAAACTAATAGCGCTTCCTGCAAGAATTGGATTGTTGGCAATTGTGACTGCATCTCC
>NZ_JAUBVZ010000030.1:0-19627 GCF_036702805.1 Microcoleus sp. A006_D1
ACTAACAACTAACAACTAACAACTAACAACTAACAACTAACAACTAACAACTAACAACTAACAACTAACAACTAATATCAACTTTGGCTTTTAATTGAACAGTAAAAGTAGAACCGACACCCAACTGACTCTCGATACTGATATCGCCGCCCATCATCTGACAAAACAAGCGACTAATAGCCAATCCCAAACCGGTGCCGCCGTACTTGCGAGTAGTCGAAGCATCCCCTTGAATAAAAGGTTGAAACAAACCCTGCTGCTGTTGGGCCGACATTCCAATGCCGGTATCAGATACCTGCAAATAAACCCAATCGCTGCCGCCTGCTAGTTCGCGAGTCGCCGTCAGCAAAACTGTTCCACCTTCGGTAAACTTCAGGGCATTAGAGAGCAAATTGAACAAAATTTGTCGGACTTTAGTCAAATCTGCATACATCACTCCTAAATTCACAGAGCAAGAAACTTGCAATTGATTGTGATTTTTATCGACCAAAGGGTGCAAAGTTGCAACCACTTCTTCTATTAAATTACTGATCAAAAAATTTTCTAAGTAAAGCTCCATCCGACCGGCTTCTATCTTAGAAAGGTCGAGAATATCGTTAATTAAAGTTAGCAAGTGTTTGCCGGCGTTATGAATTTTTTGGGTATCGGGAATGATGTCTTTGAGTCCCGATTCTAGTGCTTCTTCTTCTAGCATTTCGCTGTAGCCGATAATCGCGTTGAGCGGCGTCCGCAGCTCGTGGCTCATATTGGCTAAAAAAGTGCTTTTTGCTCTGGATGCTGCTTCAGCTTTGTGTAAGGCTTCTTGCAAGGCTATTTCGGCTTTTTTGCGCTCGGCTATTTCGATGCGGAGCAGTTTATTGGCGGCGGTGAGTTGAGCGGTGCGCTGATCGACGGTCATTTCTAGCTGGGCTTTGGCTTTGGAGAGTGCTTCCTGGGCCCGCTGTCGTTCAAATCCTTCGATCGCCAGCGCGACCAAATTTGCCAAAGAATCGGCGAAGGTGCGTTCCTCCAAAGCCCACTGGCGGGGCGCGCCGATATGTTCCAGAGAGAGAATGCCGACGATCTGGCCGCCGAGCCTAATTGCTACATTTAAGATCGATGAATTTGGGTTGCTCTGATTCGGCAGCACGGCGGAATGTTCGGCTACCGAAGATAAGTGGCACAAATTTGTGGCGATCGAGTTTTGATTGTTTGGCGCAGGTTCTAAAGCTTTGTCCTCAGCTAAGTTTTCGCCCGGTGCATCGGCTTCGAGCTCTAAAACTGAAAATTTTAAATCGCTTGCGGATATGGACTGGCGGCTTAAATGATTCTCGCGGGTGCGATCGTACAAATCGATACAAACTAATTTGAGGTTGGGAATTTTAAACTTGGAATGATTGACAGACTCGTGGTTTTCTGGGGCGGCCGCCTCTGTATCGACTGGCTGTGTTTGGTTGCGGGCGATCGCTCTGTGGGTAAAATTTAGCTGGGGTGCGATCGTCGGGTAGCGAGTGCCAAATCTGACATGGTTGTAAAGCCAGACGCTGACTTTTTCCACTTCCAAAGTACGGGATGCCGCCTCGGTAATTTCGCGAATTCCCACATTCAGCGCACCGGTGTTGAGAGTCCTCTGCCGGCCTAGCTGCAACAAAGCCAGACTCTGGCGGCGGAGGCGCTTTTCGCTCTCTTGGAGAGTTTGTTCTGCTTGCTTGCGCTGGGTGAGGTCGTACAAGGCGCACAAGGCCGCCGGCTGACCGTTAAACAGCAGTGGCTGCACCGAGATCGTTGCCCAGAAAAGGGTACCGTCTGACTTTTTGCAGTGGAGTTCGTAGTCTTGGAGGTATCCGTCTTGGGCGAGGGCGTCAAGTACATTTGGGCGATCGCTGCGGTAGAAGTAAAAGTCTGAGGTGTCACGGCCGATCAATTCTTCTAAGGCTATGTTCAACAGAGAAGCCGATTGAGCGTTCGCATACAGAATTAAGCCGTCCGAGAGGCGAGAAACCAATACCGGCACCGGAGTTGCCGAGGCGATCGCCCGAAACTGCTCTTCGCTTGAACGCACTGCCAACTCAGCTTTCGAGAGTAAGTGAGCTTCCATCGTATCCGAATGTTCGGTGTTAGTCTCCAGCAAAATTTCTAGATCAGCCTTTTCGCGCTTCAAGTTTTCAAGTTCCGCACTCAGCCGCTGAACGTCGAAAAGTAGCTGTTCTCTTGATGGTTCTTCCTGCATAGCAATTGACAATTGGTAATTTTTAGTCAGTTCTGAAGTTTTTTACTGTTTGCTGCTAACTTAACTATGACTTATTCCCTTCACTTCAGCCCCCCTCATGTTCGGGCCCGGACTTTTTCGGAGACTCACCGTTACCTTTTGCGATTTACTATTCCAATTCTAAATGCAAGGAAGGCATCAGCCGCTGCAAGTTCTTCAGCGATTTTCCCTGCCAGGGTATCTGTTTAGAGCCTTTGACAGCGATTTGAATATTCTTTTGCTGGCGCACTTTGATCACAAATTTTGACACAATATTAATTCCCGAACTATTTAAGAATTCTAGCTTTCGCAAGTCGAGAGTAATCATGTTTGGCGAAGAGTCAGCTACTTCGTTGAGCAGCTCGACGATCGGCGCGTATTCTTCCGTCTGGCTGAGCCGGAAAGAGCCGCAGCAGGTGACTGTTTGAGTAGCGCGATCGTACTCAATGGTGTAATCTTTGGTCTGAATCTCCATATTTTTGTCAGTTCTAGGTTGTGAGGGGTAAAGGGGTCTTATCTGTGGGATATCACCACCCGTGCCTGAGGCTAGCACGATCAAATTTCGGCAGGCAAGCCTGTTGCCGAACACCTTGGTTTGTGTAACTTGCACTACATATATTGCCAACTGTACCATTGCCGCAGGGCATTTATGAGTTATTTTGGGAGCGATCGGTTGCAAGCTGTGGAAATTAACAAGACCAGATGCGGCTGAAGTTGCGAGTTATGACATAAGGAAGAAGCAAGAAGCAAGAAGCAAGAAGGAAGAAGCAAGAAGGAAGAAGCAAGAAGGAAGAAGCAAGAAGGAAGAGGTAATAAAATCAAGGGTTTCAGCAATTAACAACGTCCTAATCGTCTGGCGCGGTTGCCAGATCAATTATGTTTTTTTCTCAGCTTGCTATTGACAAAATCACCAAAATGTGAGAAAAATTTCACATCTGGCACCGCACTGAGTTGGAGAATATTTAATGGCAATTTCTGAAATAACCGAAAAGCTTTTGGCTGCTAAAAAAGCTCAGGGAATTAGTTTTGCAGAATTGGAAAAACTTTTGGGCCGCGACGAGGTTTGGATTGCTGCGGTGATTTACCGTCAAGCTACCGCATCGGTGGATGAAGCCGAGAAACTTGTCTCGGCTTTGGGACTGTCGGGCGAGACGGCTGCGGTGCTGTGCGAACCTCCGTTAAAAGGTTCTTTGGATGCAGCAGTTCCAGTTGACCCGCTGATTTATCGCTTCTATGAAATTATGCAGGTGTACGGAATGCCGCTCAAAGCAGTGATCCACGAAAAATTTGGTGACGGAATTATGAGCGCGATCGACTTTACTTTGGATGTCGAGAAAGAAGCAGACCCAAAAGGCGATCGAGTGAAAATAATTATGTCGGGAAAATTTTTAGCATACAAAAAATGGTAAGCCAGTGCCGCTTTACCTTCCACTGAAAATTAAAAATTAAAAATTTGGTCGAATGACTGATGACTAATGACTAATGCCTCAAAAGTGTTAACTTAGAAAAAGAGTCCGCGAAGCTTGACTGGCTTGGGTGTCCGAGCGGGAAACCTTTCTAGGGCAGAGAATCGATCGCTCCCGGCGCAACTTTCCAGTCAAAACAAGCAACCGCAACCGTCAAGTAAGAGGCTAAATATGTCAAAATATGACTCCCATCTCAGATGCTCCTTTTGCGGCAAGTCGCAAGAGTACGTCCGCAAGTTAATAGCTGGGCCCGGCGTCTACATTTGCGATGAATGCGTGGAACTGTGCAATGAAATTTTAGAAGAGGAGTTCTTTGACTCCAGCAAAACAATTGGTCAACAGATTCCCCAGTCAGAGGTGCGAGAGTCTCAGGGACAAGGAACGCGGCGCCAGGGTCGATCGAACAAATCGAAAATCGTTTTAGCTAAAATCCCCAAACCCACAGAAATTAAACAGCATTTAGACAACCACGTCATCGGCCAGAACTCAGCCAAAAAAGTCCTTTCTGTAGCAGTTTACAACCATTACAAGCGCTTGAGCGTAGACCAAGCCAAAGACAGCAGCAAGCCTTCCCCCGACGGCGATGTCGAACTGCAAAAATCCAACATCATGCTAGTCGGGCCGACAGGTTGCGGCAAAACTTTGTTAGCGCAAAGTTTGGCGCAAATGCTCGAAGTCCCGTTTGCGGTAGCCGATGCGACGACGCTAACAGAAGCTGGATATGTCGGCGACGATGTAGAAAATATCTTGCTGCGCCTGTTGCAAATGTCCGATTTTGATGTCGAATCGGCCCAGCGCGGGATTATTTATATTGATGAAATTGACAAGATTGCTCGCAAAAGCGAAAACACTTCGATCACTAGGGATGTATCGGGAGAAGGAGTGCAGCAAGCGCTGCTAAAAATGTTGGAAGGAACAGTGGTTAACGTGCCCCCGCAAGGCGGCCGCAAACATCCTTACCAAGATTTTATTCAAGTTGACACTAGCAAAATTCTATTTATTTGCGGCGGTGCTTTTGTCGGTTTGGAAAAAATAGTTGAACAGCGTTTGGGTAAAAAATCCTTGGGCTTTATTCAGCCAACAGAAACCGACAGCAACTCGACTTTGCCGGCGAAGGATAAGCGGGCGGCTGATATTTTGCAGCAAGTACAGCCGGATGATTTAGTTAAGTTTGGTTTAATTCCTGAGTTTGTGGGGCGGATTCCGGTGGTGACGGTGATTTCGCCGCTGGATGAGGCGGCTTTGATGCAGATTTTGACTGAACCTCGCAATGCGCTGGTGAAGCAGTATCAGAAGCTGTTGAAGATGGATAGTGTGGAGTTGGAATTTGAGCCGGATGCGCTGCGGGCGATCGCCCAGGAGGCCTATCGACGCAAAACCGGCGCGAGAGCTCTCCGCAGCATTTTAGAGGAGTTAATGCTCGATGTGATGTACGAGTTGCCTTCTCGCAAGGATGTTGCTCGCTGTACGATTACTCCTGAAATGGTTGAGAAGCGATCGACTGCCGAATTGCTGTGGCATCCCGCATGGCACAAACAGCACGAAACAGCTTAATTTGTAGTTTGTAGGGTGTGCGGCGCGCACCCTGCAAACTTAGCAAATGTACCTTATGGCAGCTTAAAAAAATGTCAACAGATATAGATAAAACAAGTAAAAAAATCAGATTTTTAGTATCCAGTGTGCTGGTACGGACTTTAATTTACAGCGGTTTTATGGCTGGCATACTAGCATCTTTTTACAATTTCAAACTCAACACTATTAAAATCTTAAGTAGTGGGAAATCTCCGGCAGCACAAGCAGATATGGCTTCGATCAATAAAGCGCAGGAAGATTACTATGCAAAAAATAACAAATTTAGTGATTCCCTGGAAGGGTTGGGTGTACAAGGTCTCGGCAGAGATAACTATAAGTACCAAATTCACTCATTATTAATGAAGCCAGTTCAAACGTTGGAGAATAAGCGCGAACCAGCACAATTTGAAACCGCGATCGCAATTTCTATATCTATGGATTACTCTATGGAAGGGGAAAAAGACTACGGTGCAGTATATATAGGAGCAGTATTTGCTTTCCAATTTAAAGATGTTCGCAATCAACTAATAACTATTTCGGCAATCTGCGAAAGTGAGCCGCAAAAGGAGGGGTATCGAAGCAATCCGACACAGCCCACTTTTGACGGCACAGAAATTCACTGCCCGCCCGGTACAAATATTTTAAGGTAATACCTTTAAACTATTTTGTGCTACTTTTTGATCGTTTAAATAAAATTCAAACCTCCAATTGCCAGGCTTGGCATCTTTTGTAAAATTGTACCCGCACCAAGTATTTAGTCGATCTGCCGTTGTTCTTAAACGAGATAGACCCTGGGCTGCCAATTTTCCTTGAGAGTCAAATACGCTACAAGTAGCGTAATATTCTTTCTTTGACAAGTTAGTCACACTGACAGCAAAATATACTTTCTGTGTTTTTTTTAAAGACACAAAATCTATAATTTTTTGGGATTTTAGCTCGCCAGTTAACATCACTTGACTCACAGGTTTTAAATTCTGTTGGCTGGCTTCTGGTTGGAATTTAACTACTTGTTGAAGTTGAGTATATTTCAAGATAAACAGGAGTAAAATAGCAGCGCTTGTTGTCAACACTCCGATTGATATCAGTGCAAGTTTTGATTTTTTAGGCTGGCGAACTACATCTAAGGAAATTAAATCATTTAGGGCCGCATCTGCGGAAGGATAGCGGTGTTTAAAATTCGGTTCCACCATTTTTTGCAGCCAGTCAAGAAATTCTGGAGTTAGCTGCGGTAAGCGATGTTTAAAATTAATCCGCCCCGTGTCGTCCATCAAACTGCCAATTTCGGTAGAATTAATCCCGATTAGCAAGCAAATTAGCGTGGCGCCGAGGCTGTATAAATCGGATGCGACTGTTAGCTGGCGGTTGAACATTTGTTCGGGCGGCATAAAGCCCAAGGTGCCTTTGACAACGCTGCTGGCGGCTACTTCTCCCCCCCCGATTCTAGCAAATCCGAAATCGACAAGGCTGACATTTAGGCGATCGTCCACCAAGATATTTTCCGGCTTCAAATCTCGGTGGATGACTGGCGGTACCCGATTTTGCAGGTATTTGAGTATTTCTAACACAGAAATAGCAATTTGCTTAGTTTTTTGCGGTGTTTGCTGCGGCGAAGTAGCGAGGGAATTAGCATTTTTGTATTCTTGTACCATGCTGAAACCCGATGCAGTTTGGAAGGAGTCTAAATAGCGGGGAATGTTAGGGTTATCGAGTGCTCGCAAAATCTCAATTTCTTTTTCATAAGCTTGATATTCCGCCCAATTAGCACCAGTCTGGGCAAATTGAAATTGTTTGACTACGACGGAACGTTGAGTATTAATTTCAGTAGCCAGATAGGTAACTCTACCGCCGGCGCGGTTGTGTCCGAGTTCGCGAGTTACTTGATAGCCGTAGTTGGAAAAGTCAGGAAAATCATTCATAAGTCATTTGTAAGGTTTGTAGTAAGGACTTCAGTCCTCAATAACTCAGTAAAACAAGCGAGCAATTGTTTAAGGTTTAATTAAACTTGCTTGTAATTTGCGATAATTAGCAACGATTCTATTCGGCTTAAAAACAATCATTTCAAGTAATGGAATAGCAGTTGCAGCTAAAGAGGCGATTGTCGCTCCTCCTACAGCTACTATTTCCATTGGTTCAACCCATTCTCGTTGAGCGACAACGTTTAAAAACAGTCGAAATGCTACTACCAAGCTAGTACAAAATCCTGCCCTGAAAAAAGCTATTTTGTCATTATGAATGTTAATAATTCTTCTGAGGGTAGTCTGCTGGCCAATCGGATTATGAAAAATCGTATAAACTATCATGCAACACAAATTAATTAGCAAAATAAAAAATGCTTGCAACAAACCCTCACCCTCGATCATTGCCCCGAGAATAAGCAATGCAATTAAGACAAATTGCACGATAGCCAGAGCTATAGCCACAGCCCTATTCATCATACTTCCAAGTGCAGCTCCACATAAACTAAAGAATATCGGCACAATTACCATCCAGATCGAGGCAGCAATTGATAGAATTGTATTGTTCGATTTGGGGAAATTACCAATAACTTCAATAAAACCAGACACAACAAAAAAATATAAAGTTAATCCTATTAGCGATCCCAATAATCCTCCTGCCCAAGTTTTTTCCTTTCCATGTGATTCTGCTAAGAGTGTGATTTCAGCAACGGCAAATCCATATACTAAGCTCGCAATAAGACCGAAAGCAAAGTCATAATTGTCGCCCATATTAAAGAGAAAGCCGAATAAGACAAAGCAGCACATAAAAATCAGGCTACCCTTAGACAATAAAGTAATTGATTCTGGTATGGGGAGAGAAGCTGTTGTGACTTTAATTTTGAGTTTATAACTGTCGGGTTCGGAATTAGTATGCAAGATTATATACCGCTCATAAGCTTGACTGGCTAACAATTGTTTGGTGTCAACAATGATTTTGCAAGCAACTTTATTGCTCTCAAATTTCTGCGGCTCAAACAATATCCAAGGGTGGTCGTAAGGTGTGTGCGGCGGGTCACTCGGATGTGGCGCGACTTCCCATCTGCCCGCAAGCATTGTATCTGGAATTGGATTGCTAATTTCGATGGTTTGTGTTATTGTTTTGCCATATTCTGTTGCGGTAAATTCGAGCATATCGCGATTACTTCTCACTTTCGGCAATCGGCTAACATCAAGAGATTTCAGAACCGCCCAAGATTCAGCGGCTGACTGATATCGGTCTTGCAATCTCGGTGCTACCATTCTGTCCAGCCAGTTCATCCAACCCTGCTGCAAGGGCGGCACTAAATGCCGAAAATGAATGCTATAATTATCATCGATTAAGTTGCCGACATCCACAGATTTTGTACCTGTTAACAAGCAAATCAGCGTCGCCCCTAAGCCGTACAAGTCGGATGCTGTTGTTAATTGTCGGTTAAACATTTGCTCTGGTGGCATGAATCCCATTGTGCCTTTGACTACGCTGCTGGCGGCGATATTTCCGCCTCCCAAGCGGGCAAAACCGAAGTCTACTAAGTACACATTTAAGTTGTCATCGATTAACAGGTTTTCCGGTTTGATGTCGCGGTGGATTACGGGCGGTTTTTGGGATTGCAGGTAAGCTAGAATTTCTAAAGTGGCGATCGCAATTTGTTTAATATCCGGCGGCGAGAAAGTCCGGGCGATCGCACTTTCAGCATTTTTGTATTCCTGCACCATACAAAAACCGCTGTCAGTCCCGAAAGCATCGAGATAGCGGGGGATACCTGGGAAATCCAAACTTTCCAGCACTTTAATTTCTTGTTCGTAAGCATCGTATTCTGTCCAGCTAGCACCTAATTGAGCGAATTGAAATTGCTTAATCACAACGGAGTTTGTTGTATTAATTTTTGTGGCGAGATAGGTGACGCGGCCGCCCAAACTGTTGTATCCGAGTTCGCGGGTTACTTGATAGCCGTGTGTGGAAAAGTCGGGAAAATCGTTCATAAGGTTGGTAGTGAGGACTTCAGTCCGCAGAAATATCAGAGGACTAAAGTCCTTACTACGAACTGGGTTAATTTATGTGGTTAGATATTAAAAATCGCTGTTACCAAGATAACTTTTTTGGGAAAGGGCGGCAAGTGTGGTAGGATTTGAATTCGCGATCGGTTCTAGCGGGGAGCAGCCGCTAGAGGAAACGGGGAAAGTTCGGTGCAAGTCCGGCGCTGTCCCGCAACTGTAATGAGGTTTGTAGTAAGGAATGCAAGTCCTTTACCTCTAAAGTCAGAATGCCCGCCGATATCTAACTCACTTTTGAACGCATCTACGAGGTATGGATGATGAATGGAACTAAACGTAACACGGCTGTACGCACAAAACACTGTCTTTTAGTTTGCACGGCTTGCGCTAGTGTTTGGAAAGACGGCAAGCGCGAAGGTAAAAGCGGTGGCCAACAATTTATGGAAGATTTATCGAAACTCGCTAAAGATTGGGAGTTGTCCGAGCAGTTTGATATTCAAGAAGTTGAGTGCATGAGTGCTTGCAGTCACTCTTGTGCGGTGTCTTTTGCTGCTGTGGGAAAGTATACTTATCTGTTTGGTGATTTGCCTCCGAATGAGCCGGAAAGTGTCGAGGCTGTACTCGAATGCGCGGGTCAATACTATGCTAAGTCGGACGGTTTGTTGCCTTGGGCTGAGCGTCCTCAAGCTTTGAAAAAAGGTGTTTTGGCGAAGATTCCGCCGCTGGGGAATTAGAGATAAGAGCAAACAGAAGAGTCGGCGGTTAGAAACCGCGACTACACAAACGATGTCCGCCTTCGCGGACTGAAGAATGGTGCGCCATGCGCACCATACGGTACATTTAAACCTGACACAAAATTTAATGCACAAGATTCCTGTTACGGTCATCACTGGTTTTCTCGGTAGTGGCAAAACTACGTTAATTCGCCATTTATTGCAAAACAATCAAGGCCGCCGCATCGCAGTTTTAGTTAATGAATTTGGCGAAATTGGTATCGACGGAGAACTGCTGCGCGATTGCCAAGTTTGCGATGAAGAAGAAAGTGTCAGCAGCAATATTGTAGAACTAACAAATGGTTGTCTTTGCTGCACTGTTCAAGAGGAATTCTTGCCGACTATGCAGGAATTGTTGAAGCGCAAAGACCAAATTGATTGTATCTTGATTGAGACTTCTGGCTTGGCACTTCCTAAGCCTTTGATTCAAGCTTTTCGCTGGCCGGAAATTCGCACTGGCGCTACTGTTGACGGTGTGGTTGCTGTTGTTGATTGCGAAGCTATTGCTAGCGGTAATTTTGTCGGTGATATCGATGCTTTGATGGCGCAGCGACAGGCTGATGATAGTTTGGATCACGAAACGCCGATCGAGGAATTGTTTGAAGACCAGTTGGCCTGTGCCGATATGGTACTGTTGACGAAGGTCGATCGCGTAAATGCAGAAACTCAACAGAAAGTTCAAACCTGGTTGCAGCAAGAGTTACGTCCGAGTGTAAAAATTGTGCCTTGCAAGGGTGGCGAAATTAACCCTGATGTGCTGTTGGGATTTAATGCGGCGGTTGAGGATGATTTGGAGTCCCGCCCGAGTCACCACGACGCTGAGGAGGAACATGAGCACGATGATGATATTAACTCGACTTTCTTTATTGCCGATCGCGCATTTGAACCAGAAGCTTTGGTGAAAAAACTGCAATCCTTGATGCAGAAGGAAGAAATCTATCGGATTAAGGGGTTTGTGGCGGTTCCCAACAAACCGATGCGGATGGTGTTGCAAGGTGTGGGCGATCGTATAGAATATTTTTACGATCGCCCTTGGCAACCTTCCGAACTCCGCCAAACCAAGCTGGTGCTGATCGGAAGAGAGTTGGAGCGCGATCGAATTGCAGCTATAATTGGCACTTAATTATGCGGAGTCATTAGTCATTAGTCATTAGTCATTAGTCATTAGTCATTAGTCACGCACACTGACCTCAGAAACCCGGTTTCTTCCTAGATTTCTCGTCACTCGTAGAAACCGGGTTTCTAGCCCAATGTCCAATCTCAAATCTCAAATCTCAAATCTCAAATGGTAAAACCCGCCCCTACAGGCTTTTGCAAACAATTTATTAACATTATTTAATATTGTTGCTGTTGCCAGCCTGTCTGGTGTAAAATAGCGATAATGGTTATCATTGTAAAACAAACGAGGTCAAGTATGGTGACTGCTGGGGCGATCGAATCAGTTCCCGTAACCGTTCTCACGGGCTATCTGGGTGCAGGCAAAACCACGCTGCTCAACCACATTTTAACACAGGAACACGGCAAAAAAGTTGCAGTGATCGTCAACGAATTCGGTGAAGTAGGCATCGACAACCAACTGATAATTGATGCCGATGAAGAAATTTTTGAGATGAACAATGGCTGCATTTGCTGTACAGTCCGAGGCGACTTAATTCGGATTATCAACAACTTAATGAAGCGGCGCGACAAATTCGACCACATAGTCATCGAAACCACAGGTTTAGCCGACCCCGCACCCGTAATTCAAACATTCTTTGTAGACGAAGATATGCGGGACAAATTGCTGCTGGATGCAGTTGTCACCGTAGTTGATGCCAAGCACATCTCCCAACACTGGGATGCCGATGAAGCTCAAGAACAAATTGCCTTCGCAGATGTAGTTTTGCTCAACAAAACTGATTTAGTGACTCCCGAAGAATTGGCAGAATTAGAAAAGCGAATTCGCGCCATGAATGCAATGGCAAAAATCTACTGCACCCGCAACGCTGAATTAGCAATGGATGCTTTGTTGGGCGTCAAAGCATTTGATTTGAACCGGGCATTAGAAATCGAACCAGACTTTTTGGGCGAACACGAACACGAACATGACGAAACTGTCACCTCAGTGGCAATAGTAGAATCTGGTGCTGTTGACGGCAACAAATTTAGCGATTGGATTGGCGAATTGTTGCGAACTCAAGGCACAGATATCTTTCGGACAAAAGGCATTTTGAATATGGCCGGAGAAGACAAGCGATTTGTTTTCCAAGGAGTGCATATGCTGTTCGACGGACGGCCGGATAGAGCTTGGAAAGCTACCGAAACTCCGAAAAATGAACTCGTATTCATCGGCCGCAATTTAAACGAAAATCAATTGAAAGAGGGTTTCCGTCGGTGTCTAGTTTAAAAGGAACGGGCAAAAATAAGAGCGGCAGCAGCGAACTAACCCTGCAATTTCACGCTAAAGTAATGCTGTCTGACTACGTAACTGCTGTTACTTGGTCGCCGGATGGCAAAACTTTAGCACTCTGTTCCGCCGCCGGCGAAGTGATGTTGGGGACAGTAGGGGCAATTAATCAATTGTCCTTGCAACCGCTGCAAAGTGCCACAGGGAAATCGGCAGATTGTTTGTCTTTTTCCTCCGACAGTCAATTCCTAGCTGCGGGCGGACAAGATGGAAAAGTGCAAATTTGGCGCGTTAATTCTGGGGAATTAATTGCTAATTTGGATAACCAGCGAGTCTGGGTTGACAAATTAGCTTGGAGTCCCCACTGCAATCAGTTAGCTTTCAGCATGGGTCGCTGCGTTCAAGTCTGGAATGCTGATGATAATGTTGTGGAAGTAACGCTGAATTTCGACTCATCATCTATCCTAGATTTAGCATGGCATCCGATTGTTCAATACCTGGCAGTTAGCGGCTATCAAGGTGTTAAAGTTTGGAGTGGCGAAGACTGGGACGAAGACCCGGAAATTTTATCTGTACCGTCCGCAACAGGTGCAATTGCTTGGTCGCCGTCAGGGCAATATTTAGCCTGCGGTAATATGGATAATACCCTAATTGTTAGTGAATGGGGTAATTTGGAACCGTGGGTAATGCAGGGTTTTCCGGGGAAAGTTCGGGAGTTGGCTTGGTCGGACAAAACTAATTCTTTGGGTGCACCTTTGTTAGCTGCTTCGAGTTCTCAAGGTGTTTCTGTTTGGGAAAGAGATGCTGATGAAAGAGTCGGTTGGGAAGGTTGGGCCTTAGAAGTGCATGAAAATGTGGTAAATGCGATCGCATTTCAACCTAACACATTTTTATTAGCTTCGGCAGCCGCAGACGGTCAAGTTTGTTTGTGGTACGAAGCAGAACAATTGCTGCAAATTCTCGAAGGCGCAGAGGCTGGTTTTTCCTGTCTCGCATGGCATCCCGACGGTCAATTTCTCGCGGCCGGCGGGAATGGCGGCGAATTGCTGGTCTGGTCGAAATCTATGCGGGGTAAGGGGTTCGGGCGGCGCTAAGTTGGCATGACGGCCGCTCGCACGAGTGTTGCAAAGACGTAAACAATTGAAAACTTGGTCTTGACAAAATCCCAGATTACAATAACATTTTAGTGGCTGCACTATCCTTAAGGGCGATCGACAATTATGACCGAACAGCAATTTCTCGAACAACTCAACAGCATTCTCGACCAAAACCACCTGCTGAAACACCCGTTCTACCAAATGTGGAACGAAGGCAAACTCGACCTCGCAATGCTGCAAGAGTACGCACAAGAATATTACCTGCAAGTCCACAACTTCCCCACCTACGTCAGCGCTACCCACGCCGCCTGTGACGACATCAAAATTCGTCAAATGCTCCTCGAAAACCTGATAGAAGAAGAAAGAGGCGCCGCAAATCACCCCGAACTGTGGTTGCGCTTCGCCGAAGGTTTGGGTTTAGACAGAAATGCAGTTCTCGAACGCGAACATTTAGAAAAAACCACCGAATCCGTCCGCATTCTCAAAGACTTAGCCCGCAGCGAATCTCCCGCCAAAGGTTTAGCCGCCCTTTATGCTTACGAAGCACAAATCCCCGAAGTTTCCACAACCAAAATCGCTGGTTTAAAGGAATTTTACGGCATCGATTCACAAGCTGCTTTGTCCTTCTTTCAAGTTCACGAAAAAGCCGACGAGTTCCACTCGCAAGCCACTCGCGAAGCGCTGTTACAGCTTTGTGAGACTGAAGAAGCACAACAAGAAGCGCTGTTAGCCGCCGAGAAAGCAACTTTTGCTCTTAATTTACTGCTTGATGGGGTTTATGAAACCTACTGTCAAGCTAAGTGCATCTAGTTAAGTTAAGGGCAGGTTTTGTACATAAATTATCTGTGAATACAAAAGTTTATTAACTAAACCTGCCCCTACCAATGATTAATTGTGCATATAGTTAGGTAGAAAAAACGCATAATTTGTAGGGGCGGGTTTAGCCAAGGATTTTGACACTCGCCAACAATCTCAGAACAAAACCCGCCCTCCCTCACTCAGAACAAAACCCGCCCCGTACATCTAGTGAAGGGTAGGTTTTGCACAGAAATCATCTGTGAGTACAAAAGTTTATTCGCTAAACCTACCCCTACCAATCAACGAATAATTTGTAGGGGCGGGTTTAGCCAAGGATTTTGACAGCAAACAATCTCGGTACAAAACCCGCCCGCTGCCCCTTTTTTTTTCAGAATAGCCGCTTCTATTTCTGTTGATGGAATTGCTATTTCTATTGCTTTGAATATCTCGCTAATTTTGAGCTTGGGAGATTCTAATAATAATTTTTTGAAATACACTGTACTTGATTTACTTTTTGGTACATGATACCTAGTTTACCACTTTGTCAGCCTTAAGTAAACCGTATTGCGCCCCACCCAACTAACAGGCTGCATCAATTTGGATTTTTAGCGAATAATGCAGCTTGAGATTTTTTGTTGGGTGGGGGGGCGGGTTTATTTAAATTGTTGGTTGGTGTTTGATATTGTTGGTGAACCCGCCCCTACGACAATTAATGCTTGATAAAATCGATTTCTTCGCAAACCAATTGAGCGATTTTCTGCGCCGCCCCAGACTCGCCGCGAACGTTACGGAGCCGATCGCCCATTCGTGCTAATTTATCAGGATGGCTCAAATAGTCGATCGCCAAATGGGCCACAACATCCGGTTCCAGCTTACCAATCAACTCCGGCACAATCTCCTCCCCTGCCCAGATATTCGGCCAAGCATAAAGCTTTCCCTTCCCCAATTGCAAGATTGCCCAATTAATCCCAGTTGCAAAAACAGAACCAACTAACGGCAAATTTGCCAACAATCCAGGCAAACCATCCCAAGCCTTCATCGCATCCAACTGCTGCGTCGGAATCAACACAATCATCGGTATTGCTAACGAACCCAATTCAGCAGTATTCGCTCCCACAGTAGTCAAACACAGGCTGCATTCCGATAGCAAATCGTAGGCAGGTGTTTGCGTCCAAAGTTCTATCTGCAACCCAGTTGCTGTCTGCAAAAACGGCGATTCTGTTAAATGCAATTGGGCGCTGGCGTTGTCAAATAAGTGCAGGCAAGGATTTTGTTCAGCATCGGCAAAACGTGCTATAGTTTGCACATCTATGGTAGGCGCAACCGGAATCACAAAGCGAGTTTGAGGACGGACTCGATGGATCGATTGCGCGATCGCCAAACATAACGGTACACCTACAGCTAATTTAGCCGCCTTAGAACCCGGTAACAATCCAATTAATTCTATTTCCCGTCGGGGTTGTGCGCCGTCTTTTGCGTCCGATTTGCGATCGCCTACCTCTGCGATCAAATCTCCGACAACTGCAAATTTATCAGCATATTTTTGCGGAACTTTAGCAAAAACTTCCGGTTTCATCGCCGCAAATTTATCAATCCAACGATACCACCGCGCATCCCATTCAGCATAAGTAACAGTGCGATATTTTAGCCTTTTACCAATAACAACTGTAAAAAATTGGTCGCCGCCTAAAAATAAAACAACTCCCGTTTCATACCAATCCCAATTTTGGGCAGTTTTGCCCGACAATAGGAATCGCATAAAATGCTCCGGTGCTTGCACTCTATCCACTTCTGGGTAGGAATATGCGATTTGTGCTTCTTTCCCGGTGGCGTGCGGACAGGGGGACAGCACTACCGAGATTCGGGCTTCTGTGCCCCTGTTTCCCAATTCCTGGCGCAATGCTTGCACGGCGGGACGCACCCATGTTGCTAATTCTCCGGGCCCGTTGGAGAGGATTAAAATATCTACTGCCATAGGACTTAATATTTGAAAGGATACAAGGGAGAATTTATGACAGATTTAATTGATGCCGTCAAGATGGGTGATGTTGTGGCTGTGGAAAGTGCGATCGAACAACGTGCAGATATCAATGCCAAAGATGACGAAGGCGCGACGGCTTTGACGGCTGCGGCTGAGGCTGGCAATGCTGATATTGTCAAAAAAATCCTCGCAGCAAGCGCGGATGCTAACAGTCAGGATAAAGACGGGTGGACACCGTTAATGAGTGCCGCTGCTGCCGGACATACCGAGATTGTACAGCTTTTGCTGGATGCGGGGGCGGATGTGAATGCTAAAACTACTTTTGGTTTGACGGCTTTGATGAGTGCGGCGGGTAGCGGGCGCACTCATGTTGTGCAGGTTTTGCTCGAAAAGGGTGCTGATCTCAAAGCTAAGGATAATAATACTTGGACTGCTTTAATTTGGGCATCTTCGGAACATCATCAAGATGTTGTTGAGGTTTTGAAGCTGGCGCGCGATCGCCCTTAAAGACTTAGCAACCGGGTTTATCAAATAAACCCGGTTTTTGAATGGTAAAATTAACGATCGCACTTCCAACAGCGATCGGGTAGATCCCGAATAGCTGCGAGATTTCTACCCAATTAAAAATGTAAGAGCGTTAGATCCTCCTGGTAATATATTTAACTGGAGATTTCCGCCGCCTTCAATAACAGCGATCGTATCAAATCTACTAATTCCCGAAGTTCCATTGGGAAGGGAGACAGACAGGCCGTTCGTTTGGATAGCTAAATCTCGATTGTTGTTGATCGGAAATATCAACAATTGATCTAAAGAAGGTACGAAATCTCTTGATGCTAGCTGAATGCTATCCTGACCTTGGGTAAAGTTCCGAATTGTAGCAAAACCAGGCCCGATATATAAGTTTGTTGGGGGTCTGAAAAATTTACCACCAGTACCTGGTAAAATTTCTCCGAGCTTGAAGAGATCCCTGCCGCTACCGCCAGTGAGAGTATCGAATTCATTACTGCCGTCACTTTCATAATTCCGGCCGGAGATGGTAAAGCTATTACCGCCTACAGCAAAACCTACTTCAACTCCAATTAATTCGGTATTTCCGACCCCAGCACCGGTAATGATGTCATTCCCGGAAGTTCCGATAAAAGTTGCAGAGCGGCTGGGATCGTTTTTGCCGAAATTGAAGTAGTGTTCGCGACCAGTTTTCAAGGCTCCAGATTCGACAAACGGCCGAACATCGGGATTGTTTTGTAAGTATTCTGTTTCAAAAAATGAAGTCCCAAACCGACCGTCTTTGATGCCGAATTGAATGAAGTGCTGGTAGCCATTTTTAAAAGTTCCATTCTGGATAAACGGCTGCAACTGTCGGTTACTTGCGAGATAAAATGCTTCGTTATATTCAGGCGATACGCGCGATCGACCTTCTTCGTAACCAAACTGGATAAAGTGGTCTAGCCCGGTCGCAAAAGCCGCATTTGGGTTGTTGGGGGTGCGGACTAAGGCAGCAATATCTGGGTTGCCCGCAAGGTAAGTAGCTTCGTCAAAATACCGCGATACTTTCGTTAAGCCGCCAGCTTGACCGAACTTTTCAAAGTGTTCTTTCCCAGATTTGACGATTCCTGAATCAATGGCCGGTTTCACCCAAGGATATTGTGAAAGGTAGTATTGTTCGTCAAAGATGTCATAGTTTGCCATTGTTTGCCCAACTCATGAAATTTCAGCGATTTTATTATAAAACATTCCTCCTGTGTGCCGTCAAGTATTTTTTTTTACATCTATTTTTAACAAACGCATTATACTATCATACTTATGCGCGCCGTCAAGTGATTTGTGTTACATCCCTTTTAATGGTTTTGATTGCAGCATAAAAAAGGGCGATCGCCCTTTTGTTCAATGACCGATCGCACCAACCTCATTCCACACCAAATCCTAAATAGATTCAGGATTTCTAGCCGAGTAAAATTTTAAGAGGAGTAGCTCCTGGCAATACATTCAAGCTGAGATTTCCTCCGCCTTGAATCACAGCCACCGTGTCAAAGCCCTTGGTTTGGATTGCTAAATCTTGATTATTGTTGATCGGAAACAGAATGTATTTATCTAAAGGCCCCAAAAGCTGGATGCTATCCTTGCCTTTAGTAAAGTTCACAATTGTAGCAAAACCAGGGCCAATGTATAGCTGCGCTCCACGGGGTACATTACGGGCGAAGTCTTGATAATCGCCCAACACAAATTTATCATTACCCATACCGCCAGTCAGAGTATCGAATTCATTGCTGCCGTCACTTTCATAAAGTCGCGCGCCGTAAATAGGTTCTACACCTACTTCAACACCAATTATTTCCACATTTCCCACCCCAAAACCCGTGACGATATCATTGCCGGAACTTCCGACAAAAGTCGCAGAGCGATTAGGTTCAAACTGCCCGTACTTCACGTAGTGTTCTCTCCCGGTTGTAAACGTTCCTGATTTGACAAACGGCACAATATCGCGGTTTTTCTGTAAGTAATCGCTTTCAAAAAAAGGAGTACCAAATCGGCCATCTTTGCTTCCGAATTTGACGAAGTGTTGGTAGCCATTTTTGAAATTTCCGTTCTGAATAGACGGCAGGATATCTCGGTTATTTGCCACATAAAACCCTTCGTCGTAGTCAGGCGATACGCGGGTGCGGCCTTCTTCGTAGCCAAACTGAATAAATTGGTCTAAACCAGAGGCAAAAGGCGCATTTGGATTGTTGGCGCTGCGAACCAGGGGATCAATATCTGGATTGTTACCTAGATAGGTTTCTTCGTCAAAGTAACGCGATACTTTGGTGAGGCCACCAGCTTGACCATATTTTTCAAAGTGTTCTTTTCCAGATTTAATAATTCCTGTATCAATCGCAGGCTGAACCCAAGGATATTGGGCAAGGTAGTATTTTTCGTCGAAAATGTCATAGTTTGTCATTGTTTTTTGCCGAAAATTAGTTGTTTAAACATGGAATATAATCGCTGCTACTATAGCCTTTCTCAAGGGCGGTGATGTATGTCTGGTAATGGGTAATTGATCACTTTTAATTGCTCGCGTTTGACCAAACTTACTCGGAGAAGCGCTACATACAATTTTACACTGTCTATTGCTGGCCAGAGTATCACTTCAGACCTATTTATGCGATCCGCTGACTAATCTTTATTACTTCGGCTCGCTGCGCGCCATTCATCGAATTTGGATAAATTCTTGCTTGCTGTTTTTGCTTGTACAGTCAAGTTATATCAATTCTGGTTGCACCAGAATGATAAAACGGAGGAGGAGACGGCAGTGCCGTGTCCCTACCCCGATTAACTGTAGGGACACGGCACTGCCGTCTCCTAATTTCGGCTAATAA
>NZ_JAUBVZ010000031.1:0-18044 GCF_036702805.1 Microcoleus sp. A006_D1
TTATTGGTTATTGGTTATTGGTTATTGGTTATTGGTTATTGGTTATTGGTTATTGGTTATTGGTTATTGGTTATTGGGACGCACAAATAACAAATAACAAATAACAAATAACAAATAACAAATAACAACTAACTCCCTTCATCTTCCTTCCAGCGTTTGAGAGGAACGCAATCAATCCCCAACTGGTCTAAAGCGCGAGCCACCACAAAGTCTACCAAATCTTCAATAGTTTGAGGATTGTGATACCAAGCGGGAATCGCTGGCACAATTCTAGCTCCAGCTTCTGCTAAGGTGGTCAAATTCCGCAGGTGAATCAAACTAAAAGGGGTTTCCCTAGGTACAAGTACCAGTTTTCGCCCTTCCTTAAGCTGAACGTCGGCCGCTCTTTCGAGCAAATCCGAACTCAAGCCCGCTGCCAACTTTCCTAGTGTACTCATGCTACAGGGAATAATCATCATCCCTTGGGTGCGAAAGGAACCGCTAGCAATATTAGCACCAACATCTTGCCACGGATGACAGCGGAGTTTGCCAGAATTGGGTACTCCTGCTTTTTCCCGCCAGAATTCCTCTTGCATAGTCGGTTCTGCGGGCATTCGGATGTTCTGTTCGCTTTGCCAAACCATGTAGGTAGATTTTGATGCTACCAGTTCCACGGCGCGATCGGCTTCCAACAGATATTTTAATGTTCGCACGGCGTAAATTAATCCCGATGCTCCAGTCACTCCTAGAATTAGCGGGTAGTTATTTGTCATTAGTTATTTGTTATTTGTTATTTGTTATTTGTTATTTGACTGTTGACTGTTGACTGTTGTTAGTTGACCGTTGTCTGTTGTCTGTTGACTGTTGACTGTTGACTGTTGACTGTTGTCTGTTGTTAGTAAGTAATTAACGATATTACTGGTTATTAGTTACTGGTTATTTGCAGGAAATAACCAATAACCAATAACCAATAACCAATGACTAATGACTACTGACTAATGACTATTCATCATCATCAAAAGCTTGACTGCCGCCGCCAACCGCAACTAAATCTATTTGCTGGCGATAATAGTCAACGCTCTTAACTTGCACTTCCACCCGATCGCCCAAACGGTACTGATTGCGGTTTTTGCGACCTACTAGAGTCTGCTGGCGCGATCGATATTCATACCAATCATCCTTCAGCGAAGAAACGTGCACCAATCCTTCAACACGCAGGATGTCACTCTCCGGTGGGCGCACCTCAATTTCCACAAAGAAACCGTAAGACTGCACCCCTGTAATCAAACCCTGAAAAGTTTGACCCGTGCGCTCTTTCATCAATCCAGTTTTCTTCAATCCCTGCAAATCGCTTTCAGCATCCTCAGCAACCCTTTCGCGTTCCGTCAGATGTACCACCGCCGCTGCAAACTCTGTCTCGAATTCGTGGTGCAAGTCTGGGGGGAGGACATTCCAAGTAATTTGGCCGTGACAGGAGGAATGGTGCAAGTCAACTTTTTCCTTAGCGCGAGTTGTGCGGCTGCTGCGGCCTTGCTCGAACACCGCTTGCAACACCCGCAGCACCAGCAAATCGGCATAGCGGGAAAGCGGCGAAGTGCAGCGCGTGTAACCCTCTGACAGCGCCAAACCGAAGTGCGGCTTGGGAGTTGTGCTGTAAACAGCGGGCTTCATGGTGTCTTCTAGCAGGTAGGTGAGAACTCTTTCGGACTTGAGGCCGGCAAACTGCTGGGTAAATCGCTGAAAGTCAAAGGGCAGAACTTCTTCTTCGCTTTCGAGATAGAGTTCGCCGCCGAGGTTGTTCGAGAGTTTGATGAACTCTTGGATGTCTGCGGGGTCTGGCATCGGTTGGACGCGGTAGATTGCTGGGACTCCCAAGGCTTGCAGGTGGGTGGCCACAGCTTGGTTGGCGAGTACGACCAACTCCGAGACAGCCGACTGGGCGGCGGGAGCCGTAGCAAAAGCTCCTAATTCGCCTTCGTCGTCGAAGTGAGAGTTAGCGTCGGGCAAATTTAGTTCAAAAGCTCCCCGCTTGAACCTCGCCTGTCTGGCAGCCTGTGAGGCGGCTAAGATTTGATCGAGGAAAGGACGGAGGGCGGAGGACAAAGCATGATCTTCGGCATCGGAGCCTGGTTCGAGAATTGCTTGAGCGTCCTGGTAGCTGAGCTGGTAGTCAATGTGAATGACGCTGGTTTGAATTTCGTATTCTAGGAGTTCTCCTGATGCGTCTAGGGTGAGCAGTATGCTGAAGGCCAGCCGTTCGGTGTCTAGCAGCAGGGAGCAACGATCGTTCAGGATTTCTGGGAGTACGGCGATGATTTTTTCTCCCAGATGGGCGCAGGTTCCTCGTTTGCGGGCTTCGCGGTCGATCGGGGTTTCTGGCTGCACGTACTCGGCGGCATCGGTGATGTGGATGCCAACTTGCCAGCCGCCGGACTTCAGGCTTTCGATCGACAATGCGCGTTCTATTGGCGGATCGGAGAGGAATGAGGTGGGGTCAAACTCGTTTTCGGCTTCGTCTGAGAAACTTTCCTGCTGAGTTTGAGGGGCAGGATTTTCGCTGTTGGTTTCGCCCGGTTCGTTTTTGCTAAAGGTAACAGTCAGGATGTTACGCAAATCTAACCGTTTTTTGATGTCGGTTTTTTTGAGTTTGGTGGGCAAGTTTTCGGCTGCTTTGATGACGGCGGCGGGGAAGGAGCGCGGCAAGTCGTGTTTGCAGCATACGATGTCGAGGTCGTCTGCGGCTTCGGCGTCGGAACCGAGTACCTGTACTACTTTGCCGACTGGGCGATGGGTTCCGAGGGGATAGCGTTTGACTTCGACGTGTACTAAATGGTCGATCGCCTCTTGCAGATTTGTACCATTTGCCAGCAAGTCTAGTTCAAACAACAGGCGATCGTCCAAGGGAATTGCTCTGTAGCTGACGCGGCCGGTGGGGGTGGCGGTTTGCTTGACTCGCGCGAGTACCGAGGGGTTGGCGCGTTCGAGGATCAGCATGACTTCGCCTTCGGGCGATCGGCGACGGCTGCCTTCTTTGATAATTTTGACTAAGACTCGATCGCCATTCCAAGCTGTCGAGAGGTGACTTTCCCGCACATAAACGTCTTCAGAGCCTTCTGCATCTTGAATTGCAAAGCAAAATCCTTTGCTCGAACAGCGCAGTTTTGCTTCTACCACGTCCTCTTCAGCTACTCGGCGGTAGCGGCCTTTGTCTTTGACTAATATGCCAATTTTCTCTAGAGCTTCTAATGCGATTTGAAGTTTGAGTTGACTGGTGGCGTCGTTGCAATCGAGTTTTTTCTCTAATGCTTTGGGAGCCACTAATTTGTCTTCTGTAAAATTTGCCAGCAGTGCAGCGATAGAAAATTCCATGTAGCGATCGATCCTCTTTTTTCCAGCAATTAGTCTAATTTTGGCGAAATCAGCCGCACCCTCTCGCCCCGGAACAGTGCCTGCTTCCCAACAAATGCGCGGGTTACTAGGTGGAGACGCCAGCACAGTCGGTGCTACCCGTGCCCAGGGATTTTTTCAGATTTTTTCCCGACACCGGCGCTGCAAGCTAATTGTCTGCTGTCTATCTGCAACTGACAGATGACGGCGCAGACAAATGTCCCGCACCCTATTCCCCAATACAATTTTTTAGCGTTGGTTCCTTTGCTTTTCGCTTGCAGCGCCGACTTCTTCGCGAATTAGAAAGCCCCTGTCGATTCTTAAAAGATGGCGGACTTGCTGAAAGCGACGGGTTGAGTCGGGGATGAGGAGATGGAGATCTTGAGAAGGAGAAAATTTGCATTTCTGCCTCCTGCCTGTTTCCTTCTGCCTGTTTCCTTCTTTCTTCTTCCTTTTGAAGTGCCTCTTGCCTTTTGCTCAAGCCAAAGAATTTACCGGCGATCGGGCAAAATTGCTAGTAGCTTGGCGCAAGAAATGCCCTGTTTTTTGCAAGCGCTCTGCCTTTGCGGACAGAGGTTCAACGAGCGGGTCGGGAGCAATCTGTGCTTTAGAAAGTGCAAGGTACACAAAACCGGAGACTTTACTACTTTTGCCTAGTTGCTGTGTCATCTCCCATAGGTAGAAATGACGCCCGGTGCTTGTTAGCTTAAACAGCCGGATGTGAGATAGGGTTTAGTGGCGTGAAAGGTGGCGCGGATGATTCACCTTTCATTTATTGTATGTTGAATATGTGCTTTCAGAAAATTGTTTTCTCTGGCTTGTACTAAACTGAAGTCATCAGCCCCTTCTGGTTTCGGGGTAAAAAAATTATGTTTGCTCAATTTCGCGCGCTTTATCCGGCTGGACAGTTAATCTGTGAGTTGCTGACTATTCATCACGGTAAGTTTGTGGTTCGCTGTCTGGTTCAGGTTGACGGCAAAACTCTTGCTACTGGGATGTCGGCTGCTGAGTCTGTTGAGGATGCTGAAGACCGCGCCCGATCGCGATCGATCGCTGTCCTAGCATTGACCGATGCCACTCCTGCTGCCGTTCCCGTTCCGGCGCCGGCTCCGGTTGCGGCCGTTCCCGTTCCGGTGCCGACTCCGGTTGTGGCCGTTCCCGTTCCGGTGCCGACTCCGGTTGCGGCCGTTCCCGTTCCAGTGCCACCAGTCCTTGCTCCTCTTCCTGTGTTAGAAATGCCTGTTGCCGACAACGTTGCCTTACCACATCAAAGCAGTTTTGTCAATACTGAAGTTAAATTAAATGAAGAGCCGATCGCACCTGTACCGGAACCGCTGCCGCCAACGGTCGATCGGGCAGAAGTTCCTGGATTTGTACCAAAGCAGATAGATTCGGACGCTTGGCTGTCTTCCAGCTACGGCGAACCGCTTCCAGAACTGGAAGTGCCGAATACTAGCCAAAGCGAACTCTCGCAGGGTGCGGCCGAAGTCCGGGAATTGCAACCGATTGCGGTGGGAATTCCCAGCGATGCGATCGAGGATGATTCTGATACGATCGCCAAAATAGACGCTATCCTCAAACGCCTGAAATGGAAAAAACCACAGGAAACCCAGTGTCTGGAACACAATTACGGCAAGTCGTCGCAGAGAGAGCTTTCTAGCGAAGAGTTGGCAGATTTCCTAGAATATCTGGAAATCTATAGCAGAACCACTGAGGAAATCCAGCGGTTGGGCTGGAATGCCAACCAAGGAAAAGATTATCTCAAACAAGGTTATGGCAAAGAAGCGCGGCATTTCTTAAATAGAGAAGAATTGTTCGACTTCCTGCAATATCTCGAATCTTTACCCTCTCCATCCGAAAAATAGGTTCGTAGTGAGGACTTTAGTCCTTCTTTCTGAGGACTGAAGTCCTCACTACAAACACGTTTTATTAAGAGTAATTGAGCGGACACTAAAAAATAAAAATCAAAAATGAAGAATATTTCCCCATTTTTGATTTTTACTTTTTAATTTACGCGACGACAGCGGCGATCGGGCGGCTGGCGGAAGGACGGCGATCGATCACTTGATCCACTAATCCGTAGTCCTTTGCTTCATCAGCGGACATGAAGAAATCCCGTTCAGTATCTTCTTCAATGCGGGAAAGCGGCTGGCCGGTATGATCTGCCAAAAATCCATTCAGGCGGCGTTTGTGGTACAAAATCTCTTTGGCCTGAATTTCAATATCGGTGGCTTGTCCTTGAGCTCCGCCCAGAGGTTGGTGGATCATAATCCGGGAGTGAGGCAAACTCATCCGCTTGCCTTTAGCGCCGGCACTCAACAGAAAAGCGCCCATGCTGGCGGCCAAACCGAGACAAATAGTGCAAATGTCGGGGCGGATGTGGTTCATTGTGTCAAAAATGCCCATACCTGCTGTTACCGAACCCCCTGGGGAGTTGATATAAAGGTAAATATCTTTCTCGGGGTCTTCGGCGTCTAAAAATAGCAATTGGGCAACGATCAGGTTGGCTAAGTCGGAGTCAACCTGTTGGCCCAAGAAGACGATGCGATCGCGCAGGAGTCGCGAGTAAATGTCAAAGGCGCGTTCGCCGCGACCGGATTGTTCTATAACTGTTGGGATCATTGACTGGGCCTGCCTATTTACGTATCTTTTTTTTATTTTAGCGATTTGGGCTCGTTTATAGTTAGGGTGTGGTGGCGGGCGATCGAGAAATCGGCAAAATCCTTGAGTTTGGCGGGGTTGAGGCGTTAATTTGCCGCAGATGTGGCGGGCGGGCGATCGGATTTCCGATCGGGCGGGCGATCGATCTTGAGGAACCGGACATCAATCAACGTTGTTATATGGCGATCGTATCATTGCGAGAACTGCGATCGCTCGATCGCGACAGATTATCAATATGCCTGTTTTGTATAAATCATCTAAATTAGCACAGCTTTCGGTGTAGAGTGTGCAACGTACTTGTGATAACGCAAATTAACGGTAGCCTCAAATAAAATATTTTAGCCTTGATTATGACCACACCCGCTGAATGGCATAGGAATCAAAAGCCACATCGCGACTAATCAAAATAAGAGAATGATTCATCGCCTGTGCCACCAGAATGCGATCGAACGGATCTCGATGATGCAGGGGAATTGAGAGATAAGTAATTGCATCCTCAAAAGAAATGGGTAGTTCCTCAATGCCCAAATTTATCATGTTTAATCTGATAGTTTCAAAAGGAGCCATCAGCGTTAATTTGCCAATATTAACCTTGATCGAAATCTCCCAAAGTGAAGCCATACTGACGAATACAGATTCAGCCTCCTCTATTTGTGTCTTTGTCGTCTCTGGTAATCGGGAATCTTTATTCAGAAACCAGAGTAACGCATGGGTGTCTAACAGCATAGATGAAATTAATTACATATACTCTTTCAGGTCTTCAAGCGGCTCATCGAAATCATCTGCCATGATAATCATACCTTCCATTGTTCCCGCAACACGACGCTTTTTCGTTGGTTTTTCTTGTATAGATTTTTGAGCATACTTCTCAATCAAAAACTCGATGTAATGAAGCACCTCTGTCTGAAAAGACTCTGGGAGTTCTTCTAACTTTTCTAAAATGACTGGTTGTATCATTGTTTCTTGTCCTTTATACCATCCACGTTATGAACTGCCAACTTTAATAAACGTATTATAGCAAACAGCTTTTGATTGTCAAGTCTCGTTCCTCGTCACTTGCCAACAAACCTACTTGTTAAACAAGTGACAATTTAAATTTTAATCAGCCAACCTCGGCGGTACATTCCATACAAAATCAACCACCAACACAATACCGCCGTCACCGCAAAAGCTAGAGAACCGTTCAGCGGCCCAGCCCAAGGCACAAACCAGTTTTCATAAATCCAAGTGTAGGTAGTTGGAGCAGTTTTACCAATGCCGATATGAGTTTTCAACAAAAGTCTGGCGACAATACCGGAGGCGATAAACAAGAAAATTGCATTCAATCCCATGATTTCAAACGGCAACCCCCATTTCCACTTTCGCACTTCTATTGTTTCGTAGCAAACTGCTAACAATAGCAACGCCCAACCTGCGGTAAAAACTACATAGGAACTCGTCCACAGTTGTTTGTTGATCGGAAATGAAAATCCCCACAAACGGCCGATTACTAGGCAACAAAGACCGCCGATCGCTAAATTTAAACTGGTGCGGGTTTTGATTGGCTGTACGCGCAGCCACTCTCCTGTGAAGTAGCCGATCAGGACTGTAACGCTGGCGGGTAATGTGCTTAACAATCCTTCGGGATCGAAGGGGCCGCCTTTGTACAGGTGTTGGCTGCCGAGAATTAGCCGATCGACATATCCACCTAAATATCCTTCTGGCGTGAGTTCGTAGGCAGTGTACCCCCCTACAGCAAATACGAATAATAGCGCCCAATAGCCTAAAAGCACGGCAACAGCCAGCAGTTTTTGATGGCGCGGGGAAAGGTTCAGAATCGCGATCGCACTGATGAAATAAGCTAAACCGATGCGCTGCAATACTCCCATAATCCGGATTTTACCGAAGTTTTCCACCGGGGCGCTGTTGAGAAGTACGTCAAGGGCGATCGAAGATGTATTTAGCAGCAATCCTAATACAAATAAAATGGCCGCCCGTCGCGCAATTCGCCAGTAGATATTTGTTTCTATTTTTGTAGTAGTTTCAGTATATTTTGACAGCGAGAAAGACATCGCGCAGCCAACGATGAACAGGAAAAATGGAAATACCAAGTCTGTCGGGGTGCAGCCGTGCCATTCTGCGTGCTCTAGCGGCGGATACACCTGTTTCCAACTGCCGGGGTTGTTAACTAGAATCATCGAGGCGATCGCAATTCCGCGAAAAACATCAAGGGATTTTAAGCGCATAGGAGAAGTTCGGCAATGGATTGTTTAACGAATTCAGAAAAATATTGCTACTACCGAAATTAGAGAATTTCATCTGTAGGGAAACGGCATTGCCGTGTCCGGCGGGGAGTTATGCCAATGACAGATAATTTCTATAAAAAAATAGTCGTAGCAAGACTTTTTAAAATTAGCAGAATAGATTACCAATAACCACTGACCAATGACCACTGACCAATGACAACTGACCAATTACCTAAATTTCAATTCCTTCTAAAGTCATAATCAGTGCATTCTTCATCAACATATCGCAGCGTTCAGCATAAAAAGATGCTGCCTTATCATACTTGTTGACTTGCAACACCCGCAGAAACATTTGCCTTGCTTGCGCGAATTGCTGCTGGTAATGAAAAAAAATCCCCTGTTCAAAATAAGTTTGGGTTTGTGCTTTTAGTTCGATCATCATATCCGAGTCGCCGTCGTAAATTTCAAATACAGCAACCGGCGCTTGTTTTCCTTTTACTTGAACGCGATCGAGAAATCGGCACTTGTAATTTTGCGGATCGTCGATCCGGCACAAAGTTTGAACGCTAGCTACAATACCAACTCCGTAAAGCTTTGTCAATCCTTCCACTCGCGCCGCTAAATTCACAGCATCAGAAATTACCGTACTTTCCATCCGTTCCGCTTCCCCAATCGTACCCAACATTAAAGTTCCCGTATGCAAGCCAATCCCGATCGAAATAGGTTGATAGCCACTATTTTGCCTGTGTTTGTTATAAATTTTAACTTGCTGCTGCATCTCAATTGCTGCTTGCACAGCATCTTCAGCACAGTTAGGAAACAAAGCCATAATTCCGTCGCCAATGTATTTATCTATAAAACCATTGTACTGACGGATGACAGGGCCAACTCGGCTTAAGTAAGAATTGAGAAATTCAAAGTTTTCTCGGGGAGACATACTTTCTGACAGACTCGTAAATGACCGAATGTCGGCAAACATAATCGTCATTTCTGCTTGTACAGAGTCTCCCAATCTGGCATCAACAATGCTTTCAATTTTGAGAAATCTTAAAAATTCGCGGGGCACAAAGCGCGCATAAGCTGCTGCAATCTTTTCGAGTTCGGTTTTGCTGGCTTCGATTTGAGTCAGGGCGCGAAATGCTCTCAGCGCTGTTACTACCGTGGTAAATAACTTTTTGTTGGTCAGTTCTGTTTTAGTTTTGTAATCGTTAATATCGTAGCTGACAATGACTACATCTTCTGGGACTTGTCCCGGCTGTCCGGTACGCAAAATAATCCGCACTACTTTATTGTCTAAAATATCGCGGATGTATTTTACTACTTCCAAGCCTGCCTCTTCTGTTTCCATCACTACATCCAGTAAAATCAATGCTATGTCTGGATGGGCTTGAATCATTTCCTTGGCTTCTTTGCCGGAAAAAGCGCTGACAAATGTGATGACTTTGTTTTCAAATATAAATTCATTTAAGGCGAGTTTTGTAATATTGTGAATTTCTATTTCATCGTCTACAATTAAGACTTTCCAACTGGCTGCGATCGGCTTTTCTTGGGCCTCGTCTTCTTCGGCAAATATTAATTCATCGTCGCCCGCCGCGATTAATTCGTCATCGCCCGCAGCGAACAGATTTTTATTGGCTTCTGACATTTATCGTTCTCCTAAATTAAAGTATATTAATGCTGGCGTTATAATAACTAATTACTAATTTTAGCGGGGAATTCAATCATAAATTTTGTGCCTTTATCTACTTGACTTTCGCAGATTATTGTGCCTTTTAATCTTTGAGTGACCAGGTTGTAAATAATGTGCAGTCCCAATCCTGTGCCACCCTGACCTCTTTTCGTGGTAAAAAAAGGTTCAAAAATTTTACTGAGATTTTCTGGGGTAATTCCTTTACCATTATCGGCATATTCAAAGATTAGCCGATCGCCCTCCAGCTCGATCTCAAAAGCCATAATGCCCTCATCTTCTCCATCGTAAGCGTGAATTAGGGAATTCAACACCAGATTTGTCACAATTTGACACAGCACGCCCGGGTAACTGTCCAGCACAATGTTTTCATCGCACTTAATTTCTATTTTGTGTTTAGTTCTTCTTAGTTTGGCACTTAAGGATGTCAAAATCTCCTCTAAATAGTTTTTCACGTTAAACCTGCGTTTTAATTCGCTCGACTGATCTACAGCCACTTCTTTAAAACTATGAATCAAGTCAGCCGCCCGCGTGAGGTTGGATAAGATCATATTACTGCTCTGCATAGCAGTATCCAGGAACTTTTCTAACTCCGAGCGTTTAATTTGGCCCTTAGTGTAAAGCTCAAAAAAATTTGTGACTTTTTCCGCCAGCAGCGAGGCGGCGGTGATGCCAATGCCGATGGGAGTATTGATTTCGTGGGCGACACCCGCCACCAACCCCCCGAGCGCAGCCATTTTTTCCGCTTCAACCAGTTTATTTTGGGCAGATTTTAAGTCTGCTAAAGTTTGGGAAAGCTCGGAGGTACGCTGCTGCACTAACTGTTCGAGATTCTGATTAAATTGCTGCAAATTGGTGTAAAGTTGGGCGTTTTCGATCGAGATAGAAATTTGAGAAGACAGCAGTTTTAATACTTCTAACCTGTCTGGCGTAAAAGCGCCTGTAGTCAGATTGTTTTCTAAATATAGAATGCCGCTCAGCTTGCCTTGATGGATCAGCGGAGTGCAAAGAATTGACTTAGGTTGAACGGCAACAATATAGGGTGCGCGAGTAAATTGTCCTTCGCGGGCAGCATCATTTAAAACTATGCTTTCCTGGGTGCGGGCGACGTAGTTGACGACAGCAACTGCCAGCAAAGTTACTTGTCGCTTCTCATCTACAAAATCTATAGGAATTGATTGCATGACAGAAACGCGATCGGCATCCACACATCCTGATGCTTCAATTACCCATTTCCCTGATTTTTCTAGTATCAAAAAACCTCTTTGCCCCCCAGCATTTTCAATCACAATTTTCATCAGTTTTGCCAGCAGTTTTTCTAGAACTATTTCGCCGGCCAAGGTTTGCGATGCTTTAACTGCTGTTGTGAAGTCTAGCACCGCTGCACTGCCGCTCGTAGTGCAAGCGCTGCTGGTAGATTTGTGAGTTTCGATATTACTTAAAATAGAGACTGAAGTTAGTAATTTCGAGTATTTTGATTCTAAATGTCCTACTTTGGCTTTTGCACCCCAGCGCTGATAGCAATAACGCGCTTCTGTCAGGTAAGTTTTCGCGATTTTTTCTCGTCCTATCGATAGATAAAATGCTCCTGCTAGTTCTGCTGCGAGTGCTTGTACCTGTATATATCCGTTTTCTTGTGCTCCTTGAATTGCGCCGTCGTAATATTCCATTGCTCTGACAATATCGCCCAAAACTCGTGCTTTCTCTGCGGTGATTAAATCGCATTTGTGCTGAAGGTTCATCGGCGCAGCCAGCGCTTTTTTTTGCAGCCTTTTTTGGTTGCTGGTTGCACAAAAAAGATGCTCTTCTTGTTCCTCATTTGTGGCTGATGGATATGCTGCTAGTCGGGCTAGAGCATCGTAAAAATGGTATTCAGGAACATTAATAAAGCCCGCAACTCCGTCTAAATAAACTTCGGCTTGCGCTGCATATTCTAGCGCTTTTTCGATATCTCCAAACAAGTATGCTAATATTAGTTTTTGCAAATACAAGTGCTGGAGTCCCACCCGGTCATTCGCTTTCAACAGCAGGGGCAACAATTTTTCTTCGCTGTAAGCCTCACCTAATAAAATGTCGGAACCTGCCAAGTTTCCCATCAATTCCAAAACTGTTTGCCGATATATTTGATTCCAACTCAATACCATTTCTTGCTTGAGTTGAAATAACAAATGGTTATAATTTACCATTTTCCGTTCCAGTTGTGGCAATTCTTGACCGATGAAATACAAGGACTGACAAATATTTACTGCCGCATATCCTACAGATTCTAAATCACCATTTTCTAGGGCGCTTTGATACGCTTCCTCTAACAGCGGTAATGTGTCTTTAACGTGATGCTTACCGTGCATCAAAATAAATGCTACTAAATTAAGTGTCTTGCTTTTGAATTCTAAAGCATTTAGTTTGTCGCTCAAATTTAAAGCTAGTTGACCGAAGCGATCGCCGGATTCAATATCTCTAACTATTCCTTTTAAAATTGCTCCATAATTAGCATAGCCGAAAGCCGAAAAAACAGAATTTCCGTAGTTGATAGATAAATGAACTTGCTCGCATACAATCAGCGGCAGCAGCACGGGATCGACTATCAAAGTAGTTGAAAACATACTGGACAGCAGGCGCATAGTTGCTAATTTGCGCGGATTTGTCATGATCGGCAAGTTAATTAGATCTTCGATTTTTTTTCCGGTTAAATAAGCTGCGGTTTTGGTAAGTGCTTGCTGAATGTGGAGCGGAATCGGCGATTCTGGAAAGTTTATTCCTAACATTGTTAGGGCTTCCCGACCAATTTTAACAGCTTCTTGCAGTTTGGTTTGCATCGCACAAGCTGTGATTCTGATTTCAAAGACTTTGATTTTGTCGAGTTCATTGGTTGCATATTGCAGGACAATTTCTGCCCATTTTTCCATTTGTTCAAACTCGGTATTGAGGTAAGCTGATTCTGCGGCTGACTCGTAGAGTGCCAGAGTCAAATCGTAGTCAGTTTGCCAACTTTCCGGGGGAAGCAATTCAATACCTGCGGTTAAATATTTGACGGCGAGTTCGTAAGCTGCACTGGCTTTTGCTTTGCGGCCCGCCATTAGATTTAATTGGCATAATTGAAATCTTTCTAATTCACTAACGATGATTTCTTGGGCTGCATTTAGTTGGTTAACCGTGTCAAAAACGCTATCTTCTAATTGCTCTGGAGGTGCGTTTTTCAGCAGGAATCTGCCGATTTTGAGATGGGTTTGTTGTTTCTGAGATTCGGATATTAAAGCGTAAGCTGCTTGCTGCACTCGCTCGTGCAAAAATTTGTAAGTCGGGATAGCAGACTCAGCAAGTGTAAGTGACAATTCATCGGTAAAGTCTCTAGATATTTGCTGGGTTACTTCTGTGCTTGCTGCTAGTGCGATCGGAATTTTGTAGGCGTTATTCACTGGCAAAATCAGACCGGACTGAAGTGCTTCCCAGAGGTCTGCTGCTGCGGAAGCTAGAGGTTTTTCGCCGATGGTTGAGAGAACTCCTAAATCAAATTTGTTGCCGATACAAGCGGCTAATTTGAGCAGTTCCTGGGTATTTTGTGAAAGTTTTTGAATGTTGTCTATCATTAATTCTACAACATTGTCAGTGATTCCCATTTCTTGTATTTGCTCGATATCCCACTGCCACTCGCCTGTAATTTTGCATTGTTTTACAACGGGTTCAGCATTTGGTTGGGTCAATCCAAAAACCTTAGATTCTGCTCCACAAACAGAACTATCGGTAGGTGAAAATTTAAAATACAGCAATTTTTTTGAGTAAAGTGACTTCAATATTTGAGTTAAAAAGAATGGATTTCCGGCGGTTTTTTGAAAAAGCAATTCTGCTAAAGGTAGCGATTTTTCTGGGGCGCAGTAGAGAGTATCCGCCACAAATTGATTGACGCTATTAATATCTAAAGGCGAAAGAGCGATCGCACTTACAGTCCCTCCTGCTTGGCGAATGGCTTCTGCTGTCAGCATTACGGGATGATTTACATCTACTTCCTGATCTCGATAGGCTCCAATGATTAATAAGTATTGACTTTCTAAGTCTGTGGCTAGCAGTTGGATTAACTTCAGCGATGCGGAATCTACCCACTGCAAATCGTCGAGGAAAAGTACCAGCGGGTGTTCTTTTTGAGTAAAGACGCGGATAAATTTTTGAAATACTAAATTAAAGCGGTTTTGAGATTCATTTGCTCCTAAATCTGGGACTGGGGGCTGCGGCCCTACAATCAGTTCTACTTCTGGAATAACTTCAATAATTACTTGGCAGTTTCCACCTAGGGAATTTAATATTTTCTGTCTCCAAACTTGGACTTTGGCGGATGTTTCGGTCAGGATTTGCCGCAACAACTCTTGAAAAGCTTGCAGCAAAAAAACGTAGGGAATATCGCGCTTAAATTGCTCGAATTTGCTGTCTATAAAATATCCGTTTTCCCGCACTATCGGCTTGTGAATTTCATAGACTAACCAGGATTTGCCAACACCTTCACAACCGGAAATCAGGATAACTTGTGTATTGCCCCGCCTCATGCGATCGAAGGTATTGAGCAGCAGATTAACTTCGGTTTCTCGCCCGTAAAGTTTTTGGGAAATTTGCAGGTGACTCGATCGATCTTGCTGGCCGAGGGTGATGGGAGAAATTTCGCCTGTTGTTTGCAGTTGAGCGAGACAATTTTCTAAGTCGCACAAAAGCCCAAAAGCACTTTGATACCTGTCTTCGGCAGTTTTTGCTAAGAGTTTCATCACCAGATCGGAAACAGCTTGAGGAATTTCCTGGGTTTGTGTTTGATTGATTTTGGCTGCTATTTTCTGCTTTCTGATTTCTGAAGGAGAAGCTGGTTTTTTGGCAATATGGCAGTGTACTAATTCCATGGGATCGATCGCACTAAAAGGCAATTCGCCGCAGAGCATTTCATAAAAGGTGACGCCTAGCGAATAAAAATCGCTCAGGTAGTCGATCGCCCGATTCATGCGTCCCGTTTGCTCAGGAGACATATAGGCGAGGGTTCCTTCGAGTAAATTGGGATGGCTGACGGCGGGATTTTCGCCCGGTAGCAGGGAGGCGATCGCAAAATCAGCAATTTTGACATCCCCCGTCTCGACATTGACAATAATATTGCTGGGTTTAATATCTTTGTGGATGATATGCTGTTCGTGAAGTTGCCCGAGAGTTTCTGCGAGTTTCATGCCAATTTGCAGAAATTCTGGTAACTCTAGCTGGTGGTTGCCGAGAAAATCTTTGAGAGAAATACCGCCAAAATCTTCTAAAATTAAAACCGGAAAGTGATTGTATTTTTCGAGTTGGTAAAGCTTGACTACTCCGGGAAGATGCAAATTTTTCAGAATTTCGTATTCGTGCAGGATTTGGGCTATTTGCGCTGGGCTAGGGTATGGTGGCGAGAGAGTTTTGAGGATAACTGGTTGTTGTTTTTCAATCTGCATCCCTCGATAAATAACTGTGTGAGGGTTTGTATAAATTTGAGTGTAGATGCGGTATCCGGGAATGGCAATCATGTTGTTTGGTGGTGGCTTTAAAAGTACGGTTATACGAGTTGAGTTTTTAAATTGAAGAAGTGAGAATTGGCAATAAACGATCGCACAACGGTTAAGAACTACAGCATCTGTACAGAGAGAGTATCAAGAGTTTTCAAGCTGGCGCAGAGATGCTCCAGGGCGAGGTGCTACTGTATAGCTTAGCTAAAGTGGCGCTTAAAGGCTCATCCTCAATATTTTTTTGGGGTTGATTCACCGATCTATATTTTAGTCTTCAAAAAATCAGAAGCTGCATTTTGCTATCCAGCCAGTGGCAAAATAAACTGGTGAGTGCAAATCAACAGGTAAAATCTCAAAACAACCATGCAGAATATAACGGCCTCAAATCCAGCTACTGCAACAGATCGCGCTTTGGGCACCGCAGAGATTAAACTACTGGTAGTAGATATCGACGGCACGATCGCAGGTTTGTCAAATGACATCCGAAAACCAGTCAAACAGGCAATTTTGGCAGCCGAGTCGCGGGGAGTGAAAGTGGCTGTGGCTACGGGTAGGATGTACCAGTCTGCTTTGCGTTTTCACTCGGACATCGGCTCAACTTTGCCGCTAATTTGCTATCAGGGGGCGTGGATTCAAGATCCGGCGACTCAAAAGCGGCTGCGACACTTACCGCTGTCGAAACAAAGGGCTTTGGAACTATTAGAGCATTTTGAAGCACCGGAATTGCGATCGCTCCTGTCGATTCATTTCTACATTGAAGATAAACTTTACGTGCCGGAAATTACCGCAGCTACGCGAATTTATGCGGAAAGATCGGGTATTGAACCAATTGTGATTAAAGATTTGCGGCGAGATATTCCCGGGGAACCGACAAAAGTCTTGGCTTTATGCAAAAATCCGGGGGTACTCGACGGGTTGCTCGTCAGTATGCGGGAGCGCTACACGCCTGCGGAGCTTTATTTGACTCAATCCGTTGCTACTTTTTTTGAGGCTGGGAATCCTGTGGCAAATAAGGGAAGTGCGGTGCAGTATTTGGCGGAGGAACTTTTGGGTTTGCAGGCGGCGAATGTGATGGCGATCGGCGACAATTTTAATGATGTGGAAATGATTGCTTACGCGGGTGTGGGCGTGGCGATGGGGAATGCTCCTGAGGCGGTGAAGGCTGGTGCTAATTGGGTGGCGCCGGATGTGGAGGAAGATGGGGTGGCGGCGGCGATCGAACAATTTGTTTTAGGCGATCGTGGATAATTGTAGCACAAATAACCCAGGGGCGAGTTCACAATAATCATCCCAGAAACCGGGTTTCTTCCGAGAGTTCTGGTACTCACACCAAATTGTCGCAGAAACCCGGTTTCTCGCCACCTACGAAGAAATTAGAGCGCACAATAATCATCCCAGAAACCGGGTTTATTCCCTTATTTATCGTACTCACACCAGATTTTTATAGAAACCCGGTTTCTCGCCACCCAGCGAATCCCAGAAACCGGGTTTCTTCCCTTATTTCTCGTACTCAGCCCAGATTATTCGCAGAAACCCGGTTTCTCGCCAGCAAGAATTTCCCCAAAAAAGTCATACTAAAAAACGATTGATGTATAATTAATTTAAGAGTTGGGATATAAACAAATGCAGCTAGAAGATTATTTTGAATTTCTCGATCCCGATGATATCCGCATCAAAGGACATCGGATTGGCATCGATGATGTGATTAAATATTACTTGAGCGGATATTCGCCAGAGCAAATTCTGGAAGAATTACCTAGTCTGAACTTTGAGAAAATTTACGCTAGTCTGACGTACTATCTGCACAATCGCAGACAGATGGATGCTTATATGTTGCGCTTGGCCCGGTGGCGGGAAGAACGTTATCAGGAATGGTTGGCTAAAGAACCTTCTGATGTAGTAAAACGTATGAGATTAATTAAAGCACAACGAGAACAGGAGTTACTAAAAATTCAGTGAAAACTCGTTTTTTAATAGATGAAAATTTGCCTAATAAACTTAAGAGTGCTGTTTTACGCCTGCAACTGGAAATAGATATTTTGCGGGTGGGTGATTTGGGTGCACCACCATTGGGAACTTTAGATCCAGATATTCTCACGTATTTGGTATCGTCGCAACGACTATTGGTGACGGATAATCGCAAAAGTATTCCGGGACATTTGGAAGACTACAGGGCGGCAGGAGGAGGACAAATGTGGGGACTTTTTTGGGTGCGTCCGAGTGCAAGTTTAGGCAGGTGGGCTGAGGAAATTGTGATGGTTTGGGAGACTTCTGAGGCTGAAGAATGGATTGATAAGTTGGATTGGATTCCATTATAAAAAATGTCGCACAATCCCAGAAACCGGGTTTCTTCCGAGATTTCTTGTACTTAACCTAAATTGTCGCAGAAACCCGGTTTCTCGCCACGCAGCGGAAATTAGAGCGCACAAAAATCTCAGAAACCGGGTTTCTTCCGAGATTTCTTGTGCTTAACCTAAATTGTCGCAGAAACCCGGTTTCTCGCCACGCAGCGGAAATTAGAGCGCATACTAATCTCAGAAACCGGGTTTCTTCCGAGATTTCTTGTGCTTAACCTAAATTGTCGCAGAAACCCGGTTTCTCGCCACG
>NZ_JAUBVZ010000032.1:0-16591 GCF_036702805.1 Microcoleus sp. A006_D1
AAACGATACCGGCGATCGTACTTGAAACAGAAAATCAAGCGACAGGCTCAGCCATGCTCAAGATGCTGAAGTTCGCAGCGTAGAGGCTGTGGCCCCATCCCAGACAAAACGGATGGGGCATTTAAAAGTCGTTCAATCTTACATAACAGCACTAATGTAACATTCAGGAATGCCCAAAATGACTCTAGCAATTTCCAATCAACCCGCCCCACAAATCATCGCAGCCGGCACTGCCACCGCCCAATTGATTGATTTATGGGTACATGGCAAGTCTAAAAATACGGCGGCTCTCTACCGTCGTGTTGCCAACCTGTTACTAGCCACCACTGACAAGCCCCTGCAATGGCTGACTCTCCAAGATTTCCAAAGCTTCTCTGATACTTTGGAGGGAAAGGAGCTATCCCCTTCCTCCCGTCGTACCTATATATCTGTTGTGAAAAGTCTACTATCTTTTGCTCACCGCACAGGGTTAATTCCCGTCAATGCTGCGGCCGCCTTGACTACGCCCAAGCCGAAGGATACTCTCTCCCAGAAAATCCTATCCGAACTCGAAGTGATGACGATGATTGCGCTGGAGCCGTGCGATCGCAATAAGCTGATTCTCAAAACTTTTTACTATGCGGGACTTCGGGTGTCAGAGTTGTGTGGGCTGAACTGGGAGGACTTGACTCCCAACGGAGAGAGCGGACAACTCTTGATTTATGGCAAGGGCGGCAAGACTCGCGTCGTGCTTTTGCCTGCGTCGTTGTATCGAGAAATTTTGAAGAGTCGATCTGACGCGGGGAACTCTGATCCAATTTTCAGGAGCCGGAAAAACACCAACGGCGGCCGACTGCATAGGGTGTCGGTTACGAACTTGGTCAAGGAAGCTGCTATCCATGCGGGTATCTCTGAGAAAACTAGCGCTCACTGGCTGAGGCACTGCCACGCTTCTCATGCTCTCAACCGTGGGGCCCCGATTCACTTGCTCTCTCAAACTTTGGGTCATGCGTCGGTTGCGACAACCTCGAAATACTTACACGCTAAGCCGAATGATTCTAGTGGTTTGTACTTGGCGACTTGATGGGCGATCGGCTAGACCCAATTACCGGAAATTTGAACTCTCCGGCGTAAACGCACGGAGATTATTAGTTCAATCAGTCGGCTTCTGATATAGGTTAGCCGCGCCCTGGATGCTGATAATATCGCAGGGATGCTATTTTGATAATCAAATTTATGGCTTTGACTACCTCTCTGAGTAAAGGCAAGGTATTTTTTACCGCCGTTGCGGGATTGCTTTTTGTGGCTCTCGTTGCCGGATGCGGTGGCGAGAAACCGTCAGGGGAACAAGCAACCCAATCTTCAACCGAACCACCGACATCTTCCGCATCACCAGCACTACCCGCCTCTTCCTCTGGCTTCAAGCGCAAAGAAATACCAATCTTGGGTACAACATATGGGCAAACATCCGATCAAACAGCAGTTCTGGATATCATCGCTTCTGGTAAGTCTCGTGATGAGATTCCGCAAGCTTCGTCTGCTGGGGTTACACCCAATCCCATCGCCGTCAAATTGGGCTACCCGCCGAAGGAGACGGATGTTTGCAATTTGCCTTATCAAGCACTGATTCGAGAAACCTTTGAAAAATGTTTTTCTCAAGGCATGAGTCCTACCGATGTTGCAAACATTCTTGGTTGGGAGGGCAAGGAAGTCGCTAGCAGTGGATCGGCTAAAACTTACGAATGGCAAGCTGGGGAAGGTGGCAGCATGGTTATTGTGTTTGAGGGCGATCGGCTAGTTTCTAAATCGCAGACCGGATTGAAACCATAGTTCGTATCTTTGCGCCATTTTAAAGTAGCTCCCTGTATCTGGATTAGGAGGCGATTGGACAGTTCCGCACCAAAACGGAACTGTCAAGACTTGGCGACCAGGGCGATCAGCTTGCTCGTTAATGTCAGCACCAGCGAGTAGGGGTCTATCTGTCTCCAAACATTAATTATTGATGAGTGACAGAAACCATCTTCCCATACACTTTTTCTAAGTATTGATTTTGGTAAGGGCAAAACAAAATGCACAAGTCAATCAAAATAGTTGCAGCGTCAATCTTAAGCGTTATGGCTACAACTACGGTTCACGCTCAAAGGCAACCAGAACAATGGGTAAAAATAGCGACAAACGAAGATGACGAGCAAATTTATTTCGATGTCTCATCTCAGAAGCAAGTATTTGACTCCGGGGTCAAGACAAACAGCTTCCGCACTGTAACCACTTCTTCTCAAGGAGCCTCGTTAAGGGGCGCACGGTATCAAGCTGACTGCTTCCAGGGAACTCTCGCATTACAGAGTGCTGAAGTAGTAACCGCTCGCGGTGCTTTTGTTCGGCGAATTCCCCTAGAGAGCGCCTACAAAGAGGCAAACGTGCCCATGAAGGACACGATAGCAGCAGCAATCTTGCAATACGCTTGCTCTCGTTTCTAGGGAAGCCCTGCTGTTCAGGACTGACTAGCTGTTGGCCGATCGAGCAAACAGTGCATTTAATCGTCAGTCCAAATACCCTAACACGGTAGCGCTCGCATAAGAAAATATAAGAAAATATAAGAGTTACATCAAAATTACATCAAATTTATATCAAATTTATATTGAAGCTACATCAAATATATATCAAATATATAACCGTGCGGGTTTGACTTTTCTTGACATATTTTGACGCCAAAACTCACGCAGACATAAAACGATATTTCTGCCTGAGCACATCCTCAGTCACGGCGATCGGGGTAAGGTTGCGGGCGATATCTTTGATCATCACTTGCCGCATGAAGCCTTCGGGGGGAGACAACACCTTGTATCTCGTGCCCGTAGCTATCTCCATCACTTCCAGCCCCGCTACTATATCAATCTTCTGCTGTGCGTAAATCCTTGTCGCCGTGGCATCCATCCGATCGCCCACAGCCGCAATCACAAAATCTTGCCCGCCAGTGCTGACAATAGTGGCCTCAAGCTGTTGCCCCCGAAAATTGAGGAATTCCATAGTTTTCGCTTAATTTTATTTACGATTCGCTTAATTGGCTTAATTGGGCTTAATTCTTGGCTTATTTCTGCCTTTTATTATAGCACAAAAAAGCGCTAAAAGCTATACAGGATAAGGTTTTAGAGCAAATACTACTATCCCGATATAGTTGCCGGAATTGCCGATCGACTGGTGAAAGTACGATCGACAAAACTCGACTATCTCAGCAGCGCGGTAAATGCGATTTGCTCATCCGGTGTGAGGCTCTGCCAGATAGCGGCCCGATCGGTATATCCCCTCTCGCAGCAATCTTTGAGAATGGCGGCGACTTGATGCGCTGTTGGGCGATCGGCTTCGGCAATGGCGACACGAATGAATTCTAAGCATTCGGGGTGACTGGCGGGGTCGAGGGTCGATCGGACTGATTCTATCCTCATGGCTTTTTCGGCTCCGGCATTAAGTAGATGAGTCCGTCGGGTTTGGTCGGAATGATTACCCGAATAGCCGACTGCCCTCGCGATTTTTTATCTAAGCGCACCTGATACCAGGTTCCGTCAACCAGTGTTCCTTTTTTTCCAATCGCTCCGACTACTCCCTTATGTAAGCGGTCGCCGTGTTCAGTCACGATCACCCTATCCCCAATCTCAAACTCCCTCGATGTTGTTGGGGCTGGCGCTGGTGTCGGTTCTGGTGCGGGTGTCGGTTCTGGTGTTGGTTCTGGTGTTGGTTCTGGTGTTGGTTCTGGTGTTGGTTCTGGTGTAACTTCTGCCTCTGGCTCTGGTGTTGATGTCGCTTCTGGTGTTGATGTCGCTTCTGGTGTTGATGTCGCTTCTGGTGTTGATATCGCTTCTGGTGTTGATATCGCTTCTGGTGTTGATATCGCTTCTGGTGTGGGTTCTGGCGCTGTTTCCGGTGTCGGTTCTGGTGACAAGATCACCAAGTAACACCCATTAAGGTCGAACTGCTTTGTAGGTTTACTTTCGAGGATTGCAATCTCGCGATCAAGCTTAATCCGGCACAGCCCATCAGGCCACACCTTAACTACAGTAGCTCGTTCGCCTCTGTACTGCTGAGTAGGATACTCAGCGGAAACCTTTACTCGATCGCCGACATTCCAATTCATCACCGATGTGATCGACGCGATCGACTGTGTGGCTGGCTCTGGCTGTTCGATCGAGCTTGACGGGGTTTGATGGGGTTCACACGGGGTTCTTACGGGGTTTGCTACGGGGTTTAAAGCCTCTATTGGCAAGGGTTCCGGGTTTCTTACGGGGTTTACGGGGTTCAAATCAACTTTTTCTAGTTTTTCCTTTGTTTCTTGCACGTTAATTTGTGCTTTGTCTTGAGTTGCAGTGTTTTGAGTTTTTTCTGAAATGTTTTCACCACCTAAACCCCGTAAATCGCTGTAATTCCCGTCTGGCAAGGGTTCTGAACCCCGTACTAACCCCGTACTAACCCCGTTAAACCCCGTCTCAGTTGGGATAAGCGCTGAGAGTGAATCGGAGTGAGTTGGCGCGGTTTCACCGTCCGATCGAAGTCTCAATCCCTCGAACCAACTCCGACCGCCAGAGCGCTGCCACTTAATCCCCCTAAATTCGAGGTAGTCTGTGCACAGTTCCAAGAGCATCTTGGGATATTTGATATGGGATACCGCCTTGAGATTGGAGTCGCACCAAGCTTTGTAGTGTTCGTAAAGTTTGCCGGAAGGTGTGGAGGCAGTCGGGTCTACGATTAAGCAATCATCAAAATGGGCGGCGACGCTATTGGTTTGTAACTTCATCTCCCATTCTTGGAATTTGAATTCTGCGATCTGATTTTTGCCAATACCTTGAATATTTTCGCTAACCTTGCTATCGGAGAGGCTAAGAGCTACGGCGATGAGTTGCGATATTTCTGCATCCATACCGTCTTCTACTTTTGAATCTCGCAGTGCTGTGGGTAATGGATTGTCAAAGTGTATCAGGCACAATCGGCGGTCTAGCCCGGTAGTGTCGCCCACAAAGATTGGATTGTTGCTTCCCACAATTAACAAGCCGTAGAAGAAAGCGTCGGCGGCTGGCTGGTACACTTCCCGGTAGCTAATAGCATCGCCGCCAGTCAGCGACAATATCGCGTCTACACCTGTAGCTGTGCGCTCGTCTGGACACGTTACGAGCTGCTTATCAATGATGCTGGCCATTGTGGAGCCATCATCTAAATGCTTTAGTTTGCATCCCTTCCAATTCTCCCGGCCTACGATTTTCTGAAGCAATCGAATAAATGTACCCTTACCACTTCCCGGTTTTCCGATTAGGTGAACAAACATCTGCAAGTCAAAGAATCGGAATTTAAGCAGACCATTGACAATTGCCAGTAGTTTGAGGATTTTCTGGCGATCGCCTTTCATCGCCGTATTCATCCAGCGGTAGGTGTTCGGGCAATTGTTGCGGAGTGTTTCGATCGCATCCGTAGATGTTCCCGTCAATGGCTTATATTCAAATGGTAAATGTGAAGTAAAACCCATGCCTGGTGAGTGTTCCAGCTTCTTGCCTGTGTGGGCATCTAGTACATAATTGCTAAAGCTGATATAGCGCTTTCTATCCCAGATGTGCCACCTCGCAACACGTAGCTTCTTGGTCAAAATTTGCAACACATCAGATAGGTAACTGTTTTTCCCGTAGCTAATATTTTTAGCTTCGATTACTGTCAGGAGTAGGGATTCAAAGTTGCCTATTTCTATTTTTTCCCATTCCTTACCTGTCCAGATTCTCCAAGTTTTCTGTTCATTGTGGTACTTCCATTTATGCCCGTAATCCTCAGCAATTCGGGATGCTGTTGTTTGGGGTGAGGGGGGTTTATCCTTTTTCGGCTCTTCAGCATCATCGCTCTCTCCCTCTCCGAACAGCTTGGCTTTAATGAGGATTGCTTTAAATTCCTCAATCCCTTTGTTTTGAATGAAATCATCCATCCCTTTAGTATTTTTCACCTCGCCGCCTTCGATCTCCGATGCCTTCTCCCAGCATCCGGTAATCGATCGCACGGGTACACCAAATTTAGCCAATTGCTTAGCTAGCTTTTTCTCAGCCGCCTGGATATCGGGATTATCCAGAGCATCGGCATCAAAGGCAATGATAAAGCCGAAGCCAGCCTCTGCTAATTTTCTCAAGGCAGGGACTAGAAAGCGCTGTTTTTCGGGGTCGCGTTTACTTCCTGTAAGTCCCTGTTCTACTCCCAGTAAGGAGGCTGTAGGGTAGCCGTTGTTGCACCCGGCGATCGCTTTGAATACTCCCTCGGTGATGAGAATATAGGGATGCTCATTGATGTAGAACGCCTCGCGCTTCAGAGATTCAATCTCCCAGTACAGCGGGTTATCGGGGGATGGAGGGAGAAGGGCATCAAATTCCCCCACAGGAGAATCATATTTCCGATCCTTGCCATTCTTATCCTTCTTAGGGATATCGGGCCGGAGCTGTACCTGCTTATTGGCTCCCACAAATAGGATGCCTCCCGATTTAGAGGTAATCCCACAAAGTGCCGCTTGCTCTCTGGTGGCGCTGTGACAGCACTTGCGGCCCCACTTATTGAGTAAGCCTCTGCTTTCGATTTGAGCTTCATGCTCTGGGGTGAGCTCGAAAATCTCAGGCAAGCTGCATAGTATCCCGAAGGCTGCGAGATCGATCGACTGGGGGAGTGCGGTATCTATCTCTAATTCCCGGCTGCCTGGTGTACTTACCGTAGTTTCTAATTCTTGAGGGTTCATACCGCACCCTCAACCATTGCAAAGCTAACTGCACAAAATCCCCGGTTTGCTTGCGTAGTTAGGGGAGATTGTGGTAGAATCGAGTGATAGTCGGGGCTTCCAGATTTAGAAAAGTTTTTTTGAACAGATGTATTGTTGAAGAATCCCGCAAAGCAAGGGCTAGCACCGCGTCTAGCGTTTTGAGGGAACGAATTCCACTTTTTGATTACACCTACTGCATGATCAAAGTCGTTATGGTTCATAATTAGACTATTAGCCTCATCTCTGATGTGGAAGAGTCCAACTTTGTTGATTATCCGCCAAGACTAGCAACAAAGTTGGGTGTATATTTAAACAATTTCAAACAATTAAAAGCCGTGGAAGCCCTAAGCTGCTACGGTTTCTTCTTGTGTTTCTGATTTTTCAAGCCTCTCCAACTGCATATTGAAATGCTTTAAATAGGTTTCTAAAGCATTCTGGATGAAGTACGAACGGCTAACTCCCAAGTGTTTTGAGGCCGCCTCTACTCCCTGGATCACTTCCGCAGAGATCGAGAAAGATTTTTGGTATTTATAGGTTGGAGATGGCAACATAGCGTCACAATCGGCGTTGAGATTACTGATGCCATTCTAATATATAAAATGCAGTTGTGATAGCAAATTTGCGGTAAATACACAAATTGTCCGATTGTGGCTGGCTATCCTCGATTGCGATCGATTGTTTTGAGCGCTGTTTTGCCAAAAATCCTTGCACCGCCGATCGGACAGCTTGGGGAAAGAATCTTTCGAGAGATCCTGCAAAAGCAGTTTTTGCAGTGACAAACACCGAGTAAAATATCAGCTATTCGCCACCGTCAAGACGCTCCTAAGTCCGAGCAAAAGCTAAGCCCCGCCGTTTACGTAGCGACGCAAATACCACTTTACGTAAAGTGGTATTTGTAGTTCGTAAGCAATCTGCAAACAAGCCACTGAACATTAGCCGATCGCCCAAAAATCCCCACTTTTCCACACTTAATAGATCGCAAGAACTAACCAGACTCATCGCTCGCCTTCGGAATGCCCCACGGGTCAATACCATTTTCTCTAAGCAGGCGTTCATAGTAGTCGCGTTCGGTTCTGGCTTCATCCTCCACCCAAAAAGCCTCTCTGATATCGCGCTCTAACTCTTGAACCCGCTGACTGAGGAGTTCGTTTCGCTCCTGTTCGGTGCGGATAACGCCGAAAGCTTCATCAAACCGACGCTCCAAAGTTTCAGCCATCAGTGCATCTACGAGAGCTAGGGCTTGTTTGTTGCCTCTGTGAGCTTGCCAGAGCCAATACTTTCTGACGACTGCGAGAGGTAGCGCATTAATCCGGGACTGACCTCTTAGTTGTTCGTCTGCTGGTTCTATTTCAGAAATCTGAGGCGTATAACCTTCTCCTGCTAAAGCTTTGAATGCCTTTGAACGCAAAAAATCTGAGACGTTCTGAACCTTCAAGGCAACACATTCGGCCGCCTGTGTTTGGCTCATCCGGTAGTCGCCGTCTGGCAGCATGAACCCATCGACTGTGAGGGAGCCTATTTGTACCGAGGCTCTGACGGCTCTGACTGATTCGGTCACTAAGTTTCCTCCTTTGCTAGACAACAGCTAGACATTAGCTAGCTTCCTTGCTTTCTTTGCCCCGCTTGGCTTTTGTTGCCGATGCGGGTTTGTTTTCTGGGGGCTGCGGGCCGTCGGGGCGATCGGACTCTAAAACCTTCAATGGGTTTCGCTTGCGATACTCGGCGATGGCTTCTGCTAGCAGTATTGCGGCCATCTGGCTCTTTGTACGCATCTCCCTACTGGCTATTTCGTCTAGTGCTTCCCACGTTTCATCAGGAATCACAGCATTTAATTTTTTACTCATTAACTCATATCTCATTCCTTCCATCACATCATCTCCTGTTCTGCTGGTTCCTGTCTATCTATCATCATACCTGTTGACATGATGATGTGATGTGTTATGCTAACAACCAGGACGAATCGATTCTCAATCGATTTCAAATCAATCCCCTAAACCAGACAACCCTATGGAACCCGAAAACCAGACAGTGATAGACGTTGAAGCCGAGCAAATCGATTCCTCTTCCTCAGAATCGATTGACACATGGTACACAGCCACGCAAGTGCAAGGCGCGCTGAATCTTAATAAAGCAGCCTTGCAGAAGGCGATCGCCAAATTGACCAACATCTACAGTATCGATTTAAAAACCCTTCGCCGTGGCAGTGCCCGCGCAACCGAATACTCGCAATTGGCGATGGATGCGATCGAACTGCTGAATACTGGGAAGTTTGGCGAGCTCAGAAAAATGGTAGAAAAGTCTGCACCGTCTGATTCCGGGTCTAGCAGTGCGATCGTATTTCTGGGAGAGCATACCCAAATCGCCACCACTGCCAGCACAGTCGCAGATACTAACCTGACTCAAATTAGCTCCCTCAAGTCGGGCCTTTTGAGTAATTACCGCGAGCTCGGTCGGGCCCTCGGCAAACAGGCTGCGGCCGAGGTGCGACTGGGATTTACTGAGGAAGTCAAAGCAGGCTTAGCTAATTTACAGGAGGCTTAGAGATGGCTTTTTACAAAGTGAAAATACGTCGTGAGTGCAACACAACCCGGCATTTTAATGTGACGGCTAGCAAACCTCAAGACGCAATTATCGCAGCAGCTTTACAGCTACGAGAGGAAGGGGTAGCCGATGCCAAGGGCATTGAAATTGTCGGGCAAATTAATAGCTTGAGGGACTAAACCATGATTACTGATGCCGACCTGACACCCTTTGAATTTTCTGATTTCCATGAAGATTCTGGCGACAGATGCGAATGTGTGGCTTATGAATTCGCTTTCCCAGAGTGCCAGTACATCGCCCACGGTGTTGATGTTGATACCGCGATCGAATTCTCTGCGAGTTGGCGGCGTGGTGAATACCTACCGATCGTCGGCTGGCCAGAACTCGATCAGGTTTCCCGAAAGCTCAACAAACTCAACCAAATGCAAAGCCAGTCGGCCCCTCTTGCAAAGTAAACCGACTGGCCCGCAAGCAAAGCCCCCTTATTAATGGGGGGATTCACCGCACTCTAAGGAGATTTTATCATGATAGATTTTCGAGTAGCCAAAACCCCCGGCGCTGCTCATGTGGCGAAGCAATTCGGGTATCAATCTGGCCCCCTCACACCGGAGATAGTGCATGAAGCGGCTAGACAAGCAAAGATTCTTGAGTTACAGAAACAACTGAGGACAGCCTACAACCGCCACCACGTAAAGATTCGGGCAAATACGGTAGAGGTAGAGCGGTTAACCCTTGAGGCGATAGAAAGCGGCCTCACAGATAAACTGCAAATCGACAAGTACGTGGACAAAGCAATTATTGCAGCAGCCAAGCATGACCAACAAATCGTTAACTTGCAGCAAAAATTGCAGCACGAATTGGGGTTGATAAAAGTCGAGGGAGCGAGCACTCAGACTCTGCAAAATATGGACTTTCGGCAACGATTGCTACTCATCAAAGCTAACCACCAAGCCAAAGGACAGATACAAGAGAATGGCTTTGCTCAGTCTCTCAGGGCGATTCAAGCATCCCCACAACAAGCGATCGCGATGCAGAACCGACGCGCTGGTTTCAATGCCTACATCAACGCCACAGGCTTTGACCCTATCCCAGCCACAGCGGGCAATTCAGGCGGTATGAGTCCGGTTGGCGCTGGCAATTCTAAGGGCTTTTTAGGCGGTTTGTTTGATTTCTTCTCTGGCAAGAAATAGCAATTTATCAGCGGGTTAATCGCCCGCTTTTTTCTTATGTATTTACCCGAATTTGATTCCTCAGAATTTGACTACTTGAGTGCTGGCAACTCACAACCCCAACAACAGCAGCCACAAGCCAAAACCCCAGAAATCACCAACATCGAGCGCTTCTGGACATTGACAGGAAACTGGGGAGAGTTTGGCAGTTACTTCGGCGCTGGTTTGTCTGTATCCCTTATCGTGCGGGCAATTCCAGCTCTAATTCCGGCTGCTGTGATTCTCATCCCCGCCGCCTCTTTGGGCTTGGGATTGTATGCTTTGAGCGCCGATGGCCCCTCCAAAGTGCGATCGCAACTAATCCTCATTGCCGTCGCAACTGCACTGCTAGCAGCTAACTGGGATGCTTGGCAGGCTTGGATTGTTGCCAATTCTCAGTTACTCATTTTGAGCTTTGGATTGATAGTAATTGCCCTCGGATTCGTAGTGGCACAAGTTTGGAGCAAATTGAACAATGCTAATTAACAAGAATCAGGTGATTATTTCTGGATTGCTTGCCTTGGGTGTCGCGGGTTTTGGTGTTGCCACAGCCCTACAATTCAACGACAGAATCGAGTACAGAATTGGCAACCGGATTGAATCTAACCCGGCGTGGCTAGTACCACCTAAAGCTGAATTCAAAGGGCTAGAGCGCGGGTATGGAGGGCTTAAAATCCTACTCGCTCTACTCGGAACTGGGGGGATGGTGACAGTGATGCTGATTGCTCGGCATGAAGGGGAACAGGAACCAATTCGACAAAAAATCAAGGGATACCAGAATCAAGCGTATGAGTTTAGTCACGCGGCCGAATCAGCTTACCAGATGGCAAAAACTCAGATGGAATATAAGAAGTTGTTAGAAGCGGATGAGGTGGCTTTTGAGGGTGAGATTGAGGAAGCTTATTGTCAGTCGCTGGGCATTGACCCACAGCAACAGCAGGCGACGCTAACTGGCACGGCGACATTGGATGCGACAAACAACCCCGGCGACAAAGTGCAGGACGTGACATCGGCGGCGATCGAACCTGATCGGACACAAGGCCCAAAAATCCCTAATCTTTCTTGGTATCCCTCGGTGCTGATTTATGGTGCACCGGGCTCTGGAAAAACCCACTTTGCAGCCGAGGAAATTGCAAAGCGCAGGGCAGTCGGGCATCGGGTAATCGTACTAGACCCTCACGCAGCATACGGCGCTTGGGAGGGCTGCGAGGTAGTTGGTGGAGGCATGAACTACGGGGCGATCGATGTCAAGCTTGCATGGTTTGCTGGGGAGGTTGCCCGCCGTTATGAGCGAGTACAAAGTGAACCTAACCCCAAGTTTGAGCCGTTAACTTTTGTTTGTGACGAGTTCACCCGGTGGGGTTCCAAGGTCGCCAACAGCACGGAATTTTTCGAGCAATTGGTAACTGATATCCGCAAGGTTGAGATGTTTGGCATTATCATCAGCCACGCCCGCACCCTCGCCGGATTAGCCAATGCGAAGGGCTTTGCGTCGCTGCGAGATGAGGCATTTTTAGAAATTGAGATACTGGGAGAGCAAGGTGCAAATGGTCGGGCAACCCCAAAATTTGAGGCAATGGTGAAGCTACCGGGCGGCAGTTTGACCGATCGGACATTGGTTAAACTTGCCAAACATTCAGCCCCTGGCGTTGAAATTTCAGCCCCAAAACCGACGCTTTCGGAGTCAACACTTGGAACACTTGGAACACTCAAAACACCCTCGGAACAGGACACACCCAACGCCGGAACGCCTTACGGAACAAGGGCGGAACGCATTTCGGGTATGCTGGCGGACATTCTGGCTGGAACACTCGAAACAGCAGTTTTCTACCCTAATTCGCCGCTGGAACAGGACGAGAAATTAGAGCTAGCCAAGCTGATAATTGCAGAGGATTTAGGACTTGAAAGAACTATCTGGCTGCTGTGGGGTATCCGGCGCGGGGGACGTAATCACGCTTTATACACCGAGGCACGGGCGATGCTCGATCGACTGATAAATGGGGAGGAATGATGAACAGACTTAACCAGCAAATTCTCTCACTCATCCCCGCTGGATTCTCACAGGAAGCTCAGGAAATAATCGCAGCAATGACGATCAAAAGCTACTCAGAAGCCAGAAATTTAGAGAAGCAAGTAGAGGATGCTGTAGCGCGTTTTGAGGCTGAATATCCCCCGCTTTCTATATGCCCTCGGTGTGATGGGGAGGGGTGCAGCTATTGTGATTTTGATGGGCTTTATGATCCAAATGACAAAGAACCCGACGGGACAAATTAGGATGAAATTTCAGAAGCTCTTTCTACCAACTGAGTCACCACAACCAAGCGCTACTGTGTAATCAGTGATTTCAAAGCAAAACCCTCTGGATTGTATACCAGAGGGTTTTTTGTTTGGGCGATCGAACTTGCCGCTATAATTCGGAGATGGCATTAGGTGCGAGTTCCTGCGTACCAATTACCAATTACCAATTATCAATTACCCCGATTTGAATCCCCCGGCATCGCGTCGGGGTTTTATTTGTTGGAGCGATCGCACCATCACTCCCTCCCCATCTCGTAGGCTTCGCGCCTATTCTGAGCTTTCTTGCGTTCCATCCATTCGGCAGTGACTTCACCAGCAAAGGCATTTAGCTCTTTTTCGAGTGCGGGCCAGTCGATGTCATCTCGATCAGGCGGGGTGTTGTTGCCAAGCATGAACCAATAATATTGATCCTTTAAGCTATCAGCCCCACTGATTCCCGGTATATCGGGGCCATCCTCATCTAGTCGCCCGCAGCCTCGCAGGCATTCAGCAATTTTTGCTTTCTCATCCTCTACAAAGCGCTCAAATTCATTCATTCCTGTGCCTCCAAAATTTCTAAGATTGTAGCCATATCTGCAAGCTCTGCCTTAGATTTTTTCCGCTTGCCCTTCAACTGATTAAGCAGATCGGCTGGCTCTGGGAGTTCGATCGCGGGTGCTGAGGTTTGTTGCAGGTCGGCAAGTTGCGATCGCAATTCCCCGATTTCTAATCTCTGAGTCTTCATTGTCGCAGCATCCGAAGGCCTAGGTTGCAAGCTGAATCCCCGCTCCAATTCTCGGATTTTGTCGTTTTGTTTGAGGATGATTGCCTTAGCATCGGCGAGCTCAGATTTAGCATCACTAACCTGCTGTTGCCATTGAATCTCAAGCCCCTTGATAGCCATGCCCTCCCTATGCACCTCTGCCGCAGCTTCCTTAGCCTCTTTCTTGAATTGGGCAAGGTCTGCAAGTTCTGCCTGCACTGCTGAATCTCGATCAGCAAGCTCAGAGGTTAGATTTTGGATTTTAGATTCTAGCTGCTGTATGTGGGCCTCTCCATACTCCAATTTAGAAACCAAACCGTGCTCGCCGTGTACTTGTTCATTCAGTTGGGCATTGACACCCTCCAAGAATTCGATTTCTTGATTAGCCGTTTCTAATTGCGATCGCGCTTCCTCTACTTGCTGGTTGAGTTGTCTGTCTATTATTACTAGCGTCTGGTAATTTTCCGCTGCCTTAGCTAACTCCTTCTGTAATCGCTCGTTATCAGCCTTCAGCGCTTCATTCTCTGCCTTGAGGTTGCCTAACTCATTGGGCAACTTTTGACCTACCGCATCATCAGGCTTGAGTGTTTCCGGCTCAGAAACATTCAAGCAGTCAACTTTCCCCGCAATTCCTCCAAAACTTTCTGCATCTCCATCATCTGAGCTTCGATCGCTTGCCTCCAACTATCGGAGTCTTCCCCTACCGATTTAGGCTCTGTCTCTGCTACCTTCTCTGCTACCTTCTCTACTACCTTCTTGTGCGGTTTTGCAATCTCTTCTGCTACTTCTTCCAGTCGCCTAATCGTCACATTTTCAGGTTTACCAATGTAAAGCTTGTTAACCTCACCGGCTACCTTTTTAGAGGCATACCAGTAGGAGATACCCTTAACTGGCTGGTTGCGAGCGGTAAATGAAGCCCTCCCTTCCATAGATTCATAGCGGAACGATCGCCCCTTCTCTTTGCCTGTTTCCGGGTCAATAACCGTCTCTGCGAGCCACTTAGCGCCTTTGGGTGACTCTAACTCTATCACTTGCCCGTTCTCTAGCTCGATCGTCCCCTGCGTGACGGCGGGGATAGGTTGCTTTGCCATAATAGTTGCCTAATAAATTATCTACCATTCTATTCTACTACCGCGCCAGAGTGTCTAACGGGTAGGATACGGATAGCTGATGGTGTCTAACTGGTGTCATAAGAGATTGATATAGAACACCACTTGACGGGTAGTAGAAAAGTAGCCTAAGCTGGTATCACAAGCAAAGGGAATCACTACACCCGGCGCTGACACTTCACTACACCCATAGGACACTACAATGATCAACTTACTCGCCGCCAAGTTCGCTCAAATCGCCACAGCGATCGACACCACTAACGCTCAAATCACCGCGCTACAAGCCAAACTCAGCGAACTGCAAGAACATCAGCAACAGTTACTCTCAGTTGAGCAGGCGTGTCAATCTGCACTCTCGCAGGTAGATACAGCACTGGCGATGCTGCACCACGTCGATCCGTCGCAGGTTGGCACGTTCCAATCAGCCATCGAGGGCAAGTTCGCATCTGGGGCGATCGGCATTCTCTCCCCAGCACCAGAACCAGAACCGACAGAGCCTGAAATCGAGCCAGAACCGACAGCACCCACAGCGCCGGAAACTCCGACAGAGCCTGCTATTGATGTCGAGGTTGCAGACACTGCGGACGCGCCGATCGAACCAACACCAGGGGCGACAGCAGACATCGAGGGAATGCTTAATAAACTGACAATCCAAAGTATCCGAAAGCTGGCAACAGCCAAGAAAATCAGCGCGCACGGTACACGGGCAACCATCGCAGCGAGGTTGAAGAAAATCGTCACCGAGGCTGATATCCGGGCGGTTGCATAAGTTGCCTAGTATCCTAAAATTAATTATCCTACCTATTGACAGTAGCCTAAAAGTAGGATAGGGTAGGTACATAACAAACCACCGCTCTACTTTCGACGGCCGAGCGGTGGTTCTAGCCCCACAAAGGACTTAATTATGACACTAACACAGACCGCACCTCAAACAGCCACCACAATCAAAATTTGGGAAGCACCCACAGCAGAAGCCCAAGTCGGCGATATTATCCGCAAGCCGTTTTGCCCGATCGCCCGCATAGTCGGCAAAGAAATCTTGGCAGACGGTCGCACTTGCCTAATCATCACGTTTCCGGGCTGTCACGATCGCCATGTTGAGGAGTGGATTTTGGAGGTTTCCGGGTTTGAGACCGACAAACCCGCACCAGCCCCAACACCAGCAACCGCAACACTTCCAGCCAAAAAAAACGCATCGATCGCAACACCCGCACCAGTCCCAACACCCGCAACACCAACACCCGCACCCGCAAAGAAGCTCGACTCAATCTTTGGGGAACGAGTGAAGGAGAAAGGGCAATTTCTAATTATCAAAGATGAGCTTTCTGCGATCGGCATCAAGGTCGGTACATTAATCAACAGTCGCAGCGATGCAAAAGGATGGAACCTCGCTTGGGGTAAGGATAAAGCTGGCCTTTTCTGGACTACTGGGAACGGCTGGGAAGTTGAATCCGCGAAGCCCGGAACTGAACTAAGCGGGCAATGGGAAGGCTTCGATTTGATAGAGCACCTTGCCTGCAATGGGATTGACCTTGACGAAGAAACCGCAACACCCGCAACCGCACCAGTCACAGCAGGGCCAGACGATGAACCGCCAAACCGGGGAGATAACGGACGGGGACGGGTAGAGACAGCCACAGCCAAAAAGCTTATGCTGTCGCTGGTTTCGGTCAAGCGCATCAGTTCCGATATTCCCGCCTGTAACTTTGACCCGCAAGAGCTAGAGATTGCTGGGGAGATGAGTTTGGCGATCGGCGGGTTTGTGGTTCCCCCGGTGTTGGTGCGAGATGCCAGCGGGTACAAAGTTCTCAGCGGGCATTTTCAATACCACGCCGCAGTCCTGGCCCGACGGTTGAATCCCAGAGCCGGGGAAACGATACCGGCGATCGTACTTGAAACAGAAAATCAAGCGACAGGCTCAGCCATGCTCAAGATGCTGAAGTTCGCA
>NZ_JAUBVZ010000033.1:0-15036 GCF_036702805.1 Microcoleus sp. A006_D1
AGGTGCTTTTTGAGATTCTCAACCCAAAAGTCACAGCGACACAAAGTGGCACGGGCGTTAGAGCCGGGAAAGTACGCACAAATCTTGACGACTGTATGGAGTCCGTGGCGTTAGAGTGTCACGGCCGTGTTAAAGCTACCAGTGGCCCGCTAGCCAAGAAGGGTAAATATTTAAACTCGAATGGGTATTACGACAAGGCCGGACGGTACATCAAAATTCCCTGCCGTCCGACGTTTCTATTGCCGACACTGGAAATGTGGCAGACAATAGCCGACCGCTACGGTGTTGCAGTTCCTGAGAATCCCGTTTTAATCGGGCCACACAAACTCGCGATCGGATTTTGGGGTTGGGTACGCGACAACAATATTCCTATCAAATATGCCGAGGGTGAGAAAAAAGCAGGGTGTTTGCTGCTTCTCGGCTATGCAGCGATTTCTCTAAATGGCATATGGATGGGCCGGCGGGTAATTTACCGCGAGTCTGACGGCAAAAGAATCGGCGAGAAGCTGCACGAAAATTTACAGGAATTCGACACGCCAGGGCGCGAAATCACTTTCACCTTTGACTACCGCCCTGGGAATTACTTTCAATCTGTAGAATTCAAAGCGGCACGAGCTACGGGGGAGCTGCTGCAAAATGCGATCGTCAAAATCGCACAGTTGCCGGGCCCGGAAAAAGGAATTGACGATTTTGCTGTTGCTGGCGGTGATGTGGATGCGGTAATGTTGGCCGCTAGAAGCATTGATGAGATTCAGAAGCAATTCTTCTTGTGGCTCAGCAAGGAAAATAAGAAAAAAGCTTGGGCGCTGACTCACCCGATTGCGTGGGACTGCCACCAGCGGTATCTTGATATTCCTTACCCCGACTCAGGACTCATCTGCATCAAGTCGCCAAAGGGTACAGGGAAAACCTACGCGCTCAAAAAACTAGCGGCCAAAGCTCAATCAGAAAATCGCAAAGTTTTAGTAGTTACTCACCGCATCGTTCTCGGTCGCGCTATCTGCAAGGTTGTAGAAATTCCTTGGATTGAGGAAATGAACAGCGACGCCGATCGCAAAATTGAGGGAAATTTCCTAGGACACGGCTTGTGCATTGACAGCTTGCATCCCACATCCCAAGCATTGTTTGACCCCAAAGCTTATGAAGGCGCGCTGGTAATTTTTGATGAGTGTGAACAAATTTCTTGGCACGGGTTGAATTCCAGCACCTGCCGGGAAAATCGGCAACCAATTCTTGGTTCACTGAAAGCTTTATTTCAGACCGTTCTCAGTTCCGGTGGACAATTAGTGCTGCAAGATGCCGATTTAAGCGACTACAGCATTGATTTTGTTCGCGAGTTTGCCGAAAGAACCGATATCAAACCTTGGATTGCAGTAAATCACTGGCAGCCGTCTGAGCCGTGGAACATCTTGTTTTACAATACTCAACACGTCAAAGGTGGAACTAAAGACGATCCATCGGGACTCCTGAGAGATTCAGTCGATATGGTGAATTCTGGGGACAAAATCTGGGTTAGCACTGACTCCCAAAAAGCCAAGAGCAAATATGGCACTAAGAATTTGGAAAAATATTACCGATCACGCTGTCCTGGTAAAAAGATTCTCAGAATTGACGCTGAGACTGTTGCCAACCCTGAGCATGAAGCTTACCAGTGCGCGGAATCAATCAACGGACTAGCAGCGCTCTACGATATTGTGATTTGTTCGCCATCGCTGGCGACCGGGGTATCCGTTGACTTGCGGGGACATTTTACTGCCGTGTTCGGCATTTATCAGGGCGCAATTGCTGACAACGAAGCTCGACAATCTCTGGCGCGAGTACGGGAACCGGTGCCGAGATTTGTTTGGTGCCGCCAGATGGCAGTGGGGAAAATTGGCAACGGGGAAGCAAATTACAAGGAAGTAGCCAAGTCCAAGGAAAAAGACTGCCGCTACAATTTGCAGTTGCTCAGAGATATTGACTTTGACCTCGACAAAGCTCATAACCCAGTGGTTTTGAAATTTTGGGCAAAGTACGCGGCCCGAATAAATTCATCAATTTGGGATTTTCGGGAGACTGTACGTGAGGGGCTTGAGGCAGAAGGACACAACATTACAGAGTGTGGGGATGACGATGGAGAAACCGCAGGACAAATTAAGGAGCTGAGGAATCTCAATCAATTTGAGGAAGCCGAGGCGGTGGCACAAGCAGAGGACATCGATCGGGAGGAATTTGAGAAGCTCGAACAGCAGCGCAGCAAAACCGACACCGAACGATATAAGGAGGAAAAATTCAGGTTGAAGGAAATTTACAAAGTTGAGGAAGTTACCCCAACACTCAGGCAACTCCATCAAGATAGGTGGTACGGCAAAATTCAGCTTGAATATCTTCTTACCAACAACCCAGATTTTATCTGGATGCGCGATCACAAAAGTATCGACTCCCAAATTAAGAACGGCGACGGGCAAATTTGCCTGCAAGATGTCCGACAACTCACTGGCAAGCTGAAAATCCACGAAGCCTTAAATACTTTGCAGTTCTGTGACCCGACAAAAGAATGGCACAACAAGTCGCCAGAGATTCTTGAATTTGTAGGCAAGGCTTTGAAATTTGCATCTGACATCAAAACTTTGACGGGCATAACAGTCAGCCCAAAGAAGGCAGAAGAGAACCCGATCGGAGTCGTGATCAGTTTTCTTGGTCAACTGGGACGTGGCAAACATTCGAGCGAACAGCGGCGCGTCGGTGAAGAGCGGGTGAGATTCTATAAATTTGGCGGCGCCGCTTGTGTGAACGTATTCGACAGCACTGGAAATAAAGTTAAGGAGTCTGAAGGTTTGCGCTCGCAGATTTTTGAAGCTTGGCAGAAACGGGATGAACTCGCTTTATTTGAATTCCAGCAACAGGGCATCACAGCAGTTGAGGCTGATGTCACAGTAGACCTCAAACCCTCTCACGGCAAGGTTCGACTCAAAAAAGACGTGTATTTGGGTTCTGTCACACCTCGGACTATAGATATAGAGAATATACCTAGTGTGACAACAACCTCTACCATAGAAACTCCCATAGAACCAACAGCAGAACCATCGCCGGAACCTATCGGTCGATCAGGATGGGTAAGTCGTTGGGGTAAATGGGTAAGAGCTTCCTTCTTAGCAGCTACCGACGGCAAACAGTACAGGATGCTGATAGAGCAAGTCGGAGGATGGAGTGAGGTGCTCGCATGGCCCGAACTAATTCGCTGGGATGTACCGACATGATGTTTAATTGCTGCAAGGAGTTTGGGACGTGGTAGTGAAAATAGACAGGCACGGGCAGGCATCGGTGCTGACCTCAGATGAAATTGAGTTGCTATTTAACGATGGGCTTTTGACCGATCGTGATCGCACCTTGTTCGGGGTGTGCCTGTTTAGTGCGTGTCGCATCGCTGAAGCCTGTTCGCTCTTGACCAAAGACGTTTATGCCGCGAACGGTCGGGTCAGACCCGAGCTAATCATCCGCAAAGCCAACACCAAAGGAAAACTGGGGACGCGCACCATTCCCGTTATCGAAGATTTGCGATCGCTACTTGCGAGTTGGCAGTCGAGCGCCGGGGCAACTTATCTATTTCCAGGCCGCCACAGTAACCACCACTGGCGACACCTCCATCCAGAATCCGCCAGTCATATCTTGGCAGAAGCTGTGGAGCGAGTGGGGATGGAAGGATTCAGTACCCACAGCTTCCGCCGCACCGCCCTAACTCAGATGAGCAACGCCGGCATCCCCTTGCGAGTCATCCAGAAACTTAGCGGCCACAGATCGCTCGCTGTCTTACAAGAATATTTAGAAGTTGGCGATGCCCAAGTCAGAGGTGCAGCGAACGCGCTTTCGGCTCTGGGATACGTCAGAAAATCGCAGTTTACTGATGCAGAGCTAGAATTAGGCGAACGGCGGTTAAATCAGTCCCCAGAGAACATAAAAAGTCAGGTTGTTGATATTGACTACCCGTTAGTTGAGAATAAACAAGGATGTAGTGAGGACTGACAAAACAGTAAGGCACTATTGTTTTACAGCAAGAATATCGTAAGACATATAAGTAAGATGGCGTAAGACTGTCTGTAAGATGATTTGTTGTTATACGTCTTACATTCTGCCTACCAATGTCTTACTCTTGAGTAAGACAACTAGAGAAGGTGTAAGACGATGGCTGATAAGACGATGTTGAACTTCCGATGCCCCGCCGAACTACTGGACGCGATCGACGCGCTAGGGCAAGAGCGCTATCCCAGTGAAACCGCCAAACACGGCTGCGATCGAACGAAGACCCTGCTTGATATTGTGCGGGCCGGTATTGAGGCTTTATCTGATGGATCAGTTGTCTTACGAGTGTCAGACAATAACGTAAGACACAGTAAGACAGAGAACACGATTGACATCGAGGCAAGGTTTGCCGCCATTGAGGAACGGCTGGGAAAATTGAGGGCCTGAGTGAATCGCCTACAGAGGAATCACTCAGGCCGGACACCGCAGAGGAAGTCGAAAATCTACGGCGCTCATTGGAAGGTTGCGATCGCCTAATTACAAGAAAAAATCAAGAACTTCAGGCTATAAGCGGTGTATTAACCGCTGCCAACCAAGGAATTTCTGATCGGGATGCTGAGATTGAAGTCCTAGAATCTCGGCTGGCAGCGAAGCCTACCGACCAAACTGATGCAGTTATCTCGCGCAACGCCAAGATTCAAGAACTGGAAGCGCGCAACCACGAATTAAGGAACAAACTTACCGAAAGGAGGCACAGCGACGGCGAGAAAATTCGAGATTTGGAGCGGAGCTTGGAAAATTGCCAGCGAGTGCGATCTGACAAAATTTTGAAAGTTGAGCGCTTAGAATTTGAACTCGCAGCGCTCCGATCGCCAGCTAAATCTGAAAATTCGGCGCCGACCCGAACTGATTTTGAAGCCCTGGACGCGGCAGACTTGTTAAATAAACTCAAGGCACGGCGTAAAAAGTCCAAAACGGACTTAGCCGATGTAGAGGAAATTCTGGAAATTTTGACCGAAGACTGACGCCTGTCAACCGCCGCCGTTGCCTCGGTTGCGAAGCTGGTTGTTGAGGTACTGCCAGATATCGCGAATCTCCACGTGCATCAGCCGCATTTGCTCCCGCCATTCATTTTGCTGCTGGGAAACCAATCTCAGCGCTTCTTGGTGGCTCTGGATTGCTGTAACCACGCGCTCTACCCGATCTGTAAGTCGGTCTATACGCTCTGTCAGGCGATCGATCGCTGCGGTGTTGGCGCTAGTCCGGACTTCCAATCGATCCAGCGCCTGTGCAGTCACCTGCTGCTGCTGGGCGGTGGCGGCCAAGATGGCTTCTATTCTGTCTAGTCTGTCGCTTGAATTCATTTCAGTTCACCTGTGTCACGATACTTGTGTTGACTTATTTTCTACCCTCACCGCAGCAGTGTCCGGGCCTATGAGGCGTACTGGCAAACTCAAGACGCAGGCGGAACCACCGCCAGAACGGCTGGGAACCTAGTGCCAACAAAACTTAACGCGGGCATCTAGTCATGTCTGCGCTGGCATGATACTTTATAAATCAAGGAAGATTGATGCGCGGTAGAGCGGTGCGATCAACACCACACTAACCACGACTTCCCCAAACCGTTATTACACAACGATTGGAGCTAAATAATTATGACAGACAAACCGTCCGTAGACTGCGGGCGATCGTATTTCTTTACGGGCGAAGACTCCCGCAAGATTGACGCGCTCAAAATGCGGGCGGAACAATTAGGGCTGACTCCCTACGCGAAACTCTACGGTGATAAGCGGTGTACTGCGACGTGGCAGAGACTCCTAGAACACGAGCCGGAACTCGAACCGCTGCACCCGCGCCAAACTGAAAAATCACCGCAAATTAACTGGCAATTGGCGATCGCCCTTTTTATCGGTGCGATGGCTTTGCTTTGTCTGCTCAAACCTTTAGCCAATAAGGCTTTACCTATTCACATCACAATTCAAATAGGACGGAAATAATGGGAGTAATGACAACTCTATTCGGCGGCTCCAATAAAGGAAGCGGCCAAATGGCAACTACCAGCGATGGCAGCCACGCGATCGACAAATCGAAAGTGTTGGCAGCCACAGCACCGGGCGTAATCACGCCGATGAATCCCGGCGATTTCGGTAGCATCCGCAGCATTCCTGTAGTGCCAGCCCCTCGCTACTTTGACCGCGAAGAAGCCGACAGGCTCAAAGAGCTTGCCAAGGAAAAGACCGACGGTGCGCGCCAAAGCAAACGAGCCTACAATGCCCTAGGCAAAATTGAGGAAGCCGACGCGACTGTTCACAAAGCACACCGGAAATATGAGGGCGTGGTTGCCGACAACGAGCTAGGCAAGAAAAAAGCTGACGGCCGGCTGGCAAAACATCTGCATACACTCCGACCGGGTTATGCGCGTCTAGGGATGGGCATCGAACAAGCTGAGCAAAAAGCTGACGCGCGTATCAGTGAAATCAGAGCGAGATTGACGGAGGCTGCAAGATGACCAGGGCAACCGCGACACTCAACACTTTTGTGATGGTTGCGGTTGCCAGCAGTCTTGTAACTTGGCTGGCAACTCTGCACCCAACCGCGCTGCACTTTATCCGGGCGCTTTACGCTCTAACTCTATGCCTGTGGGCTTTGGGATGGATTCTGGATGATGCCTTGATTGCCCGATTCAAAATAGATGTGCTGCAATACCGTGGCATTTTAGTCGGCTCTGGGGTAGCAATCACGTTCGGGCTGGGGGTGATTTTATGTCGCTCCTGAAACTTTCGGCGCTGACAATCTCTGGGATAACCCTATGGCTAGCGCCGCCAGCTATCCTCTCGCGCAAGGTTCCTATGCACGGCTTAGTGCAAGGCATCGCGCTGATTTCAAGCTTTGCCTGCTGCTTTGAAGCGCGCCGAACTGCGATCGCCCTTTCTCAGGCTGAGGAATTTGAAGCTATGCAGAAGGCTGCGATTAGTGGCGATGCTGCTGATGAGCTAGCAACAACGGTTTATATTTCCGAGCAACAGCGCCGTCAGGAGGCAGAACAAATTCTGAACCCAGTACCAAACCCAAACGACGCGGTTCTGTTGCTCGAACGTGCCCTAGCCTTGAGTTCTGAGGATTCAGAGGCTGAAAGTTCAGAACCTGATTTGACCCCAGAAGAGCAAGAACTGGCGGAGAAAATCATGAACCTGAAGGTTCGAGGCTACGGCAAAGTCAAGATAATCTCTGAGCTTTGGGGTGCAAGCAAAGGTGGTGGGGCAAAATACAAAGCTGCTGAGGCTGAGTACAGACGGCTAACTGGGGAGTGAGACGAACATACGTGCTGCATAGCCAGAAACCTAATGGGTTTCCGAAATGAACAACCATGTAACAACTAAGGTGCTTGCAAGCACTTTGCCAGCACTAGCAAACTCTACGAGTTTCGTTATTGTCCACACTCTTTTTCTAGAAGCCTCTGGACGGTGTTTTAGGTGTTGCAAGTTGTCGCGGAACATTTAAGTGTTCCGAGATCGCAGGAACAACCGCTAACAGCAGTCTGACAGCGCAAACCATTCGTGTTTGTAAATGCGGAAGGTTGCAACCTTCCGTGGTGTTTTAAGTACGTCCGAAAAACGTGGCGTTTACGTCCAGAAACTCACTCGTCGGGTTTAAAGGGAAAAGCAAGCGACGAACGGCTCATCAGAAGGCTTCTAGTGCGACGTACTAAAACACAACCCTAGGGGTGCGCTTAGCACTTCCGAGCATGAGGCAGACGTAGCAAAACTCCGGCGTGGTGTCGGAGTTTTGTTGGGTGCGTCACCGCTGCAAACTAAATGACAATTTATTTTAATTTTTAATTACACCCATAGACCCGAATCGTGCTGTATGATGACTCATCACCTGTGGGCTAACACCTTAATCTCGACTGGCAAGCCGTAGATTACCAGGTTACTTTTTAAAAAACGATGCCACACCAAGAAGCCGCTGTTTTCCAACTTATTGGAATTTTTGAAGAATTGTTGTGCATACTCAGTAGGTATACCGTAGAATCGACAATTGCTTCCCTATCAGGGTTTTTTAACTAGCCACTATTTCTTGGCGTTTTAGTCAACTAGACTCTTTTTCACAGCGTCAAAATAGTTGCTAATAAGATATAAAAAAAACAAATCAAGCGGTTAAGAATTCTATAGTCCAGTGCTAATATACTGTTGGATAGTTTTTATATGCTGTGATATTTTTGTATAAAAACGTTTGTGAGAAACAAAAGAGCAACTGTTTTTAGTGTTTCTTGCGTTTTTAGTGATTTAGTACGTAACGTAATAGTGACTCTGGTATTGCGTAACCGACAAATCTAGTGGTAATATGTTTTTTAAGTGATTGCTGGATAGTAACCACTAAAAAAAAAGAGCCTGATACCGAATCGAGAGTGTGCCTAGTAAACTCAACTCTTAATCGGTGGGGGCTCTTTTGACCAATAATATTCTGGATTTAATTTATCATGAATACCTTGCATACAGCAAGCAATATTGCTGAGGGTGATTTTTTACCTCTTTCAACAGAACATCTACAAGAATGGCTCACCAGCGGTGTAGATGAAGAAATCATTAGACTAAACGTCCACAGCGTCCGTGGCGCAGAGCTTTTCGAGATACTTAACCCGAAAGTCACAGCGACACAAAGTGGCACGGGAGTTAGATCCGGGAAGACACGCGCAAGGTTAGACGACTGTATGGAATCCGTGGCGATAGAGTGTCACGGTCGCGTTAAAGCAACCAGCGGCCCGCTAACCAAGAAAGGTAAGTATTTAAATTCAAACGGTTACTACGACAGCGCTGGGCGATACGTCAAAATTGATTGCCGACCGACTTTTTTGAGAGTTCCGCCGCATACCTGGCAACGAGTAGCCGATCGCTACGGCGTCGCAATTCCCGAAAATCCAGTGATTGATGGTGATGGCGCTGCGGTCGAATTTTGGGACTGGGTACGCGACAACAACATCCCTGTCGCACCTGCTGAGGGGGAGAAAAAAGCAGGATGCTTGCTGACTCTGGGATATGCAGCGATTTCTTTCAATGGCATCTGGATGGGCCGTCGAGTTATTTTCCGCGAGTCTGACGGCAAAAGAATCGGCGAGAAGCTGCACGAAAATTTACAGGAATTCGACACGCCAGGGCGCGAAATCACTTTCACCTTTGACTACCGCCCTGGGAATTACTTTCAATCTGTAGAATTCAAAGCGGCACGAGCTACGGGGGAGCTGCTGCAAAATGCGATCGTCAAAATCGCACAGTTGCCGGGCCCGGAAAAAGGAATTGACGATTTTGCTGTTGCTGGCGGTGATGTGGATGCGGTAATGTTGGCCGCTAGAAGCATTGATGAGATTCAGAAGCAATTCTTCTTGTGGCTCAGCAAGGAAAATAAGAAAAAAGCTTGGGCGCTGACTCACCCGATTGCGTGGGACTGCCACCAGCGGTATCTTGATATTCCTTACCCCGACTCAGGACTCATCTGCATCAAGTCGCCAAAGGGTACAGGGAAAACCTACGCGCTCAAAAAACTAGCGGCCAAAGCTCAATCAGAAAATCGCAAAGTTTTAGTAGTTACTCACCGCATCGTTCTCGGTCGCGCTATCTGCAAGGTTGTAGAAATTCCTTGGATTGAGGAAATGAACAGCGACGCCGATCGCAAAATTGAGGGAAATTTCCTAGGACACGGCTTGTGCATTGACAGCTTGCATCCCACATCCCAAGCATTGTTTGACCCCAAAGCTTATGAAGGCGCGCTGGTAATTTTTGATGAGTGTGAACAAATTTCTTGGCACGGGTTGAATTCCAGCACCTGCCGGGAAAATCGGCAACCAATTCTTGGTTCACTGAAAGCTTTATTTCAGACCGTTCTCAGTTCCGGTGGACAATTAGTGCTGCAAGATGCCGATTTAAGCGACTACAGCATTGATTTTGTTCGCGAGTTTGCCGAAAGAACCGATATCAAACCTTGGATTGCAGTAAATCACTGGCAGCCGTCTGAGCCGTGGAACATCTTGTTTTACAATACTCAACACGTCAAAGGTGGAACTAAAGACGATCCATCGGGACTCCTGAGAGATTCAGTCGATATGGTGAATTCTGGGGACAAAATCTGGGTTAGCACTGACTCCCAAAAAGCCAAGAGCAAATATGGCACTAAGAATTTGGAAAAATATTACCGATCACGCTGTCCTGGTAAAAAGATTCTCAGAATTGACGCTGAGACTGTTGCCAACCCTGAGCATGAAGCTTACCAGTGCGCGGAATCAATCAACGGACTAGCAGCGCTCTACGATATTGTGATTTGTTCGCCATCGCTGGCGACCGGGGTATCCGTTGACTTGCGGGGACATTTTACTGCCGTGTTCGGCATTTATCAGGGCGCAATTGCTGACAACGAAGCTCGACAATCTCTGGCGCGAGTACGGGAACCGGTGCCGAGATTTGTTTGGTGCCGCCAGATGGCAGTGGGGAAAATTGGCAACGGGGAAGCAAATTACAAGGAAGTAGCCAAGTCCAAGGAAAAAGACTGCCGCTACAATTTGCAGTTGCTCAGAGATATTGACTTTGACCTCGACAAAGCTCATAACCCAGTGGTTTTGAAATTTTGGGCAAAGTACGCGGCCCGAATAAATTCATCAATTTGGGATTTTCGGGAGACTGTACGTGAGGGGCTTGAGGCAGAAGGACACAACATTACAGAGTGTGGGGATGACGATGGAGAAACCGCAGGACAAATTAAGGAGCTGAGGAATCTCAATCAATTTGAGGAAGCCGAGGCGGTGGCACAAGCAGAGGACATCGATCGGGAGGAATTTGAGAAGCTCGAACAGCAGCGCAGCAAAACCGACACCGAACGATATAAGGAGGAAAAATTCAGGTTGAAGGAAATTTACAAAGTTGAGGAAGTTACCCCAACACTCAGGCAACTCCATCAAGATAGGTGGTACGGCAAAATTCAGCTTGAATATCTTCTTACCAACAACCCAGATTTTATCTGGATGCGCGATCACAAAAGTATCGACTCCCAAATTAAGAACGGCGACGGGCAAATTTGCCTGCAAGATGTCCGACAACTCACTGGCAAGCTGAAAATCCACGAAGCCTTAAATACTTTGCAGTTCTGTGACCCGACAAAAGAATGGCACAACAAGTCGCCAGAGATTCTTGAATTTGTAGGCAAGGCTTTGAAATTTGCATCTGACATCAAAACTTTGACGGGCATAACAGTCAGCCCAAAGAAGGCAGAAGAGAACCCGATCGGAATCGTCGCGAGTTTTGCTGCACAACTGGCATTCAAGTTCAAGGGCAAACAGCGTCGCGTAAATGAAAAGCGGGTGAGATTTTATAAGTTTGGCGGCGCTGCTTCTGTGAATGTCTTCGACAGGGCTGGCAATAAAATTCAGGAGCCTGAAGGTCTACGATCGCAGATTTTTGAAGATTGGAGAGAACGGGATGAACTCGCTTTATTTGAATTCCAGCAACAAGGTATCGCAGCAGTTGAGGCTGATGTCACACTAGACCTCAAACCTTCTGCCAGCAAGGTTCGGGTCAAAAAAGACGTGTATTTGGGTTCTGTCACAGCAAGTTCTATAGATATAGAGAATATCTGTAGTGTGACAACAACCTCAAGCATAGAAACTCCCATAGAACTGACATCGGAACCGACAGAACTACAGCCGGAACCTAGCATGAGAATGGGATGGATACCGCGTTGGGGTAAATGGGTGAGAGCAAGCTTCCTAGAGGCTGTTGGCACTCAATATCGAATGCTAATAGGGGAAGTCGGGAGCCTGACAGAGACGCTGGCATGGCCCGATAAAATCCGATGGGATGATGCAGCATTCTAGGTTAGCCGCCGATCACAAAATTGGTCTATTCCCGGTAAACTTGGTAGCTATCCTGCTGTATAGGCAGGCAGAGGATTAATGCGGGCAACGGCTTTAGGCTTACTGCTATGACTTTGCGTACCAGTTAAGATACCGCGACGGCTAGGATGGCGTAAATACCGCTGGACTACCGATCGCAAAATCCGACATATTGGGTACGCAGCGGGTACGGATTCTGAAATCTAATATCTAAGAATCCGTAAGTTCTCTATGTGTGGGGATTCTCAGGGCATCGAGTGCATAGTTCGTAGCGCCGAAGGAACCGCCCGACCTACGCCTTTAATCTTTGTCTAGCAAACTACTAGACAAACTAAAAGGCAGTGTGCTAGTATTTGTCTAGTGGTTTGCTAGACAAGATAAAGACTATGAATGACAAAGAACGGATTCAACTTAATCTCCGATTAGATGGCAATCGCGAACTTATGGATGCCATCAAAGCAGAGGCTAGTACGGCAGGAATCAGCGTCAATGCTTGGGTTGTGCGGACTTTGCAATCTGCCATCGGTAAAACTCCGATCGCAATTCCAACACCAGAGCTAGACAAAACGCTAGACAATACACTAGACAATACAATAGAACAAAAGCTAGTACCAGTGCTAGACAAAATGCTAGCAGATAAATTTGCAGCGATTGAGGAACGGCTGGGAAAATTGAGAGCCTGAATGATAGCAACGATGAATCGTTCAGGCTTGATACAGAGGAAACCTTGCAGCAACTTGAGGCAAGCGATGCAATTATCCGCAACAGGAATCAGGAAATTGCAACACTGAACGCTCGACTCGCTGGCAAGGATGAAATAATCGCAGAGGCGGACGCAGAAATTGAGAATCTAAAATCCGAGCTTTCTAACGCAAAACTCGCAGTACAGCAATATTCAGAAATCGCATTCGAGAATCTGAGGGAGAAAGAAAAGTTAGAATCTGAGCTTGTCAGCGAGAAAAATAAATCATCGGCTGCGACCGGGAAAGATTTATCGGAAATTGAAGCGGCCGACCTGCTGAACAAATTAAAATCGCAGCGCAAAAAATCTAAGGCAGACTTAGCAGATATCGAGGCAGTTTTAGAAATCTTGGATAAGTAGGATTTATCGGTCAATAATTCCCGATCGCACTCCCAGACAATGAACCTATCGGGAACCGCGACATAAGAAATTCTGAACCATTGACAGAACCGCCGGAACCTGCAATCTTTAAATCAAGGAAGATGTTGCGCGGTAGTAGAGCTTGTCACAGCCCCACTAACCACGACTTCCCCAAAAGTTAACACACAACGATTGGAGCTAAATAATTATGACTCACGAACCGCCCTTATGCGACGGGCGATCGCATTTATTTACGGGAAAAGATTCTCGTAGTATCAGCGCGCTCAAATTGCGGGCGGAACAACTGGGATTGACTCCCTATGCCAGCTTGTATGGCGACAAGCGGTGCAAGGAAACTTGGCAGAAATTGCTCAAACACGAGCCAGAACTAGAACCGCTGCACCCGCGCCCCATCCAAAAATCTTCAACTATCGACTGGAAATTAGCGATCGCTCTTTTTATCGGAGCAATGGCTTTACTTTATCTGCTTAAACCTTTGTACAACAAGGCTTTACCGATACAAATCAACATTCAAATAGGACGGAAATAATGGGACTAATGACTACTTTATTCGGCGGCTCCAACCAAGGCAGCGGTCAACTTGCATCATCATCCAGCGATGGCAGTCACGCGATCGACAAGTCAAATGTACTAGCTGCAACCGCGCCCGGTGTAATAACTCCGATGAACCCCGGTGATTTTGGCAGTATCCGAACCGCGCCTGTGGTTCCCGCACCGCGATACTTTGAGCGAGATGAAGCCGACCGACTCAAGGAACTGGCAAAAGAGAAAATCGACGGCGCGCGACAAAGTAAACGAGCCTACAACGCACTAGGCAAAATTGAAGAAGCCGACGCGACGGTTCATAAAGCGCACCGCAAATATGAGGGAGTTGTCGCCGATAACGAACTCGCAAAGAAAAAAGCCGATGGCCGACTCGCAAAACACTTGCACACACTCCGACCGGGTTACGCACGGCTTGGAATGGGAATTGAGCAAGCCGAACAAAAAGCCGACGCACGAATTAGTGAAATCAGAGCAAGATTAACCGAGGCTGTGCGATGACTAAGGCAACCGCGACGCTCAATACTTTTGTGATGATTGCGGTTGCCAGCAGCTTTTTTTGCTGGCTGGCAACTTTGCACCCTACCGCGCTGCATTTTATTCGAGCGGTCTATGCACTACTTTTTTGTTTGTGGGCCCTAGGGTGGATTTTAGATGATGCCCTAATTGCCCGATTCAAAATAGATGTGCTGCAATATCGCGCGGTGTTGATTGGTTCGGCTGTCGGGATTGCGATCGGGTTGGGGGTGATTATATGTCGCTCTTAAAATTATCAGCGCTGACAATTTCCGGCATCGCTCTATGGCTAGCACCGCCGGCCGTCCTATCTCGCAAAATCCCGATGCACGGCTTAGTGCAAGGTGTGGCGCTTGTATCTGCTTTTGCTTGCTGCTTTGAAGCGCGCCGAACTGCGATCGCTCTTGCCAAGGCTGAGGATTTTGAGGCAATGGAACAGCGGGCGATTATTGGGGATGCTGAGGATGAACTGGCAACATCGGTTTATGTGGCAGAACAAAAACGCCGCAAAGAAGCCGAACAAATCTTGAACCCAATGCCGAACCCAAACGACGCGGTTCTGTTACTAGAGCGTGCTTTAGCTATAAATTCTGAAGGTTCCGAACCTGAAGTTTCCGAACCTGATTTGACTCCTGAAGAGCAGGAATTAGCAGAGAAAATTCAGAACCTGAAAGTTCGTGGATACGGCAAGGTCAAGATCATCCTCGAATTGTGGGGAGCTAGCAAAGGTGGCGGTGCAAAATACAAGGCTGCTGAGGCTGAGTATAAGCGTTTAGTCGGGGAGTGATTTTAGGGCTTTTTAAAGCGTTACACGTTGGGATCGATCACTTAAATGATCGGTAACTCTCATGTACACCTGTAAGCGTTTCTGGGTAAGCCTTTTAGGTGTTGCAAGTTGTCGTGGAACATTTAAGTGTTCCGAGATCGCACCTAACACCTCTGGTAATTTATTTTTGGAAGCTACCGACTCGCCACTTTG
>NZ_JAUBVZ010000034.1:0-14623 GCF_036702805.1 Microcoleus sp. A006_D1
TTGATTATTTTGTTGCGACCCATACGCAACGCAGCTTTACCGATTCACATCAACATTCAAATCGGAGAAAAAAAATGAGCTTACAGTTACGACTGTTTGGCGGAAACTCTGCCGGCAATTTAGCCGCCACTGGCAACGACGGCGAACACGCAATCGATAAATCAAAGGTATTGGCGGAAACCGCAGCGGGTGTCATCACCCCAATGAATCCGGGTAATTTCGGCTCAATCCGAACCGCGCCAGTAGTGCCAGCACCGCGATACTTTGAGCGAGACGAAGCCGACCAACTCAAAGAGCTTGCCAAGGAAAAAACCGACGGAGCGCGACAAGCGAAACGGGCCTATCAAGCACTTGGCAAGATTGAAGAAGCCGACGCAAAAGTGCATAAAGAACACCGCAAGTATGAGGGCGTGGTTGCTGAGAACGAGCTTAAAAAAGTTCGGAGCAATGCGAGTCTAGCCAAAAAGTTACACGGAATGCGCCCAGGATATGCGCGTCTGGGACTCGGAATCGACAAAGCCGAGAATAATGCACGGGTAAGGATTGACGCAATTAAAGCCAAACTCACAGCGGGGATGAGTTAATGCGAGCGATGTATCTGGCGAATTACTTTATAGCCGGGTGCATCGCATCTTCCCTTCTAGGGTGGATTGCGAGCCTGCATCCGATGGCATTCAAAGCGGTTATGTTTCTATTAGCAGCAGTCGGAATTTTTTGGGTATTTTGCTGGCTCCTGGACTACTCAATCAGTCAATTCTTAAATGTACCAGTTCATCAGTTACAAGCAGTGCTAGCAAGCGTTCTAGCTGTTGTCATAATCGGTTTGGGGGTGTTTTTATGCACTTAAAGCTGTTAGTTTTGAGCGCGTCATCTATTGCACTTTGGTTAACCCCACTAACTGCGCTTGACAAAAAAATTAGCTGGCACAAAGCGATTCAAGGATTGAGCCTGGTTTCTGGTTTGGTTTGTGCAGTCGGTGCTGGCAATATTGCCCGCAAGTTAGCCCCAGAGATTGAAATCGAATTGATTAAAAAGCGAGCCATCAAAGCAGACATCATTGATGAGATCGGTACGAGTGCCTATATCAGCCAAACTCAACGGCAAAAGGAAGCCGAACAAATATTAAATCCTGTTGAACACTTGGAACGCGCTCTAGCTTTACGTTGTGGCGATGATGAAGACTCAGAACCGATCACGCAAAAACAACTAGCTAAACCAAGTGCTGAACGTTCCCAGAACACCGACGCGGAACTGCTAGAAAAGATTTTGCAATTGAGGGACAAAGGTTATGGCAAAGCAAAAATCATTTTAGAACTCTGGGATGCAACGAAGGGAGGGAGTGCAAAGTACAAGGCCGCCGAAACTGAGTATGAGCGATTAATCAATCAGCCCGAAGCTTGATATCCTAAAAATATGGATCTAACAATCTACATCGAATTAGTCCGTCAAGGGTTGTGTCACGCTCGCGCAGGTGATACATGGGAAGCTTTGTGGCGGAGACAGCGACTAGCCAAAGCGAAAAACTGGACTTTTTGGCGGGCGGTGATTTATGCTGCCAAGAAGGAAATGGAGATAATTTTAAAAGCTTCATTGGTTCACACTTGGCTTGCAGCATACGTTTTAGAGTTGTTAGTCCATATTTTTGTATCGGCAAAAATCTATATATATGTAGCTGTTTCCGCGACTAAGCGCCGAGTCGAAACGAACAGCGACCCGCCCAAAATCTTTATTCCTATTCCCAAGATTGAATCGAATGGCTGTGCTCGCAGCGATTTACTTATTCGTTCGTTAATTTTTTAGCGAGCGAGTCCATCCATGCTCTGATTTTTCCAAAAATACACCAAAAAGCTGCCGGACTTAGTTTGGACCCCAGGAACGACAGCTATTTGGATTCCTACCCAGAGGACAAACACTACAAAAAGCACTGCTAACTGGGAAAGCATATCTAATTATGAATTATACAACAATCTCCACAACACTTGTCAACTCCAACAAATACCTCTCGAAAGCGCACCAGGAGCATATAGCGCAGCGCGGGCTATTAAGCGATCGGGCAATGGCGACTTGCCGAACAGTTAGCGCCGAAGAAGCAAGCCTGATATTAAGCACTCCAGCCAAATCGGGAGGAATCCTGATCGAGGGCGACTCGCTGCAATCTCAGTTTCGCCCGGACAAGCGCTGGAAAGTCGGCAACAAATTAGTTCCCAAATACCTCACTCCCAAAACCGACCACGGCTACGACGCGATTTTGCCGACAGACCCAGAACTGAAAAACTACTGGGAACCCGAAACCCTCAAAAAATCCTGCTATCAACTCAACGGGCATCCGTGCCTTTTGATTACCGAAGGTGGATTCAAAGCGATCGCCGGATGTGACAACAATTTACCCACCATCGGATTGATCGGCGTAGAAATGGGCTTATCTGGCAGGAAGTCGGACACCCAGGGCAAGCGCTACCTCATTGAATCCTTAGAGAAATATGCCAAAGCGGGCATCGGATTCATCATCGTATTTGATGCAGACGCGACGACTAACCCCAACATCAGGAGAGCGCAGCGCACATTAGGGCGACAGCTTCTAAAATTTGATGTACCCTTGTATGTCGCAACAGGGGGCTGGGAAATGGGCGAAAATGGCGAAAATAAAGGGATGGATGATTTCATCCAGAACCGAAGTATTGAAGAATTCCGAGCAGTTCTCGCCAAATCAGGGATTTTCAACGACGAAGACAGCGACGAGGACGATGCAAGCAAAACGAAAAAACAGCCACCAGCCAGCAAATCGGCGCAGGAAATGGCAGAGAGCTACAAAAGCAAGCTGGCATGGGAATCAGAATATCAATTTTGGCGATACTACGGTGCGGAGTTTGACGGCTGCTGGGATATTGCCACAGAGGAAACCGTGCGCGGACTTATCCAAAATCACCTCGAATTTTTAGGTAGAGATTACAGCGCGGGCTACGTCACATCAATTGCAACCATCCTAAAAAGTAAGTTAGAAGTCAAAAACTGGAACGAGCGCCGAGGACTTATCCCGTTGCGAGATGGTGTGTTAGACCAAAAAACACAGAAATTAAAACCCCACGCGCCAGGGTACAAATTCACTTATCAACTTCCTTTTAGTTGGGCAGAGCGGTCGATAGGTTGTGCCCCTATTGAAGAGTTTCTGTTAAAAATCTCTGGACAAAGTGAAATCGCAGAAGTTTTACTAGCCTTCTTAAATTGCGTGGTAACAGGGCGAAGCGACTTGCAACGCTACCTAGAGTTAATCGGAGGCGGCGGAACGGGTAAATCTACATTTATGGCACTAGCCAAGGCTTTAATCGGCGACGAGAACGCAGTATCTAGCCAGTTGAGATTGCTTGAATCAAATCGCTTTGAAACTGCAATGTTTTACCGCAAGCGGCTGATTCTATTCCCAGACTCAGAACGCTGGCAAGGTGAGGTCGGGATTCTCAAGCAGCTTACAGGCCAAGACCCCATCAGATACGAACGCAAAGGGGTGCAACAGTCGCGAGATTTTGTATTTGAAGGGATGGTAATTTTGAGCGCAAACGAAGCCCCAGACAGCGCCGACAGAACAAGCGGCCAAGAACGCCGAAAGCTAACCATAGGGCTAGATAACAAAATATCCGAGTACGAAGGTCGCGACCTCAAAAAGGAATTCGAGCCATATCTTCCAGGACTGTTACAACGAGCGCTCGAAATCCCACACGACAGAGTAACCCAACTTATCAAGCACACAGACCGTACCGTGCCAGCCTTAGCACTTAAAAAATTCCAGCAACTTACCGAAACCAATCCAATCGCTGGATGGCTGGATGAGCGTGTAGTTGCGGGAGATTACAAAACTTACGTGGGAACGGGAAATCCAGAATCAGCAGGCAAATGGCTATATGCGAACTTCTGCCAGTTCCAGCAAGAAATGGGACACAAAAACTCGTTGCCAATGAAGCGATTCTCAAGCAACTTACGCGACTTACTCAAGAATCAGCTAAACCTCGATATTAGTGAAGGCCGCGACCGTAACGGAGCATTTATCGGCGGGATAGGGCTAAGGTGTCAGGTCGATCCACTGCAATATTTACCGCGTCCAGTGACTAAAAAGCCGTTTTGTGACGGGTTTAAATCCGAAAATGATGCGATTGTGACGGCTGAAAACCTTACCAATAGTGGCTGTGACGGGTTTGATGGTTTTTCTGAAGATTTTAGTAAATTTGAAAAAATTGCGTTAACTTCCGAAGCGCAAGATTTAGGAAGTATAGGAAATATCGTCAAAAAAACGGAAAACCCGTCACAGCCTGACAGTGTAAAGATTACAGCGACTGAAAAACCGCAACAGAGCCAAAATGAATCCATCACAACCCCGTCAAATTTAGCGATCGGACAAAAGGTGAAAATCAGCCAAAAATTCAGCGGCCGCCAGCAACTGCGAGGCAAGAGCGCCGAAATCATCAAAGATTTAGGGAGCAATTTGTACCAGGTGAAATTTGAAGGAGCCGGAATCACAGTATCAGGTCATGGGAAAGTTAAAACCGCCAACGTTAGCAGCGCGCAGTTACTCACAGAGTGCGAGGTCGAGTTAGTCGAATTTATCCGAGCTTGCGAAGATGCTGAAGGAGCGCTCGATATTCAAAAAATCCTCACCGAGTGCTGCGATCGGAACGAAGCGAACCGCGCGAAAGTTTGGGCCGAACTCACCAGCGCCGAGCAATCCAAGTTCAAAGCGCTGTTGAATTGATACCGAGTACCTTCCAAACTCGCACCGCTCTGCCGCGGGGGCTGGCGGCTATTTTTCCAATTTTCCGTTGAAGTCAGCGGACTTCGGCGAAGCTTACTCGCGGAAAATCGGAAAAATCCCGCTATGGGGAAGAGGTCGAGCTTGTTGTGGAGATTTGAAGCCGACAACTTTTTAAAAATTCGTCAAAATCTCCTGTAAATTTCAAAAAACTAACTCAGGAACAAAGCCAACCTCTATAAAATCTCGCGACAATTTAATAATTATTGAAAACCTCAAACCGCTTGCTGTGTAAGCGCTTGAGCGATTTTGTGCTTCTTCTTTATTTTTGCCGAGATTGTTAGTATATTTCTTATTTTTTTTCTTTTTTAATTACCGGGTATCACTCTTCCCGGTATGCCTGCGGCGCTTTAAATCTGAAGTGCGCGGCCGGGGGGAAAGGCCAAAAATAGCTAACCCCCCGGCCCGCGATTTTCATTGTTATTCCCAATAGCTTAGTGCTTAATGAGAATATATTAATTGTCTAGCATTTTGTCTAGCAACTTGTCTAGCATAATCACAAAGCGCGAGCATTTTGAATCAATCGGTGATGCCGCGACTTCATCCCCAGCTTGCCCGATCGCAAATTATTATCCATAAATTCTTGATATTTTGCAGCCCCCATATATTCGTGGAGCATAGCAAGAGTCGGGGCGTGTCGCGAAATAAAAGCGGCTGATTTTTCGATATCGCAGTGAGGAACTGCTGCTGCCAGAGTTACTGCACCTCGCTTGTAAATTCTGAAAAAATCAGTATCGGCATGAGACAAAAGATTTATCTGTCCACAAACCACGTTATCTAAATATTTAGAAATTTCTGTTAATTCCAAATCAGCAAGCGATCGCATCACAGTTGCAGCCCTAAATCTTTTTAACTCAAGCTCCATCCGATCAGAATGAACCCCATCGATATTTTTGTCATAAATCCTAATAAAGCGATCGGATTCGCGCGACCCCAGATATACAGTAGTTCCATGCCGACTGCCTGTATTCATTATCCGGCGGGCAGTGCGGTATCCAATCAGCAACCCATCCTCAATCAAATTTTCCCAGGGTCGCAGCGAAAGTCTGGGGCACCCAACCGGAAAATCTACAGCAATATCTATGCGATTGGCTATAAATTCATAGTGGCATTGCCCCCAAAAAAGCAAGGATTGAATTTTAGCGAAATCTAATTTTGCCAAGATTTTGCCGCTCAAATCAACAAAGTAGCGATGGAATTTTTCGGCACCAGCGGAAGGTGCATAATTGATGCCAATCAGCGAGCGCTCATGCTCGTAAATCTCATGCCAAACCTTGTTTAGAGCCAGCATATCGTTATTCTTGGCATCAGGCAAGGGTTCATTTTTGCGCTCAAATGGTAAGCCTAAAATCTTTATTATGTCCGAAATGCCACCTGAAGCCTCGCTCAAGACCTGGAATCGCAACCAATCGACTCTAACCTTTCTATCCAAAAATGCAGTTTCCATCGCTTAAAGTTTTAAATCGTTATCTTAATTATAACATACTATATTGATAATTAGTAACATACTAAGCCTGTACTTGGGTAACATACGATTAACTTATGGTATGTTACTGTCTAGTTTAAGTAACTTATCAGTGTGTTACCTCTAAGATAGTATGTTATAATGGTATTATACCAAAGCAAGAGATAACATACTATGGCAACCGACAAAAAACACATCGCAGTATATCTTGATAAGGCTGTAGAAGATGCTCTGACTGCGTTCTGCGTCGCTAACGGCATGGAATCCAAGAAGGGCCCGATGTATTCGGCAGCAGTGAACAAAGCCTTATCCGAGTTTTTTGGGATAGAAAGTAACACACCTGATGACGAGCCTAGTACCATACCTAGTACCATACCTAGTACCATACCTGATGATATGACAAGTAACACACCTAATAACATACCAGAGCCAGAAGCCAAGCTAATCGAATATTTGGCACGGCTCGAAACCCCACTATGCGAGCGATTTAGCGCTATAGACGAGCAACTCGGACGCATCGAATCCCTCAGCCAATCACTGGAAAGTTCGGCACAGCAAGAGATTAAGGAACTCCGAGAAGAAGTAGAAGAAGTGTCGCGCGTAGCGGGCGATTGGGCTTACATGGCTAACGAACGCTTGGAAGAAATCACAGCACTGGAGCAAAAACTCGCCAAGATTGAAGCACTCATTATTTTTAAAAATAATGAAATTACAGAACTCAACGCCCAACTCGCAGCCAAAGACCAAATTATCTCAGAAGCTGACGAGCAAATCAGCCGACTCGAATCTGAACTGGCAGCAGCGACCGCAACGAAGATTTCCGAACTGCCAGAGCCAAGCGAACTCCTTAATCAGTTAAAAGCGCAGCGCAAAACCTCGAAATCCTCACTGGCAGACATCGAGGCGATTCTAAGCATTTTGGATAAGCAGAGTTAATCAGTCACAATTCCCCGATCGCACTCCCAGACAATGAAGCGATCGGGGAACGACTGATAAGAAATCGTGAACAGTTGACAGAACGGCTAGAACCTGCAATCTTTAAATCAAGGAAGATGTTGCGCGACTGATTAACGTACCACCGCTAACCAAGTCACGACTTCCCCGAACAGTTAACGTACAACCGTCGGAGCCTAATAATTATGACTCACGAACCGCCCTTATGCGACGGGCGATCGCATTTATTTACGGGAAAAGATTCTCGTAGCATTGCAGCGCTCAAAATCAGGGCGGAACAACTGGGATTGACTCCCTATGCCAGCTTGTATGGCGACAAACGGTGCAAGGAAACTTGGCAGAAATTGCTCCAACACGAACCAGAACTCGAACCGCTGCACCCGCGCCCCATCCAAAAATCTCAAGAAATTAACTGGAAATTAGCGATCGCTCTATTTGTTGGAGCGCTTGCTTTGATTATTTTGTTGCGACCCATACGCAACGCAGCTTTACCGATTCACATCAACATTCAAATCGGAGAAAAAAAATGAGCTTACAGTTACGACTGTTTGGCGGAAACTCTGCCGGCAATTTGGCCGCCACTGGCAACGATGGCGGACACGCGATCGATAAATCAAAGGTATTGGCGGAAACCGCAGCGGGTGTCATCACCCCAATGAGGCCGGGTAATTTCGGCTCAATCCGAACCGCGCCCGTAGTGCCTGGTCCCCGATATTTCGAGCGCGACGAAGCCGACCAACTCAAAGAGCTTGCCAAGGAAAAGACCGACGGAGCGCGACAAGCAAAACGGGCTTACCAAGCACTTGGCAAGATTGAGGAAGCCGATGCAAAAGTGCACAAGGAACACCGCAAGTATGAGGGCGTGGTTGCTGAGAACGAGCTTAAAAAAGTTCGGAGCAATGCGAGTCTAGCCAAAAAGTTACACGGAATGCGCCCAGGATATGCGCGTCTGGGACTCGGAATCGACAAAGCTGAGAATAATGCACGGGTACGAATCGACGCAATCAAAGCCAAACTTACAGCGGGGATGAATTGATGAGGGCGGTGTACTTGGCTAATTACTTTGTAGCCGGGTGCATCGCTTCCTCCCTTCTGGGATGGATAGCGAGCTTGCATCCGATGTTGTTTAGAGCGATCGCCCTTTTGTTGGCAGCGGTCGGAGTTGTTTGGGTAGTATGTTGGTTGCTTGATTTTTCAATCAGTCAGTTTTTAAAAATCTCGGTTCCTCAACTGCAAGCAATTTTAATTAGCGTCCTAGCCGTTTCCATAATTGGTCTAGGGGTGTTTGTATGCAGTTGAAAATACTCGTGTTAAGCGCGTCAGCCCTTGCCCTGTGGTTAACACCGCTTACAGCCCTAGATAAAAAGGTAAGCTGGCACAAAGCAATTCAGGGCGTGAGCTTATTTGCGGGGATTGCTTGTGCAGTTACAGCGGGCAACATAGCTCGCAAGCTTGTCCCCGAACTTGAAATCGAACTCATCAAAGAGCGAGCAATTAAAGCCGACATCATTGATGAGATTGGCACAAGCGCCTACGTTTCTCAGCAGCAAAGACAGAAGGAAGCCGAGGGAATTTTGGTAAGCCCTGGCGTTGACATCGAAGAAGGTCGGAAGGCTCTGGAAGCCGTATATAACGAGGACTTCCAATCCGAGCATATTACTACCGCTAACGATGATACTTCCGAAAAAGATGCTAGTGATTTGAAACTTTGGTGGAAGGTGGAAGCTGCACAAATCGAAGGCAAGCCCGCAACGTGGATTATCGAAAATCTTCTAGGTAAAAAGGGGCGTAAATTCAATGAAGGCAAATTACAGCTTGCGGAACTGCTGAAGAAATTTGGCGACAATTCGGTGTAAAATGCGATCAAATATTGGTGGAGTCCGAACCCCGAGCAATTGGGATTAATCCAAGATTGCAGCCCTCGAAAGGCCTTAAGTAAGAAAAGAGTAGACGACACTTGTTGCAGCAGTTCTGGCTGATGAGTTCGAGAATTCCCTTAAGGTAGGCTGCTAGGAAGGCGGATTTTATCCGGGAAACGGGAAGCAGCGAAATGTTTCGTGTACCAAAAATGCAACACACCAATTATTAACCCAAGCTAAATCAACCCCATTGGTACGGGAGAGTTCGGCTTTTGTCTGCTACAGCATTTTTGCTTGTAGCGACTTAAGGCTGGTTCCAATTTAGCCAAGTTTTTTAAAAATCAACAAACACAGACACCAAAAAACCGTCTCAAGAATTGGAACCCTAGCGACGGCTTTTGGTACTTCAAACAGTCAACCCTTTACAGGAGAACTATTCATGCGTCATTCCCTTTGCGAGGAAAACGACTGATGTACGAACATCATATATTAAATCCGTTACACCTGCAAGAATCTCTTTCTTACGAAGATTGTGTAACAAAGTCAGGCATCATTCCAGAAATCTATCATCTAAATTTTGAGCCTGCTAGCGGGATTGCGGTCTATGACTTGCTTTACCGGGACACCGACCCCACAACAAATTCCAGCAGTGGGAGCGCTCAAGCAAAAAGAAATTACAGCAAATGTGAGAGTGCTATCGGGTGGATAGCTAACGGGCGCTTTAGACAGTTGAGCGGGCCACCGATCGCCTTTGACAAAAAAAGCACAGGTAAATGGGAGCCTCGCAGGTATAGTCAGCCCCAGGGCAAACCGCTAGAGATATTTTTTCCCGCTGTTACTTTGACTGTATGGAAGACTGTCGCGGTTAAAGCTAGTTTACCTATGCCCAAATTTCCCGTTATCGGGCTTGCTGGGGAAGCGATCGGATTTTGGGATTGGGTAAAAGCTAGCAATTGCCCCATCACTATTACTGAAGGTGAGAAAAAAGCTTGCTGTTTAATTTCGCGGGGATATGCTGCGATTGGCTTGCCGGGGATAAACTGCGGGTATAAAGTCACCGAGCGCGGGGAAACAGTCACCAAGCCCGACGGCTCAACATACCAAAAAGCTACGGCGCGGAAATTGCGATCGGAGCTTCAAAGATTTGATACGCCAGAACGGACAATCACAATCATTTTTGATTACCGCGCCGGGGATTATTCCCAAAGCCCAGAAATCAAAGCAGCAAGCACTACAGCAAATCTGTTCAAAATAGCGATCGCTAAAATCGCACAATTGCCGGGGCCAGATAAGGGAATTGATGATTTTGCTGTTATCGGCGGGAATGTTGATGCGATTGTTGGGGGAGCGTTCGAGCAAATCCCTGAAGATTGGCAATTTAAAAAATGGCTCAGACTTCGGGGATTTACTGCTGATGTAAAGATCAACTCAAAATATTTTGACGCACCAGCACCAGCATCAGGCACGGTCACAGCAATCAGGTCAGGACTGGGAACCGGGAAAACTCACTGGGCAGGAGATAAAATTACTAGCGACGCTCGCGGACTGCAATTAAATTTAGGGTATCGAAACGCATTACTTTTGCAGCAGTGTGAAAAGTGGAAAAGCTCCCACTTTGATGAGCATAATGGCTGGCAGCACCTAAAAGACTTAGATGCTCGGTTGAGTCTGTGCGTAGATTCCCTGCTGAAACTTCCGATCGAGATGTTCGAGTATTCGGTGCAGCACATCAAGGGAATGACTGTAATCTTTGATGAAGCTGTATCCATCATCAAACACGCGCTATCATCCAAAACACTATTAGGAAAACGTCCCGAAATCTTAGACCGACTCGAAATAATTTGTAAGCTTGCCGACCGCGTGGTTTTGATGGATGGCAACTTATGCGACATCGTTGTTGACTATATCGCTAAAATTTCGGGCAAACAATCGCACAAGATTGAAAATATTTTCACGGGTGAAACTCCCCCCATATTCTTTGTGACTGCGGGGAAAAAGGCTAAAAAATGGTTGAGTGCTGAAATCCTCAAAAGCCCTTGCCCAGCTATCGCTACAGATTCACTTAGAGATGCTGAAGCTTTTGCTAAGCAATTAAAAAAAACACACGGGCCAGGAATTTTACTATCTTCCAAAACCGTTGCAACCGAGGCTGTAAAAGAGTTTCTTAAAAATCCAGATGTTTACATCGCAAAATATAAACTAGCTTGGATCATCTTTACGCCAACAGCCGAATCAGGCATCGACATCAGTATTAAGAATTACTTTTCTGATGTTTTTTGCTGGTTTGTCGGGGTTGTGGATATTGATGCGAGTGTACAAATGTCGCGCCGTGTCAGGCATCCCGAAAGAATTATTATTCTTTGCCCAGAACGCGGGATAGCAGCAAAAAACAACACAGGAGGAATTTTTGAGGAGGAAATCGTTCAAGCTCTAGCAGATTTTGGCGATATCGAGGCTCGATTGCTAGTAGAAGATGAATCACAGTTGCAGCAAATTCGAGTAGATTTAGCGGCTCGAATCATTACGCCACACACAGAATTGTGGGCAAAATTACAGGCAAAAGCACAACTAGAACGCGCGCACTTGCGGGAATATTTACTAAAAGCTTTCGAGCTTGCTGGTTATTCCGTGCAATCCGTTACCCCTGATGAGTGTGATTATGAAGGCCACATCATAACCAAGGAAGAATGCAAGAACATCGAGGCTCAAGAAATCTTCAACGCGCCCGACATCGAATTATCTGAAGCTTTAGAAATCAAACTCAACTTTAAAGCAACTTGGGAAGATAGATGCAAAACCATCAAGTTTTTCCTCAAGGCCCGACTGCCAGGAATCGAAAATTCCGATTTGTGGTGCTGGGAGTTTGTGCGCCGAGTGAGATTTGATGAGCGATCGCTACTCAACCAACTGGATGCAAACTGGATTTTTAAAAACCAAGACGATGCAGCGTTCTTGCAGCGCTCAAGAATTGTTGCTGGCAAGCGAGAATTTTTGGGGGATTTTTCAACCCGCTACCTAAAACTCAGAGCATTAAAATCTTTGGGTCTAGAGCAATTTTTAGAGTCAGAGTCGGGAAAAGTTTGGACTAAGAACAGCCCCGAGGTTTTGGAACTTTTGCAACGCTGCAAACAAAAACAGCTATCCCAACTTTTGGGGCATCCTGGGAAAATGAAGCCCATACAGTGGCTCAATAAATTGCTGAACATGATCGGGTCCAAACTCCCTGCCAAGAACATCAAGCAGAACGGGGTACAACACCGCGAATATTCTTACAACCCAGAGCTAAGTCACCCTAAGAACTGGACTGAATTAGTGGCCTTTACAGCCGAAAAACAAGCTAAAAAAATCTTTGAAATAAAAGAAGCTGAAGCCCTTGCAGCGCGGGAACTTGAAGAGGTTGCACCTCCCCCCATTTTTGATATAAATATAGGGGTAGCTGCAACCTCAGAAACTACCTCAGAAATTACCCTCACAGAAACACAGCCGAAACCATCGGAAAGAATGGGATGGGTGAGTCGCTGGGGCAAATGGGTTCGAGCGAGCTTCTTAGCCACCACAGACGGCTCATACTATAGAATGCTCATCGAACAGGTGGACGGATGGACGGAAACGCTTGCACCCCCCGATATGATTCGTTGGGATTCCTAACTGATTACCGGGTGACTACCCACCAAACTCGCACCGCTCTGCCGCGGGGGCTGGCGGCTATTTTTCCAATTTTCCGCCAGAGCCTGCGAACTTCGGCGAAGCTTACTCGCGGAAAATCGGAAAAATCCCGCTAGGGTGATAAAAGTCGAGTTTGTTGTAGAGCTTTTAACCACGCCGACAACCAAAGCAAACGCTATAAAATGTCGCAACAATTTAATATCTTGGTTAAAACCTTCAAGCGCTTACTGTGTATACTTTTAGGTATTTTTTACTTTTGCCCCTTTTTTGAAATTTTATATAGTACCATTGTTTGTGTTTTTTTGGGAGATTACCGGGTATCACTCGGCCCGGTTGCCTGCGGCGCCCAAAATCTAAAGTGGCGGCCGGGGGGGGCAGGCCATAGCAGCCCCTCCCCCCGGCCCGCTTTTCATTGTTTGCGCTCGATTTGAGGATGGGTAACTTTTAATCGGCTACATACTATTGTAAGACATTTTTCTATTTATGTAAGACACATAAGTAAGACAGATGGTAATTCAATGTAAGATGATTTGTTGATATATGTCTTACATTATGCCTCATTATGTCTTACGATAGTAGTAAGACAAAAAACAAAAGGTGTAAGACAATGGCTGAGAAAACAATGCTTAACTTTAGATGCCCCGCCGATGTACTGGATGCGATCGACTCCATCGGACAGGAGCGCTACCCCTCAGAATCCAGCAAACACGGGTGCGACAGAAGCAAAACCTTACTTGATATCGTACGAGCTGGCATTGAGGTATTATCAGGAAATAGTGTCTTACAAACGTCAGACGGTAGTGTAAGACAAGATGAGTTAGCTAGTAAGACAATAGGTAAGACAATGGGTAAGATAGAAGAATCGGACTGTAAGACAAGCGACATCGACCCCGGCGCAAAGCTCACTCAATATCTGGAATCGCTGAAAACCCCACTAAGTGAGCGATTTAGTGCAATTGATGAACAACTAGGGCGCATCGAATCCCTCAGCCAATCACTGGAAAGCTCAGCACAACAAGAGATTAAGAAGCTCCGAGAAGAAGTGGAAGAAGTGTCGCGGGTTAGTGGCGACTGGGCTTACCTGGCTAACGAACGCTTGGAAGAAATTACAGAACTCAACGCACAACTCGCAGCGAAAGACCAAATTATCTCAGAAGCCGACGAGCAAATCAGCCGACTCGAATCTGAACTGGCAGCAGCGACCGCAGCAAAAATTTCCAAATTCCCAAGACCAGCCCAACTGATTGACTTATTGAAAATCGAGCGGCCGAAGGTAAAAATAACGCAAGTTGACATCGCAGCGCTTCTAAATATTTTGAATAAGCACAGCTAATGATGACAAAATTCCCGATCGCACTCCCAGACAATGAAGCGATCGGGAACCGCGATATAAGAAATTCTGAACGGTTGACAGAACGGCTAGAACCTGCAATCTTTAAATCAAGGAAGATTGACGCGCGACTGACAAGCTTTGACGAGCTAGCCAAGTCACGACTTCCCCGAACAGTTCATACACAACCGTCGGAGCAAAATCATTATGCAACAGAAACCGCCCACAGCGCTAGGGCGATCGCATTTATTTACGGGAAAAGATTCTCGGAGTATTGGCGCGCTCAAATTGCGGGCGGAAGAGTTGGGCTTGACCCACTACGCCAAACTTTATGGCGACAAGCGATACACCGCGACGTGGCAGAAATTGCTTGAGAACGAACCGGACTTGCAACCGCTACAACCGCGCCACATCGAAAAATCTTCAACTATCAACTGGAAATTAGCGATCGCTTTATTTGTTGGAGCGCTTGCATTGATTATTTTGTTGCGACCCATACGCAACGCAGCTTTACCGATTCACATCAACATTCAAATCGGAGAAAAAAAATG
>NZ_JAUBVZ010000035.1:0-2464 GCF_036702805.1 Microcoleus sp. A006_D1
TCCCTAAAAATGGCAGTGCCTAATCCTTGCGACTTGGATAGATTTATGGATCTGGTTAGCCGTAATTTACATCAGCCTACAGTCATCCTATTAGATGAAATTGGCGCAGGATTGCAACGCAGTCCCGAATTAGACGATGGGTTTTGGGAGAGTTTGCGCTCTTTGGCGACTAACCAAACAAATGGAAATTTAGGCTTTGTCTTGGCAACTCCAGAATCGCCGATCGAATTAGCGAGCAGCACGGGACATAGTTCGCCTTTTTTCAATATCTTTGGATATACTACAACTCTGGGAGCTATGACAGAAGCTGAGGCGCGGGAGTTGATAGGCAGTTCGCCCATACCTTTTGCTGATGAGGATGTTGAGTGGATTTTGAATCAAAGTAAATGCTGGCCTCTGCTGCTGCAAATCCTTTGTCGAGAACGATTATTTAGTCTGGAAGAGGAGGAAACTGGGGATAATTGGCGCGAAGAAGGGTTAGAGCAACTAAAACCATTTGCTGATTTACAATCTAAATAAACTGAAACTAACATTTTTAGAGCGATACTATGACAACTAATTTACCGATAAAGTTGGAGCGTTTACCCAAAACTTTGCCAAGAGAAGGAGCTGTTAGGGTGGAGTTAGCACAAGGAGTGCTGGTATTTCGCGCTTCTAGGTTTTTCCTGGAGCGAATTGGAATATTAACCGCTAAAAGAAATGTAGCTGAACTCACTTCCGAAGAATTACAAGAATTGCAGGATTATCAAGAATTAAATAATTATCTTAGTTGGGTTAATCAGACAATTATCCATACTTTGCATTATCCCTTGCAAGGGACGGTCGATCGCTACGATGACCCCTTTGAACCTGCTTTACCTCTGAAAGAATGGGAAGCGCTGCAAGGATCGTACTGAATACCCATGCTGAGAAAACTGACAAAATAGGGCTTAAGCACGGATAGTCAGAAACCGGGTTTTTTTACGAAAATTGTTCGTCGCAGCCCGGAGATTAGGTAAAAAACCCGGTTTCTTTGGTCTTGATGTGTAAGCTATGAAAAATTCCCAACCAAAATGACCTCGCCAAATGTGCCGCGCAACGCCTACACCGATTCACCAGAACAGCATCCCAACCTAATTCTGGGTAGCCTGCAACTGCTGTTCTGGCTTTTCTTTCATCCCTCGGCTTGGCAAAATCATCTCAAGCGTATTGACCCTGCTTTAGACCGCGAATCTAACAGCAAAAGACGTTTAAGATGGCAAAATCCAGCTTTGTGGAAGCTACTAATACAAGCATTCCTGGTTTTGCCTGTCCTAGCTAATTCAATTGTTGTTGCCTTAGTGCTTTGGCTACTAGGTGCGCCAGTAGAAAAGATTGCGTCAGGCGTGGCGTGGGGCGTGGCGTGGGGCGTGGCGTGGGGCGTGGCGTGGGGCGTGGCGTGGGGCGTGGCGTCGGGCGTGGCGTCGGGCGTGGCGTCGGGCGTGGCGTCGGGCGTGGCGTCGGGCGTGGCGTCGGGCGTGGCGTGGGGCGTGGCGTGGGGCGTGGCGTGGGGCGTGGCGTCGGGCGTGGCGTCGGGCGTGGCGTTGGGCGTGGCGTCGGGCGTGGCGTCGGGCGTGGCGTCGGGCGTGGCGTCGGGCGTGGCGTCGGGCGTCGGAATAACTATCAACTTATGGCTGCCTGTGCTACTCTATCCGTTTCTCACGGGATGGAATATTCTGCTCTACCGACTCGACAAAGGACGCACAGCTACTAAACCCAGTTTCTTACGTTGGCATTCTGCTTTTTGGGATGAGTGGCAGCGCCTTCCCCTACAAGGCTTAGACAAGCACGTTCTCTTAGTAATAGACCGTAATCCAGAAGAGGGCAAAGCTGCACTCAACTATTTAAGTACAAGCCGCCAGCGTTGGGCAGCACAAGCGGTACAAATTGAACAAGATGCAAGGGAGTTAGAAAACTGTACAGATGTAAGAGCCATCAGTAACGCTCACCGCAGTATACCCATTGGCGAATTAAAAAGTCCAGTTAGCTTCCTACTCAGTAGCTTCAGTCTTATCAGCCAAGACGTAGATGCAGCCCTCAACCAGAAAAGTCCTTACAACCAGCGTTTAGCCCTCAGTCCTGTAGCAGAAAAATTAAACAGTTTAATACGAGAATTCACCCGCAGCAGCGATAAATACTCTGTTCGTTTTCACCCCATCGCTACCCATTGGTCGGAAATAGTCACCAAACGTATACGAGAACTAGCAGAAGCAGTTGAACTTCGCCAAGAAATCGACAGCCCTTATATCATCGGCGTACCCCTGACAGAACAGCAGGAAATCTTCACCGGGCGTACTGATATCGGCACACGCATCGAGCAATTACTCCTAGACCGCCGCCGCCCTCCTTTGTTACTCTACGGTCAGCGCCGCATGGGCAAAACTTCCCTACTCAACAACTTGGGGCGCTTGCTACCGAGCACTATCATTCCCATGTTTGTAGACTT
>NZ_JAUBVZ010000036.1:0-2381 GCF_036702805.1 Microcoleus sp. A006_D1
GCGACGGTGAGGAAGTTGGCTCCTTCGAGGTAGGAGCTTGCCAAACCGTGGGTGTACCAGGATGTGACGAAGGTGGTTCCGGTCAACCAGCCACCAATTGCCATGTAGGCGCATGGGAATAGCAAGATACCAGACCAACCTACGAAAACGAAACGGTCGCGTTTGAGCCAGTCATCGAGGACATCAAAGACGCCTCTTTCGTTCTGGGCGCGTCCGACTGCGATTGTCATTACGCAAATCTCCAAATGGATATAATTACAACGGATATGTGTCTAGTCAGATTTTCCAACTGTTACCTCTGCTAAGCAGAAAACAAGTTGGATTATGAACAGACTTTACTTTTCTTTACCGTAATCACGATTATACGGGTAATTCTTTACAAGAGCAAGCATTTCTTAATAATTTTTCCTGATTTTCAGTGATTCCCTGAGTCTCGGGAGTCTGGGAAGCCTCGGAAGTCCCCAAAGTTCATCGTCTACATTTCGGAACTTCTACTATATATACTGAGGATAGATTCCAGACTTAGGTTTTAAGACTATATGTTCAGCATTGACATCATTGTGAAGAGCACGCCCGTGTCGCTTTCTGTGCAGCGGAAGTTGGAAGAGGACGCTGTGACAGTTTATCAGGAGGTTTTGGAGGCGATTCGCAACTCCCAACCGCAAATTTTGGAACTTACCTGTGAGAAAAATCCTGAGAAAAAAGTAGCTGTCCTTAGCAGCGAGATTTCTGGGGTGGTGGTTTCTCAGAAATCGGGGACTTCATCTACAGGCAGATCCCCGGGTTTTGTTTCGATGTCGGCAGCAGAATGAGGGCTGGGGGTGTTGATGCCGATATGAGCCAGTCAGCGGTTGCTGTGCGGGATTTGTGTTTTAGCTGGCCGTCGGGCGATCGAGTTTTGCAAGGTTGCTCTCTGGATGTACCCAAGAGCGAGTTTTGGATGCTGTTGGGTACTAACGGTAGCGGCAAATCTACGCTGCTGAGGCTGATAGCTGGGCTGCTGCACCCCCAATCGGGCGAAATTGACCTGGGCGGGCGTGTGGGTTTTGTGTTCCAAAACCCGGATCATCAGTTGGTGATGCCGACGGTGGGTGCGGATGTGGCTTTTGGTTTGGTGGAGGAAAAGCTTTCTAATCTTCAGGTGCGCCAGAGGGTGGCTGAGGCTTTGGAGGCTGTGAATTTGCTGGATTTGCAGCGGCGGCCGATTTATGCTTTGAGTGGGGGCCAGAAGCAGCGAATTGCTCTGGCTGGGGCGATCGCCCGTCACTGCGAAATTTTGCTGTTAGATGAACCGACGGCTTTGTTAGATCCTGATTCTCAGTTGGATTTGGTGGCGGCGGTGCAGCGGTTGGTGAAGGATCGCGGGATTACGGCTTTGTGGGTGACTCACCGTTTGGATGAGTTGAATTATTGTGATGGGGCTTTTTTGTTGGAAAAGGGCCAGGTTGTCGATCGGGGCGATCCCGCGCGTTTGAAGCAGCGGTTGATGCAAAGTCAAGATGTTTAGCTGTCAAGAAACTTTAGGGCGTTACTGAATAGAGAGATGAATCAAGCAGGAACCGGAACATCCCAGAACCGGAGATAGTGCAGTAGCAAGCGAACCCAGTGCCTCAGCATTTTTTCAGACTGCCAGTAGCACAAAGTCTTGCGATGTAGTCGAGATCGTGCCGCAACCTGGTGTTCTCTCCCTCGACTCGCCTCATGTCAGTCTTGTTAACAATCGGATCGCCGTCTGGAATAAAACCAGGATAGACCAATCAGCCATTCGTGACTCTGTGAAGGTATATTGCCAACCCGCAACCATCGCCCACAACGGCTTGAAGGTTGCTGCACTCTGGTCACCCAAAACGAGCGCCTAACATTCCGGGCTTGAAGTGGTCAACCGCCTAGAGAGAGCCAGATCTTGTTTTTTTTTAGCAATCAAGGTTTCTAGTTCATCCAGTTCCCCGACTTGGGGAATCGTTTCGCGATCGTAGGCATCAGGAAGCAGTGCTCCGACTTGTCTGACGCAGGTAATCACGGTGGTGTAATGCCCGCCTTGCACTCGCTCAATGGCTCAGAAACCCATGCCATTGAGCGACTGTAAGGCAGTGCTGTTTCATATCATCGCTGTAGTCGCGCTGGGCTTCATAGCACTCCAAGAACTGACGACCGCGATCGACACAGATGTAATGAAAGTTTGTCTTGGGGGTCACCATTTTTAGGAATATGCCTAGACTTGCACTCAGGATATGACATCAGAAACACTTTGAGTTGATCTCTCCATCATGCAACGCCTGGGTTCTCTATATATATGTGGCTGAAATCAACCAACAACCTGGTGCTGTGATAGTGCAGTGGGGGCGATCGAACCTAACCAAAGCCTGACCTCCGAGTCAGTC
>NZ_JAUBVZ010000037.1:0-1536 GCF_036702805.1 Microcoleus sp. A006_D1
GGAGATGCAGTCACAATTGCCAACAATCCAATTCTTGCAGGAAGCGCTATTAGTTTTAACAATACAGTTAACGGTAATAGCGATTTAACGCTAAACTCTAGCGGTAATATCGCCTTCAATGGTGCTGTAGGCAACACAACAGCATTAGGAAATCTCACCGCCAATAGTAGCGGTACAACTACATTTAATGCTGTCACAGCTAACAGTTTAACAACTGACGCAGGCGGCACGACTCAAGTGAATGGCAATATTACTACAACGGGTATTCAAACTTACGGAGATGCCGTCACAATTGCTAATAATCCAATTCTTTCAGGAAGCGCTATTAGTTTTAACAATACAGTTAATGGTAAGAGCGATTTAACGCTAAACTCTAGCGGTAATATCGCCTTCAATGGTGCTGTAGGCAACACAACAGCATTAGGAAATCTCACCGCCAATAGTAGCGGTACAACTACATTTAATGCTGTCACAGCTAACAGTTTAACAACTGACGCAGGCGGCACGACTCAACTGAATAGCAATGTCACGACAACCAGCAGTCAAACTTACGGAGATGCAGTCACAATTGCCAATAATCCAATTCTTGCAGGAAGCGCTATTAGTTTTAACAATACAGTTAACGGTAACAGTAATCTGACTGTAAACTCTAGTGGTAATATCGCATTCACAGGTACTGTAGGCAACACAACAGCCTTCGGAAATATCACGGCGAATAGTAGCGGTACAACTGCACTTAATGCTGTGAATGCCCAAAGTTTAACCACCGATGCAGGCGGTACAACTCAACTGAATGCCAATATCACTACAACCAGCAGTCAAACTTACGGAGATGCAGTCACAATTGCCAATAATCCAATTCTTGCAGGAAGCGCTATTAGTTTTAACAATACAGTTAATGGTAATAGCAATTTAACGCTAAACTCTGGCACTGGTAATATTGGATTCAATGGTGGTGTAGGTAATGTTACAGCATTAGGAAATATCACGGCTAATAGTAGCGGTACAACTACATTTAATGCTGTCACAGCTAACAGTTTGACCACCGATGCAGGCGGTACAACTCAACTGAATGCCAATATTACTACAACGGGTATTCAAACTTACGGAGATGCAGTCACAATTGCCAACAATCCAATTCTTTCAGGAAGCGCTATTAGTTTTAACAATACAGTTAACGGTAACAGTAATCTGACTGTAAACTCTAGCGGTAATATCGCCTTCACAGGTGCTGTAGGCAACACAACAGCATTAGGAAATCTCACGACTAATAGTAGCGGTACAACTGCATTTAATCCTGTCACAGCCCAAAGTTTAACCACCGACGCAGGCGGTACAACTCAACTGAATAGCAATGTCACGACAACCAGCAGTCAAACTTACGGAGATGCAGTCACAATTGCCAATAATCCAATTCTTGCAGGAAGCGCTATTAGTTTTAACAATACAGTTAACGGTAACAGTAATCTGACTGTAAACTCTAGTGGTAATATCGCATTCACAGGTACTGTAGGCAACACAACAGCCTTCGGAAAT